>NZ_JAMXKE010000001.1:550000-780000 GCF_024712505.1 Bacillus sp. IBL03825 | reverse complement strand
TAACAACAGAGTTTTACGACCCGAAAGCCTTCATCACTCACGCGGCGTTGCTCCGTCAGACTTTCGTCCATTGCGGAAGATTCCCTACTGCTGCCTCCCGTAGGAGTCTGGGCCGTGTCTCAGTCCCAGTGTGGCCGATCACCCTCTCAGGTCGGCTACGCATCGTTGCCTTGGTGAGCCGTTACCTCACCAACTAGCTAATGCGACGCGGGTCCATCCATAAGTGACAGCCGAAGCCGCCTTTCAATTTCGAACCATGCAGTTCAAAATATTATCCGGTATTAGCCCCGGTTTCCCGGAGTTATCCCAGTCTTATGGGCAGGTTACCCACGTGTTACTCACCCGTCCGCCGCTAACTTCTCGAGAGCAAGCTCTCAATCCATTCGCTCGACTTGCATGTATTAGGCACGCCGCCAGCGTTCATCCTGAGCCAGGATCAAACTCTCCAATAAAGTTAGTTTGTCTAGCATCTAAAAATAAAAATTGACGTTTCACGTTGTTTGTTTCGTTCAGTTTTCAAAGAACTTGTCTGCCGCTCCAGAAGCGACTTCATCATATTAACATCTTCGTTTTTTGATGTCAACTAAGTTTTAAAATTTCTTTTTTGTCGTTTTCTGCGTTTCCGCATCAGCGACGTTTATTAATATACCATCATGATTTTTAAATAACAAGTGTTTTTTTAAAAAAAAACAAAAAAATATCCATCCTACTTTCTTCTATATAGAGACACCTCATCCCATCTATGGAAAACAGCTATTTAAATTGCATACCAATACACTCTAGTTAACCAAACTGTATTTCATAACCCCTTCCTAGCTTTTCATTCTCTTCTATATTAAAGCCTTGATCATTTACTTCTCTATAGACTAACAATATACAAAACAAATCAATCCAACCTTTTAAAAAATAGATTCACCACTTCCTACATAAAGCAAACATGCCGATTTTTAGTTTTGTTCCTCCACACAAACTATTAATTGAACGAATCGGTTGTTTACAGACAGCTCGATTAGGTAATAATCTTATCGCTCGGCGAATAGCGGAATAAATAACGAAATTCCAACAAAAACATTAACTTAAGATTATTGTTAGAATTTTTTTACATTTAATTAATGAAAGATATCCATTTTTTGTTATATAGTAAGAAAGGACGTACTCAACTATAAATAAACCAATGGAGGAATTACTTTATGGATAGGTTAACAAAGTTTTCATTAAAAAACCGCGCCGCTGTTATCATCATGGTTTTTCTCATTTCCGTACTTGGCGTTTATTCCGGATCTAAATTACCTATGGAATTTTTACCAAGCATCGATAATCCAGCAGTCACTGTCACAACCTTATCTCAAGGACTCGATGCTGAAGCGATGACAAAAGAAGTAACTGATCCCCTCGAAAAACAATTTCGCAATTTAGAACACATCGACAGCATCACCTCTTCTACGCACGAGGGATTATCACGTATCGATATCGCGTATACATCCAAAGCAAACATGAAAGACGCGGCACGCGAGGTTGAAAAGGCCATTAACACAATTAAATTACCTAAAGATGCAACGAAACCCATAGTTAGCCAATTAAATACTTCTATGATTCCACTCGCTCAAATTGCTATCCAGAAGCAAAATGGATTTTCAAAAGCAGATGAAAAACAAATCGAAAAAGAAATCGTACCACAACTCGAAAACATTGATGGTGTTGCCAACGTTATGTTTTTCGGAAAATCAGCCTCTGAATTATCTATCATACTAGACCCAAACCAATTAAAAGATAAAAACGTAACAACAGAACAAATATTAAAAGTTTTACAAGGAAAAGAAACTTCCACTCCAGCTGGAGCAATTACCGTTAATAAAGAAGAATATAACCTTCGTGTCATTGGGGATATAAAAAATGTAGATGATATTAAAAACATAACCGTTGCACCTCAAGTAAAATTGCAAGATGTGGCTCAAATCGAACTTAAACAACACTACGATACAATCTCGCATATAAACGGAGAAGAAGGAACCGGATTGATCATCATGAAAGAGCCAAGTAAAAATGCAGTTACAATCGGAAAGGAAATCGATAAGAAAATCAAAGATATAAGTAAACAATATAAAGATCAGTTTTCTATTAAACTTTTAGCCTCAACTCATGAGCAAGTTGAAAATGCTGTTACTAGCATGGGCAAAGAAGTAATTCTTGGAGCAATTGCTGCAACTCTAATTATCTTAATCTTTTTGCGTAACTTCCGAACGACACTCATCGCCGTTGTCAGTATTCCATTATCTATTTTATTAACACTCTTTTTACTACACCAATCTAACATCACACTTAACACCTTAACGCTTGGTGGTTTAGCAGTTGCAGTTGGACGTCTCGTTGATGATAGTATCGTTGTCATCGAGAATATTTTCCGTCGTTTACAAAAAGAATCTTTCTCTAAAGATATTATTCTTGATGCAACGAAAGAGGTCGCCGTCGCAATTACTTCTTCTACTTTAACAACAGTCGCTGTTTTCTTACCTATTGGCCTCGTATCAGGAGTAATCGGAAAATTAATGTTACCTATGGTATTAGCAGTTGTATATTCTATACTATCATCCTTAATCGTTGCACTAACAGTTGTTCCACTTATGGCTTTTTTACTACTCAAAAAAACAAAGCACAAAAAGCCAAGTTCTTCACCACGATATGTCGCTACATTAAAGTGGGCTCTTTCGCATAAATTCATTATTCTACTTACTGCTTTTTTATTATTCGCAGGATCGATTGCAGCCTATGTATTACTACCGAAAGCGAACATAAAATCTGAAGACGACACAATGTTATCTATTAATATGACTTTCCCAGCTGATTACGCTCCTGAAACGCAAAAACAAAAAGCCTTCGATTTCGAAAAGAAATTACTTTCTAATTCGGATGTAACGGATGTTATTTTACGAATGGGATCTAGCGCAGAAGATGCACAATGGGGGCAAACGACAAAAAATAATCTTGCCAGTATATTTGTAGTCTTCAAGAAAGGCTCTGATATTGATCAATATATTAAAGAGTTAAAGAAAGAACATAAAGCTTTTGAGCCTGCTGAACTAGATTATATAAAAACGAGTTATTCAAGCTCTGGTGGTGGCAACAATTTGCAATTCAACGTAACAGCTACTAACGAAACGAATTTAAAAGAGGCTGCTACTATCGTCGAAACAAAACTAAAAGATATGACTGCTCTCTCTAAAGTAAAAACAAATTTAGAAGACTCTAAGAAAGAATGGCAAATCCATGTTGATCAAACAAAGGCCGAACAACTAGGCTTAACACCAGAATTAGCAGCACAACAAGTAGCACTCCTTATGAAGAAATCACCTATTGGTGAAGTTTCAATCAATAATGAAAAAACAACTATTATAATAGAACACAAAAAAGAAAACATTACTAAACAAGAAGACATTTTAAACACAAGCATACTATCACCTATCAATGGACCAATTCCTTTAAAAGACATTGCAACTATTTCAGAAAAGCAACTTCAAACAGAAGTCTTCCATAAAGACGGAAAAGAAACGATTCAAATTACTGCCGAGGCCTCAAATGAAGATTTAAGTAAAGTAAGTGCAGAAGTAAATGAAACGATAGCTAACTTAGATTTACCTAGCGGCGCAAAAGTAACTATTGCAGGTGCAACTGAATCTATGCAAGAGAACTTCACAGATTTATTCAAAATTATGGGGATTGCAATCGGGATTGTATATTTAATTATGGTTATCACCTTCGGACAGGCGCGCGCTCCTTTTGCAATTTTGTTCTCCTTGCCATTAGCTGCTGTTGGCGGTATTTTAGGGTTAATCATTTCAGGAACACCTGTTGATGTAAATTCCTTAATCGGCGCATTAATGTTAATCGGGATTGTCGTTACAAACGCTATTGTATTAATAGAAAGAGTGCAACAAAATCGGGAACACGGCATGGAAACAAGAGAAGCCTTACTAGAAGCGGGTTCCACTAGATTACGTCCAATTATTATGACAGCTATAACGACAATCGTCGCTATGCTTCCTCTCCTATTTGGTCAATCGCAAGCAGGAAGCATGGTATCAAAAAGTCTTGCCGTCGTTGTCATCGGTGGTTTAGCAGTCTCAACCGTTCTTACATTAGTAGTCGTTCCAGTTATGTATGAACTATTAGATAAAATCGGGAGAAAAAGACGCTCTCGTAGAAAAATAAGCACTTCTACAGAAACACCTGATATTTAAAGAAAAAGGCATTATCTTCAAGAACGAAGATAACGCCTTTTTCTCTACTTACTGATATAATCCATCATTTTTTGAGCATATCGCTCTAGAGGTTTACCAGAATCTACAATAAGACATTCACTATTTAAAGGTCTTTTACTACCATCTAACCATTTTTTAAAAGCTACTTCCGAATCCACTTTTCCAATCTGACTAACCATACGTTTACGTGTTTGTAACCTATTATTAATCTCCTCCATATCATTAAGATAGCATTCAATATATTTATATTTCACACCATGTTTATTAGACAGTTTCATTCCTTTTTCAACCATCCCTTCATATAAACATGGACTATCCAATATAACACTATGCCCTTGTTCTAAATAAGAATCAATCAATGCCCATTCAACATCGTATGATACTCCTCCAACAATTGTCGATTCAACCCCTTTCATTTCTAATGATTGTAACAATGCCGATTTCAAAACGTCATGATTTATAATTACAGCACCTGTTAACTTCGCTATATACTTAGAAACTGTCGATTTTCCCGATCCAGGAAAACCTGACATTTGTAGAAAAAACAAATTAACTTCTCCTCTCATCTGTACCTATTCATCTATATAATCAATTACAAATTCAACAATCATTACATCCATTCCTTCTATATTAAAATACAAAAAGAACTCCCTACTTATAAATAGAGAGTTCCTCTTTATAATTTATGCCGCTTTTACTTTTTTCGTCGTTTTACTTTTTCTTTTCGTCCCTGTAAAACGTTTGTGCAATATAGATGCTACCAAGCGTGAAATAACGTTGAATAGTAACACCATAATAATTAATACAGCTGCAGATTTTGTCGCGATCAACTTCGCATCCGGAATAACTCCTTCAGAATTTAACTTCCAAATGTGAACCGCTAACGTTTCAGCTGGTCTAAATGGATTTAAAGGATGCGCAGGACTTGAGAAGTCCGCTGCTGAATTTAAAATCGGGGATGTTAAACCCGCTGTGTAAATTAACGCTGCCGCTTCACCAAATATACGACCCGCCGCTAAAATAATACCTGTAATAATTTGCGGTAATGACGATGGAATAATAATACGAGCAATTGTTTGCCATTTCGTTGCACCTAATCCAAGACTCGCCTCTTTTACATTATGAGGCACTTCTGAAATCGCATTTTCACAAACACGTGTTAAACCTGGTAAGTTTAAAATTGTTAAAGCAAGAGCACCGCCCATTACTGTGTATCCCCAACCTGTCATGGTAACGAACACTAACAAACCGAATAAACCAACAACAATCGAAGGTAAAGACGCCATTGTCTCAATACATAAACGAACAAAATTTAAAAAGCGCCCTTGTTTTGCGTACTCTGCTAAATATATTCCAGCACCTAACCCAAGAGGAATAGATATAACAAGCGTTATAACAAGCATGTAGAAGGAATTGAATAACTGTGGACCAATCCCACCACCAGCTCTTGTATTACTTGGTTCTCCAAACAAGAAATTAGGATCCCAAAATCCCCATCCCTTTTGCAGAATTTCAAACACTAAGAATACTAGCAGAGCTACAACTAAAGCTGCAACTGCATAAAAGATACCTGTCCAAACTTTATTTACCGTTCTTGCATTCATTATTATCGCTCACCTCTTTGCCCAATCGCTCGAATTACTAAAATAAACAGGAATGAAATAACAAGTAAAATCATCGCTAAAGTCCATAGCGCATTGTTCCAAGCAGTTCCGTTTAATGTATTTGTCATGTCCATTGTCAAAATACCAGTTAACGTCGCTGTCGGACTATATATTCCTTCTGGTAATTTAATTGTGTTCCCGATTACCATTTGAACTGCTAATGCTTCACCAAAAGCACGCGCTAAACCTAAAACAACACCTGTTAAAATCCCTTTTTTCGCAGCAGGAACAATCACTCGGCTAACCGCTTGCCATTTCGTTGATCCTAGACCATAAGAAGCTTCTAAATAATCAAATGGAACGGAGCGTATTGCATCAGAAGCGATACTAGCAATAGTAGGTAAAATCATAATACTTAATACAACAATACCCGCAATTAGACTAAAGCCCACTCCCCCGAACGAATCACGTAATAGCGGCACTAAAATCGTAACCCCTAATAATCCGTATACAACCGAAGGAATACCAACTAATAATTCTAAAACGGGCTTCAATACTTTATTTCCAAACTTCGGCGAAATTAAATTCATGAATATAGCAAGAGCTATAGCAATTGGCGCACTAATAATAACCGCACCTAACGAAACCACCGTTGAACCTACAATAAAAATCAAAGCCCCGAAGGTTCCTTCGTCAGCATTTGGATTCCATTTTGTCGATGTTAACATCTCAGTAAATGAGATACCGCTTTGTGTAAAAGATTGAATACCTTTACCGCAAATAAACGCAATAATAGCTAATGTAATTAAAACAATAAAAATACCACAAAACGTAACAAGCGATCTTCCTATATATTCACTTTTTACGTAATTAATTTGTTTTTTCCCCTTCATCACAGGTCAGACCCCACTTCATAGATTGAAATGAACAGGACTGGCCTTGCAGCCAGCCCCATAAAAATTTATTACTTATTTAATTTAGACATTGGGATGTACCCCATATCTTCTACTTGCTTTTCAAAGTCTTTGCCTTTTACATAATCAATGTAAGCTTTCGTTGCTTCTTTCGCTTCACCTTTTGTTACCATGTACTCGTAAGACCAGAATGGATATTTACCAGACGAAATGTTTTCAACTTTTGGTTCAGAACCATCAATTTTCACTGTTTGTAGCGCACCTTTTTTATCGCCAACCATGTAAGACATTGCTAAATAACTTACTGAACCTGGAGTAGAATTGATTGCTTGCTCTACTGCACCGTTAGAATCTTGTGTTGTACCAGTTCCATCATTAATTTTCGCTTCTTTCATAACTGTCTTTTCAAATGTAGCACGTGTACCAGATGAAGCTGGACGGTTAATTACGTTGATTTTTTCATCTTTCCCGCCTACCTCTTTCCAGTTTGTTACTTTCCCAGTGAAGATATCTTGTACTTGTTGCACTGTTAAGTTATCAACTTTTACATCTTTATTTACGACAAGCGCGAATGCAATACCCGCAACCTTGTTATCTACTAATTCTTTCGCTTTTTCATCATCTTTTATTTTATCCCCTGATGGAACATCTGAATTACCAATTTGTACTGCACCCGATGCTACTTGGTTAATCCCAGTTCCACTACCGCCACCTTGCACTTGAATAGAAACTTTTGAATTTTTCTCCATGAATTTCTTTCCAGCTTCCTCCGCAAGAGGTAGAAGAGCTGTAGAACCAGCTGCTGCAATCGTACCTGATAATTCTTGTTTTGTATTATCGCTTCCTTTAGCAGTTTCTTTACTAGCTGTATCATCTGCTTTCCCACATCCAACTAACGCTCCTGCCACCACTAAAGCCGCTAAAGAAAATTTAATACCTTTTTTCATAACCATGTCTTGTACCCCCATTTGGATTATCACTTTTCGAATTCATTTTCTTTCGAACACAAATTCATTGTAGGACAACAATATTATGTGAGTGTTAAGCAATTTTTAATTTTAAGTAAATGACGATAATAACCCTTAAAAGCTAGGAATCCCAACATTTATAGTTAAAGAACCCAACAAAATCCACACGAATTAAGCTGTAATGTAAATTTATTCTTAACAATGTAAATTCAATGTAAATGTTTTTCACTCTTTTCCCCTTTTAATTAAAAATACATTTACAAATCCATTGTATTTTTTAATTTTTACACTCTTACTTTATTTACATTAAACAAAATTCCAGTAATATTTTTTAGTACAACTAAATAAATTGGAACAATTCTAAAAATAAATGAATATTTTTAAAGTACCAATTGACAGCATCATCCAATGTAGTCTACTATATTATTAGCAAAAAGTTTACCTAAGGAAACTTTTTAAACTTAAACAAACAATATAGAGATGAGGTAACTTTTATGGTATCGGCTAATACAAAACCACTTTCCGAATTTAAGACAGGAGAGTTTGTACAAATTGAGAAGATACAATTAGAAGGAACTATGAAACGACGTTTATTAGACTTAGGATTTATCCCTGGGGCAACAATTAAAGTATTACAGCGCAGTCCACTTGGAGATCCGGTCGCTTATCAAGTAAGCAATACAACTATCGCACTACGTAAGGAAGAAAGTTCCCTTATTTTCGGGGTATTAATAGGAGATGATTTCAGATGAGCAAACATCGTATTGCTTTAGCTGGCAACCCGAACACCGGGAAAAGTACATTATTTAATACTTTAACAGGCTTAAAACAACACACTGGAAACTGGACGGGAAAAACTGTTTTAAAAGCTGAAGGAGAATATGAACATAACGGAAGTAAATATACATTAATAGATTTACCTGGAACTTACTCACTATATTCAAATTCTACGGATGAAGAAGTAGCAAGAGATTATATTATATTTGAAAAACCAGAAGTAACTGTAGTTGTTATAGATGCAACTGCAATGGAAAGAAATTTAAATTTAGCCCTCCAAGTGATGGAAATGACAAGCAATGTAGTCATTTGTATTAATTTAATTGATGAAGCGGAGAAAAAAGGCATCGTTATTGATGAAAAGAAATTAGCAAAATCGCTCGGTGTACCTGTAGTTAAGATTTCTGCTCGTAACCGAGTAGGTATTGGGCATTTGCTAAGTGTTATCGCTAAAGTAGCAAATAAAAAATTAATTCCAACACCAATTAAAATTTCTTACAGTGAAAAAATCGAAAATATGATTCAGGAATTAGAACCACAAATTTATAAAGTGTTCGGTGATACGTATCCAGCACGTTGGATTGCGTTACGTATATTAGATGGAGATAAAAATTTCTTAACTACACTTCAAAAACACCATAATGAACCGCTTGTAAGGGAGGTCGTAATGAATGGAATCTCACTCAGCCAGTAAAGCTCTTCCATTAGACTATATTATTCAACATGCACAAACACTCTCAAAAGAAGATATACGAGATGATATTGTCGGAGATATTTATCGAACATCTGCAAGCATATGTAAAGAGTCTGTTCAATATACAAATACTGATAAATTGTATCGTTCTGAAAAACTAGATAAAATTTTCACATCTCCAATCTGGGGATTTCCAATTATGCTCGGTATTTTATCTATTATTTTTTATCTTACAATTGCAGGTGCTAACGTACCATCTGATATGATTGCTGAGTGTTTCGGATGGGCCGAAGGATATTTAACATCTTGGTTTCAGGCAGCACATGCACCCGAATGGCTACATGGCATTTTAATACTTGGTTTATTCCGTGGTATCGGTGCTGTTATTAGCGTTATGTTACCACCTATGGCAATCTTTTTCCCTATGTTCGCACTATTAGAAAACTACGGATATTTACCACGTGTCGCTTTTAATATGGATCGCTTATTCAAACGCTCCGGTGCACATGGTAAACAATCTTTAACAATGGCAATGGGCTTTGGTTGTAACGCAGCCGCTATTATGTCAACACGTATTATTGAATCACCACGTGAACGTATGCTTGCAATCTTAACAAACAACTTCGTTCCTTGTAACGGTCGCTGGCCTATGTTAATTTTAATGTCTTCATTATTTATGGCTGCTGGTTATACAGGTAGTATGCAAACATTAGTTACTGCTGGCGTTGTAGTTGGGATGGTTGTAATTGGTGTTATTATGACATTAACTGTTTCTTGGGTACTATCAAAAACAGCTTTAAAAGGTGTGCCAACTCACTACACACTTGAGTTACCGCCGTACCGTAAGCCAAAGGTTTGGAATACAATTGTGCGTGCGACACTCGACAAATCAGTCTATGTTTTAAAACGAGCTGTTGTTGTAGCTGCCCCTGCTGCTGCATTAACTTGGTTACTAGCTAATATTTTCATCGGTGACACAAGCTTACTTATGTATTTTGTAAACTTCCTAGATCCGTTCGCTAAAATGTTAGGACTTGATGGATTTATTTTAGCTGCATTCATTCTTGGACTACCAGCGAATGAAATTGTTATCCCTATTTTATTAATGTCTTATTTATCAACTGGAGCTTTAACTGAAATAGACGATTTTAATCAAATTAAAAATCTATTCTTAGAAAATGGTTGGACTTGGTTAACAGCGTTAAACACAATGTTGTTCTCACTTCTTCATTTCCCATGTGGAACAACACTGGTTAACATATATAAAGAAACAAAAAGTGCAAAATGGACATTCTTATCGTTTGCAATCCCTACCGTTATCGCCATTGTTGTGACATTCCTCTCTACACAGTTGGTACATTGGTTAGGGCTTGTATAAAAGCAAAGCATACATAGAAGGTATCCCCCTTCACATATGCTTTGTGCGAAAGAAACCTGAAATCATTCAGGTTTCTTTTTTTGTGCATCAGTATTCCAAGGCTGTGCCCCATACATTGTGAGTTTCTTATGAATAAAGTATATGGTCCCCGGAAGAATTGCCATTAATATTGTGCAACTAATTCCTAATCCAGTAAACACCTTCCATCACCTTATTTCACTCTTTTTGGTAAAGCTGAACCTGAATGCTCAATTGTCGGATGAACATGAACAGTAATCTCAGCATTACTAAAGTAATTTTCACCTTGATCCCAATTCTTATCTATCTTCTTCCATTCTTTATAATTATGCCGCTTATATACGTCCCCTAACTCTAATACATCTACCTTATATTTTTTTTGAACAAGCTTAATCGATTTTTGAATGCGCTTCTCCATTTCCTCCGTGATGTTTTTCTTTAATCGCTTTTCGTTCATAATTTGTTTATGATCACTAAAATGCAACTCAGCCAATGTTCCTTCCAAAAATAAGTGAATATCGAACTTCGGTTTTGTAGCATTTTCTGTAGATACTTTAATCTTTCGACGCATTTTATGAATTTCATATGTAATAAGCTGGTCTTTTTTACGAATGGTAAAGAATCCTCCAATTTTCTTACCTATTATATAATTTATTCCAAATGTTTCTTCTCCATTCAAACTACCTACACACTTATTATCCTTCCCGCGAAACAACGCTGCCCCGTTCATTTGTACCCCTTGCCTTGTTAATTCAAGAATAGGTAATACGAAGCTTCGGTTGGAAATCATCTTTTCCTGAACTTCACCAATTCTTGCAGCCTCAATCATTTGAGCATTTTTCGGAGGATGTTCAGCTAACATATCAATATACTGCGCCGGTAAATTTTCAGGCTTAGCGCTCTGCTTCAAAATAGCTTCTGCATTTTTCTTAGAAACGAACAAACGTATATTTCTTCTCATCTCATGATCACGAATATATACATCTAACGTATTTTGTAAAACATATGGATTCGATAATAAATCTTTAGAAAAAATTATCACTTGTATGTGCGGAAAGAATAGTGAGCGACTAATTTTTTTGGCAATAATTCGTATTTGCTCAAAGACACTATCTGCCTTCGCACTCACATTAATATAATTTTCGCTATCTCCACCACCTTGCCCACCTTGTTGCGACAATTTACTGGGGAGTACCATCTGATACGTCCCTTTCATAATTGGATTCGCTTTCTTTTTTTTCACAATATCATAGGCTGCACCTACTACAAATCCTCTTTCTTCTATTTCTTCTAACTCAGAGCACCCACTTATAGATCCAACTAAAACTATAAGCATTATGATTTTAAGAAGGTGTTTCATTTCTACCATTCCTTCTTTTTATTTTATATACAATAAAAACTAACAAAGGTGCTAACACAACAAAGCCCATATCTATCCAAGCTAAATAAGTTCCGTAATTTGACAAGTCATTCAAACTACTAGGTATCATATTCACCATAAAAATAATCGGGGCACTTACGAAAATAAAAATATGTTTCTTCACTTTCGGAAACATAGCACAAAACAATAAAGATGCGACGTCATAATACATTGCTGTAGTGTTATAAATAGTAATAATCCAAGTAGTAAAAAAAATCGCATCAAACCTTTCTAAAAACCCCCCACCAATTTCAATTTCTTTCCCTAGTTCAATTGTTGGATATGTCAATCCACGTGTTGTCATATATGTAAAAACACTAATACAAGTTACATAAATTAAAATGTATGACAACACGTTTACCATCACCGCTTTTGCAACTGCCATCGGTGCCTTTTTCACTGACTTATCGTTCAACATCACAGCATAAAACAGAGCTACCTCAAATCCGATAAATGTGAAAATAGAGTTTTTAACTCCTACAGCATATTGACTGACGTCCGTTTGAAAAGCTGGTAGTAAATTATTTATTTCCATTAAATTTATATTCAATAAAGAAAGCAGCACTATCGCAATTAAAACTATAGGTAAAAACAAAACGTTTAGCCTTAATAAAGCCGCTCTCGATCCTGCTATTCCATAAATAACAACTAATAGGAAAAAGAAAGACAATAGTTGCACTGGTGTATCACTAAATAAATACGTTTGTGAAATAATTGCAATCATTCGCGATTCATATGCTGTCAAAGCAGCAAACGTTAATACTAAAATGCTACTAATTGTGTATGCAACAGGCTTCGTCAAATGTGCACTCGTATATTGAACAAAGTTTTGTTTTGGGAATAAAATAGCTACCCTCGTTACAAACCACCCTAAAACCGCACAGACTAATCCACCCAAAAGCAAAATAATCCAACCGTCCGAAAATAAGGTTTGCGTAGCAATATCTCGTGGCATAGATAATGCACCTATACCGATAATTGTTGACGATACCGCAAAACCAAGTTCCCGAGATCCAATCTCTTCATCCCCATATTCAAATGGTTTCAATTACTCTCGCTCCTTTGGACGTATTGTAGAATCTTTCGTTTGTAAGTACTCTGGTCTTTCTTTCAACATTGATTTTGGCAAGCGGATCATTTCTTCTTCCCAATCTTTATAAAATGCAGGAGCAATAGGCGTTGTATATGGCACCCCAACACTCTTTAAATTCGTAATATGAATCGCAAGTGCAATAAGAGCTAAAATAATTCCATATAGTCCAAAAGCAGTCGCCGCTAAAACAAAGACAAAAAGTAAAATCCGAAACGTAATCGTAATGCTATATACAGGCAGTGAAAATGTAGCAATTGCAGTAACTGCAATAATAATTACTAAAAACGGATTTACAATCCCTGCGTTCACCGCAGCTTCTCCAATTACAAGACCACCTACAATCCCAATTGTTTGCCCCATGGGTTTTGGCAACCTAATTCCCGCTTCTCGTATTAACTCCATCGTTAATGCCATCATTAACGTTTCTATATATGCCGGAAATGGTACCCCTTCTCTCGCTCCCGCAATAGAATAAGCTAATTTAGAGGGAATAAGCCCTTGATGATACGAAACAAGCGCTACGTACGTGGCAGGTAGTAAAACAGCAGCAATACCTGATCCCATACGTAAAATTCTTAATAACGTACCAATTACCCAGCGCTCATAATGATCTTCTACAGATTGAAAAATATCAACAAACACTAGTGGAGCGATAAGAGCAAATGGTGATCCGTCCACTAAAATGGCCGCTTTTCCTTTCGCTAGCGCAGCCACTATATTATCAGGTCTTTCTGTATTCAAAAATTGCGGGAATGGTGATAAATTATTATCTTGAATTAATTGCTCAATCGTTCCTGTCTCAAGAATAACGTCTGCCACTATTGATTGAAGCCGTCGATCTAATTCGTCTACAATATAAGGGTTAATAATATCCTCTATATAGACTAAAGTTACTTCTTTTTGCGATCGCTTCCCCATAATATAGGATCGAAACCGTAACTTCGGATCACGTAAGCTGCGGCGAATTAACATCTTATTTACGTTAATATCTTCATTCAATCCAATTCTTGGTCCACGTATTAAATCTTCTGTTACTGGAGATTCTAGACTTCTTTTTTCCCATGCTCGGCTATTAATGACAATAGCGGTTTGAATATTATCAATTAATATAACTGTGTCTCCTGCTAAAATTGCATTTATAATGTCTGGAAACGTTGTCTTCATACCGACTTCTGCAATAGAAATAAAACGATCCAATAATGTTTGAACAACAGCTTCTTCTTTTTGTACTTCTTCATATTGAAGTGTACGAACTACATATTTATAAACATTATCCTTATCTGTTAACCCACATAAAAAAATAACCGCACAGCGTGTAAAACTACCCGCAAGGGCAACTTCCCTAATTGTTAAATCATTAGGCGAACCTAATTCATCCCTAATTTCTTTCATAACTTCAAATAAGTTACCTTTTAACTCTAACAATTCCCCCACCTAACTTCCTTTTCAACAAGTTTTTAGTTAGATTCCGCTAATAGAAGAAAATATATACAAAAAAGAGCTATCTCTTTTCAAAGATAGCTCTAGCACACGGATTACTTTTCTACTATTATACTGTCTGTCTTTATAGACACATTTCTCGTGAACCCGCTAACGATAAACATCACAATCATATTCATTAACAATGCGACTATACCTACATTTAAATCTTTTATATATTGAGGGAAACCTGGAAACATTGTAGCTATAGTTGAACCAGATAAAGTAATATATGCGACCACTAACAATCCAATCCCCATTCCTGCAATTGCCCCTTGCTTCGTAATAACTTGACGTGGAAACAAACTACATACAAGCGCAGGGAAAAGTTGTGTCACTATACTATATCCCATTAAAAGAAGAGCCCCTATCGTTTCTCCACCTTTAAAAGTGAACAAAACAGCTACAAGCGTTACTACAGGAACAAATAATTTTGCCGCTTTAGCAACTTGTCTATCTGAAGCAGATGGGACCATTGTTCGGTAAATATTTTTTGCTAATAAAGTAGATGCCGCCATAACAAGCATGGAACCCGGAACTAATGCTGTTAATACTCCTGCACTACCAATAATACCAATAAACCATGGATCAAATGTTTGAAGAGCGAGACGGAATAACGAAAGGTCTACATCCCCTCCCTTTAACCCTGGAACTTGCAGTATAGCTGCAAACCCTGCAAAGAACACGAAAAGTAAAACTAAAGAATACAATGGCATAATTGCCGCATTTTTACGAAATACTTTTTCATTTTTTGCAGAGAAAGCAGAAGCGAATGTATGGGGCCACATATAGAAACCGAGAGCTGTTAATACAATAGTAGAAACAAACCAAGAAATGCTCATTCCTTCATCAGGTAAAGATAGAAATCCTGGTTTTGCTGCTTCTACAGCTTCAAACATCGGCTGAAAACCTCCGTAATAATGATATGGTAAATATATACCTAAAAACATAACGATAAACAGTATCATAATATCCTTCAAAGCGGCTGTCCAAGCAGAGCCGTGTATGCCTGAAACCATTACATATATCGTTATAACAATCGCACCAATCCACACTGCAATAACTGGTGATACCCTGCCGTAAGATGCTTCCGAAACGATAATACCTAATCCTTTTAACTGTAAAACAAGGTATGGGATAATTGAAATAACCCCAATGACAGAAACGATAATGCCAAGCGTCTGACTCTTATATTTCTTCACAAAAAAATCTGGCTGCGAGACAAGATTATGCTCTTTCGCATACTTCCAAACTGGCGGCAATAAAAAGTAAGATAAAATATAAGCTAGTGCACCATAACCTAAAATATAGAAAGTAGGTGCTCCTTTACTATACGCCCATCCACTTCCGCCTAAAAATGTGAACGTCGTATAAATTTCACCTGCCATAAGAAGAAAAACAAAAATAGTGCCAAAGCCTCTTCCTCCAACTGACCATTGCTCTAAATTCATATCTTTTCCATGTTGTGCCCGAATTCCTAAAAATAGTGCGAGAAACAAAAATAAAATAATGATAAGTAAGGCGATCATTTTACATCCCCCTTATTAGCAGGATCAAATACGTACACAAGCCCCATACAAAGAGACGTAATGAGCACCGATAATAATACCCAAAATAATAAAAATGGCATCCCTAATACGTAAGGAGTAACTGAATTAGCAAATACAGGTCCAACAACTAAACAAAAAACTGGAATAAGCGCTAATACGTGTATTTTCTTCATCTCATTCTCCTTTACTTATAAAATTCATAATAGACGATACAAAGACTTCCACTCCAATCGGTAATGCATCTTCATCAATCGTAAAACGAGGATGATGGTGAGGATATATAATTCCTTTCTCTTTATTTCCTGCACCGATAAAAAAGAATGTCCCTGGCGCCTTTTGTAAAAACGCTGAAAAATCTTCCCCAGCCATCGTCGGTTGTAAACGAGTAACTCGTTCCCTTCCATAAAGCTGTAATGCAGTTTGCTCAATAATCTCTGTAACTTCATAATCATTTACTACTGGTCGATATCCATATTCATAAGAAAATGTATATTTCGCTCCGTAAGATTCCGTCACATGCTTCACAATCCGTTCAATCCTTTTCTCTGTTTCTTCTCGCAACTCATGTCTTAAACTCCGCACTGTCCCTTCAATCTCCGCTTGTTCTGGAATCACATTATGGGTTGTCCCAGCATGAAATTGCGTAACAGATACTACAAGAGAATCTAACGGATTCGTGAGGCGAGATACAATTTGCTGAAGTTGCGAAACAACTTGTGTACCGATTGCGATACTATCAACCGTTTCATGAGGGATTCCAGCATGTCCACCTTTTCCTTCTATCGTAATTTTAAAAACATCCGGGGCAGCCATTGCAGCACCATAAATTACACCTATTTTACCAACCTGTAACGATGCCCAAAGGTGAGCACCAATAATATAATCCACACCTTCCATTACACCCGCTGCAACCATTTCCTCTGCACCGCCAGGAAAGTTTTCTTCTGCATGTTGGAAGAGAAAGCGAATCTCTCCTTTAATCTTCTCTCTTTTTTCTACTAATTTATGTACGACCCCAAGTAATATCGCTATATGTCCATCATGGCCACATGCATGCATCACACCTGGATATGTAGAAATAAAATCAAACTCATTTTCTTCATGAATAGGAAGAGCATCCATGTCAGCACGAACCGCGATAGTTTTACCAGGTTGCTTACCAATTAACCTTGCCATTACACTATATTTAGTAGGTCTGGAAACTTCTAAATATGGGATTTTTCGAAGTATATCAAATACAAACTGTGACGTTTTTTCTTCTTGAAAAGATAGCTCTGGATACTTATGAAAATGCCTTCTCCACTCAATTAATTGATTTTTCGATAAAACCAGTTCCTTTGCAACATCCATTTTCCTTCGCCCCTTCTTCACCAAGTTAAATGTTATTATAACGTGAATTGTTTATTTTTGAAAGAATTTTCTGAATTTTCTATTATAGTAAATTAAAAATAAAAAGCCATCAAAAAGATGACTTTTCATTATTATAAAATAGTAATCGCTTGTTTCCCCATTTGCTCCCAAGCTTTCTCAAACTCTGCACGCGGAACAGCAAAACGTGGATTATTTTTAAGTGGATCATTTACATATATAAAGTTTTGATCATAGCCAACTATTACTACACTATGTTCATAATATGTAATTTTCACTTCGCCAGAGCTTGTATTCCATGTTTCAAAACTACTCTCGGCTAGTGGCTTAAACGTTGTATTAATAATGACCCATACTGGCGAACCGGAACTAACTACTTTATACATATCTTGCACGTCTCTACCTGTTAAATTAACTACTTTTTCAGGAGCATATTTTTCTGCTAAATTAAAAATGGGTTGATTATATACACCATATCCTGGCTTTGCCTTCGTATAAATATTTCCAACGAACCCCTCATAAGGATTTCCACGTAAACCATTTTGTTCAAATGGAACACGATGAATTTCGCTAGCAAGTTGCATCTTATCTACTTGTATACCTTTGTATTGTAGCAACATAGCCAAACTTGTAACTTCACATCCACGAGGTAATTCTGGTAACTGCTTTATAAATGGAACATTTTCAATCATAGTCGCTTCTTTCATTTCAGATAGAAACTCTAAACGGAACACTTGCGCCTTTTGTATAATTTTATCTTTCCCTATAAAAAACGCGGCAGCAAATATAATTCCAAAAACAAAAAGATATTTTAACTTTTTCATTTTAAACAAAACTCCATTAATTATTATTTTACAGACATACCTCTTATCATTGTACCTTTCTTCTTACTAGTTTGCTAGAAAGATTCTGTGAATTATTGTTCACACTTTAATTGTTATAAAAATCTAATTATTTTTAATAAAAAGAAAAAAACAACATGCTTTTCTGAATCGTTTTGCTGAAACCAAAATAATTAACATAATTAATATATCATACCATTAACAAAAAGCACACTTAGAGCATTTAGTCATAGTTCGCATTTTTACATACTCCATTCATTTCATAATAAATAAGCCGAATATGTGTCACATCCCCCACTAATGTTTAAAAACTCGGAATAAACATCAGTTCATACATACAAGAAAATAACGGGGGAGGGACATATGAATCAACAAGTAGAACAAAATGATTTAAATTATCGCCACCATTTTATCCAATAGTTCCAATCTTAGCATTTTCACTCAATTTCATTACATTTGTTAGTTTAGCTTTCATTCCAGATTAGAGAATTGCTCTTTATTGCGGTATTCCATTTATGATCATTTGTTGCATTTTATACCAATTAAAATATAAAAAAGTTGTCACATTTGAACAACAAATAAATCTAAAAAAAGAAGTAAAATGAATATACAAAATATTCAGCTACCTTTCTTATGATAGGATAGTTTTTTTCTATTTCTTGGATATCTTGGTATAACTTTATTTATCTTAAAATTTCCACAATCACGTTTTTTACTGGAAAATGGTTTACAATGTTATCAAGTTACAAATGATATTCACCTTAAAAAGTGTGCATTTGTGTCTATTTTTTAACAATATCACAAAAACTATTGCCATCTATAAATTAATAGGTTTATATTGTTTTATTGGCATAGTTTCAATCCAAGGAGAAAGGAGATTTTCAATCGTGCAACTAAAGAAAACGTTTTGGAAGCTGGCTTCGCTTCTTCCGTTATCATTACTTCTGTTCCTCGGTGGCTGTGATAAGAAACTCGCAGTATTAAATCCGCAAGGACCTGTTGCAAAAGCACAGTATGATTTAATTGTTTGGTCATTCTTGCTTATGTCATTAATTATCGCAATTGTATTCATCTTGTTTACAGTCATCTTGATTCGTTATCGTGAAAAACCAGAGAATATGGACTACGAGCCACCTGAACAACACGGTAACACATTATTAGAAATTATTTGGACGCTTGTTCCTGTTATTATCGTTATCGCATTATCGATTCCAACAGTAAAAGCAACTTATGCTTCGGAAGAGGTTCCGGAAGAATCCAAACATATTAAACCAGTTGAGATTTATGTTACATCTGCAAACTGGAAATGGTTATTCAGTTACCCAGAGGAAAAAATTGAAACCGTTAACTATTTAAACATCCCAGCTGGTGTACCAATTCAATTCAAACTGACTTCTGTCGGTCCAATGAATGCTTTCTGGGTACCAGAACTTGGTGGTATGAAGTACACTATGGATGGCATGATTATGGATCTTTATTTACAAGCTGATAAGCCTGGTTCTTACCTAGGCCGTAGTGCGAACTTCTCTGGTGAAGGATTCACACATATGGAGTTCGAAGTTGAAGCAAAAACTAAAGAGAAATATGACAAGTGGGTTAAAGAAGTACAACAAACTGCTCCTAAACTAACAGAAGATAAGTACAACGAAATTGTTAAACCTGGTGTAGTTGGTCGTATGACATTCTCTAGTCACCACTTAAGTTATGTAGATCCAAAATCACTTGAATATTGTGATTACAACTACTACAAAAACAAAAAATAATAGCTATTATTCCAACAGATTGGAGTGAACACAGTGAAGCTTGATGAATTCTTTGTCACAGGTGACCCGATTATTTACGGTGCAGACGCTTCTATCGTTCTTGTGACATTAGCAATCATTTTCGTACTAACAAAGTATAAAAAATGGAAATGGCTTTGGGACGAATGGTTAACAACTGTTGACCATAAAAAGATTGGGGCCATGTATATTATTTCTGCGGTTATCATGTTATTCCGTGGTGGTATGGACGGTTTAATGATCCGTGCACAGTTAACATTCCCAGAAACAACTTATTTAAATGCTGAACACTATAACGGAATCTTCACAACACATGGTACAGTTATGATTCTTTTCATGGCGATGCCATTCGTTATGGGATTAATGAACCTTGTAGTACCATTACAAATTGGTGCTCGTGACGTTGCATATCCGTTCTTAAATGCTTTAAGTTTCTGGTTATTCTTTGTCGGAGCAATGTTATTCAACATCGCTTTCGTAATCGGTGGTTCTCCAGACGCTGGGTGGACTTCTTACTTCCCAATGGCAGGTACAGAGTTTACTTCTGGTGTAGGAAATAACTACTACGCAATTGCATTACAGATTTCAGGTCTCGGTACGCTAATGACCGGTATTAACTTCCTTGTTACTATCTTAAAAATGCGTACACCTGGTATGACTTTAATGAGAATGCCCATGTTTACTTGGTCAATCTTAATTACAACAGTTATCATTATTTTCGCTTTCCCAGTATTAACAGTTGCTCTTGCATTAATGACATTTGACCGTCTATTCGATGCTCACTTCTTTACGATGGCGAGCGGCGGTATGCCAATGTTATGGGCCAACCTATTCTGGGTATGGGGTCACCCTGAAGTATATATCGTTATTTTACCGGCATTCGGTATTTTCTCTGAAATCATTAGTACATTCTCACGTAAACGTCTATTCGGTTACAGTGCGATGGTCTACTCAATGGTTGCAATTTCTTTACTAAGTTTCGTCGTATGGCTTCATCACTTCTTCACGATGGGTGCAGGTCCAGCGGTTAACTCATTCTTCTCGATTTCGACAATGGCGATTTCGATTCCAACCGGGGTTAAGATCTTTAACTGGTTGTTTACACTGTATAAAGGACGTATTCGTTTTACAGTTCCAATGCTTTGGTCATTGGCATTTATTCCAAACTTCGTAGTCGGTGGGGTTACAGGGGTTATGCTTGGTATGGCAGCAGCTGATTATCAGTACCATAACAGCTACTTCTTAATTGCTCATTTCCACTACGTATTAATCGCAGGTACAGTATTCGCTATGCTTGCTGGATTCACATTCTGGTATCCAAAAATGACTGGTCATATGTTAAACGAACGCCTAGGTAAATGGACATTCTGGATCTTTATGAGCGGATTCAACATCTGTTTCTTCCCAATGTACTTCTTAGGTTTAGACGGTATGACTCGTCGTATGTACACTTACTCTGAGAGTCTTGGATGGGGATGGCTAAACCAAATCGCATCTGTTGGTGCGGTAATGATGGGTATTGGTTTCCTAATTCTTTGTTACAACGTAATTTGGAGTGCTCGTCACGGTGAACGTGACACAACTGGAGATCCATGGGATGGCCGTACACTTGAATGGGCAACTCAATCTCCTGTACAACATTACAACTTCGCGAAACTTCCTGAAATCAAAGAAGCTGATGCTTTCTGGTACATGAAAAAACGCGGAGAAACAGTTACACCAGCAGCAGAAGATTTAAAACCAATTCACATGCCAAGTAACTCTGGCGTGCCTATTATTGCGTCTTTATTCTTCGGTCTTGCAGGTTTCGCATTAGTATTTAGCTGGTTCTGGCTTGCAGCAATCGGCGGCGTTGGTATTTTAGCTTGCTTAATCTATCGTTCATTCGATTATGATGATGGCTACTACGTAAGCGTTGATGAAATTAAAGAAACAGAACATATAGCATGAGAGGTGAAATGATATGGCGGCTTTAGATAAAAGCTTACCTTTGGAATATCAATCCGAGCAAAGTAGATTGAATATCCTAGGATTCTGGATTTTTCTTGGGGCTGAAATTATGCTGTTCGCAACACTTTTCGCCTCTTATCTAGTACTTGCTGGTCGTACGGCAGATGGCCCGACTCCAGCGCAACTGTTTGAACTTAAAACGCTTTTAATTCAAACATTACTACTTTTAACAAGTAGTTTCACATGTGGTATCGTAATTCACGAAATGCGTAAGAACAACCAAAAAGCAATGCTTGGATGGTTCATCCTTACATTACTTTTAGGTGCAGGTTTCCTATTCTTTGAAATTGAAGAATTCATTATGTACATTGGTGAAGGCGCAACGCTTCAAACAAGTGCTTTCCTATCTGCATTTTTCGTTCTTCTTGGAACACATGGTGCCCACGTAACAGGTGGTATCATTTGGGCAATTTGTGTTATTATCCAAATTTTAAAACGAGGTTTAACACCAGTTACAGCTCGTAAAGTATTTATTATCAGCTTATACTGGCATTTCCTCGATCTTGTTTGGGTCTTTATTTACACACTAGTTTACTTGAACGGGATGGTGGCGTAAATGAGTCAAAATAACAATCAAGCAAATGGGCATGCGCATAGCGGATTCCCATGGTCACACGTTTTCGGATTTATTTTATCGCTTGCACTAACGTTCCTAGCTTTATACGTGGCACTTTATACAAACTTGCCACTTTCAACGATATTAACGTCCATTATCGCAATGGCTGTTGCGCAAGCGTTGTTACAATTAATTATGTTCATGCATTTAAAAGAAGGAGAAGGAAGAGTTCAAGTCCTTACAATGATATACAGTTTCTTCGTTGCAACTGCAACAGTTGGTTTAACTGTATGGATCTTCTTCTCAATGTAATGTACATGAAAAAGACTGCTGAGATTCCTCGGCAGTCTTTTTTTTATCCCCTCCCCTATTACATCCACATTACGGAATTAACAACAGAATCATGAAAAATATACTTATTATGACAAATCTTAAGAAAACTCTTTCTTTATGAAATCGAATCCATATGCGTTGCTTTTCTACCTATTATATGGCTAAATAGGTACTATATTTATTTGAAGGGAGAGAACGCAATGGAACATCATACTTCTGTTCTATCACTTATGGTTGTCGTTGCAATCGCGTTTTTCGTTCCCCTTTTGTTACAACGCTTTAAATTAAAAGCACTTCCTGTCGTTGTTGCAGAAATCATCGCAGGAATCTTTGTAGGTAAAAGTGGGTTTAATATTATTGAGCCAGATATGTGGCTTCAAGTCTTATCGACACTAGGATTTATCTTCTTAATGTTCTTAAGCGGTTTAGAAATTGATTTTTCTATCTTTAAACAAAAAGGGAAAAAGAATACGACAAACGAACCAAACACATTCCAAGCAGCGAGCATTATCTTCTTATTTATTTTCATCTTATCTTATGCCCTATCATTACTGTTCGTATGGCTAGGATTCGTGGATAATGCAATGTTTATGACTTTAATTATTTCAACTATTTCTTTAGGTGTTGTCGTACCAACATTAAAAGAGAATAACTTAGGAAAAACGGCAATTGGACAAATCATTTTATTAGTCGCTGTTATTGCAGATTTAGTTACAATGATTTTACTCGCTGTATTCGTCGGATTAAATTCCGAAAGCGGCCAAAGCATGTGGCTCCTTCTTCTTCTATTCGGCGCTGGTATTGTTATTTACTTCGTTGCAAAACGCTTTAAAAACATTCCATACTTAGATAGCTTAAAAGCTGGTAGTGTACAAATTGATACACGAGCTGTTTTTGCACTCATCTTAATATTAGTTGGGTTATCTGAATCTGTTGGAGCTGAAAATATTTTAGGTGCCTTCTTAGCGGGTGTACTTGTATCGTTATTATCACCAAATGAAGATATGGTTGAAAAACTGGATTCCATCGGCTACGGTTTCTTCATCCCTATTTTCTTCGTAATGGTTGGTGTGAATCTAGAAGTTTGGTCTATTTTTAAAGAACCTTCTAGCATGCTAATGATCCCAATTTTAATTGTGGGACTCTTTATTTCAAAGCTGTTACCATCACTCGTCTTACGAAAATGGTATCCACGTAATATCGTACTAGGAAGTGCCATCTTATTAACATCGACACTTTCTTTAGTTATTGCAGCTGCACAAATTGGTGAAAAACTAGGAATCATCAGTCCAAGTTTATCTGCTTCCCTTATTTTAAGCGCAGTTATTACTTGTATTTTTGCACCTATATTATTTAAAAAAATGTTCCCAAAAGTAGAAACACCAAAACCAAAAGTTTCTATTATTGGCGCAAGCAGAATTACCCTTCCGTTATCACTTGATTTAAAACGAGAAGATTATGACGTAACACTTTATATGATGCGTCAAAATAAAATAAATGATGAGGAAGCAAAATCACATGACTTCCCTATCGTAAAATTAGATGACATCACGATCGCATCATTAACTGAACAAACAGCATTTAACGCAGATCGCGTTGTTGTTGCAACAAGCGATGATGAACAAAACTTATTATTAGCAGAACATGCAAAAGAACTAGGTGTTGAACATGTTATTGCAAGTGTAGAAGATCCACTTCTACAAGAAAAAGCAACGCAAGAACATATCGCCGTATTCTCAACAATTAACTCTACACGCATTCTATTACGTGCACTAATTGATAAACCGAGTCTCGTTCGTTTAATTACAACAGCAAACGAAACAGTCCGTGAAGTGGAACTACGGAGTAATAAATATAACGGCGTTGCACTTCGTCGCCTTCCATTTTTAGGCGATGTACTCGTCATTCAAATTTATCGTGGAAATAAAGCATTAATCCCACATGGTGATACAAGCCTACAACACGGCGATACATTACTTGTAACTGGCTCAAAAGAACATATCGATACACTAAAAAGCATATTAGAATAGAAAAATGCCCCTCACATAATTGAGGGGCATTTTTTTCCATTTTATATGGTAAAATGTTACTATCACATATTATGAGGATGGATCACATTATGTCTATTGTAACTTTAGCTCTTTTATTATTAGCAGAAATACTCGTTGCCATTATTCTCATCGGTGTTAGCATTGAAATTTGTAGCTACGGATGGAAAAAATCGAATGGAATAAAATACTCCTGCCTCTTACTTTCACTCCTTCTCGGAACTGCTAGCATACTCGGACTTTTCGCCGCACCTGCCTATTTCTTTATACAACTAACAGAAAACGCCTTATAAGAAAGGATGTTAATATGATTACCGTGAAAAATATTGAGGGATCTGAAACTTACGTATTACGTCAAAAAATTTTACGCCCGAATCAAACATTAGCAGATTGTAAATACTCTTCCGACTATGAAACGGACACCTTTCACTTAGGCGCATTTATAAACGATGAACTAATTAGTATCGCTTCCTTCTCAAAAGAGATATACCCTGACTTACTAGCAGGTATTCATTATCGTCTACGAGGAATGGCCACATTACCTGAATTTCGAAACAAACGTGCTGGAAGCTCCTTAATTCAGAAAGCGGAGCAAGTCTTGCAAGAACGCCAAGCAAATATATTATGGTGTAATGGCCGAATTACTGTAGCTGAATATTACAAGCACTTAGGCTTCCAGGAACATGGTGAAATCTTTGAAATTGAACCGATTGGTCTTCATAAATTACTGTATAAAAGAATATAAGAAAAGCTTTCCCCATATTGGGGAAAGCTTTTCTTATATTTCAATCTTCACTTTTTATTTTTTTCATATATATGTATATAAACAAACTAGGAACTAAAAAACAAGCAAACATAATAAGTCCTGTTATACTAATTTCTTTTATCGAAATACCCGGTGTTACAACGATACAAATAGCTAAAATCCCAATAACAATACCTACTGGAATGAATAATAGCTTCCTAAAATAACTACGAGATACTCCCCCTGTATGCTCATACACTTCCACCGAGTTTTTTAAGTTTAAAAAGTTAATAACTATTATCCCGACCATAAATACCATTAATAAATCTGAAACACTTTCATATCCTGCATCTTGCAAAACGTACCGATAAAAAACAACACCTAGTATGACGATATTTTGTAAGATGAAAACGAGTCTAATATGTTTGAGTCCCTCAATCATTAAACGTTCATCTTTCACGATTCTCATCCCCTCACTCCTCTTCCTCCCAAAATAAATCATTCAATGTTTTGTCTACCGCATAACAAATTTTCAAACATAAATCTAAAGACGGGTTGTATTTCCCCTTCTCAATTAAACTAATCGTTTGCCTTGTAACGCCTACTTTTTCTGCTAATTGTTGCTGTGTTAAATCTAACTGAACACGCGCGACTTTTATGTTACTTACAGCCATTCATGTTCCTCCTCTACTTATATTGTAATATATATTCCATTAAGTAATTTATATTTTACGACATTAATTTAATTTTCACCTTATTATACACAAAAAAGGAGCCTCTCATAAGAAGCCCCCTTTCCTATATCTATATTATAAGAATAAATGACATCCAAATAAAATTGTAAATAAGTATAGTAACGGATGTACTTCCATCCCTTTCCCCTTCACAATCTTTAAGACTGGATACACTAAAAATCCAATTGCAATTCCATTCGCAATGCTAGACGTTAACGGAATACCAACGAAAATTAAAAATGCTGGTAATGCATCTTCAAATTCATTCCAATTAATATCACGAAGACTTTGCGCCATTAAACTACCTACAATAATTAATGAAGGAGCTGTAATAGCGGCTACACTTGATAAAGAAGCAATCACAGGGCTGAAGAATGCCGTTATAATCGTTAGACCGACAACTATAATACCTGTTAATCCTGTTTTACCACCTGCAGCAATACCAGCTGATGATTCAATCGTCGCTGCTGTTGGGCTTGTTCCAAATATAGAGCCTGTAGTCCCGCCAATTGCATCTGCAATAAACGCTTTACCAAAACGTTTCTCTGTATTATCTGTAATTAAGCCTGCTTGTTTAATTAAACCGAGTAGTGCACCTGTTGTATCAAATAACAGTACAAGTAAAAATGAAAATACAACACCATATAATCCGTATTCAATTACATCTGAAAAGGCGTTGATTGGGTTTGAAACGATAATTCCCTCTGGTAAATGAGGCATCGCAACAATTTTATCCGTAAACTTCAGTTGCCCTGTAAAGAAGGCGATAACTCCTGTCACAATCATACTAATAAATAATGCACCACTCACACGTAATGCCATTAATACCGCCGCTAATATTAAACCAATTAAAGTTAAAATAACGGCTGGAGAATGAAAATCACCAATCGTAACTAAATTAGATGGATGATCAACGATAATTCCAGAAAGGCGTAATCCAATAAAAGCAATAAATAGTCCAATTCCACCTGCAATTGCATGTTTTAAACTATCAGGAATTGCGACAATTAGCTTTTGCCTAAATGAAGTGAAAGATAATAAAAGAAAAATGATACCTGTTACAAATACTGCTGAAAACGCAATGACATATGTAATCCCCTCTGCCTGTTGAACAACAGAATAAGCAAAATACGCATTCATTCCCATAGCTGGAGCAATAACAATTGGATAGTTAGCTAAAAACGCCATACATAGCGTCCCTATAACAGTCGCAATAATAGTTGCTGTAAAAGCTTGATCAAATGGTACACCTGCATCAGATAATATTTTCGGATTGATGACAAGAATATACGCAAATGTAAAAAAAGTTGTGATGCCAGCTAAAAGCTCTTGCTTCACAGAAGTGTTATATTTTTGTAATTGAAACATGGTTATGTACCCTTCCTACATCTGAATTATTATCACATATTCTTTTCTTACTAGTATATGAGAAAATATAATACTTAATCTTAACAATCAATAAAAAGAAGAGTCAATATATTCACTAATAGTTCGAATTTTAAGTTTAAGTCTGACAAGTACAGATGTAGTACAGTTAATCATGTTTATTTTTGTAGCATAACAGATAGAAATGTTTTATAATTTGAAATAGTTAAACATTTAGCAAACGCATTCAAATATCGTTCACTCTACAAGGGGGATTCTTCTTATGCAGCACACAAACAAATCTGAAACTTTAAACCGTGGTTTAAAAGAACGACATATTACTTTAATGTCGCTCGGCTCCGCTATTGGCGTTGGACTATTTTTAGGATCCGCTTCTGCTATTAAGCTAGCTGGCCCTTCTATTCTACTAGGTTATATGATCGCCGGACTCGTTATTTTTTTCATTATGCGAGCACTCGGAGAAATGGCAATTGAACAACCTGTTGCCGGTTCTTTTAGTAAATATGCTTCTGATTATCTTGGACCACTAGCTGGCTATATTACTGGCTGGAACTACTGGTTTTTATGGGTTGTTACTTGCATGGCTGAAATTACAGCGGCTGGCATTTACATGCAATACTGGTTCCCAGATATCCCGCGCTGGACTTGGGCGTTACTCGCTCTATTATTAATGAGTGCCTTCAACTTCTTATCCGTAAAAGTATTTGGAGAACTTGAATTTTGGTTTGCTCTCATCAAAATTGTCACAATTATCTGTATGATAATTATTGGAGCTGGTATTATTTTATTCGGATTCGGAAACGGTGGTATCGCTACTGGTATTTCAAACCTTTGGTCACATGGTGGCTGGTTCCCAAATGGTTTTTCTGGGTTACTACTCTCTTTACAAATGGTGTTATTCGCTTATTTAGGCGTTGAATTAATCGGTGTTACAGCGGGTGAAGCTCAAAATCCGAAAAAAACACTCGCAAAAGCAATCGATAACGTATTTTGGAGAATATTACTGTTCTACGTTGGGGCTCTATTCGTTATGATGGCAATTTATCCATGGAATGAACTTGGTGAGAAAGGAAGTCCATTCGTATTAACATTCCAGCAAATCGGTATCGCAAAAGCAGCAGGTATTATTAACTTTGTCGTATTAACAGCAGCTCTTTCTTCCTGTAATGGTGGTTTATTTAGTACAGGCCGTATGCTATATACACTAGCTCAGCAGAAGAAAGCTCCTGAAAGATTCGGTCGTTTAAATAAAAATGGCATTCCGAGTCAAGGAATTGTAGCAACAGCTATCGTTTTACTCGTTGGTGTTATATTAAACTATCTTGTGCCCGCAAAAGTATTTACATGGCTCACTAGTATTTCAACTTTCGGGGCAATTTGGACTTGGGGCATCATTTTAATCGCTCAAATTAAATTCCGTAAAGGATTGCAAACTGATAAAAAGGACAAGCTAACATATAAAATGCCTTTACATCCATTCAGTTCATATTTCTCACTCGCTTTCCTTGCACTAGTATTAGGTATAATGGCGTATTCAGAAGATACAAGAATTGCATTAATTGTTGGTCCTATTTGGCTTATTGGTTTAGCTATCGTATATTACATGAAAGGGTTCCATAAAATTGACGAAACACCTAATTCAAAAATTAGTTAAACAAAACATCCCTTCCTTATTAATTGGAAGGGATGTTTTTATATCTATATAAATATTTCTCAACAAAATTCACGGTATTTTTACAATTTTTTAATATTTTTTACGTTTTCTGTCTTTATTTTTTCAGAAAAATAAATTACATTATTAAAGCACATATATTTATTATTAGGGGGATTCTTCTATGAAGAATAAAAAATGGATTACATTTTCTTTAGCAACAGCAATTACACTAAGTATAGGGGCTTCGTTCATACCGTCTACTTATGCAGAAAGCTCTGTAGACCCAGCTCCTGAAATTGCTGCAAAAGTTGTAAATCAAAACAATGGGAAGAAAGCATTATTCGATAATACACACGGTCAAACTGCTGGGACGGCTGACTGGGTTATTGATGGTGGCTTTTCTGATTTCGGAAACGGCATTGCCCAAAACGGATATCATGTAAAAGAACTACGTAAATCAACACCGATTACATACGAAGATTTAAAAGACTACAATGTGTTTATCGTTCCAGAAGCAAATATTCCTTACAAAAAATCTGAACAAGATGCTATGTTACAATACGTGAAAAGTGGCGGCAGTATCTTCTTCATTGCCGATCATTATAATGCAGATCGTAATAAAAATCGCTGGGACTCTTCTGAAGTATTTAATGGATATAGACGCGGTGCATGGGATAATCCTGCAAAAGGAATGTCTAGTGAGGAAGTAAATTCACAAGCTATGCAAGGAGTAGAAAGCTCTGATTGGCTATCTAACAACTTCGGTATTCGCTTCCGCTACAATGCAATCGGTGATGTTGCAGCTAAAAATATTGTGTCACCTGAACAATCATTCGGAATTACAAAAGGTGTTTCATCTGTAGCAATGCATGCTGGCTCTACTCTAGCCATTACAAACCCAAAACTAGCAAAAGGACTTGTTTATCTTCCAGAAAACCCGTCAAAATGGAATAATGCTGTTGATAGCGGTGTTTATAACGGCGGTGGTGTTGCAGAAGGCCCTTATGCTGCTATCGCAAAAGTAGGACTTGGAAAAGCTGCCTTTATCGGTGACTCTTCTCCGGTGGAAGATGCGACGCCAAAATACGTTCGTGAAGATTCTGGCCAAACAAAGAAAACTTACGATGGTTATAAAGAAGAAAACGATGCTATCTTACTAGAAAATATCGTAAATTGGCTATCGAATAAAGAAACATTTACAAGTTTAGATCAAGTAAATGGTTTACAACTTGATTTACCTACCACTTTACAAACATTTGAACAACCAAGCTTATCAACTGAGCCACAACCTGAACCTTGGAGTGCACCAAATGCAGGTTATCAATGGTTTAATACAAATACTTTCAAACCAGGTTCATACGGTTATAACGGTGCTATAACAGCAAACGACTACGTAGTTACACACCCTAGCACTCTACCAAACAATGAAGTGTTCCAAATCAAAATTCAAGTAAATAACTTATTACCAAACACAACATACACTAATTACTCTTTAGGTATATTCACTACTGGCGGTACACAAGTAGCAAAAGTTCAAAATACAAATGGTTCTTGGCCATCTACTTTCGGATATAGTAGTGCGTTCTCTTTCACAACAAACAGCTTAGGTTCTGCTGAGAGAATTGTGAACGTACAAATCGATTCAAATACAGCTGGACAAGCAACGCTTCGTCTACGCCAAAATACAACAGCGAAATACAATGAAGCTGTAATAATTGATAAGAAATAATGAAAAAGGCAATCCGCATACGGATTGCCTTCTTTTTACTTCTCTTCTTTTGAGAAAAACATCCTTGAAATAACGATACCTATACTACCTACAATTAAGAATAACACTGCCCTGATCATCATCGATACTTCTGGTAAGTCCAGAAGGAATAGCTTCCCTATCGTTACGACTAACACGACTAAGCCGGCATACAATATTTCATTCATATTTTTATTCCGTCCAAGCCAAACTGCAAATAATGCATATACCATCCATAATAACGATACAGATACGCTTATTATACTTCCATCTGTAGAAAGCACTTCACCGACTCTAGTAATTGCAATAAATACGATAACCATAAACCAATAGAGTGCTATAGAATAAACATATTTTCCAAAGCTCATTAACACATCTTTCGCTTGTTTCATGCAGTAATAAAATGTACCTATTAAAATAATATGAGCAACAAACCCAGCTGAAATGAAATGATCAAACGGACTAAAAATAGTTTGTATCATTCCAATCGCGTAAATCGTCGCACTAACATACAATTTCACCTGTTGTTTTACTTTAATAGCAGTCATCATACCGAGGAAACCTTGTAATAATAATACAATCGCTGCATTCACTAAACTATACTCATATAAAATCGCTAAACTAAATGCACCCATTGCGAAACCAAATAAAAGATTTGTAAATGTAGAATGTCTATTCTTCCTATATTCAAACACGAACATAGTAGCGTGCACGAGTGCACTAATCATTAATCCCCATGTTGTAAATTCAGGTATTTTTGAAATGGCTAATATAAAGAGAACTGCATTCGCACTAAATATCGCCAAGCGTGGCTCTAATATAAAGCTTCTCTCCGTAAACATATGCCAAAATAATAGTAAGTGAATCAAACCATAAACAACCGTTAACTGTATTTGCAAATCCTCCACTAACATTGACATAATAGCAAAGAAAACAAAAAGGACAATAGCAGCAACAGCATAAGAAATCATATATAAATACTGATAACGATTTTTCAACGCATACCATAATAAGCTAAGTGTTAGTATCGTCTCATATCCAAAGAAAATATATGGATTAGGAGTCGTACTATTTAATAAGAATGGCACGAAGAAAGCTCCTACGGCTACGAATATAGTAAGATATTCCGATTGATACCTCTTCGCTACATAAATACCTAAAATGACCCATGCAATGTTACATACAAACGCAACACTTGCTGGAATAAATCCATATAAATAATGCGCCGCAAATGTCGTTAAAACTATACCCGTAATACTTCCTCCTGCTAATACTAAACCCAACGCTTGCCGCTCTCGTTTAATTTGAATATCACCTATATAATAAAAACCGATTGATAGGACAATACCAAACACAATTCGTATTACAGGTGTTAATAATCCAGCATCTACCCCTGCTTTAAATAACCAGATTACTCCAAGTAACATAATGCCGACAAATATACGTGGCAACCAAGTTTGGCAAAACTTAATAATATTAAATGGTTCTGGTTTAAATGCAGATATATCTACTTGTTTTACCTCACGTTCTTGCACGGGCTCCTTTATTGTAACTACTTCTTCTTTTTGCTTTTCCTCCATTACCGTTTCAATATATTCTTTCTTTTCTTTACTAACATGTTGCTGAGCATTTTCTACTTCTATTTCTCTTTGTTTTGCTTTCAATTCAAAAAGCGCTTCTTGAATCGTTTCAATTGCCGTTTCGAGCGCTTCTATTTTCTTATTTAAATCCTCCTTCATACGCTCCCCCCTCATCATCTATTCAAAATCTATATATTACCAATTACCTTTATCATACTCTTAGTCTATTCATTTTCAATACTATTTTTCCAAAAAAAAGGTGTTTTCCGAAATAGGAAAACACCTTTTTACTCATTTATTCTTATTTAGAACAACACTAACGATGACACCAATACAAGCACCTACAATAGCTGGAACAATCCACCCAACACCTTCTGTATAAAACGGAATGTATTTCAATATTGACGTCCACTGATTCATCATTACATTTTTATTAAAAATATCGATTGCACTAAATACCGCTACAATCCCAACAGTTACTGCATATACGTATGCATACTTTCCAATATATTTATGGAATAACCCTAGAATAATGAGTGTTAATGCAACTGGATAAATAAATCCAAGAATCGGTACTGATACTTTTAAAATTTGTGTTAATCCTAAATTAGCTAAAATCATACTAACAAAACTTAATATAAATGCCCAAACTTTATAAGTTACTTTCGGAAATGCACTTGCGAAAAATTGACTACAAGATGTAACAAGTCCAATTGAAACACATAAGCACGCGATTGTAAAAATAAGACCTAATAAAACGACTCCACCTTGTCCAAATAACGTCGTCATCACTTGTGCTAATACGTTCGCCCCATTATCAAATGTACCTAACGAACCGCTAATTGAACCAACATATCCAAGTATGACATAAATAATAGATAATAATAGTCCTGCTCCAATTCCAGCAATACTCATATATTTCGCTAAACCTTTATCATCTTCAATACCTTTTGCACGAAGAGCATTTGCAATAACAATCCCAAAAATTAAAGCTGCTAATGCATCCATCGTTAAATACCCATCTAAAAACCCTTGGAACATAGGAGCTTGTCCATAGTTTCCAGCAGCCTCTTTCACACTACCTACTGATGTAAACTTGCTCTTTATAAAGATAAGGGCAATCATGCCTAATAATAACGGTGTTAAAACCTTTCCGAACAACCCCATTAATTTAGAAGGTGATAAACTTAACCAGTACACAATACTAAAGAAAATAACCGTGTAACATAATAAAACTATGCTTCCCGCTTCTGAGAAGAACTGACCTGGCCCCATTTCAAAAGCTAAACTTCCTGCACGTGGTATACCAAGTCCTGGTCCAATAAATAAATACACGATACACGGAAAAATAATGGCGAATGAAGAATGAATCCTACCCGCTAACTTTTGAAAGCTTCCTGCTTTTGCAATCGCAATAACTCCCAATATAGGAAGACCTGTTGCTGATATAATAAACCCTACTAATGAAATCCACACATGTTCTCCTGCTTCATACCCAAGGAAAGGTGGGAATATAAGATTCCCCGCTCCAAAGAACATCGAGAATAACATAAGACTAATCAGTAAAATTTCTTTTTTCTGTAACAATTTCATTTCTTTCTCCTTCTTTAATTTCATCTTTTATGAAATCAATTTCACATATAAAAAAGTGCAATAACCCGCTTCCTTACAAAGAAAACATAGTCCATAGTCTAACATAAAAGAAACACCCATTCTATAGCTATATCTCTTTTCCAATTTCTTCTGAAAAATCAACCTTTATTGACTTATAATAGTTAATAAGGTAAAATATTAAATGTACAAAATTATTAACTTTGTTTTTGTTTGTGTCAGGAGGAAAATAACATGGAATCAGCGATACAACTAGAAAGAGAACAACAAAGAAAAAAGAAACATCCTCCAGGTTTATACTTACTCTTCTTTACAGAAATGTGGGAAAGATTTAGTTACTATGGATTACGAGGATTATTAACATTATATTTAACGACAGCTTTAGTAAGCGGTGGTCTTGGGTTTAGTCCCGCATGGGCACTCTCCATTTACGGATTTTATACTGGAGCCTGTTATTTCACACCAATGATTGGTGGATACTTAACAGACCGGTTCCTAGGTAGACGAAAAGCCATCACAATTGGTGGTATAACAATGGCAATCGGTAACCTTACACTATTCGCCATGCAAAACCAAGTCGGCCTATACCTCGGATTAGCGCTTATTATTATCGGTAATGGATTCTTCAAACCGAATATCTCTACACTTGTTGGCGAATTATACGAAGAGAATGATCCAAAACGTGACAGTGCATTTACCATTTTCTATATGGGTATTAACGTCGGATCATTTTTAGCTCCACTCGTTTGCGGATTTTTATCAGAAAATTTATTCAAAACAACGGTTGATGGCGTTGTACATTACGGATTCCGTTACGGTTTCTTAGCCGCTTCAATCGGAATGATCATTGGACAAATTTTATTTACAACACTATCAAATCGCTTCCTTGGTGATCTCGGTAAAAAACCAACTCGCGATTTACAAACAACAGATGGACAACCATCAGTAGGAGATACACCGTTAACAAAAAAAGAAAAACAACGTACCGCAGTTATCGTCATTTTAACATGCTTCGTTGTCTTCTTCTGGGCTGGCTTTGAACAGGCTGGTAGCTCATTAACATTATATACAAACAAATTTGTAGACCGCTCTGTGTTCGGATGGGAAGTTCCAACATCTTGGTTCCAATCGGTCAATCCATTATTTATTATTTTACTTGCTCCAGTCATTTCAGCATTATGGGCAAAACTTGCAACTCGCAAGCGCGGGGATTTAAAAATCCCAACTAAAATGGGACTTGGTATGATCTTGCTTGGTATCGGTTATATCATTCTCGTTATCGCTACATTAAAAACAGGTAGTGATGAACATAACATTACAGAAAAAGCAAACTTACTATTTATCGTCTTTACGTATCTTTTCCATACGTTAGGTGAGCTATTCTTATCACCTGTTGGACTATCAATGGTTAGTGCACTTGCACCAGTAAAACTTGCTTCTTTATTAATGGGAGTATGGTTAGCAAGCTCAGGAATCGCTAACATTTTAGGCGGACAACTTGCAAGCTTCACAACTTCACTTGGATATGCTGAAGTATTTACCGTAATCGGAGCTGTAGCAATTGTATTAGGTTGTGTTTTATTACTAATTTCTAAGAAATTAGTGAAATGGATGGATTAAAAAAAGATGAGGGAAATCCCTCATCTTTTTTTATTTCTTCGCCTTCGTTCCTACTAAATCACCAGCAACAACGTAACGCTTAGAATTATCTTTCACAGATACACATGTAATAAGCGTTATTTCATCTTTCCCATGATCCTCTACAACTTCCCACTTATCAGGAGTTACTTCAGATACACCAGTAACCGCATACTCATATTCGTTTTCATTATCATACAAATAAATTTTATCGCCTTTTTTCAAAGAAGCTATATCACTAAATAAAACACCTTTTTTAGACATATTATGTCCTGCTAATGCATAGTTCCCTTTTCCCATTACTTGATTTTCTTTTACTGTTGCTGCACCTGATAATAGGTTTTTCTCAGTAGAAGATTTTAAAACAGGAAGTTCTAATGAAACACTCGGGATCGAAATACGACCAATTACTTGTTTCTTATCTAATGATGCATTCGCTACTTCTGCTAAGTCTGGCTGATTAATTTTCGAAGCATCTACAAATTCCGTCTCATGTTTTTCATAATCCATCTTTTGAACAGCCTGCACATTTTCAGTCTGTTTCTTTTCAGCCTGATATCCATCGTAAAATGGCTTTCCGATTAACACACCACCTACAACAAATAGAAGGATTGCTACTATACTATAAATTCTTTGCTTATTCATATACAATTCCTTTCCCTTACAAAATCTTACTCTATATAAAATGATAAGATAATATTGCTATATGTACAAGTGTAAGCTAAAAAGAAACCTTCTTGCTAATGCAAGAAGGTTTCTTTTTAAGCGATTTTATTTCGATATAAGGATACGTGAAAAATTGTCATTTGAATAAAGAAAATACTAAATGCAATATATATTGGATATGCAGGAACATATAGATTAGCAATTGGAGAAAGAGTTAAAAAACCAACCGCACAAGGCAACACGTACCATAGTGACATAAATGTAGTACGACAAGCCTTTTCTGTAATTGCCTTTTCCCTCTCATCCTCTTGAGGAAATAATAGTGGAAACATCCAATACGAGAGCTCTTTATATTTTTTCTTTTGAATTTTATAAAGAACAGTCGATACAATACCAAATATTAAAAGTAATCCTAGCGGCATTAAACTCAGTGAAATTTCAGATGGTACTCTCTCCGTTTGAATAAAATTAGCGACTTCAATAGTAAAATAATACAACTCAATAAACGCCCAACCTGCTAATACCATTAAAAGTACATTTAGCATATAAGAAAATACGAGTCTATTCATCCTCTTTCCCCTCCTTATTCAAAACAAACACATCTTCCATCTTTAACTGAAATACATCGCAAATCGTAAGTGCTAATAACAGTGAAGGGACATAATCCCCTTTTTCAATTGCCGCGATTGTTTGTCTTGTCACTCCAACCTTTTCTGCTAATACACTTTGCGAAAAATTAAACCGAGCTCTTAATTCCTTCACTCTATTTAAAATGGTCAATTTTACCACCTCTCACCGTCATTGTATGCTATCCTTAACAAAATGTAAACTTAACTTAACATTATAATTACAAAAAAATCCAACTTTACATATTGTAAAGTTGGATTACATGTTAATTTAAAATTGTAAGCTTAACATTTTTTCTGCCCCATTTACTAGATGAAGCTTTATCTGGCATTAAAACATCAATTTTGTGACCTTTAATCGCGCCACCAGTATCTGCTGCAATTGCTTCTCCGTATCCTTCAACATATACGCGAGAACCTAATGGGATAACAGATGGGTCCACTGCAATTAATTTCATTCCTGGGTTTGCAGTTAGGTTATAGCCTCCCCATGCAGAATATACTTGTTGACCTGGTGCATAGCCATTTTCACCTGGATCTGCTGTATAAGCTGTTGCATGTACATAGATTTCTCTTCCACCAGCAGCTGGTTTAGATGGTTGTGCAGGTTCTACACTTGAATTATTATTTTTAGTTTGAGCTGGCTTACTAGCTTGCTCTTGCTTTTGCTTTTGTTTTTCAGCAACATCTGCCTGTGCCTTAGCTAAAGCTTCTTGCTCAGCCTTTGCAGCTGCTTCTGCTTTTGCACGCTCTTCTGCAGCAATTCTTGCTGCTTCTTGCTCACGAGCAATTGTTTCTTGAACTGCTTTCATATTTGATTCGATTTTAGCTTTTTCTTCTGCTGCTAAATTAAGTTGGCTTGCAACCTGATTATATTTAGCTTGAACTGTTTGTAAGTTAGCTTGACGCTTTTTCAAGTTATCTTGCAACTCAGCTTGTGCTTTGGCTAATTTTTGTTTGTCTACTACTAAAGATTCTTCTTTTTCATCAATTGTTTTCTTATCTTCTTCAATTTGACGAAGATCTTGTTCTTGTAGACGTAAAATTTCTTTATCTGCTTCTAGAATAGTAGAAACTGCGTTCATACGTTGTAAGAAATCTGCAAAGTTTTTTGACTCTACTACAACTTCTACTACTAAACTTGTATTTGAACTGTTTTGAACAGAAACCATACGTTTTCTCATAATATCCTTACGAGCAAGGACTTTATCCTCTAAAACGACAATTTCATTCTTTTTTTGCTCAATCTGCTTATGTGTTTCATCGATTTTACGTTGAATAGCAGCTTGATCCTCTTTATTTTTTGCAATTGTATTATTTAAATTATGTAGTTCGTTTTCGATACCTTGAATTTCTTTATTAACAGCTTGCTTCTCTTGCTCTTTCTTTTGCATCTCTGCATCGTTTTGCTGCAATTGCTGTTGCATGTTGTTAAGTTTCTCGTCGTTTGACTCTGCTTTTACAGCGACTGTACTAGAAAGACTGATAATGCCTGCTAATACTAGACTACTGATTCGCTTAAAATAGTTCATAATCCGACTCCCTTCTTATACAGTTATACATGATTTATTTTACAGTTTGTTTACAATACCATTAAATACAGTTTATTTTTCATGACGAAAAAAAGGGAATTATGCATAAAATGTAATAGATTCTTAAATATTTAACAATTCCTATATTTAAAAATTATAAAAGATGCTAAAATCCAAATATAGAGAAAATATAACTTCTAAAGGCGGTTGAAATAAATATATGTTTACTCAAAAGAAATCACTCCAACATAAAATTGATCAATTAGAAAGTCGTATACAAGAACTAGAAGCAGAATTAAAACAAAAAGATATTGAAAAACAAGAGATCATTTCTTCTATTCACGACCGTGTGCAAAGCGTCGTTCAAGAGCATCAACTCGTAAATAATCAACACCATACACTTCAAAATTTAGTTCAACAATTAAATTCATGTTTCGAAAATGTTTCAACGCGTACAACACATTCCAATGAATTGAATAATGAAATGTTACAAAAAGAACAAAGCTTAATTCAGTCAATTGAAGAAATCATTGACTGTTCTAATGAAGGAAAAGAATCTGTTCATCGTTTACTTATTGTAATTAATAAATTAGGTGAACAATCTCAGCGCACGTCTAATAGTATGAATCATTTAAGTGAGCGCTCAAAAGAAATCGAGCAAATTGTAGAAGTCATCCAAAACATTGCAGCACAAACAAATTTACTTGCTTTAAATGCGAGTATTGAAGCTGCACGTGCTGGAGAGCACGGTAAAGGATTCGCTGTCGTTGCCAATGAAGTAAGAAAACTAGCGGAAAGTACAGCCGAAAGTACAAAAAACATTGGTAACTTAACGAAAAAAATTCAAGAAGAAATTGAAAAAGCATACGATAACACAAAAGATAATTTGCATTTAGTCGATGAAGGTGTAGAAATGAGTGCCGATACAAACGCTAGAATTGAAAACATTTTAATTATGATTCAAACGTTACAAAGCGGTGCTACAAATGTTATTAAAGCTATCGAAAACCAAAAATCTTGTAATGATGATATATTACGTGAATTCGCTAATACACAACAAATGTTCCAAAAATTAAATACTACTATTATGAACCACATCCATGATGCCGAAAAAGTCGATGTTCAATTGACTAAAGGTCTTCAAGAAACAGCGGCTTCTCATTAATAATAAAAACCCCTTATAGCGCGCTATAAGGGGTTTTTATTATATTTCGAGTATTTATTTCTTCTCAATATTCATCCGTATCTTTGTTATAATGAACAAGTTGTTTCTTTCGACTAATAAACAAGGAGGTTTTTATGGAACAATTTCATTACATTTTAAAATATTTAATTCTTGGTCTGTTCCAAGGACTAACAGAACCAATTCCGATTTCTTCAAGCGGTCACCTCGTTTTAGCACAACATTTGCTAGGACTAAAAATAGAAGGGTTTAGCTTCGAACTACTTGTTAATTCAGCTTCATTATTAGCTGTATTACTTATTTATAGAAATGATTTAATTCGTCTAACGAAGAATGGTCTATCTTATATATTTACAAGAGCAGAAGATGCAAAATCAGATTTCTTCTTTATTATTTACCTTGTTATTGCGACCATTCCAGCAGGCGTTATTGGTGTTTTATTTAAAGACTATATCGACCAGTACTTAAAAGGCGTGAAAATGGTTGGGATTTCCCTTCTTATTACTGCTGTCGGCCTTTGGATTATTAGAAACTTGCGTGGACGTAAAAATGATGGCGATCTTTCTATGAAAGATGCAATTATCGTCGGATTAGCACAAGCTTGCGCACTAATTCCTGGAATAAGCCGATCAGGTGCAACAATCGTCGCAGCGATGTTACTTGGTATGAAGCAAGAAACAGCTCTTCGTTTCTCATTCTTACTGTATATCCCTGTTAGCTTAGGTGGTTTATTACTAAGTATTACAGACATTGCAAAAGATCCAAACCTAGATACATTATTCGTACCATATGTCGTTGCATTTATCGCAACATTTATCATGACGTATATTTCTTTAAAATGGTTTATGAACATTATGGCAAAAGGAAATTTAAAATATTTCTCTTTCTATTGCATTATCGTAGGTGTACTTACTCTTATTTTCTTATAAAGTGAAACTTACAAATCGAAAAGAGAGTCATTCTATTAAACTAGGATGACTCTCTTTTTTATATTTTTATAATGATAAAGCCCCTCTTACCTTTCTGTACAGTAAGAGGGGCCCCTTTTATGCGTATACTTTCTTTTCTTGACAATACAAACGAATAACATGTTTATTTTGTTGAAATACATCATGCGTTAGGCGGATAATAATAAAATTTCGTTTTGTTTGATCATCATGAACAAAAATCTGTTCTCCCTCCTGAAAACGCCATGCACTTTCAAAAGTTGTAATATGATCCCCACTTACAGAAAAAAGCTCATACCGCATATCTTGTACCCTCTCTCAACTTATAATAATCACAATATCCTTATATTAAATTTAGTATAACTTAATCCCGTTTAAATTTGAAATTTTTTCTATTTAGAAATATTTTAATTTTGTTTTAAAGTTCTTTTAACGTTATAATGATAAACGAATTTTCATTGAAAGGAGCTTCATTTTGACTGCATATTTATTTCCAGTAAAAACAGCATTTATTTTATTTCCTATTTTAGCAATGTTTCTGTTAATCCCATTTTTAATATTTAATTATCGAAAATACGGTTATTTAAATAAATGGCGCTCATTTATTTTGTATTCATTACTACTCTATTTATTAAATGCCTATTTTCTTGTTATTTTGCCGTTACCACAAACGTATGATACTTGTAGCCTACAACCGGCTAATACACAGCACATGCAACTCTCACCATTTTATTTCATACAAGAGATTAGTAATCATACATCGGCAATTTTAGCGAAACCAACTACTTATTTCTATTTATTAAAAGAATCTGCGTTTTTACAAGTAGCATTTAACGTTCTATTAACCGTTCCATTCGGTGTTTATCTACGTTATTATTTCCGACGTAGTTTCTTACAAACAGTTTGTATTTCTTTTTGTCTTTCACTATTTTTCGAACTGACACAGGTGACTGGACTATACGGTATATACAATTGTGCATATCGCTTATTCGATATCGATGATCTATTTTTAAACACATTAGGCGGCGTAATTGGTTTTATCATTGCACCAATATTTACGTACTTCCTTCCGAAAACAAGCGAATTGGATAGTCATATTGATTTGGAAACAAAACCAGTCGGATTCGTTCGTCGTCTTATCGCTATGCAAATTGATTGGCTGTTCTTATCTATCGTTGTGCCTGTCATTAAAAATAAAGGAAATTCTCTATTTATTTCTAATGTCCAATCTTACACAAATGTATACGAACTCTTTTTCATTACATGTTCAATCTTTATTTACTTTATTATCATTCCATACTTTACGAATGGAAGAACAATAGGAAAAGCGTTGCTTCGGATTTACATTAAAGGACAAGCAGAGCGTATTACACTAAAAGAATTATTCATTCGTTACGGGATATTCTATTTCATTTTAGGCGGAATCAATTATATTCTTTCGAGTAGCTCTATCTTAAATCATACAGAGCCTTTAGTATTACTAGTTATACTATTATTCCAATTTGTAATTAACGGTCTATTTATTATTCATGTTTTATTACATGTATTTAGTCGTGATAAATTACTATTTTACGAGCGTATTAGTCAAACAAGAAATGCGATCATACTAAAAAAAGCTGACAAGTAATACTTTGTCAGCTTTTTTTCATAATCGTAAATAATTTTTCTGTGTAAGGATTTGAAAATATTTCTGCTTCATCTAGTAACTTCCTCGCCTTTAGAAACGAATGCATTTCTGGATATATATTTTGTAATTTTTCGTACGTTAACGTATGCATTTTCCCCCAATGCGGGCGTCCTTCATACTTTAGAAAAATTTTCTCTACCTCACCAAAATAAGCAGCATACTTCATACCTTTATACATATGAACAGCAATATACGCTGAATCCCTTCCATACGCTGGACTGAGCCATATATCATCCCTTTTCACATAACGGCATTCAATTGGGAAGTGCACTTTATATTTTTTCTTTTCAATAAGGTTTGAAATCTCTTCTACAACGGCCCGCATATATTTTGAAGGAACACTATACTCCATTTCATAAAATGGAACCGCACGCGATGTAGCAAATACTTCATAACTCGGACCAACTATCTTTGTATTCGGTACAGCTTTAGCCGATAATCGACTTACTCCTTTACTTATAGAAGGAAACCATTTACATCCTTTAGATAACAAAGAGAACATCTTATTTTCAAGCAACTCTACCTTTAGTTTATGCCATTTCAAGTCACTTTTTTTACCCGTTGTTTCGTTTGTAAATTTTACTTGCACTTCATCTGAATAAGGAAAAACGAAAAATTCAAAATGGCGATTCTTCTTATATTCTTCTAGCTTGTTCATTACCGTAGATAATGACTGTTTTTCACTTTTATAAACGAGTGAATAGGCTGGAATAACCTTCAATTTTATTTTTACAATGATACCTAACATTCCAAGCGACAACTGAAAGGCTCTCCAATATTCCACATTCTCAGTTTCCGAACAAACTATACTCTCACCTGTAGATAAAACTGCGGTAATCTCTATAACTTGTGTTGATAAACTTCCAAAGGTAATCCCCGTTCCATGAGTCCCTGTACTAATCGCTCCTGCAATAGATTGTGAATCAATATCCCCTAAATTTTCTTGTGCATAACCTTTTTCTTCAAGTAACTTCCCTAAATCATGTAACTTTGTTCCTGCCCATACTTCGGCAACCATCTTCTCTGCATCAATATCCAAAATACCTTTCAATTTATCTAAAGAAACTAAAATTTCTTCCGTTTGCACAAGAGGTGTAAATGAGTGTCCTGAACCGACAACACGAATTTTCTTCCCTTTTTTTCGAGCAAGCCCTACAACTTCTACTACATCTTGTATACTTTCTGGATACATCGTATAATGCGGCGTTCCTTCTACATTCCCTGTCCAATTTCTCCATTTTTGTCCCTTTATAGAAAGCATTGACCATCCCCCCGATATGTTGAATACTCCCCAACAATCTCTCCTTCTTTCACACGGTATAAAAAAGGAAAACGCTCACATAACTCACCAGCTTTACTATGGCGAAACAAGATAGAATCTCCTATCTCTACTCGTTCCTCACCGTTATAAAAAATCGGTGTTTGCACTTCGCCAGCGCCTTCTAAAGCTAATAGTTTGGCACCATTTGGTCTCCAAATCTCAGGTTCTTTATCTTTACCAATTGCACCTGAGGCAATATATCCACCACCTAGACAAGTGTAAATAGATGGGGCTGGTTTACGCACAACTGGTAAAGCAAATCCGACAGCTGGATGAAATTGCACCTCTTTATAATAATCAAACAGCTTCGGGGCATAAAAAGCAGAACCTATTGTAATCTCCGAAACCGCATTATCTTTCTCGGTTGTTTTTATACTTCCTGTGCCTCCCCCATTTATAAACCTTAGTTCAATACCTAGGTTTTGTATTTCTTTTACGATATGTCCTCTTCTGTCTTTAATTTCTAAAACCGATTTCTTCTTTAAATACGAAATTACTTTACTTTTCACTCGCTGATTCGGTATGTGATCTCCTACCCCAGCAATCTGGGCTTCATATCCCATTACACCATCTAGTATTAAACATGATGATTCTTTCACCCTTTTTACTATTTTCAAAGCACCTTGCACATCTTTTACTGGTGATCTTTTGACCCCAAAATGAAATTGAAAAAAATAACTACTCATATCAATATCCAAACAAACACGAAAACACCCTTTAGATTTCTCAGCAATTTTTTCTAAATAAACAATATGGTCTTCACAATCCACCATACAAGTTATAATGAGCCCTTGCTTTGTTAGCAAACTTATTTCATGTAAAGCTCTTTCATCATAAGCAGGATATCCGAGCAATAAATCATTGAATCCTTGTTCAATTAAAAACAAAGCCTCCCTAGGTGAAAAACACATAATACCTTGAAATCGATCATTTGCAGCTAAAACCTTTCGCATAACCGGAACAGAACGTAACGATTTACTCGCTATACGAATCTTCTTATTTCCACTTAATTCTATAATCGATTGAATATTTCTATCTAAAGCCACCTCATCCAAAAATGCACACGGTAATGGAACTTCTTTAAAAATTCCTCTATCCACATTTTTTCTCTCCTCTTCTCTATATGTCTTATACATATTGGAAAGAAAGTTTAAATTTCCTCTTACAAAATAAAAAAGTTTCTTCCTATTTAAGAAGAAACTTTTTTAGGACTACTTCATAGAAATAGTCGCCTCTACTGGATAATGATCAGAATAATCATCATACGTATATTTTTTGAGCCATGATGTAACAGTCCACTGTGGAGATTTCGGTTGTAATACTTTATTCTCTATAAATGATGGATTCGCATGATCTTTACTTGCAATAATATAATCTAAATGTTCAGCAGGGCTATCAGGGAAATTATATTTCGCAATACTGTTTGTCGTCGCATCCCAAGTTGCTGTATGTCCTGTATAAGATGGAATAGAAGCGTGCAATGTTTTGAACATGGATGCGTACTCTGAATCACTATTGTTCTCTGCATTTATTTTGTTCACGTTCATATCACCACCAAATAGAACGTACTCGTTATTTGGTATATTCTTATTTTTTATAAAATCTTGAATTTCTTTTAACTGATTTGTACGTACAGATGCAGGTGAAGTTTTTCCGCACATACTATCTTCAGCCTGCAAATGCGTCCCAATTACATGAACGAAACGATCATTTTTCTTAATTTTCGTGTATACAAATCCTTTATTCGATAAATTATCTGGCCCGCATCCTTTTGCAAATACATATTGAACCTTTTCAACGATCGGCCATTTGCTCACGATTGCAACTCCCCCATCTTCAGGAGTTGAAGATGAATAGCTACCTAACGTTTTATCCCATTCGTTTCCGTTACTACGGCCTAATACCGCTGTTTGATTTGGATATTCTTTCTTCAAATTCCCTAACAAACGATCTGATGCGCTATTATCAAACACTTCATTTAATATAACTACATCCTGATTCTTAATATAATCCGCTGCCCCAATTAAATCAGCACGCTCGCTTTGTCCCCAGTTCGGATATAAGTTTGTTGATAGCATGTACACGTTATGCGTCATCACTTTCAAAGTGTTATTTTGATCTGTAGACATCTCTGCCTGAGCTGAAGATCCTCCGTATAAAACTCCTAAACCAATTCCAAAGCTAAGTACACCTTTTAGCAAATTACCTTTCACGTTTCATACCTCCATGTGTATAGTGATAAAAAGGCCAAATACTCTATTATGAGATTTGACCTTTTTTTAAATACTTAACGATCTCCGTACGTATCAAACCAAAGCTGAATGTATCCGGCAGTAACACGTTGTGCATCCATTAATCGCTTACCTGTCATTGGTGTAACTTCAGCGCGCCATTTATCTGCATATTCTTGTGATACAGCTGCTTTTACGAACCAATCTTTCGTATTATCATTTACAATTCCAGAGTAATCTTGTTTCGCTGCTACTGCCGCTCCATGAATCCACTCTTCTGGATTTGTACCTTTCCAGTTCCAATATCCATTTCCATCCGTTACTTTATAATTATCTTTTATCATATCTACAAAGTTTTCATATTTAGAATGGAATCCTTGTGGGTATGAAAGATTTGTAAAGTTTGCCGCATGCATCGGTTGGTTTACATCTCCTAAATAATGAAGAGATAATCCTAAATAGAAGAATGCTTGTTTCATATCTTTATTTTTGTATGACTCACCAGCTAATTTAAAATATTTAGCCCCAGTTTCTTTTGCCTGCTTTGCAAATGGAATATATGTTTTTCCATTGTCTGGATCATAGAAATGTGAAGCAAATGTGCTATTATCATAATAAGGATTTTCATAGTCAGCAGCGTAAATACCGTTCTCTAACTCTGTACGCCATTCATTTAATTGTGCAACTCGATCTTGTTTTACAAGTGTTGTATTGCGAGACATAATATCAATGGCACGGTTTACAATCCATAAATGAGAGTTTACGCCTTCTTTATGCTTATCTTCAGCAGACCAGCGGTGAACTATTTTTATTTTACTTCCCCCATCATTTTCATGTGCAAATGCAACACTTTGTAATGGCGCTACTAATGTAATAGCTGCTGCTAAAGCAAGTACTTTCTTTTTCATCTGAAATCCTCCATTTTATAATTGAATTATTGTAAACTTTTTGTTAGGATCCTAAGATGTCGTCCGGTTAACCTATGACTAGAATATCCCACCTTTCATGAAATTTCTATCAATAAATTAAAATATGCAAATTTTCATATCATTATAACTTTATACATAGTGAATATAATGAATGAATGCACTTATATTGTAATAAAGTATTGTTAAGCTACTACGAATGATTGTCAAAACTAATGTAAAAAAAGAGTAAAGCATTCACATGCTTTACTCTTTTTTTCTATTCGATAATATACTTGGCAGTTGTACATTAACTGCCAACTTATGAATAAATCCAAACACTAATCCAATCCCAATAAATATGTATAAGATTGTAAATATCTTTCCGAAATCAGTTTGCGGACTAAAATCCCCATCACCGACAGTCGTCAACGTGACCACACTAAAATATAAAGCGTCAAGAGGACGTAATCCTTCAACTGTACTATAAAAAATTGTACCAGATGTTAAGGTCAAAATTGTTAATACGAATAACACTTGAAATTCTTTATCTTTCCACGCTCGTAAACAAGCTTTTAACATCCGCTTTAATGTCAACATAAATGAAAGCATTAGACTTCTCCTTCCAAACAAAATACCTGTAGTTAAAGGAAAGTCTATCACTTTTCTGTATTGAAGAATCTTCACTTTTCCTATGATTCATTTTTTATCAAGAAGTAAGTATTGCTTCATTTTTAGCATAGATATATATAATTCAAAAAACACATATTAGGATATTGAAATAAAACTATTTATATTTTAATATTAATATACATAGTTTTATTTTAGCAGTTTTTTACTATTAGAGACAGAAGTACTATTTTAGGAGAGAGTGAATTAATATGGAGAAAAGTTTTTCAAATTTAATTGCTTCAGATGATAAAGAAATAGTCACTGAGACGATTATGATTAAGGATAATATTTTGAAGTTTAATGATATTACTTTACATTTAAGTAATATAGCAGTTGTATACGCGGGTAAAAAGAAATTAAGAATCCCTTATCTTGCAATAGTTATCTTTTTAATATCTTGCTTCTTTATGTTCCAAATTCCATCGGTTGGATTTATTGGAGGGATTGGATCAGGGCTATATATTTGGTCGGTTTATAAATCATATTTAAGTAATAATTTATATTTGAATTTTCAAATGAACTCAGGTCAGTACTATCGAATTTACTTTTCAGATAAGTCTTTTCTAGAAAAAGCTAAGTCTATTGTAGAAAATTCTTTTAATAATAAAAATATGGAATATATAGTAAAGATAGAAGAGCAGAAAATAGTTTATGGAAATGATTACAAAGTAAATGGAGACAACAATGTTATTGATACTACTATTCAAGAGGGAGCCAATGTGAACTCTCATAATAAAGATAGTTTTAATAAGAGAAATGAAGATAATTCCGTGAAGATTCGAGATATTAAAGATTCTTCAATAAATGGAGCAAATTTTGGTAATAATAATAACCTTAAAACTAATAAAGTAGATAACTATGACTGGAAAGAACTTGGTTCAGAGTTGGAAAAAGTAATAGAAGCTATTAAAATTGATTCTGATGTAAAAGAAGCCAGTATTGAAGCTCTTCATGCTAGCAAGGCGGAAGATAGAGATCTTTTTGAATCAACTATTAAAAAAAGATGTAAAGAATTTTCAACAGAGCTTTTTCGAAATACCGCAGATAAAGTGCTCCAACAGATAGTAAATAAAATCTTGGAGCTATGATAACTATTAATAATTGAAAGTTTTATTAATAAAATTAGTTGTATACGTTTAAAAGAGTAAAGCATCCACATGCTTTACTCTTTTTTTCTATTCGATAATATACTTGGCAGTTGTACATTAACTGCCAACTTATGAATAAATCCAAACACTAATCCAATCCCAATAAATATGTATAAGATTGTAAATATCTTTCCGAAATCAGTTTGCGGACTAAAATCCCCATCACCGACAGTCGTCAACGTGACCACACTAAAATATAAAGCGTCAAGAGGACGTAATCCTTCAACTGTACTATAAAAAATTGTACCAGATGTTAATGTTAAAAATGTTAATACGAATAATACTTGAAATTCTTTATCTTTCCATGCTCGTAAACAAGCTTTTAGCATTCGTTTCAATGTCAACATAAATGAAAGCATTAGACTACCCCTTCCAAACAAAATACCTGTAGTTAAAGGAAAGTCTATCACCTTTCTGTATAGAAAAAAAGTAGCCCTCTTCTATTTCTAGAAAAGGGCTACTTTTTACTATTCTCTATTATTTAGGTGAAACAAGAATTTTCACTTGTGTTTTATCTTTTACAAGTGCTTCAAATCCTTCTTCAACAACTTGATCTACTGTGATTTTTTTCGTAATTAATTTCTCTGCTTGAATTTGGCCAGAGCTAATTAATTTAATAACAGCTGGGAAGATATGACGGTATCCAAGAATACCGATAACTTCTTTTTCTTTTAGTACAAGGTTGTTTGGCGTAATTGTCGCATCTTTTTCCCACACACTAACAATTACAGTTTGTCCTTCAAAGCTTGTACTTTCAATCGCTTGACGAAGTACTACTTCGACACCTGTTACTTCAAAGCTCATATTTACACCTAAACCATTTGTTAAGTTACGAATTTCTGCTAGTACATCTTGAGTAGCTGGATTTAATACATAATCCGCACCTGCTAATTTTGCTAACTCTTGACGTTCTTTAGAAAGTTCTACTGCAATAACAGGAGTTGCTCCTGCTGCTTTAGCTGCTTGAATGACAAGAAGTCCAATTGGACCACAACCAAATACTGCTACAGCTTCCCCTTCTTTTAATTTACTTTGACGTACTGCATGAACTGCTACCGCTGCTGGTTCTACAAGTGCACCTTGTTCATACGTCATTTCATCAGGAATATGGTGGACCATATCTTCTGGTACTACTGTATATTCAGAGAAACCGCCGCCGTCTCCGCCAAGACCGTGGAAAACAAGTTGTTCACAAACATTGTAATGTCCATGTTTACAAGCTTCACATTTACCACAAGAATAAATTGGTTCTACAACGACGCGATCTCCCACTTTATGAGAAGTAACGCCTTCACCGATTTCAACTACCTCACCACTAAACTCATGACCTAAAATAACCGGTGCTTTTATGTGTGTTAATGGGTGCTCTTCTGTTGGAATAAAAATAGGTCCTGCTAAATATTCATGCAAGTCTGTTCCGCAGATACCACACCATTTCACTTTAATCTTAACTGCTCCTGGTCTTACAGTTGGTTCTGGTACTTCTTCTACTCGTACATCGCGTTGATTATGCCAAAGTAATGCTTTCATTTTATACATCCCTCTCTACGTATATACTTAACATGGTGAAGTTTACAAATCTATTATAATACTTCTATCCATATATTTCAAAAAAACAATATCATTTCCACTAAATTTTAACAAATAACGTTCAATATTTTGTCACTTTGTACTTTTTTCCACATCTGTTAATGCTAATTTCATTGCGGTTGAAATTAGCATTATGCCATAATAGCAGAGGAGAGGTGAATATCGCTTGAAATATTTTATTTACTTTATTGTTATCGTAGCGTTTCTAGATACATTTTCACAATTACCTATTATGAGTACGTTCGCTCAAAGTCTTGGAGGATCTCCTCTTATTATTGGGCTAGTTGTCGGTATGTACTCATTCGCTAATATGATCGGTAATATTATTGCTGGCGCTGCTGTCGATAAATTTGGTGCAAAAAAAATACTTTATATAAGCATGGGACTTACGAGTTTCATAGTCTTGTTATACACCGTTGTTCAAAGTGGTGAACAACTATTAGTTGTGCGCTTTATGCACGGCTTTAGTGACGGATTTTTAATTCCTGCTGCCTTTACGTTTTTATCAAAACAAACAAGTTCAGCAAGACAAGGTAAGGCAATGGCTCTATCTGGTGCTGCTGTTGGAACAGCGGCAATTGTAGGACCTGCTTTCAGTGGAATTATGAAAGCAACTGCTGGTATAGAGTGGGTGTTCATTACCATTTCTATTTTAATGGTCCTTGGTACAATCGTATCTCTATTCTTCTTACCAAATAACGTATCAAGAAAAGATACTTCAAGAACACAAATGATGAACAAAGAAGATATGATTGAACTATTGAAATCAGAACCGTTATTGCAAGCATATATTGGTGCTTTCACGCTAATGTTTTCACAAGGAATTGTCACGTATATGCTACCAGTGAAAGTTGAGGCATTAGCACTTAAAGCATCTACAACAGGCATGATGTTAAGTGTATTCGGCATTACCGCTATCCTCTTCTTCTTGCTGCCAACAAACCGTATTTATGATCGATTTAATCGTTCAAAACTCATGCTAATTGGTATTGCAGTAATGGCATTTGCGTTATCATTACTTGGATTATTCGCAACAAAAGGTATGCTCTTTATCGTTATGATGATTTATGGCATTGGATTTGCTATCCTTTTCCCATCGATAAATGCATTACTTGTTGAAAATACGACAGATAATAAGCGCGGAAAAGCATTCGGATTGTTTTATGCTTTCTTCTCATTAGGAGTTGTTGCTGGATCCTTTACAGTTGGTGTAATCGGGGCATCCCCTAGCGTCAGCTTCGTTATCGGAACTGCATTCTTATTAACATTCGCTGGAATGATTTATGTAAGAAGCAAAATAAAAAGTAAAGCAAAAAGCAAAGTAAAAAAGACAATGATGGGATAATTCCATCATTGTCTTTTTTCGCCTAATCTATATTACTTTTGTATATAAACAAGTAATACTGTAAATAAACTTATGTATAAAGACAATACTACATTTCTCCTTTTACAAAAAAAGTGTATAAATACCGATGATACTTCGACAATTTCCTCGGAAATATTTCCTATCCCCACATAATTTGATACACTACATATGAACAGAAACTTGTATTACATAGGCTAAAATAATAACTTACTGTACAAATTAAAAAGCACATTCTCCATAGGAAGAATGTGCTTTTATATTATTAACGTTTAATCCAAACAGCGCCTGCCGATTTATCGTCTGCCTGTCCAACAACTTGGAATTTAAGTCCAAGGTTTGGAACTTTTCTTCCTGCGTCTGCAATTTGTTTATTACTATATACTTTTGAATCATCAAAAGTTGTAACACCTTGTAATCCAGAATAGTTAAACTGTCCACGTGTTAATGAATTTACACTCCATGCTGGTGTTTGATCAAATGAAAATGCAGCGTCTGCAATTTGCATGCCTGTATTACCATACGCTGGTTTCCCGTTTAAATTACCAACAAGTGCTTCTGGATGAGAGTCTACAACACCAAGGAAGCCTTCACCTGGATGCACCCCAACCCAGTTATCTTTAAAGCTATCATCTGCATACCAAACGACAAGACCTGTATTATACACTGGACCTTTTCCTGCTTTTAATCCGTTATCTGACCCCGCATAGTTTCTCCACTCTAGGTAGTAATAATGAGCTTTCTTCTCTGTTCCATCAGAAACAACAAAACCATTTACATTCATTTTAGCCTGTCCTTCTGTATCATCAGAAAATACAACTTGTCCATCAACAGTTACATTTACATTATCCATCGCAAAACCTTTATATGTTACAGCAGGATCTGTAATATAATCGAATTGCAGTTTCACCTTTTTCCCTTTAAATTGACTTAAATCATATGATTTATCCATCCATTTCCCATCTGTTGTATCTTTATCTTCTTGGACTACTTTTTCTCCAAGTCTCTCAATTAATGTTTTCGTTCCATCTTCTGTTACTGCATGTACTTCAACAAAATCACACTCTGCTTCTAACTCATAATTTGCTTTATAATCGAATTTTGCATTTGTTCCTTTTGTTAAATCAATGAATGGTGTTTCTAATGTTGTATGCATATCATCGCCTCTTGTACTATAATATGCATGCTTTCCAAACTCCGGTTTAATCGTTTCAACACTTTTACCTGGTAAGTTAACACGTACAACGCCTGGACGATTGGATTTTGTAACACTTTGATCAATATATGTAGGAACTCCTACTCCACGCTTAATTTTATCGTAATCTACTTCTAAAATTTTTGCCCAGTTGCCACCCATATTCTTTTGTAAGAAGTCTTTATTTTGTGGTGAGAAACTAGTTGGCTCTGTTCCTGCAATTTTCCCTGTCCAACTACCTCCACTCATTAATGACCACGCTTCGACAGGTGAACCAGTTCCAGTATATTTCGTGTCATATTCATCAGGTAAGCCAAGATCATGTCCAAATTCATGCGCAAATACACCTACTGCTCCATCCTCTGGTTCAATTGTATAATCATGCGCCGCTACTTTTCCACCAAAGTAATCTACCTTTGATTTTGTACCTTCAACCGCTACTGGATCTATTGCTAATTTTGAACGATGTGACCAAATTGCATCATCACCTAATTTACCGCCACCAGCTTCTTGACCAACGCCAGCATGGATTACCATTAAATGATCAATTACACCATCAGGTTCATTTTGATTTCCATCACCATTTGTATCATATCTATCAAATTGATCAAATTGAGATAAATCTAGCCCTTTCTCAGCAGCTGCATGTAAAGCTTCTTTCACTAAATCACGTGCGCCTTTTGGCCCTTTATTATCGTGACCACTACTACCATCAGCACCGTAGTCAGACGCTTTTCCTGGAACAGTTAGCCATTCCGTTACATATCCATCCGTCTTATAACTTCCGCCTGATTGCTCTTCATAATATTGTTTAAATGTTTTTACTTTCGAACCATCAAATAATGTGTACGGTTCATTACCAAATAACATTTTTTGATAATGCTCTCTACTAAAGTCATTCGAATACATATACCCTGGTGTTTGATCAATATTATTATGTTTATAATCACTAAATTCAACGAGTAATACTAATACTTTATCAGTTCGAACTGCCCCTTTATATGGCGCTTGCTTTGCTTTAGAAGTTGGGACTTGCCCATTCAATTGTTTTTTATTTGGTTCTGGCTTTTGCTCAGGGCTAACATTTTTTTCAGGTTTTTTTACCTTTTCCTTTTCTTCCATTTTTTTCTCTTTTACTTTTTTCACAAAATCAGATGCCTCTTTAGCAGTATCCGCTGGTAGGATTTCTTTATTTGCCTGATCGCCTTGTTTCTTTTCAATATACTTTTCTACAGCCTTTTTCGTCTCTTCTTTAGAAGATGCTGGATTAATTGTTCCTCTTTCTTTCAACGCTTCCGCTAAACGATCTTCTTGAATTAAATTGTAATCAATTGGTGTTGTAGATACATTATCTTTCTCTTTTGCTGGCGTTTCTGCGTATGCTAGCGGAGTACTCATTACAGATGTGCATCCGATAATTGCCGCAATTGCTAAAGATGATAGCACTTTAAATGGCGCTTTTCTTCTCATTCTATTTCTCTCCTTTTATAAAACTTAAAATTCAGATAAATTAGTGCATTTAAATCGAAATCCCTACTTTCTGCCCTCCCTATATAAAAAGGCATAATTCTATAAACGTTAAGCTTTCTGTTATAGAATCATGCCCCTCCAGTTTTCTGGTCAGAACCTCTACCTTTTTATGTCGAAATATGAAAAATAAAAAGTGATTTGATATATATTAAATAGCTTATATAACAAATTTAAAAGACAATATGCAAAATTGCATGAAAATTCTTTTAAATAAAAAAAGAACCCTAGTCAATTAAACTAGGATTCTCGATTTTCTATTATTTCTCTTGTGTTTTTTCCCAATCAGCTAAGAATTTCTCAATTCCTTGATCTGTTAATGGATGTTTCACTAATGAAGCAATTACGTTTGCTGGGATTGTTGCAATATGTGAACCGTTTAATGCTGCTTCTGTTACGTGAACACTGTGACGTACAGATGCTGCAATGATTTCTGTTTCAATGCCGTGAATTGCAAAGATTTCTGCGATTTGGCGAATTAAGTCCATACCGTTATGACCGATATCGTCTAAGCGACCTAAGAATGGTGAAACGTATGTTGCACCAGCACGAGCTGCAAGTAATGCTTGAACTGCTGAGAATACTAATGTAACGTTTGTACGAATTCCTAAGTCAGAGAATGCTTTTACTGCTTTTAAACCTTCTGTTGTCATTGGAACTTTTACAACAACGTTTGGAGCAATTTTCGCTAATTCTTTTCCTTCTTCAATCATTTTATCAGCTTCTAAGCTAATTACTTCTGCGCTTACAGGTCCTTCTATAAAGCTGCAAATTTCACGAATACGCTCGTGGAAATCTACGCCTTCTTTTGCTACAAGTGATGGGTTTGTCGTTACTCCAGCTACTACGCCTAATGCATTTGCCTCTTTAATTTCATTAATGTTTGCTGTATCAATAAAGAATTTCATTTATTATTCTTCCTTCCTAATTTTCATTTTATATTTATTTATTTTTCTTAATAAGCTCTAATTCAATCGGAATAGATTTGTCCACTTTTTTACCTTGCGTGATCTCTTTTGCTGTTTGCATCGCCTTCTCTCCGATTAATTCCGGTTTTTGAGCAACTGTTGCAGCCATACGCCCATCTTTAACCGCTTTTACAGCATCTTCTGTCGCATCAAACCCAACAACGACTACATCCGTTTTTCCAGCAGATTTCAATGCTTCAAGTGCACCTAATGCCATCTCGTCGTTATGCGCAAACACAGCTTTAATATCACCATTTGCTTGTAAAATGTTTTCCATAACAGATAATCCTTTTGCTCTATCAAAATCAGCCGCTTGTTTGGCAACTACTTTTAAAGATTTATCAGCTACGTTATGGAATCCTTTCCCACGTTCACGAGCAGCAGAAGACCCAGGGATTCCTTCTAACTCAGCAACGTTTGCTCCCCCGCCAACTAATTCACGAATGTAATCACTGGCCATTTGACCACCTTCGATATTATTAGAGGCAATGTGAGAAACAACCTTACCTGAATTCGCAACGCGGTCTACTGTAATAACAGGAACATTTGCTGCATTTGCCGCACTTACTGCTGAAGCAACAGCATCTGAATCGGTCGGATTAATAACAACTACATCGACACCTTTTTGAATTAAATCCTCAACATCGTTCGTTTGCTTTGCTGCATCATTTTGTGCATCAACAGCAATCAATTCAATACCGCTTGCTTTCGCTTGCTTTTCTGCACCCTTTTTCAAAGTTACAAAAAATGGATTATTTAAAGTTGAAACAGAGAATCCAACTTTAATAGTTTTATTTCGACCTTTATCGCTAGAATCCTTTGCCCATTCTGGTGGTTCCATTGAACAACCAGCAGTAATGACCATAATACATGCAACGAGTATAAGTAACCATTTCTTCATGAACTTTCCCTCCATTACGCTTCTTTTCGACGATCAATTAATACAGCTAGTAAGATTACAAGCCCTTTTACAACTTGTTGGAAGAAAGAAGATACACCTAATAAATTTAAACCATTATTTAGTACACCGATAATTAGTACACCGATGAATGTACCAACAATCCATCCTCTTCCCCCAGAAAGACTTGTTCCACCTAATACAACTGCTGCAATTGCATCTAATTCGTAAGAAGTACCTGCAGTTGGCTGTGCAGAATCTAGTCTTGATGTTAAGACAATACCTGCAAGCGCTGCCAAAATTCCGGAAAGACCGTAAATCATTACTTTAATTCTCGTAACATTAATACCTGATAGTGCTGCTGCTTCTTCATTTCCACCAATTGCAAATGTACGGCGACCAAATGTCGTTTTCTTCAAAATGAAGTACAGTACTGCGAAAGCGATCATCATTGTAACAGCTGGTACCGGAATACCAAGAAAATAACCGCGGCCAAACATTTGGAACATTAAATGATCACCAAGACCAGTGATCGGACGTCCGTCCATATAAACAAGCGTCAACCCACGAAAAATAGTCATTGTTGCTAAAGTTGCAATAAATGGAGCTACTTTTCCCTTCGCTATGATGATACCGTTTACAATTCCCATTACAAGACCAGCTAATAATCCAACTGCCATCGCAAGGAACGGGTCCATGCCACTTGCCATCATTCCAGCAACAAGTGCACTTGATAATGCTAAAATAGAACCTACCGATAAGTCAATACCCCCTGTTAAAATTACAAAGGTCATTCCGAATGCAATAAGCGCATTAATCGATACTTGACGCAGTATATTAAATAAATTTGGAATTTCAATAAATGCTGGATTTAAAGCTGTAATTACTACAATAATTAATACTAGTCCAATTAAAGACCCAAGTTGTTGTAATACATTCCCCTTCTTAGCCATCCTTACTCTCCCCCTGTAGCTAGTGCCATAATAGACTCTTGTGATGCCTCATCTTTCTCTAAAATGCCGCCGACTTTTCCTTCATGAATAACAAGAACACGATCACTCATCCCTAAAACTTCTGGAAGCTCAGATGATACCATAATAACGGCATCTCCTTGCTCAGTAAGCTTATTCATGATAGAGTAAATTTCTTTTTTCGCTCCAACATCAACACCTCTTGTTGGCTCATCTAAAATAAGTAACTGCGGGTGGATACCTAGCCATTTCGCGATTACAATCTTTTGCTGATTTCCACCAGAAAGAGATTTCACCGCTTGCTCTCCACTAGATGCTTTCACATTAAGTAGCTTCATCATATCCGCTGTAAACTGTTGTTCTAGTTCGTTACTAAGGACACTTCCCTTTGAAAGACTTTCTAAATTCGGTAAAGCTAAATTTTCTCGGATTGAGAAATCTAAAACTAACCCTTCAGATTTTCTATCCTCTGTAATGAAAGCTATTCTTTGTCTAATCGCATCTATCGGACTATCAATCTTTACTTCTTGTCCATTAATAAAAATTTGGCCAGAATCTAAAGGTTCGTATCCAAATATCGCTTTCATAATATCTGTACGGCCAGCTCCCATCAAGCCAGCAACACCAAGGATTTCACCTTTTCTAATTTGAAACGAAACATTTTCAAACTTCCCTTTTTTCGTTCCGTTACGCATTTCAAAAATAACATCACCAATTTGACTATTTCGCTCCGGGTAACGTTCACCAATGCTGCGCCCCACCATCATACTCACTACTTCATCAAACGATGTTTCCGGAATTAATCTCTTTCCTACGTATTCCCCATCACGTAAAATCGTAATGGCATCACATATTGAAAAGATTTCTTCCATTCGGTGTGAGATATAAACGAACGAAACGCCTTCTTTACGTAATTTATTAATGACAGTAAACAACGTTTCAATTTCACGATCTGTTAATGCAGCTGTCGGTTCATCCATAATAATAACGCTCGCGTTTGTCATTAACGCTTTCGCAATTTCGATAATTTGCTGTTGTCCAACCGATAACTCTCCTGCCAACATAGCACCTTTTACATGTAACCCTAACTCCGCTAGTTGCTGCTGCGCAATCGCGTTCATTTGACGCGTACGTAAAATACCTGTCTTCCCATACATTAACTCTTTACCGAGAAACATATTTTCAGCTACTGTTAAATTCGATAATATGTTCAATTCTTGATGTATAAATGCAATACCGTACTCTTCAGCTTCTTTCGCATTTTTAAAAGTTCGTTCTTGTCCATCAATCGTGATGGTTCCACCATCTTTTTTGTATACACCTGTTAAAATTTTCATAAGCGTTGATTTGCCCGCTCCATTTTCCCCCATCAATGCATGGACTTCCCCTGTTTCAATCATAAACTGTGCATTCTTCAAAACAGGATTACCATTGAACGCCTTTGAAATATTTTTCATTTCAATACGCATTCCCATCACTTCCCTTTATTAAAAAATCACGCCTGCATGTAAAATTACATTGGCATAAGGCGTAGCCTCTCCTGTACGAATAATCGCCTTCGCTTTCTTCGTGTGCTCTTTAAATTGTTCATGCGATACATATTCAAATGCTGGTCCTATTAATTTCAGCTCGATTTCTTTATTTACTTCCGCATTATTGTTAATGATTTCTTCTGCTAACGTTACTTTTTCAATTGCCATATCATCAGCTACCACTTGCAATACGTCTAAAAAGCTAGGTTTTCCAATCTCAACTGCTAAATCAATTCGTTTTACTCCGTGAGGAATTGGTAACCCGCAGTCTGCGATTACAATTGTATCTGTATGCCCAAGTGAAGCAAGGACTGATGCAATCTCACTGTTTAATACACCGTGCTTTTTCATCCGACAATCACCTGCACTTCACGTACTCTATCTCTCGTTGGCATACCGCCCTGTGCTCCAAGTTTCGTTACAGAAAGGCCACCAGCAATATTCGCAAAACGAATTGCTTTTTGAAGTGTTTCTCCTTCAGAAAGCGCAACTGCTAATGCACCATTGAATGTATCACCAGCTCCAGTCGTATCTACTACATCAACAGCGATGCTAGGAACATGCACAATCTCCGTACCATTATGGAAACGAACACCTTTAGAACCTTCTGTCATCAATAGTTTATTTGGATATTTAGCCAGTAAATCTTCAATTGGTGATGTGAAATCATCTAATACGATGCGGCACTCATGTTCATTTGGCGTAATATAAGTTGCCTTTTTTAAAATATCTTCTGATAACACTTGTGCTGGCGCTGGATTTAACATAACTGGAATATTATGCTCCTCACAAATAGCCAATACATATTTTACTGTTTCAAGTGGAATCTCTAGTTGAAGAACAACCATATCTGCTTTTATAAGAAGATCTTTTGAACGATCTACAACCGACTCATTTACATGAGCATTCGCCCCTTGCACGACAACAATACTGTTATCCTCTTCTGCTAAAACGATATGAGCAATTCCTGTCGCCGCATCTGTAACCGGTACCACATAGTCGATAAAAACGCGTTCGTTCTCTAAATTGCTCCTAACTACAGTTCCATAATTATCGTTTCCAACTGCTCCAACCATTGCTACATTTGCGCCTAATTTAGCTGCAGCAACCGCTTGGTTTGCCCCTTTCCCTCCCGGGATTGTATGAAATGCTTCACCAATTACTGTTTCTCCTGCTTTCGGACGTTTTTTTGAAACAGCCACTAAGTCCATTGAAATACTACCTACTACTGCAATATTTGGCATCTGTTTCATCTCCTTACTTCGTTGTATTTCGTTCTATAATTTCAATCGGTAAACGATAGTGTTTCTCTTCTAATACGTTTCCTTCCATCTGCTCTAACAACAGCTCTGTTGCAATTTTCCCCATTTCATAAATTGGCTGTGCAACAGTTGTAATAGATGGATACATCATTTCTGTTAAAGAAATTCCATCGAATCCGATAATTTGTAAATTATCCGGAATAGAAATCCCCTTTTGAAGTGCAGCCTTTACAATACCTATTGCAATTAAATCATTTCCAGCAACAATTCCATCAATATGTGGGTATTCTTCTAATAATTCCACCGCTACACGCTCACTATTAGCTGGATCAAATGTACTCTCTGCAATCATATAAGAAAGATTATTTTGCGTAATAACGTCTACAAAACCTTCAAAACGCTCATTAGCCGTGCTTACGTCACGCGGTCCGCGAATATGAGCAATATGTTTACAGCCTTTATCTATTAATAACTTTGTCGCTGCCTGACTCCCTGCATAGTTATCTGCATATACAGTAGGAATACGCTCATTAAACATACGGTCAATTGCAACAACTGGAACAGACAACTTCATGTAATTAACACTATTTTGTGGATTTGTTGCTACAATAAATCCATCCACATTATTTTGCCTAAGTACATCAATATATTGCTTTTCTTTCTCTAAGCTCTCATCAGAGTTACAAAGGACAACTGTGTATCCTTGCTTATGCGCTACATCTTCTACGGCACGTGCAACTTCTGGAAAGAACGGATTCACGATATTTGGAACAACTAAGCCAATTAAACGAGATTTTTTGTTATACAGTGAACGCGCTACTGTACTAGGTTTATAATCTAGCATCTCAATTGCTCGCTCTACTTTCTTTAATGTATCTTCATGAACATATCCATTTTTATTTAACACTCTGGAAACGGTCGCAACAGATACTCCCGCTAATTTTGCAACGTCTTTAATCGTACTCATTCTCTTCCCTCTCCATTTCATGTAACCGTTTACAGAAAATAATATAACGTATTTCTAGAAATACGTCAATCATTTCTCACGAAAAAGCTTTTAAGGTTATACTCAAAAAAGCACCGCCATAAGGCGATGCTTTTTCATTACGAATACGATACAGTTTGTTCTTTGTCCTCTGCAGCTGGCTCTTCAGCGTCTTTTTTACGATCTGACAGTTTAATCTTCTGTAAGAAAATCGTAAAGATAGCACCTACTACGATAAATACTAATCCTGTTAGGAATACAGTATGAAGTGAGTCTACTAAAGAGTTTTTCAAAATCGGTACAATGCTGTTAGCGAATGCTTCTGGCATTTGTTTTAATGCCTCTGGACTAAATAGCATCGAATATAAACCTTGCGGGTCTGTATGAATCATATCTTTAAATTTCGTTACCATTTGTCCCGCTTCTTTCGGGAACGTATCTAATACAGGTACTAATTTATTTGTTAATGTTGTACCTGAAGTGTTGTTCATAATTGACCCTAAAATTGTAATACCAAATGTTCCACCGATTTGACGGAAGAACTGACTTGATGATGTTACGACTCCAAGATCTTTTTTCGGGAAACTTTCTTGTAACGCTAATGTTAATGTCGGCATAACAAGACCCATTCCTAAACCGATAATACTCATATAAAAAGTAGCAGTAAGTTTAGTCGTGTGCATATCCATCGTTGTTAATAACCAGAAACCACCAGCCATAATAAGCATCCCTGTAATAATTTGTGGTTTCACACCAACTTTTAATACAAGTTGACCACCGATAATACTCATAACAATCATTGTAATCATCATTGGTGTCATAATTGTTCCTGATTCAGCAGCACTTACTCCTACAATTCCTTGCATGAAGAATGGTACAAACATAATCGCACCGAACATTCCGATACTCATAAAGAAACCAATCGCATTCAGTATTGTAAACGTGCGATTTTTAAAGAAATGCATCGGTAAAATTGGTTCTTCTGCTTTCGTTTCAACGATAACAAAGCTAACAATACCAATTAGAGCTAATGCAAATAAACCGATAATTTGCCAAGAATCCCACGGATAATCTTTTCCGCCAAACGTTAATGCAAGTAATAAACTTACAACACCGAGAATCATCGTAAAGATTCCAGCGATATCAATTTTGATCGGTCCTGTTTGTTTATGTGACTTTAATCCCATTGCAATAAAGATTGTTGCTAAAATACCAACTGGTAAGTTAATGTAGAATACCCATCTCCAGTTCACTGCGTCTACAATCCAGCCACCCACTTGTGGTCCAATTACAGAAGCAAGACCGTATAACGCACCAAAAATACCTTGCCATTTCGCACGTTCTTTTCCCGTAAACATATCTCCGATAATAATCATAGCCATTGGCATCATAATACCGCCACCAAGACCTTGAATACCACGGAAAATAATTAATTCTGTCATACCATTTGCCATACCACATAACGCCGAACCAACCATAAAGATAACTAGTCCCGTAATATATACGTTACGACGGCCAAGTAAATCCGCTAATTTACCTGCAATTGGTACAACTGTCGTTGATGTTAACATATAAGCTGTTGTTAACCACGTCATTAAGCTTAATCCGCCTAGTTCACCGACGATACGCGGCATTGCTGTACCAACGATTGTTCCATCTAATGCAGCAAATAGCATCGCGATTATTAAACCGATTAACAGCAACTTTCTATTTATGTTTTCTTGTTGCTCCATGTAATCTCCTCAATTCCTCTTAGTTATTCTCTTTTTTCTCTTGTGTCCCGCAAATAATTGTTTCTAACTTCTCAAAGAGGCGTAACAAATCTTCTCTTTCTTGTAATTCTAAATGTGAGAAATATTTTGCAATATGCTCATTACGAGCGGTCATTGCCTCTTCTACTCTAGCTTTCCCCTTTTTTGTTAACTCAATGATGACAACACGACGGTCATCTTTGTCGTGATAGCGTTCTACAAGCTCTTGGTCAATTAGGCGATCAATCATCACTGTAATTGCACTAGGCTTTACATACATCTTTTTTGCTAATTTTGTCGCTCTTGAAGCACCGTAATGATCCAAAATCTTTAAAATATAAAACTGCGGTGGTGTAAGTCCTGTTGCTTGCATTTGTTCTAATAACTCCGTCTGCATTTTCTTTCCAATCGAAAAGGCAAGAGCTTGAATTTTATCGATATGCGTCATATCATTTGGCATGTTATCCACCTCTTATTTAAGCAATAAAATATTTAACGTATTTAAATATTAATCCCACAAACAAAATCCGTCAACACTTTTTATTTATAAAAACGTTTACATTTTTGTCACAAAGTTGTATAATTTTCGACGAAGTTAATATTGACAGTCACGGAGAATCGGAGTATACGGCTATGAATCATAAAAAAGGAAACTTTTTTATATTTCATGGCCTTTTTATATTCTCTCTGACTTACAACATTTCGAATTCATTAGGGGAGGATTTTCATTTTATGTTTTTTACACAATTATTTAAACCTGCGCCCCACGCGGAACGCTTACCAGCTGATCGCGTTGATAGCGAATACCGTAAATTACGTTTACAAGTATTCTTAGGTATCTTCATCGGCTATGCAGGTTACTACTTTGTTCGAAAAAACTTTTCACTAGCAATGCCATACTTAATTGAACAAGGCTTTAGTAAAGGGGAACTTGGGGTTATCCTTTCAGCAGTATCTATCGCTTACGGATTAAGTAAATTTCTTATGGGTATCGTATCCGACCGTTGTAATCCTCGCTATTTTTTAGCAGCTGGGCTATTTTTATCAGGTATCATTAATATTATTTTCGGCTCATTTTCTTTCATTACAACAAGCATTATACTTATGTTTGTCCTTCAGTTTTTAAATGGATGGGTACAAGGTATGGGCTGGCCTCCTTGTGGTCGTACGATGGTTCACTGGTTCTCTATTAGTGAACGTGGTACAAAAATGTCTATTTGGAACGTCGCTCATAATGTCGGTGGCGCACTTATGCCTTCTCTTGTAACATTAGGGTTATATTTCTTTGCAAATGACTGGCATAGTATTTTTTACTTCCCAGGTATTCTTTCAATTTTAGTTGGTATTTATGTATTAATTACGATGAGAGATACACCTCAATCTTGTGGATTACCTTCTATTGAAGAACATACTGGAGAATATCCAGCAGATGAAAAAGTAAAAGATCGAGAACGCGAACTTTCAGTAAAAGAAATTTTATTTACATACGTACTAAACAATAAATTTTTATGGTACATCGCTATTGCGAACGTTTTCGTTTATTTCGTACGTTACGGCGTTGTAGACTGGGCTCCTACTTATTTAGTAGAAGAAAAAAGTTTTACTCATAGTAGCTCTCGCACAGCTTATGCTCTATACGAATGGGCTGGTATTCCAGGTACACTTCTTTGCGGATGGATGAGTGATAAACTGTTTAAAGGGCGCCGCGCACCTGCTGGTATTTTATTTATGGTTGGTGTATTTATCGCCGTTCTTGTTTACTGGCTAAATCCTCCTGGTAATCCAATGGTTGATAGTATTGCACTTGTCGCAATTGGATTTTTAATTTATGGACCTGTTATGTTAATCGGCCTACACGCACTAGACTTAGCACCAAAAAAAGCTGCTGGAACTGCAGCTGGTTTAACTGGGTTCTTCGGTTACCTAGGTGGAGCTACTTTTGCTAGCGCAGCTATGGGCTTTATCGTCGATGCATTCGGATGGGATGGCGGATTCATCTTGTTACTTGTATCTTGTGTACTTGCAATGTTCTTCCTTGCTCTTACTTTAAAAACAGGATCTGCAAAACCAAAACAAGCTTAAGTACTAATATTATTCTTATCAAAAAAAGAGAGACTGTTCTTTCCAGAACACCTCTCTTTTTTCTACATATAAATCTTTTTTCTTACAAAAGATTTATTTTCCTCTCACATATATGTTAGCGTTTTCAAAACACTTCAACTACTAATACAACTGCATTCAATTTTTGTATAAAAAGATTTTTGAATATTTTCTCAACTTATACTTGTCAAACATTGTCATTTTATATTAAAATAACAACAACATACAAAATATTTAGTCTTTTCTGAAAAGATGGAGGGATAGCCATGAAGAATCCACTTCTTCGCATTGAAAACTTACAGACTTCCTTTCGCATACAAGATCACTATCATGCAGCAGTAGATGATGTTTCGTTAACTGTCCATGAAAATGAAATTGTCGCGATAGTTGGTGAATCAGGTTGCGGAAAAAGTGCACTTGCCCTTTCTATTATGCGATTGCATAATGAAGCAAATACAAAATTACAAGGGCAGCTTAACTATAGAGATAAGGATTTACTAACTATGTCAGCCGCAGAGATGAATAAAGTACGCGGATCAAACATCGGTATGATTTTCCAAGAACCTCTTACAGCACTCGATCCTCTCATGACAGTTGGAAAACAAATCGAAGAAAACTTAGACTACCACACAAGCCTTTCAAAAGTTGAAAAAAAAGAACGCACCTTAGAACTACTTCATCAAGTTGGTATTCCAAAACCAGAACTTACATATAAACAATACCCACACGAATTATCTGGCGGAATGAGACAAAGAATTGTTATCGCAATTGCAATTGCTTGTAACCCAGCACTCATTATTGCGGATGAGCCAACAACGGCTCTTGACGTAACCATCCAAGCACAAATTTTAGACTTACTAAAATCTATTCAAGAACAAACGAAAATGGGCATCATTTTAATTACTCATGATTTAAGTGTTGTCGCAGAAACAGCCGATCGTATCGTCGTTATGTACGCTGGACAAGTTGTAGAGACAGGAAAAGTTGAAGAGATTTTTAACAATCCTCTTCACCCATATACTCGTTCTCTATTACACTCCATTCCATCTGCGTATGGTGAAAAAGAAAAATTGCATGTAATTCAAGGGGTGGTTCCTTCGTTAGCGAAGCTTCCTCGCACAGGTTGTCGCTTCCAAGCTCGAATTCCATGGATTAGACCTGATCAACACGAGGAAAATCCAATTTTACATGAAGTAAAACCAGACCATTGGGTACGTTGTACTTGCTACAAGCATTTCAACTTCCAAGATAAGAAAGGAGATGACGTAACTCATGGCACTGCTTAAAGTAGAAGATTTAAAAGTACATTTTCCAATTAAAGGTGGCTTCTTCGGCCGCACATTAGATTACGTGCGTGCTGTCGATGGTGTAAGTTTTGAATTACAACCGGGTGAAACATATGGGATCGTTGGTGAATCAGGAAGTGGCAAATCAACAACGGGTAAAGCAATTATGCATTTAACGAAAGCAACAGAGGGTAGCATTCATTTTAATAATAGAGATTTAACAAAATTAAGTCGCTCTGAGCTACGTGAACAACGAAAAGATATTCAAATGATTTTCCAAGATCCTTATTCATCATTAAATCCGAAGAAACGTGTTCTCGACATTATTGCTGAGCCTCTTCGAAATTTTGAGAAGCTCTCACCTGATGAAGAACGTAGAGCGGTTCAAGAATATCTTGATAAAGTTGGTCTAAATCCAGAGTCAATTTATAAATATCCACATGAATTTTCCGGCGGGCAAAGGCAGCGGATTGGTATTGCACGCGCTCTTACATTAAAACCTAAGCTTATTATCGCTGATGAGCCAGTATCTGCGCTTGATGTCTCTGTACAAGCACAAGTATTAAACTTCTTGCAAGATTTACAAGCTGAGCTCGGACTAACATACTTATTCATTAGTCATGATTTAGGTGTAATTCGTCATATGTGTGACCGTATCGGTGTTATGTATCGCGGACGCATCGTCGAAGAAGCAACTAGTGCAGAAATTTATAGTAATCCGCAACATATTTATACGAAGCGCCTAATATCAGCAATTCCTGATATTCGTCCTGAAAACAGAGAGAGACAGCGTAAGCTCCGTCAACAAGTAAGCTCTGAATACGAGAAATCATACGAAAATTATTTCAATGAAAACGGTCGTGCTTATGACTTAAAAGCAATCTCGCCAACGCACCGGGTGGCATTACCATAAGGGAGTGATAAAACATGTGGAAGTTTATATTACGGAGATTTTTAGTGATGATCCCGCAATTATTCGTGTTAAGTGTACTTGTCTTTCTACTAGCTAAGGCAATGCCAGGCGATGCCTTAACTGGCAAAGCAATGAATCCAAAAGCGGATCCAAAAGTGATTGAAGAACAACGTGAAAAGCTTGGATTAAATGACCCAGTTCCAACACAATATGTTCGCTGGATTAAAAATGCAGCCCAAGGTGACTTTGGTATTTCCTATGCACATAAAATGAAAGTAACCGATTTAATTGGAGAACGACTTGGAAATACAGTATCTTTAGCACTTGTCATTCTTATTCTTACTTATTTAATTGCCATACCACTGGGAGTTATAAGTGGGCGTTGGAATGATACATGGGCTGATCGACTCATTACCCTTTACAACTATCTAGGTTTTGCTACACCACTATTTATATTTGCACTAGTTATGCTCTTCCTATTCGGATTTAAGTTTGCAATATTCCCAACCGGCGGTAGCGTAGATCCTCAAGTTGCAACAGGTACATTTGCTTACTATTTAAGCAAATTGAATCACATGCTACTACCAGCTTTATCCGGGGCATTAATCGCAACAGTTGGTACTGTTCAATATTTACGAAGCGAAATTATTGATACGAAACATAAAGATTTTGTTCGTACAGTAAGAGCAAAAGGTGTTCCAGAATCAAAAATCTATTCTAGACATATTTTACGAAATTCATTCTTACCAATTGCAGCCTTCTTAGGCTATGAAATTACAGGATTAGTTGGCGGTGCCATCTTTTTAGAAAGTATTTTTAGCTATCCAGGAATTGGACAACTATTTATACAATCTATCTCTCAACGTGATTTTAGTGTAATAACTGCACTCGTTATGTTTACTGGATTTGCAACGTTACTTGGAACTCTCCTTTCAGATATTATTCTAAGCATCGTCGATCCACGTATTCGTATTGATTAAAGAAAGGAGATGACGTTATGTTAGCAAACCCTGAAAAACAAACTGAAGTTATTCATTACGAAAAAAGCCCTTCTGGTTTCTCTATTATGTGGCGAGAACTTCGTAAAGATAAATTAGCAATGTTTTCACTTATTTTCCTAGCAATCTTATTACTAGCAGTCTACGCAACATCTTTTATTATGAAACAAGAAGATATTGTACGAGTTGATTTATTCGCTATTTATGCTCCCCCCTCTGCTGAACATTGGTTAGGAACAGATTATGGAGGACGCGATATTTTCGGCCAACTTATTATTGGTACACGGAACTCTTTTACAATTGGATTAGCAATTACTATTCTTTCTTGTTTAATTGGTCTTTCAATTGGATTAATTGCCGGGTATTTTGGAGGAGCTATTGATAATATCATTATGCGCATTATCGACTTTGTTATGGTTTTACCATTTTTAATGCTTGTAATTGTATTTATTACACTTGTTCCTACATTCAATATTTTTACTTTCATTTTAATTATGAGCGTGTTCTTATGGACAGGAAAGGCCAGATTAATTCGCTCAAAAGTATTAACTGAAAAAGAACTAGATTATGTCTCTGCATCTAAAACTTTAGGAACACCAAACTGGAAAATCATTCTTTTCCAAGTACTACCTAACTTAAGTTCAATTATCATTGTTAGCGTTACATTAAATCTTGCTGGAAACATCGGTATTGAATCTGGTCTAACTTTCTTAGGATTTGGTCTACCAGAAAGTACACCAAGCCTTGGTACACTTGTTAGTTATGCTAGAAATCCAGATGTATTACAAGAAAAATGGTGGATTTGGTTACCCGCATCAGTCATGATTTTAACATTGATGCTGTGTATAAATTTTATTGGTCAAGCGCTACGCCGCTCGGCCGACGCAAGACAAAGAAAAGGATAAGGGGTGGAAGAAATGACAAATAAGCCAAAATTTTTCAAAGTATTAAGTACACTTGCCGTTTCAACATTACTACTTTCAGCATGTGGGGGCAGTGGTGGTAGTGAAAAAACGAGCAGCACAAAAAAAGTAGATACAAATAAATTTAGTGCATCTGTTAAAAATGATAAAAAGGAAATTAAAGATGGTTCATTAACATATGGTCTTGTTTCTAACACACCATTTGAAGGACTTTTGAACTTCGCTGTATATGAAGGAGATCCTGATAACCAAGTCATTACAATTTTCGATGAATCTTTATTATCAAATGACGAAAACTGGGAATACACGAATGATGGCGCTGCTACATATGAAATTTCTAAAGATAAAAAGACAATTACATTAAAAATCAAAGATAATGTAAAATGGCATGATGGAAACCCTGTTACCGCTGAGGATTTAGAATACTCTTATCTAGTAATTGGTAACAAACAATATGCTGGTTCTCGCTATGACACTCAAATGCAAATGATTGAAGGTATGGAAGATTACCATAATGGAAAAGCCGAAAAAATTTCGGGTATAAAGGTAACGGATCCAAAAACAATTTCGATTACATTTAAAGAACCGAATCCTTCAGTGAAAACTGGACTTTGGACATATCCTCTTCATAAGAAATACTTAGGAGATGTACCAATCGATAAATTAGCAGAATCTGATAAAATTCGTAAAAACCCAATTGGTTTCGGGCCTTTTAAAGTGAAGAAAATTACGCCAGGTGAAGCTGTTGAATTTGAACGTTTTGATGATTATTATGGCGGAAAACCAAAACTAAAAAGTATGGTTTTAAAAGTTGTTAACCCTTCCGTTGTTAACGCGTCCTTAAAAAATGGTGATATTGACATTGCTGAAGTAAGTGCAGATCAGTATCCAAATGTAAGTAAATTAAAAAATGCACAATTAGTCGGTAAAACTGATTTATACTATAGCTATATCGGTTTTAAATTAGGCCATATGGATAAAGAAAAAGAAGAAGTAGTGATGGATAAGGAGAAATTTAAAGATGTTCGTGTACGTCAAGCAATGGCGTATGCTATCGATCGAAAAGAAATTGGTGAAAAATTATATCACGGCCTACGTTATCCGGCTAACTCACCAATTCCACCATCTCTACCAAAATATCATAACAATAAAGCTGGTGCCTATGATAAAGATATAGAGAAAGCTAAAAAATTATTAGATGAAGCTGGCTATAAAGATACGAACGGAGATGGATTCCGTGAAGATCCGAATGGTAAAGAATTTAAAGCTAATTTCTTATCAATGAGTGGTAGCGATGTAAGTGAACCACTTGCAAAATTCTTTATTCAATCTTGGAAAGACATCGGCCTAAAAGTAGAGCTTCTTGATGGTCGCTTACATGAATTTAACTCATTCTACGATATGATTAAAAAAGATGATCCAAAAGTTGATCTTTTCGCGGCAGCTTGGGGAACTGGATCTGACCCAGATCCTTCTGGTATTTGGGCTAAAGATGCAGCGTTCAATTACCCACGTTGGGCTACTGACAAAAACACAGAATTATTAAAACAAGGTATTTCTCCAGAAGCTGCTGATGAAAAGTACCGTAAAGATGTCTACGATAAATGGCAAAAATTAGTTCATGACGAAGTACCATTAATTCCACTTCATTATAAATTTGACTTAAAAGGTGTAAATAATCGCGTAAAAGATTATAAATATACACCAGAAGATCAATACAAGTGGGGTAAAGTTAGCGTAACAAGCGATAAAGCAGAAACAGAGAAATAAGAAAATAGCTCCTAGCACTAAGATACATGCTAGGAGCTATTTTCTATTTATAATACTTCTCTTGCTATTAATAACAACCAATTCCTTCCCTACTCTAAAATTAAAAGATTTGATGAACCATCTTTATTAAAATAGCTAACGTAACAGATGCAGCAAATCCGCCTAAACAAATTAAGCTTACCCCTTGACTATATGATAAATTTTGCAATGATTTCATTACTTCCATCCTCCCTATCTCCCCTTTGATACTCTTATTTTACCAATGGGAAAAATTTCATAACATCGATTTTTCTGACAACAAACTTACAAATTTGTAAGTTAACATTTTCTAAAACTTATGTATCTAGTATGTCCATACCTTCCCCTTTTATACGCCAAAAAGGACCTTGAATTATATCAAAGTCCTGCTTACACTACAGAGTATCTCACTCAATTTATTTAATAATCATCACCGGGCATTTCACTCGTTTTGCTATTTTATGACTTACACTACCAAGCACCATCTCTTGCAGTGTATTTAATCCTCTACTTCCAGCGATAACAAGATCTATGTCTCCTGTATTTACATATTGAACAATCGTATCTCCTGGATCGCCATGTAATATCGTAATTTTATAAGAAATGTTCTCTTTCTTTAATAAACCTTCAATCTCTTTTAATTTATCTTTTCGACTAGCCGATATTGTTTCTAGATCTGTTTGACCTTGTATAATATCTGATTTTGCCGTTCTATTATCTACTACGTACACAACTTCAACATTTGTTTCTTCGCTACATTTCGCAATATATGTTGCATGTTCCGCTGCTCGAAGTGCATGTTCAGAACCGTCACATGCTAATATAATTTGTTTGTACATATGCTGAATCCCCTTTTCGTTATCCTACCCGTATTATATAATAAAGCCCCCTAAAAAGGAGGCTTCTAACTAGCAATTCTTTTATTATAAGTAGCTAAATTTGAAATAATCTTCGAGCTTCGTTCATTTAATCCCGTTATACTTACTTTCACGCCACTTTGTTCATACTTCATGATAACTTTATCAATTGCAGCTACTGCTGAATCATCCCATATATGCGCATAAGTAAAGTTCAACTCAATTTCTTCCACATCTTCATTGAATGAAAAATTATTTATAAAGTCTGCTGTAGATGCAAAGAAAAGTTGACCATGAATTTCGTATATTTTCTTATTTTCAATATATAAATGTTTCACGTGAATCTTTGCCATATTGAATGCAAATAAAACCGCACTAATTACTGTTCCAATAATTACACCTAATGCTAAATTATGTGTAATTAAGACAATCACAACTGTTACGATCATAACAAACGCATTTCCTTTTGGTACTTTATGAATCGTTGTTACAGAGTTCCAATCAAATGTTCCGATTGAAACCATAATCATTACTGCAACTAAAGCTGCCATTGGAATATGAACGACATAGTCACCTAAAACAAATAGTAATACGATTAAAAATCCGCCCGCTACAAATGTGGATAAACGACCTCGTCCACCTGATTTAATATTAATAACAGATTGTCCAATCATTGCACACCCTGCCATTCCTCCGAAGAAACCAGCCACAATATTTGCAATACCTTGCCCACGTGCTTCTTTATGTTTATTACTTTCCGTATGCGTCATATCATCTAAAACTGAAGCTGTTAATAATGACTCTAGTAAACCGATAATTGCAAGCATAACTGCGTACGGTAAAATAATCCCTAACGTCTCAAGTGTAAAAGGTACGTCAGGAATGCTAAAGAACGGTAATTCTTTCGGCAAGCTTCCCATATCTCCTACTGTTTTTAACTGCAATCCGCTCATAAGTGCAATACTTGTCACAATAATAATAGAAATAAGTGTAGACGGTACAGCCGTCGTAATACGTGGAAATACATATATAATTACAAGTCCTAATGCGACAAGTGCATACATTTGCCAAGTTGCATGTTTAAAATGTGGTAATTGCGCTGTAAAAACTAAAATTCCAAGTGAATTTAAAAAACCACTCATAACAGATTTAGGTACAAACTTCATAAATGAGCTCAGTTTGAACACGCCAAAAATAATTTGGACAATACCGGTTAATATTGTTGTAGCAAATAAGTATTGCAAACCGTGATCTTTCACGAGCGTGACCATTAATAATGCCATTGCACCTGTTGCAGCTGAAATCATCCCAGTTCGTCCGCCAACAAATGAAATGGTAACTGCAATACAAAAGGCTGCGTATAACCCAACGGTCGGATCCACGCCTGCAATAACTGAGAAAGCAATCGCTTCAGGAATTAACGCTAAAGCAACAACAATTCCTGACAGCACATCCCCTTTCACATTGGAGAACCAGTCATTTTTTATCGTTTGAAACAAAATACCACTCCTCTACTCTTTTATCATTTGATTTTCTCCATAAGAAAACCTAGGCCGACTGCACGAAGGCTATTATATAACGAGTAGAGGATTTTGCGCTATGTAAAAGTTTCCTAAAAAAAGACGCTACCTTCATAGCGTCTTTTCTCATTTCATTAATGTCCACCGTGCCCTTGACCACTTTCCTGAACAATCTCTAACCTTTCATCCAGTATACCTTGTGTTTCAAATGAAATATCACTCGTACTTCCTAATAAGAAGCCGTGGTTATACGGTCCAAGTGTTGGGTCATCTTTAAACTTCGGCTGAATACTAGCAAGGAATTCATACACTGGCTGTGAAGCTTTCCCTTCTTCTAACAATACAACAGGTGCGTGTTTACCCATATGTGAAAATGGTGCCCCTGCAACTGCTAAGTCTGGTGTTTTGCTTGAAACAAATGATAAACCGTGACCTGGTTTTGTAAACCCCCATCCAAATTTCGTTTTTTCATCTTTAAACTTCGCAAATGCAACCGAATTTTCTGTTGGAGTCTCTCCACTAATACGCGTTATTTTTCCGTATTTACTTAACTCTTTTTCTACTGCTTTTGAAATGATTTTTTCTGGTCCTAATACATATATATTCGCTTTATCTTTTCTCATCTTTAATGCCTCTATCGTCGCTTCTGGCACTTTATCTTTTTCTGTATATAAAAGCGGTTCTGGCATATGAGAAATCCAATTTACAGCTGGTGTTGTATATAAACGCCCTTCTTCTTCAGACGAACCGATAATAACACTATTTGGATAGCTACCTGTTATATCGGCATATTCTTTATCCACATCTTTAGCAAATTTAGCTGGATCCGTTTCTTTTATTTGCTTTACTTTATATGCTTTTAATTGCTCAAGGATAGATGGACCTACATCCCCCATCAACATAATTTGTGTTCCATCTTTCGTTCCGAGCGGATTTAATCGTTTTATTTCTTTTAACGTCATTTCGGGTACCTTTTCTTTTTCTATAAATAAAATTGGCCCGTTATTCGGATGGTGAATAAGATCCGCACTTGCAATACCTAATTGCCACTCGTTTACTGGTACTAAAATAACAGCGCCTGGCTGATTCTCTTTATGCGTTGCTGGCCATATCGTTTGCGAAGTTAATACTGCCATTTGCATAGGGTCATTTGTATTTAATCTCGTTACATTTTTTAAACTCGTCGTTAATACATCATTCGATGCCCCTTTATTCATTTCTTTCGGCGCACTTACCTCCTGCTTCATTTTCATTTTCATTTCCTTTTGCTCTGTTTTCTTCTCTTCTTTAGATTCATGATTTTTATGATCTGTGTTCGTTTGCCCACACGCCGCAAGACCAGCCGCCGCAATTATTGTTATCCCTAAAATTCGGGTCATCTTTTTCACTATACCGCCTCCGTATGAATCGTTTTCGAGCCAATATGATTACCTAAAATGAAATTTCAACTTTACAATAACAAGCAATTCTGAAGAAATTATGCAGATGCATGATAATCTGCACCATTTCTTCATGATTTTGACTTACAATTTAAGTAATAACTACAAATGCGGAGGTACTCTATGGTCGATATACTACTCGTAGATGATGAGCCGAGAATGCTTGAATTATTAACGCTTTATCTTACTCCAATCGGATACAACTGCGTATGTGCAGTATCCGGGGAAGAAGCTATTTCACATATAGAAAATCGAAACTTCAAATTTGTTTTACTCGATATTATGATGCCAAAGATGGATGGGTGGGAAACGTGCAAAAGAATTCGATCCTTTAGTAACGTTCCCATCATTATGGTAACGGCTCGTGATCAAACGGTAGATGTCATCCAAGGGTTAAAACTTGGAGCGGATGATTATGTAACGAAACCTTTCCATGAAGAAGAGCTTTTCGCAAGAATTGAAGCTGTTTTAAGGCGAACGAATCAACACGCTCAAATCCAATATCACGGCATTTTATGGGATGAGGCAAAGCATTTCGTTTCTGTCTATAATGAAGAACTTCTTCTCACTCCAATCGAATTCTCTTTACTCGGATTATTTTTACGTCATGTGAACTACGTGTTAAGCCGCGATCAGCTCATTGAAAGAATTTGGGGATTAAATACAAATACAGAAGATAGAACAGTCGATTCACATATTCGTAATTTGCGTGATAAATTACGAAAAGTAAATTTCCCTATTGATCACCATTTAAAAACTGTTTACGGAGTCGGCTATCGATGGATTGATACTGTAGATTAAGGAGCAAAACGATGAAGCGAATCTCTATTCAACTCGGATTTTATTTTTTAATTGTTACACTTTTAATCGAAAGTGTTCTATTTGTCTTGCTTTATTATAGCCTTGTCAACAATAGAGTAAATGAAGAAATGACAGCTTTATTAAAGCGTGGAAATAGTCACCGAGATGTCCTTGAAAAGTATTTTGATAAGCAAACAATCTCCCATGTTGCACTAATGGAATCTGAAGCCGAAACCACTGTCGTTATTACAAATGCCAATAAGGATGTGCTAGCTAAATCTAATGAAATAAATACTACTATAAAAAAGCATATTGAAAAGATGCAAACACGGACAGATCATGACGGAGCAATTATAGAAAATCATTGGAAAACATCTAATTATATATGTACAGTTAGTCCTATTATAGTGGCAGGCAAAACAGAAGGCTACGTATATATGTTTCTCGGAACGGAATCAATCGAGGAAATGGTTAACGGGCTAACAAGACAATTCATTATTGCTGGAGTCATTACTTTTCTATTAACAGCCATCACCATCTTTCTCTTATCACGGTTGTTAACAAAACCATTGTTACACATGAAACATGCCACTGAAAAAATGAGTAAAGGCGACTTATCTGTTTCATTAACAACTACTCGAAATGATGAAATTGGTGAGCTAGCATCATCTATTCAAACGCTTGCTAATGATTTACATTATATGAAAACAGAGCGAAGTGAATTTCTAGCAAGTGTTGCTCACGAATTACGAACACCGTTAACATACGTAAGAGGTTATGCTGACATTGCTTTAAAAGAAACCACATCTCCTGAGCAACGTTTGCGATATTTATCTATTATAAAAGATGAGTCTGATTACATTACAAACTTAGTTCAAGATTTATTTTCACTTGCACAAATAGAACAACATAACTTCTCTATTCAAGTAAAAGAAGTACATTTACACACCTTCCTTACTCGCATAGCCGAAAAAGTAAACGCCATGTATAAAGAAAGACATATTAAAGTTTCCTTCTTTTGTCCTCCTACACTGGTAGTAAGCTTAGATGAACAGCGATTTGAACAAGTTATAGTGAACATTTTAAATAACGCTTATAGACATTCAAACGAACATTCTCATATAAACATTTCTGTTACGGAAGAACATAAAAGTATCTCCATTACAATTGAAGATGAAGGTGAAGGTATTCCGCCTGAAGACCTCCCTCACATTTTCGACCGCTTTTATCGAGTTGATAAAGCTAGATCACGCGCTACAGGTGGAACTGGTTTAGGACTATCTATCGTGAAAGAAATTTTAGAACTACACAGCGGGAATATTACTGTAACGAGCGAAGTCGATCATGGGTCTTGTTTTATCATTTCATTGCCATCTATACAAAAACACGACTACTGATGGTAGTCGTGTTTCTTTATCATTTTACTTTATAATATAAATTTACAAATTGCCCAAAACGTTTCGTATCCGTTAGAGTTAAATTAATTTCTGGATTCTTGTCTTGAAATAACAGAACTCCAGAACCTAATATATGCGGTGTAATCGTAACGATATATTCATCAATTAGATTATTCTTAAAGAACTCTTTCAGTAAACTCCCTCCACCGACCATCCATATTTTAGATCCTTCTTGTGCTTTTAACCTTTTAGTAAACTCCACTACATCTTCATTTATAAACTCAACGTTTCCGTCTGAGCCTTTTTCTGAACGAGAAAAAACATAACATGCTTTATCTAAGTAGGGGAATGTTTCTGTATGTTCTACTACATAATCGTACGTTCTTTTCCCCATAATTATTGTATCAATCGTTTCATACATTTCTGTATAACCGTTATCTCCCTCTCCTTCGGTTTCCATTAACCACTCTAAATCATCATTTTCTTTCGCAATATATCCATCCAAACTAGCGGCTATAAATAAAACAACTTCACGTGACATCTTTTTTCCTCCTTGCATCTCATCTTGATAACATTATGATGTAAACAATATACTATCAATAAAACATGACAATTTATGTCATGTTTAAAAAGAAAAAGGTGATACATTTGTCAAAAGCAAAACGTTTACTAGACATTCTTATATTTGCTTCTGCGAAAAGAACATTTACAGCTCAGGAAATAGCTGATGAATTTAATATTTCCGTTCGTACTGTCCATAGATATATTTTAGATTTAAGTGATATGGGATTACCCATTTACGCAGAACAAGGTCGTAACGGAGGCTATAAAGTATTAACGACTAGAGTCATTCCGCCTATTTTATTTACCGAAGAAGAAGCAGTCTCCATCTTTTTTGCTTTTCAGTCTTTAAGCTACTACAGAGACTTGCCTTTTAACACAGAAATCAATTCCGTTACGCATAAACTGTATAGCTCTCTTCAACATGATGCGAAAGTGAAAGTTAATAAAATACGTTCTTATATCGCTTTTTGGAATCCGAAGAGAACAATTGATACACCTCTATTAAACGCAGTGTTAAGTGCGGCTATTGAAAATAAAAATTTACACTTTCAATACGAATCTAAATCGGGGATAAAAACAAAACATGTTCATCCTATCGGTGTATACGCTCATGATGGGCTATGGTACTTACCATCCTATGACTTCAGGAGAAAAAAAGTATTACTCTATCGTGTTGATCGTATTCTTTCTATATTATCAACAGAAAAAAATGAAAGTACGTTCATGAATTTAGAAGAATGGTTTACCTCTAGCTCTAACGTAGTGCACATTCCTACCCAATTACATGTTTTACTAACGACAGAAGGCGTGCGCCAATGTAAAAGTGTTCCTTACCTTGAAGAATTCGTGGTAATAAACGAAGACGGGACAGGATATATACATTCAACAATTGATAAAGGCGAAATCAACTTTATTACCCCTTTATTTTATAGACTTGGAAAAGATGCACGAATTTTAGAACCGAAAGAATTGATAGATGGTTTACTTATGCGTGCGAAAGAAGTTTTACATATGTATGAAGACGAAAAAAGCTGCTAAATATAAGCAGCTTTTTTCGTCCCGTTGTTCCTATTGTTTTATTATTGACGAATGTCAAACCACCAACGATTTTTCGAATTCATATTCTCAGTTCCACTAAAACCACTGTAACGGAAAGCATCAAGGAAAATTGAATCTAGTTTATCCTCATCCACAAAATAACCTAAATTAACTTTCATCGTTTGGCCAGGTAGGATACTACCAATATTGTAAAAGCTTTTTCCATCTCCGTGAGGTTCTAAATAATCGACTTCGCCCGTCATAATATTTTTTTCCGCAATTCCATCTCTTTCAGCGTAATTCCATACATTACCTTTACCTTTAAGCACTTGTATGGATGGAGTCATATAGATTTCTTCTGTCGCCTGTTTACCAATATTTTTCACTGTTGTTATTAGGTAGACAAATTTAGGACGAATTAATTTTGACTCTACTAATGTATCAATTGAATCTTTACCATTTCCAACCTTATATTTATCCCGTCTATACGGTATTAATTGTCCGGCTTGATCCAAAGCTTGGTTCCTGCTTAGTATTCCTAAGCCAAGTTCATAAAAGTTATCTTGTTTAAAATCTTTAATCGAATCAAAAACTTCAACTTTCTCTATCACATATTCAATTTGGCTGTTATCCATAGATATCGTTACTGGGACCTTTTGCCCTATATGAAATAGTCGTTTGCTATCTTTTTTCAAAGGAATCACCTTAGTTTTTTTAGGTTCATCTGCTTGGCTAAAATACTTTTTATCATAATTTGATATATGTGATGCCTTTCCTTTTGACGTAGGCTCCAGTGAAATACTCCCTAACACATCTATCATTTGTTCTTCATTTATATCTGATCCAATAAAACTTTCTAACATAATCCCTTCTTTCTCAAAAAAGAGAAAGACCTTCCTATCAAACATTACATTGTTGTTTCCAGTTTCTTTATGAACAATTACTGCTTTCCTGCCATTTATCTCTTTTTCTTCATAACTTTTCGAGTACAGAGTTGGAAAATCTGAATTCCCCCCTACTCTCCAAAGTGCGAATGAAAATCCACCCATTGCGTAGTTATCTTTAAATGAATATTTCATAGCACTGTCATCAATTGCTTCCATATTTTCTGGTAATTTATCAATTTTCAACTTATACCACTTGTCCGCCTTTTTCGAGTCTTTGTTTGTTACCGAAACATTTACTTCATAATTTTGTTTTTGAACAATCATATTATAGACTTTCACTGCTCCAAAAACGGTTGTCGGCATGCCGATTAATAAGCAAGCAGCAGCGATTAACATACGATGTCTTTTACGCTTTTTCTGCGGTTGTCCATCTTTCAGCTTCATTTCCTCCATAAACAATTTCCTTTTGCGCGTATATGTATGTGAAAATTCATGTCTTTCTTCGAGTTTATCAAAATCATCTAAAGCAATTTTTTCAGCAAGTTCATATATTTCTTTGGAGTTCTTTGAATTCGTCATGTTGTATACCTCCTATCATATTTTGGATTCGTTTTCGAGCGCGTTCAAACTGCTTGCGGACATTAACCTCGGTTATTCCCATAACACTTGAAATCTCTTGATACGTTAAGTTATAGAAGACTTTATACTTAAACACCTGTCTGTTAGATTCACTTAATTCTGTTAGCAATGTATCAATTTGAACCTCAGACATTTTACGTTTTTCCCACTCTTCAATATTTTCATCTACCGCTTCTATTGATTCTCTTTCATATTCTTCTAAAAATGTTTCATGTCGTTTATTTTTCCGGTAACTATCAATCGCCTTGTTTTTCACGACCCTCAAAATGTAACGTTTAAGCTCTTCAGTGCTCAAGCTATGGAGCTTTTCCAAGTTCTTATAAAGTGTAATAAACGTCTCTTGAACCGCATCTTCAGCCTGCTGAATATTATTTAAAATAGAATACGCTACATAATAAATTTTTTGTTCGTACAACTCATATAGCCCTTCCATCTTTTCATAATCGTTGTTTGTGACTTTCATATAATTCCTCCTCTCACTCTATATAACGAATGGGCGATATACTTTGTGACACTGCATAATCTTTTTATATATAAAATTTAATAACAGAATAAACAAAAGCCCAATTTCTCTATTTTAACTGAGAAATTGGGCTTTTGTTTATTAGAATTTTCCTGACTGTTCCCTTAAGAACATTCCTCTTACGCCTTTTTAGTAAGCAGTATTTGCTCTATCGCTTCTTTTCACAAATTCTGTGTCTCTTCAAAATTATAATTCTTCTTTTCTCCCGATTGTACCGTATAAAACTCAGCAAATGAGCGCCCTTTATATCTTGGTACGACATGCATATGGTAGTGTGTTAGCTCGTTAAATACTCCACCATTTTGACAAATCGTAATTCCGTCTGGTTTATATAATGATTTAATCGCTTTTGCAATCAGCTTAGAAGCATCCATAATTGCTTTCGCTATAACATCATCTAATTCGTCCACTTCTACAACATGCTGCTTTGGCACAATTAAAGTATGTCCTGGATAGAAAGGTTCATGATCTAAAAAGCATGTTACATACTCATCTTCATATACTTTATATATTTTTTCCTCTCCGCTTGCTAATTTACACCCTAAACATTCCATCATATTTCCCCCTTTATTAAAAACATAAAAACGTGAGAGCCGTATTCTCACGTTTTTATGTTTCACTTTATTAGTTCAATTGTTTCCGTAACCTTTATACTATCTTTTACAGATTGAACAATCGTGCAATTTTTCACTGCAAGTTGCAGTGCTTTGTCCAACTGCTCTTCTGTAATGTTTTGCGCTTTAATTTTATAGTGCAAATGAACACTTTCAACTGGTTTTGATAAAGCTTCACTTCTACCAATTTCCGTTTCGATTGTAAACGTATCGTATATAATACGTTTCTTTTCTAAAATTGTTTGAAAGACAATTGCACTACATCCTGCGATAGAAGAAACGAGTAATTGTAACGGAGAATACCCATTTTCTTTTCCAATCGCTAATGGACCATACGATAAATCTGCCTCTATATCATCATGCTTAATTTTTATTTTCATACTTCGCTTCCATCTCCACTTTCATCGGCTTCTTTCGTTTCTTACTCATATAATAATATATATAGCAGAAAATGATAAATGGAATACCACAGTATAACGCCATTCTTTGTTCTGGAATAAACGCTAAACTAATAACAACGATACTATTTGTAATTAAAGCTAAAATAGGAACAATTGGATATAACGGTGTTCTATACTTTAAGTCCTCTAACTTTCCTCCACCTTTTATATACTGACTTCTAAAGCGAAGTTGAGATAGAGCAATAATGATCCAACTTGAAACAGCGGATAAACCAGCTATAGATAATAAGTACATGTATACTGTATCTTCTGCAAGGAAACTTGTGAATAAAGAAAGACCAGCTACCGCAATCGTTACAACTAGTGCTGTAATTGGAATGCCACGTTTATTTACTTTCTTGAAAGAAGTTGGTGCCATTCCTTCATTTGCAAGTGACCATAATATACGAGTTGCCGCATATAATCCTGAATTCGCTACAGATAGTAACGCTGTAATAATAACGAAGTTCATAATATCAGCTGCGTATGGAATACCGATTTTATCAAATACGACTACGAATGGACTTTCAATTACCCCTGCTTCTTTCCAAGAAATCAATCCTACTAAAATCGTCATTGTTAAAATGAAGAATAACATAATGCGCCATACTGTATTACGGATCGCACGTGGAATTGTTTTTTCTGGATTTTCACTTTCTCCCGCTGCAATCCCGATTAACTCTGTTCCTTGGAACGAGAAGTTAACTGTAATCATTGTAAGTAATACGGCAGCTAGTCCATTCGGGAATAATCCGCCATCGCTTACAAAGTTAGAGAAAAGAGGTGCTGCTTCTTTTCCGTCATATGATATAAATCCTAATAATGCACTACCACCAAGAACAACAAATGCAAGAATTGTAACTACTTTAATACTAGAGAACCAAAACTCTAATTCAGCATAACTCTTCGCTGATATTGCATTTGAAGCATATAAAATAACTCCGAATACGAGACACCATACCCAAACATCAACATTCGGAAACCATCTTTTCATCATTAAACCAATTGACGTTAATTCTAAACCTACCGTTACTGCCCAGCCAAGCCAATATAGCCAGCCGATCATAAAGCCCGTTCCTGGTCCAATAAACTTCGTCGCATACTTTTGGAAAGAACCTGAAACCGGCATTGCTACCGTTAGCTCTCCAAGACAAAGCATTGTTAAATACATAATAAATCCGCCCACTAAATAGGAAAGGATGGCTCCCCCTGGTCCAGCCTGATTAATGGTGTAACCTGAACCTAAGAAAAAACCAGTCCCGATTACACCACCTAGTGCGATCATAAATAAATGTCTACTCTTCATCGTACGATGTAATTTCTCATTCGTTGGTTGCTGCATCTAAATCCTCCCCCTACCGATACCCCTATATCTTGTTAAAATTTTCTGATAATAAAAATATACACGAAAGCGATTACAATTTCTATATAAAATTAAAACTTTTCTGATAAAATAATATAAAAAATCGAATTATCGCGAGTTTTAGATTCTAATTAGAGGAAAATAAGGTTAAACAAGGAAAAACCTTTACATATATTGTAAAGGTTAACGAAGTTCTAATCTTCTCGATAAAATTGATAAACTATAGTTTACGATAAAGTACATACAAGCTACTACTATAAACGTTGGAATCATATAATTTACATTCTGTCCGCTAATAATTTGAGCATTATGCATAAGCTCTGGCAGTGATATAGCAACTGCTAATGATGTATCTTTCAGCAATGAAATAAACTGACTAACAAGCGGCGGGACCATTCTTCTTAATGCTTGTGGTAAAATAATATGCCAAAGCGCTTGAACATACGTTAATCCTGAAGATCTTGCAGCCTCAATCTGCCCTTTTTCAATAGATAATAAACCACTTCGAACAATTTCAGATATCATTGCTGCTTCAAATATTGTTAAGGCAACAATTACAGCTGTTATAATTTCTAATTTTAAGCCTGCTTCTGGAAGTGCAAAATACGTGAAAAATATAATTAAAAGTAGTGGTAAATTTCGAATTACTTCAACAATAATTCCTAATATTTGTGAGACGACAGGTATTTTCATGTAGCGCAATATTCCTATTACACTACCAATAATAAAGCTAAGTACAATTGCTACGAGCGCTACCTCTAACGTTATAAGTAATCCTTTTAATAAAAACAGAATATGATCTCCTGTAATTGCTCCCTTAAAATCCATTTACACCGCCTCCTTTGCTAAGCGTTTTTCTAAATAACGCACTAGCATACTGAGCGGAATTGTTAATATTAAATAAAACATCCCGACAAATATATACACATCGAACGTAACAAAAGTCTTCGTTGAAATTAAATCTCCTTGATACATTAAATCAGTACCCGCGATAATTCCGAGTATGGAAGAGTTTTTTACTAAATTGAGAAATTGATTTCCTAGAGGAGGGATTACGATTTTCATCGCTTGAGGTAAGACTACATAATACATTCCCTGTACATACGTTAATCCTGAAGACCGTGCTGCTTCCATTTGCCCTTTTGCAACGGATAAAATACCAGCGCGAATGACTTCCGCAATAAACGCTGCCGTATATACAGTAAGCGTAACTGTTCCTGCTACAAAACCATTTAAAGTAATTCCTATTACAGGTAAAGCGAAATAAAATATAAATGCAATTAATACGAGTGGAATATTTCTTACAAACTCCACAAAAGCTGACCCTATCCAATTTAAAATACGAATAGGTGAAATACGCATTACAGCCAAAATTACTCCTAAAATAAAGCTTCCTATTAATGCAATTACACTAGACATCACTGTATATTTAAAGCCTTCTAAATACATATCAATGTTATTCGTTAATATAGAAAAATCAGGCACATATTCTCCCCTCTTTCTTTACAAGAAGAGGATGAGCGTCCCTCATCCTCTTACTATTTATCAATGGGAATACAGCTCCGCTCATTAAAATATCACTTTACTACTCTTGCTTTTGCCCAATCCATTTCTCATACAATTTGTCGTACTCCCCGTTCGCCTTCATATCTTTTAGCAAGCTATTAATCTCTTTCGTTAAATCACCTGCACCTTTTTGCACTGCAATTCCGTACGGTTCATCCGTAAAAATTTTCCCTACAACTTCATAATTTGAATCTTGTTTTGCCATGCCGTAAAGAATTGCATTATCTGTCGTTAAAACATCGCCTTTCCCTGCTTTTAACGCCGTAAATGCCTCACTATAATTTTCAAATTCTAATACAGTCGCTTCTGGTGACTTTTGACGAATATTATTTGTAGACGTTGAACCTTTTACAGCTAACACTTTCACACCCTTTTTCACATCATCAATACTTTTAATATCGCTTCCTTTTTTCACAAGTAATGATTGCCCTGCTTTAAAATATACATCTGAAAAATCTACTTCTTTTTTACGCTCCTCCGTAATTGTCATTGTTGCGATAATTGCATCAATATCACCATTTTTCAGTAGTGGAATACGCGTTTTAGACGTTACTTCTTTTAATTCTAGTTTCTTTTCATCTCCAAGAATTTTTTTCGCAAGCGCCTTTGCGATATCAACATCAAATCCTTTTACCTCCCCTGTCGAAGGATTTTTCAAGCCAAATAAGTTCGTATCATTCTTCACTCCAACTACTAGTTTCCCGCGCTTTTTAATTTGCTCAACAGCCCCGCCTTGCTTCGTATTCGTTTCTTTCGCCTCATCTTTTTTACTTTCGCACCCGGCCACGACAAGTACGAATAAACATAAGAATACGATTAACGTAAACAACTTTTTCATTTTAAGCATAAAATTCCTCCTTTAATGATTTAACACTCTTCTTAAAAATAGACGCGCTCTTTCTTGTTCAGGACTTGCAAAAAATTGCGCCGGTGTTGTATCCTCAATGATTTTGCCATCATCCATAAATAAAATCCGATCTGCTACTTCTCGCGCGAACCCCATTTCATGCGTGACAACGACCATCGTCATCCCTTCTTTAGCTAGCGTCTTCATAACATCAAGTACTTCCCCGATCATCTCTGGATCAAGAGCAGACGTAGGCTCATCGAATAGCATAATTTCCGGCTGCATTGCGAGCCCCCTAGCGATCGCTACCCTTTGCTGTTGTCCTCCGGATAATTGATGCGGGTATACACTAGCCTTCTCCGGAATTCCTACTTTCTCTAAATAAAACATCGCTGTTTGCTCAGCTTCCTCTTTTGAAACTTTATTTACTTTAATAGGTGCTAGTGTAATATTTTGAAGAACCGTTTTATGTGGATATAAATAAAAATGTTGAAAGACCATCCCGATATTTCGGCGTAATTCATTCATATCTGTTTTGACATTGTGTACCTCTGTATTCTGTACAATTAACTCTCCATCTGTAATTGTCTCTAGCTGATTTATACACCGAAGCAACGTGCTTTTTCCTGATCCTGAAGGCCCAACAACTACTACCACCTCACCTTTTTTCACTTGCACATTAATATCTTTTAAAACTTGAAAATTGCCATAATATTTATTTACATTACGAAACTCTATCAACATACTCCCCCCTTCCACTAACAAAGCATGTACATTCTTTTTATATTCAAAAATAGGAAAAAAAATAACTTCCAGCCTCATTTTGTCCATAAAAAAAGCAAAGGGATTTTCCCTTTGCTTTTTCACTTCTATTCTATTAAGATACTTCTTCTTTCTTATCTTTTCCGTATTCATGCTCCCAGAAATCAGCATTTTTAATTCCTAATGGCCCTGGATCGAATACTGGATCTTTTCCTTCTTTTTTCTGCTTTTCATAATCCTTTAATGCGACTAATGCAGGTTTTTGTAATAATAAAATCGCAATGATATTTACCCATGCCATAATTCCTACACCGATGTCACCTAACGCCCACGCCGTTGCTGCTGTTTTTATACAGCCGTAGAATACAGCTCCTAAAAATACAAATTTTAATATCATAGACAGCCAAGGGCGGTCTTTATCACGATTTAAGTACGCAATATTCGTTTCTGCAATGTAGTAATATGCCATAATTGTTGTAAATGCAAAGAATAGTAACGAAATTGCAACGAAACCGTTTCCAAATCCAGGGAAAACAGATTCTACCGCTGCCTGTGTATATCCCGGTCCTGGCTGAGCACCATTTAATTTATTTACGATAAAGTTTTTTCCGCTTGCATCAAATACGTTATACATGCCTGTAATAATCATCATAAATGCTGTTGCTGAACAAACAAATAATGTATCAATGTAAACGGAAAATGCTTGCACTAAACCTTGCTTAGCTGGATGTGATACTTCCGCAGCAGCTGCTGCATGTGGTCCAGTTCCTTGCCCTGCTTCATTGGAATAAATACCTCGTTTTACTCCCCAAGAAATTGCTAAACCGATAATACCACCGAAAGCCGCTTCTAATGCAAAAGCACTTCTTATAATTAGCATAAATGCTTCTGGCAACTTTTCAATATTCATAGCAACAATAACGCAAGCTACTAAAATATAACCAACTGCCATAAACGGTACGACAACTTGTGCAACGTTAACAATTCGCTTTACACCACCGAAGATGATAATAGCTAGTACAACAACTAATAAAGCCCCTGATACGGTAGTGTTAATTCCAAAAGCTGTTTCTAAACTTACAGCAATACTATTTGCCTGCACACCTGGCAGTAAAAGCCCCGTTGCAAGAATTGTCGCTGCAACGAATACTAATGCATACCATTTCACACCTAAACCTTTTTCAATGTAATAAGCAGGTCCACCACGAAACTGTCCTTGATGTTTCGTCTTATATATTTGCGCTAATGTAGATTCTATATAAGCTGATCCTGCTCCTAAAAAGGCCACTGCCCACATCCAAAATACAGCTCCTGGTCCACCGAAGGCAACCGCTGTTGCTACCCCAGCTATATTCCCCGTCCCAACGCGTCCTGATAACGAAAGCGCTAACGCTTGAAATGAAGAAACACCAGCCTCTGATTTTTCACCTTGAAATGTCAGCTTCACCATTTCTCCTACATGCCTTACTTGTAAAAACCTCGTTCGAATGGAAAAATATAAACCTACTCCTAAACATAAATAAACAAGTGCTGGACTCCAAACAATATTATTTAACCAATTCACGAAAGCTTCCAACATTCCCCCTCCTTCTTTATAAAGAATATTCAGAATATATATAAAATTATAAGTGTATACTGAATCTAGGACAATATTATTTTAATAAAGTAAACATATTTTTGTATAAAAAAACAAAGTATATATTTGTTTTATATACTTTGTTTCGAATTAAATGTATTATATATTCACAATTGCTTCTCTTTTTATAATTCTTTCATATAGCTCTTCTGATAATTCTCGGAAGTTATCTGGCATATCTTTCCCCTTAAACTTCTTTTGAAGTGTACCGTATAAACCAACATCACGTAGACGTAAAAACAACGGTAACGATTCATACCAACTATCCGCCAGTCTGTGCTCATGCTCATAGCCTTTTCGTAACACTTGTAGCTGTTTACGAGCAAAGTCTGTCTTCTCTTCCGCTGTCCATGGTGTAAATAGAACAGAGTAATAGAGAACCATCGCTAAATCATGTATAAAGTAATTATAAGCCGCATCATCAAAATCAAAGATTGTTAGCTCTTTACCATCATAATGAAAATTACCGGGATGGATATCACCGTGCATAAGGCCGAACGTTTCTCTTTCAATTGGAAGAACCTTTATTTCATCCATTAATACCGCTGCAATCTTTTTCACTTGATCATCTTCTAATTCATTAACAATCCCACTTTCGTCTTCTTCCCACGTATCACGATAGTCTGTTTTAGGATAGCTCATTGTTAGGCGATGCAGTTGTCCAATCGCTTTTCCCCATGCTTCAAAATAATCATCTCCCCAATAAGGCGATCCTTCCCCTTTTACTTGCTCACCTTTTGCATATGTAAATAAAGAAGCAAAAAAGAAAGTGCTATCTTCCGCTCCAATTTCTTCTACAAGATTTTGAGAAGTTGAGTTAAGAGGTCCTGCTACCTTTGCCCCATGCTCCGCAACATATCGTAAAAAATCTAGTTCAGCTTCAACTTCTTTTTTAGAGCGATGCGAAGAATGCGTTAAACGTAATACATAGTCCTCATCATTATCTCCCTTCGCCTTAAAAATATAATTTTCAAAATCTCCAAGCGGCTTCTCTTCCACTGTTACATGAAATGCCTTTGCCGCTCTTCTTAAGATCTCTTTCGTAAAAACACGTTCTACAGCTATTTCCATATGTATCCCTCCTATATATCTTCTTAATTCGACATAAATGTGAGAAGTACTGCTATAAAATTGAATAATGCGTGGGCAATCATAGCTGATAAAATAGAATTTGTTTTCTCATATAACCACGCAAATACTACTCCACTAAAAAAATTCACTGGTAATGTGTTATATGTTGGAATATGAACAACGGTAAATATTATGGAACTTATAAGCACTCCGCCCCATATACCATATTTATCACGAAAAAACGTATAAAAAACCCCTCGATACAAAATCTCTTCATAGATTGGTGATATAACTGCTGCTCCAATTACCGCGATACAGAATGAATATATTGATTTATCATTTTGGACCGTTTCTGTTTTACTATTTTCAAAAGAAATACCCATTTTCTCCATTATCATTAATACAGCAATACTAACTACAATTAAGAAAATAACCGCTCCAAATGTCCATAAGAAATCTTTCCATGAAAGCTTCCGAATTCCAATATCTCTCCACGAGATCTTATATCTTTTTATACAAAAAAGATAAACTACAGTAGTAAATATCACTGCCATTATAAATCCCATTAATACTCCAGCATATAATGAGTTCCCTATTATTTTTAAAGCATAGTCATAAAAAAGAGATTCAACAGTTACTGGAACAATAATAAATACAAACACAAATAAATATAAAATTTCTTTCCATCCCCACATACTTTTCAAAATTATATACACCATCCCTCTACTCCTTGTTTCCTTAAGTATAAAAGATGACGTAACGTAACTTTCAAGCTTATTTTTTTTCAAATAATCCAAGCATAATTTTCTCTCAAAACACAAAAAAGGTTGATTCACTAAATCAACCCTTACACTATTAAAAATTTTATTTCTCAATTCTTCATCAATTTATTCTTATATATAACATTTATCTTTATCTCTCTTCACCTTTTGTCTGCATTGAATTGAAAGTCCAATTTAATTTTAATGAATCTCCTTGAAATACATTTTGCTCTTCATTGCTATCTACAAATGTGAACATTACATAGAAAGTATCATCATTACCAGGAGCAAGTCCATTTCCTTCTCGGTCTACAACACCTTTTTGTACAAGATCAGGAATACTTCCGTTTTGCGTAGCTACCTTTAATTCAGATAATGTAGTAGACCAAATTGGAACCTCATTTTTATCCAAATTCCATAAGAAATCGACACGGATATGATCACCCAAATCAGCACTTCCATTATCTCCTTTAGCATCGATTACACTATAATCTGTAAGAAGTTTCACGTCTCCTATCGCTAAAGTTCCTTTGTTAACTAATTGAAAACCGCGTTCCATTTCATCACCTGGTTTAATATTGTCGACATTAATAACAACTTCAGGATTAACACTCAAATCTAAAGTACCCGCTGCAAACGTGTTTTGTGATACTTCCTTATCACTAAAATACGCATATGTCCCCCCGCCAATTAAAGATAAACCAAGCCCTGCAGTTACAACACCCATACCAAGTTTTTTCTTAATACTCATTTCACAAGTCCCCCTATTTTTAAAGTTCAAACTCCAAACCTTATTTCCATCCCACAAACAATACTAATTAAACAAATAATATTCCCCATAACGAAACCTAACCAACGTTAAACTATTTACTTCATGTATACAAATAACTATCACTTTAAGAATAGCCGGTAATGTTACATCGAATCATTACCGGTCCATTGTTAGTAAATCCTATTTAATTCTATACTCATTGTTTTATCACTTAGTTTACTCTAGAATTGTGCCCACTTATTTTTTTGGCTCTAATCCAATGGAACGTAAGATTTTATCTAACGTCACTGGCCCTACATTTTCTTTCGGTTTCTGATTTTCTTTGGCATCTGGACCCTTTTTCAAGAAATTCTTCTCAATAAAACGAATATCCGTTTCATTTACAACACCATCTTGATTGACATCTCCATCTTTTACAGCCACTTTTCCTTTTTCATATGAAAGAGCTGCTATTCTAGCATCTTGAATATCTACCATTTTATCGCCGTTTACATCACCTGCAAGGCTGTCATCCATATCAGCTCTAAAGTTTTGTCCCACTAATTCTCCATCCTGCATTTTCCCTATTTTTGTAGTTAATTTACTATTTAAATGACCTGGCATTTCTACGAAAATATTATATTCTGTATCACTTACTGGAACACTATGAATTTCAAATTGCCCATTATCATCAACCGTTCCTGTATATTTCTTTCCATCCTTACCAACTGCATACACTTTTGCTCCTAGTTTTGTGTAGTCATTCTTACCTAAATACCCCTCTTCAGTTAAGAAAGCTTCTGGTCCAATATATCCTGTAACCATTGCATGTTTCGAAATAATAGAAAAGGATTTATCTTTAAACACAGGAATCTCAATGCCTTCTGATGCACCTGTTTTTGTATAAGAGAATTTATCTACTCCAAATGCTGTTAAATTATTAAAATACTCGTCACTCGTCATCTCAAATGTAACATCTACAAATGGTGCGTCTCCATCTAGACCTTTAAATTCTGTTCCTTCTAAAGATGCACCAACTTTCACCTTGTTTTCCCAGTTTCCTTCTTCATTTATCACTGGATCTTCTAATTTAATATTTAATCCATGTTGTTTTGCATATTCTGCAAGTGCTGGGTTTGGTTTAACATCTACAAATTTAAATAACTGTTTACTATAAGGAATCTCAAATGTACCTGACATAAGTTGTTTCACATTATTAAGATTTAAAGTTAATGTAATTTTTTCTCCTAGTTTAACTTTATCCTTGTCATAGCTTGGGACAGCGTATTCCGTTCCCTCTTTAACAAAGACATAATCTTTAAATCCATTTGCCATATTTGATGCAGTTGCAAGATCATATCCAAATAACCTTAAATTAAGCGGTTCATTGATTTCCTCTGGAAGTACACCAAATTTAAAATCACCATTGGCTTGAATTGTATTCAACCAACCTGACGGAAAAGCAGAGTTTTGGTAATATACAATTTCATTAGTTTTTTGGTCATACTGAAGGCCTTTTGCCTTTAATACATCTATCGTAGAATCATAAATGTTACCATGTACCCATAATGCACGCTGACCATCTTCTTCTTTGAACATAGATTCATTTACCTCATGAACGCCAGGTTTTACATCGGTAAATTTCATTTCAGGTTTGATATTATCAATAATTACGCTATCTCCTTTTGTATAAGGTTTCCCTTCTTTGTCATATCCAATGAAATCAAGTTGGTAATCTCCATCAGGCAACGTAACTCGCTTGTCTCCAATTGGATGATTTGGATCTCCTGTAAACGGGAATACATAGCCACCCATACCATCGAACATGATATATTCAATATTTGGTGTTAGACTGCTAGCATTAATTGTCCCCACAATTCCTAATGCCTTTCCTGTTTTTCGATCCTTCACCACTGCATCGATAGTTTCAAGTGGACTGTTCAATTTAAATGTCAGCGGTGAACTCGGCCTTTCCATAAATGGATGGAAGTTAGATGTATCTGTTGCCATTGCATCTCTCAGCAAATCTACAGATTCAATTCCTTTTTCTGTGAATTTAATTGCAAATGGCACTTGATATACTTCTTTTTCATTTTTTTTATTTGAAATATGAATATATCCCTCATATCTACCAAATTCAGCGTTTTCTGGAATGATAATTTCAGGGCTAATTTCCCCTGATGTACTAGGAGCTACTTTAATAGAATCTTGTACGTTCAGCTTCACACCATTCTTCGCTGCATCTTGCACACCTACACTTGTTGGTGAAAACTCTACTTCTAATTTAAACTCTTTCTCGTCTGTTTTATTGCTGTTCTTAATTAAGACTTTTCGACTATCTTTAATAGGTCCATTTCCCAATTGGTTTTTATACCCGAATGCAATAGACCCTGTTTTTTCTTCAATTTCTACTTCTTCATCATTTACAACGTTTGATGTTTTATCGATAACCTCGATAGCTGTATCTGCATGAACTGCACGATACGCATCAATTCGGCCTGATCCTACCTCAAATACAGAGCGTGCCTCTTTTAAGTCAACTGCAGTATTCATAAGCGCTTCTTTTACTTCAAACGGACTATAGTTTGGATGTTCTTGTAAAATGAGTGCCGCCACCCCCGCTGTATGAGGAGTTGCCATAGATGTACCTGACATACGTCCATACGCTACCGGATAATTTTCTCCATCCTTTGGATCATTAATATATTCAGGAACAGTTGAGAAAATAGAAACACCTGGCGCTACAATATCCGGCTTAATATCATCTGTTTTACTTGCAGGACCGCGAGAGCTGAAATCAGCTAAGTGATCTCCTTCTGTTTTTGTGTTACTCAGTTCTCCAAATGTTAAAGAGACATCTCCTTGGACAGCTTTTGCTTGCAATTTCTCACCATCTGCCTTTGTTAAGCGGAACGATGGAATAGATGAAGTACTTTCCCCAAGGTAACTTGTAATTTCACCATCTACATTGTTATATACAATTACCGCCTTTGCACCTGCTTCCTTAGCATTTTTAATTTTTTCATCGAATGTAATCTCACCGCGCTGGATGAGCGCTAACTTTCCTTGTACATCTTTCCCTTTAAAATCATCTATTTTCCCAAGACCTGTATATACAACAGATAATGATTGACCTTTCAAATCTTCAATCTTATCAGTAAAGCTTTTTCCAAGTAGCATCATTTTATCCACATGTAAATCAGCTGCATCGGCGGAAAATGTCGGGATAGTCATCGCAGCGTCACTTGCTCCAACTGTAATTGGAAGTGCTGCTGCACTAGGTGATCCAAGGGTACCTTCTTCTGGACCACTATTACCTGCCGCTACTACTGTAACAACACCAGCTAACGTCGCATTGTTTACTGCAATAGAAGTAGGATATAAAGGATCATTAATAGACGCACCTAATGATAAATTGATAACGTCCATATCGTCTTTCACTGCTTTATCAATCGCAGCAAGAATACCGCTTGTTTGTCCACTTCCATATGGACCTAATACACGATATGAATATAAATCTACATCCGGAGCGACTCCCGTAACTGCATAATCCACACTATTCTTTTTGTCTGCAGCAATTGTCCCAGCTACATGAGTACCGTGGGATGTATAGTATGCACTTCCATCATAAATTTCAGGATATCCTCCAGAATTTTGCCAATCCTTATACGTTGTCTCCATTGGATCAGCATCATTATTAACAAAATCCCATCCTTTTATTGAGTTCGGATCTATTTTGCTTGCATCTTCACCTTGCTTTGCACGATACCCTTTATAAGCATCTTTTAAATCAGGGTGGTTATAATCAATACCTGTGTCCAGTACACCTACCTTAATTCCTTTTCCTGTTATTTTTTCATCATGCAGCTTGTCCACACCAATTTGTGGTACACTATCTGCCATTTTGGGTTCGGCAGCCGTCTTAGCTGTTTCTTTCGGTAAATCAATTTTGACCTCACGATCTTCCCATACACGCTTAACAATACCAGTGCGAACTAAATCTTCGATCATATTCGCAGGTAACGACATTGCCACACCATTAAAAGCATTCTTATATTCTCTTGTTATTTTGGCAGTTTTAAAATCCGGCCCCTTATCTTTCTTTTTTTGAAGCTGTTCAAGCTCAGTTTTAAATCCTTTATGCGATGCTTCCACCTTTTGTTCTGCAGTTGAAAGAGCTATTTTTTTCCCTTTAGCTGCTTGTTTTAACATCTCGATTTTGCTAGGTGCTTGCTTAAATTCTACAATCACATTCACATTATCAGGACTTGCTGTATTAATGCCTGGTGAAATAACAAAACCAGGTTTTGTATCTAGTGTTTTTAAAGCATTACGTTGTTCCTTTGTAAGTCCTTTCAATATAGAACTTGCATCATCAATTCCAGTTAAAGTAGATGTATTTACTTCTTCTGCCAATACGTTATATGGAATTCCTTGAGACATTAACATACCAACAGTTAGCGTTCCGATAAGTATTCTTCCGAATTTCCCCTTCTTCATAGCGCATCTCCTTATTATTAAAATTATTTTTTCTAAAATAAATCTTCTGAGCTCCTATGTAGCATTGGCAATTCTATCAACCTTGGATCTATTTAAAAGGATCAAAAATCTCCAACACTACTACCGCCATCCCCACACTTCTAATCTTCTTTCTATAAAAGCCCCCATAAATTGTTTCCAACTACAATGATTTACAACATGAATTATTAGTAGCTTTAAGCAATAATTCTATTTTTATTATTCCACATTCTAACTTTTCTGAAAATTAAACGAAAGGCGTATCTTTTTTCTAATGATTCTATGTCTACATAGTACAAAAGAACTATCTTGCTCTTTATTCTTTGTAATATAGAATAAAGAAACACGATAGTTCTTTTAAACATCTCTTATTTAATCCAACGGAACCAATTGATTTCGAACAGCATAAATCACCGCTTGCGACCGACTTTTCACATTTAGTTTTTTAAAAATTTTATTGATGTGAATTTTAACTGTTTTATCACTAATATACAGAGCTTCAGCAATTTCTTTATTACTAAGTCCTTTTACTAATTCAAAGAGAATTTCCTTTTCACGTTCCGTCAGTTCATTTTCATTTGATTCTACTTTCATTTTTTGCTGATGATATGTAATTAATTTTTTAGTCATACGCGGATGAATAACTGAATCACCTCGATATAACATCCGAATTGCTGCTACTACCTGCTCCGATGATGAATCTTTCAATAAATACCCATCAGCACCAGCTTGGAGTGCATCCATTAAATACTCATCATGCTCATACATTGTAAACACAAGTACTCGGCAATTCGGATAATTTTTTTTCACCAACTCTGTAGCTTCAATACCATTTTTCCCAGGAAGATTAATATCCATCAAAATACAATCTGGTCTGCATTCTTCTACTTTTTCCAATACTCCGTCCCCAGAGCTAGCTTCTCCAACCACGTTCATATCAGATTCATCCTCTAGTATGCTCCGAATTGCGTCTCGTAAAAAAGCATGATCATCCACTACTAATATTTTAATCATTTTACGCACCCCTTGTTTGTGAATCTGGAATTAATAGTGTAATTTCTGTCCCTTTCCCTACAGAACTATCAATCTGTAAAGTAGCCCCTAATTGTTCAGCTTGTTCATTCATATGTAATATACCATAATGTGGCTCATTCTTCGTTTTAACCATAGACTCAAATAGTGAAAAACCAACCCCATTATCCTTAACCCTTAAAAGCACGTGCTCACTTTGATAGCTAAGTAAAACATCAGTCTTGTCTGCTTGTGCATGTTTTACAATGTTTTGCAAACTCTCTTGTAATGTATCAAAAATAGCTCTTTCTTTTGAAAAGCTAAGTGCACGTGCATGACCTCTTTCATGATATGTAATATCTAGTTCATATTCTTGTTTTAAAGACTTTATTTTACTTGCTATCGCCTGCTTTAGCCCTAATTGTTGTGTCGGATATGGTTTTAAAGCATAAATAGAATAGCGAACTTCTCCTAAGCTTCCTCTTAAATCTTTTATACTTTTCTCTACTATTTGTTGCATATCTATTGGTTTATCACGATATTTTTTCTGTGCGGATTCTAGTTGATATATCACCCCTGCCAATGTTTGCGCAATACCATCGTGAATTTCGCGTGCGATTCTATTTCTTTCTTCTAAAATCATTCTTTTTTCCTGTTCAGAAATCAATATCCTTGTTTTAACTACGTTAGCTAATTGATTAGAAAACGTAGCTAAAGACTGTACATCTTCCGGGAAAAAACCCGCAGTTCTACTTTTTCCTGCAACAAACATTCCGACTAGTTCATCATTTACAATAAGAGGAAAATATACAAGGGAGCGTATGACACTATCAAATATTTCATCTCCAGGAGCCGTACCAGTTTTCCAATCATTAAACACAAGATTTTTAGAGATTCCCTCAAAATTTTCCGAATGATCAGAAATATCGAAACGGACTTTCCCATCTTTTAATAGAAGATTCCAGTTTCCATCATCTTTTGTCCATATTCCATATGCTTGTATGCCAAAAAAACCTTTAAGTGCTTGTTTAATATGTTTCAGGTTCCCTCCGGTTAGTCCACGACTAATTTCTGTCGTAATAAGAAACAGCTCATATAATCGTTCCTTCTCCATCCTTATCCGTACAGAAAAAGAGCTAATAACTGAAATTGCTACAAGTGGAAAAAAGAAAAAAAGTACTGTAATCTCATTTACTTCCACACTATATGTACTAATTAATACATGCATCAAGGCCGCATAAGAGAAACCAAAAGTTTCGCAAAGGAATACCGTTACAGTTTTTTTATACCACTGATAGATTGAATATGGCTGTGGAAGGAGTATCATTAACAAATCGTAAAAGCGGTTGTTGAAAAAACAAAAAAACACGCAAAATAATAACAAAGATATTAAATTTTCATACAGAACTGACATATCTATATTGTTAATTAATAAGTGCATACATTTATTTGAAAACCATTCGGCCAAGATCAAGCTAAGCGCATGCTGAGTACTATTAAATAACATTCTTTGTATTGGTGAACGACGATGCAGGTGAATAATTAACGTTACGAGTACAATAGCAATAATAGTTATATGGATTCCAAACTGCCAACTCATAGCGTAAATTATGGGAAAGGTAAGCGAGCTCGTTCCTCTCCAAAATCGTACAGGAAAATACTCTGCAATCCCCATAAATATTAATAACAATATTAGTATTGTTGAATGAGAAGGGATTTTAATTTCAAGTAAAGATATAGTTATAGTAATCAAACCAAGAAAAGAAATAAAATAAAGATAAGAACTAGCAATCTTTTCTCTTATAAAAATAGAATTTACATCCTTCAAAACAACCCCTTCTTTCTTTATAAAACTTCATTTTCTCTATTATCCAATAAAAAACCGGCACTGGCAAAATGGAAGAACCTCCACTAGCCAATCACCGGCTGTGTACTGCACCTAAAAAGGCAAGACACAATACTATTATTATAAATCGCTTTTCTTAAATTTCATATTCATCGAATGATGTAATTATACATACCGCTAGGTTTACCCACTTATAGTACAAAAGATATATATTAATATCGCAAATACATACTTTCTTCCCATCACCCTACCTTTTCCAAATAAACCAAGCATAATTTTCTCACAAAAAGCAAAAATTAACAGAAATAATTCCTATGTAAAGGAGATGGAAAGTATGGCCGAACAGAAGAGTTCACAACAAGATAATAGCAAAAAGCATATGTTTCCATCACTTCCGGAGAACATTAATTACATTGAAAATAAACTTTTCCATTCTGATGATATAAAAAAATTAGATCTCCCTTTTCAAAACGGAAAAGGAACGATCTTATATATCGAATCTTTATCAGATCCAAATTTAATGCATCAATTAGCTCTTGAGCCATTATTAACGCGGTCTGATTTGTCTTTAGATAAAGCTTTTTCCACATTAAATATGAAAAAAGAAACAAATTTAAATTATGGTGTACAGCTTTTATTACAAGGTAAATCCTTATATTTTCATGAACAGGTCGACAGTTTTTGTATTTTCGAAACGGCTTTATCTTTAAAGAGAGATATAACAGAACCTGATAATGAAGGCATTGTCCGTGGACCGCATACTGGTTTCGTAGAAGATTTAGCAACCAATTTAGCTTCTATTCGTAAACTCATAAAAAGTCCACATGTCGTCGTTAAATATTTCACACTTGGTGAAGAAATGCATACGAAAGTGGCAATTGCTTATATGCAAAATATAGCGAATGACGATTTAGTTGCAGAAGTGAAAAGAAGATTAGAAACAATTAAAACGGACGCACTTATGCCTCCCGGATACATACAAGAATTTATAGAGGATACGTCTTTCTCACCCTTTCCGCAACAATTAAATACAGAGCGTCCAGATAGAGTCGCAGCAAATTTAATGGAAGGACGAGTTGCTATTTTATCTGATGGAGATCCAACTGCACTTATCGTTCCTGTTACGTTATTTGCTTTCTATCAATCACCAGATGATTATAATAACCGCTGGATTGTCGGTTCTTTCATCCGAATGATTCGCTTAGTCAGTTTCTTGATTGCCTTTCTCTTGCCCGCTATATATATCGCAACAGTTGCTTTTCATCCTGATGTGTTGCCGCTCGAACTTGTTTATACGATTAAAGCTTCATTAGAAAAAGTGCCACTTCCTCCTATTTTTGAAGCTCTCTTAATGGAATTAATCTTTGAATTATTACGGGAAGCTGGTATTCGCTTGCCGAGCCGAGTTGGACAAACAATCGGTATTGTAGGTGGTTTAGTAATTGGTGATGCAATTGTAAAAGCCGGTCTCGTTTCTTATACAATGATTATCGTTGTAGCTTTAACTGCAATCTCATCTTTTCTTGTTCCATCAAATGATATGAGTTCCGCAGTTCGGATTCTTCGTTTTCCGTTAATGCTCCTTGCTGCCATATTCGGCTATGTAGGAATATCATTCGGTCTCATTATAACTTTCGTTCATTTATGCCAGTTACATTCATTTCATACCCCATATCTTTCTCCTGTTGCTCCGATGCGGATAAAAGATATGAAAGACTCTTTTGTACGACTACCAATTTGGTCGTTTTGGGAACGACCACATGATTCAAAACCGAAAAAAATGCAACGACAACATGTAACGAGAGAGGATGAGAACGGTGACAAACACGCAAAGTAAAATTTCACTGGTTCAATTTACCTTTTTCGTTATTCAATGCCAAATCGGAGTTGGTATACTTTCTCTACCAAACCGTCTTCACCCAATAGCGAAAGGTGGCGGATTGATTTCTGCTCTCATCGCTGGTCTTGCAATTCAACTTATTATTTTACTTATGTGGCTTTTCTTAAAACGATTTCCTGATGCAGATATGTATGAAAGTGTTTGTATGCTATTTGGGAATAAGTTTGGAAAACTATTAGGTTTTGCTTATGTTTTTTATTTTACCCTTATCGGTATGACGGTTATGTTAAATGCTTGTAATGTCATTAAAGTTTGGATATTACAAGCAACTCCTTGGTATGCCACCCTCATGCTATTTACAATAGCTTGTTGTTACATAGCTTATAATACGTTCAAAGTCATCGTACGGTTTTACGTCATGGCTTCTATTCTCATTTTACCAATGGCTCTTTTAATTGCCCTAGGGCTTACACGAGCTGATTTTTCTTACATTTTTCCAATTACAGAAGCCGGATGGTGGAATATTATTCAAGCATCAAAAGAAACCATTACAGCTATGTATGGTTTTGAGATTATTCTTATCGCTTTCCCAAAAGTAAACGGGAGTTCTGTGGCAAAACTGAAAGCAATTTCTATCGCTAATGGATTTGTAACTCTTTTTTATACTTTTACTGTTTGGATTTGCTTTATCGTATTTAGTCCAAAACAAGTTGAACTTATTCCAGAGCCAGTTGCTTACTTATTGCGTTCTCTACATATTGGGATTATAGACCGAACCGATTTACTATTCATCCCAATATGGATGATAACTGTTGTAGCTTCTATTGCTAGTTATTACTGTGCTGCTTCTATAGGAATTGGACATATCTTCAATCTGGCTAATCATAAAAAGGCTGTTCCAATCGTTGGTATTATTGCTTTTAGTGTAGCCCTATTTATAGATACACCTGAAGAATTAAAAGTAATTGCAACTTTTACTGATAAGTTCACGTATATTTTCATAGTTGTCCTCCCTCTTTTATTTCTACTTTATTCAGTAATAAGGAATAAGAAAGGAGAACAGTATGTTCCAAAAAAGAGTTAAATTACTTTTTATATTATGTACTAGTGCATTCCTTTCTGGCTGTTGGGATCAAGAACCATTAAGAGAAGCGAGATTAGCTTATAGCATTGGATATGATATTACGGAAGAAAATAAACTTCAGCAAACGCTTGAACTCGTAAAAAGTTCAAGCGGAGAGCAATCTTCATTCGAGAATGAAATACATTCAGCAAACGGGCATAACATAAGGGATACAAGCGATGCCCTAAAAAAAAATGTGACTGGGAATATTCGCTATTTTAAATATGGTGTTCAATTACTAGGAACCAAAATTCTAAAAAAAGGTATACTCCCCTATTTAGATGTCAGCTTTCGGGACCCAACAAACCCAACTGCTTTAGTAAAACTTATTGCAGTAGATGGTGAAACATCCGAGATACTAGAAAAAAAGAAGGTAGGAAATTTACTAATTGGAGATTTTCTAAAGAAAAAAGTGAAAAGCTTAGAAGATATGAGTGTATTTCCAAAAGAAACTTTAGAAACAGCTGCTACAAAAATGTTAGATCCCGGTAAAGACTTTACCCTCCCTTCTATAAAAATAAAAGGAAAAGAAGTAATTACAAACGGGTTAGCTTTATTTAACAATGATAAATTAACTGGGCATTTACCTTTGAAACAATCTATTTTATTCGTATTATTAACCGGAAAAATGGGAACAAGTGCCCGTATAACCCAAAAACTTACTAGCGATGAATCAGAGAAGACATCTGATTATTTAACAATGGAAGTTAGTAATCGAAAGTTAAAGCGAGACTTAAAAATAACAACAGATAGAAAAGGAAATGTATATGCTCACATTAAGCTTCAACTAAAAGTTATAGCCCTTGAGGCTCCAAGAGATAATATTTACAAAATGGAAGAAAGAAAAAAATTAAATGAAAAATTATCTAAACAACTTACAAAAGAAGCAAAACAAATAACGAACAGGTTACAAAAAGCAAATTGTGATGCTTTCGGTATCGGAAGACATCTTATCGCATATCATCCTGACTTATGGAAGAAAAAAAATTGGAATAAAGATTATGCAAAAGTAAAATTTAAACCGGAAGTAGAAGTAAAGATTTTATATAGCGGCGTTTTAAAATAAAAAGGTTGGATACCCGCCGGCATCCAACCTTTTTATTTCATATAACGATATACAATTGACTCATACGGTCTTAAGTTAAGATTGGTAATCTCTTTACTTGAATCTTTGTAATTTGATAATAATACTTCTTGTTTCATTCCATCCAATTGAACATCCACTGGTGCAGAATACGTTATTTCTTCTCCATAGAAGTTGTTGATAACAAGTAATACCTCTTCATTTACAGTACGTGTATATGCCCAAACTTTAAGATGATTTTCATCTAAAATAGCATATTCTCCTTCGGTAATTACATCATACGTTTTTCTAAGTTCTATTAACTTTTTATAATGATAAAATACAGACTCTTTATCTTCTAATGCCTTCTCTACGTTTATTTCTGTAAAGTTTTCAGCCACTGAAATCCAAGGTGTACTTGTTGTAAAACCACTGTTCATCTCTTCATTCCACTGCATCGGAGTACGAGAGTTGTCACGAGATTTTTGTTTTAAAATCCCGATAATCTCTTCTTTTGATAATCCTTCTTCTCGCTTTATATCGTGTATATTTAACGATTCCACATCGCGATATTGCTCGATGGACTCGAATTTAGGATTCGTCATACCGATTTCTTCGCCTTGATAAATGTAAGGTGTTCCTTGCAACATATGCATAGCTGTCGCTAACATTTTCGCAGATTCATTTCGGTACTTTCTATCATCACCGAAGCGTGACACTATGCGAGGTTGGTCATGATTACACCAGAACAACGCATTCCAGCCTCCGCCCTTTTGCATTTCAATTTGCCAATTAGACATAATCTCTTTTAATTTAATGAAATCAAAATCAGCTTGCGTCCACTTATCTCCATTCGGATAATCCACTTTTAAATGATGGAAACTAAACGTCATACTTAATTCATTACGCTCAGGGTTTGAATATTTAATACAATTATCAATTGTCGTAGATGACATTTCTCCAACTGTAATTACATCTTTCCCTTCAAAAACATTTCGGCTCATCTCTTGTAAATATTCATGAACGCGCGGGCCATCTGTATAATATTTACGCCCATCGCTTGTCGCCGTACTTCCATCATCATTTAAGAACTGTTGATCTTTTGAAATTAAATTAATAACATCTAATCGGAATCCAGTTACCCCTTTATCAAGCCAAAAACGCATCATATCATATACTTCTTCACGAAGTTTTTCATTTTCCCAATTTAAATCCGCTTGCGTCTCATCAAATAGATGTAAAAAATATTGCTCTGTCTTCTCATCATATTTCCAAGCAGACCCGCCAAACTTAGATTGCCAATTATTTTTTTCATCACGCCAAATATAGTAATTACGATATGGACTATTTTTATCTTCCTTCGCTTCCTTAAACCACTTATGCTCCGTCGAACTATGATTTACCACGATATCCAGCATAATTTCAATATTACGTGCCCTTGCTTCTTCTAAAAGCTCTTCAAACTCTTCCATCGTTCCGTAAGATGGATCAATACTGTAGTAATCACTTACATCGTATCCATTATCATTTTGTGGTGATTGGTATATCGGTGTTAACCAAATATAATCTACTCCGAGTTCTTTTAAATAATCTAGTTTCTCTGTAACCCCTTTTATATCACCGGTTTCTTTATTGTAATAGCTATTAAAGCTCTTCGGATAAATTTGATAAACTACACTTTTATGCCAATCCTTCATGTTTAACTTCCTCCTACTTCTGTTTTACTCGTTTTGCAAATAACCATGTTAACGTAAATGGGATTACAACAGCGATAATCATTCCTACAATAAATATTGGAATCGATTTCGGAATGATAGAAATAAATGCTGGTAATCCGCCAATTCCGATAGCAGGTGCTAATACACCATTTAACGTAATAAATATAGCTGCAGTAGCTGATCCTATAATCGCTGCATAGAACGGAAATTTATTTCGTAAGTTCACACCAAACATAGCTGGCTCTGTAATACCGAAATATGCTGAAATTGCTGATGTAGATGCCATACTTTTATCATTTTGATTTTTAGAAATCCAGAACATCGCAAGTGCCGCACTACCTTGCGCAATGTTAGAAAGAGCAATCATTGGCCAAATGAATGTACCACCGTGCTGTGCAATTAATTGTAAGTCGATAGCAATAAACATATGATGCATACCTGTAATTACAAGCGGTGCATATAATGCTCCAAACAATACTGCTCCAACTACTGGTACTGTTTCATATACACCTACTAATCCAACTGTTAATAAATCTCCAATATGACGTGTAACTGGACCAATAATTCCTAATGCTAACACACCTGTTACGACAATCGTTGTAATTGGTACAACTAATAATTGAATTGCATTTGGTACATGTTTCTTTAAGAAGATTTCCACTTTACTTAGTACGAATGCTGCTACTAAAACGGGTAGAATTTGACCTTGATACCCTACCTTTTCAATTTGAAATAATCCTAAAATATCGAAGTACTCAATCTTTTGTCCATCTAAACCAGTTGCTGCTTTACCATAATCCCACGCGTTTAATAAGGCTGGATGCACAAGCATTAATCCCATAACGATCCCTAATATCGGACTACCACCAAAACGCTTCGTTGCTGACCAACCGACAAGTGCTGGTAAGAATACGAATGCTGTATTCGCCATCATATTAATTAAATCCCAAAGCCCACTTAAGTTTGGATATACATCTAATAAATTTTTACCTTCAAAAAATAAGTCCTTCGCCCCTAATAGATTGTTAATTCCCATTAGTAAACCAGCTGTTACGATCGCTGGTAATATCGGCATAAATACATCTGAAAATACTTTTACAAACTTTTGAACTGGGTTTAACTTTTGGTTTCCAGAGTCTTTCACGTCAGCTACTGTCGCTTCCTTCATACCTGCAAGCGTTATCAATTCAGCATATACTCGATCAACATCTCCTGGACCGATTACAATTTGAAATACTCCAGCGTTATGAAACGCTCCCTTCACTAATGAAACAGACTGCAATTTATCGTTATCTATTTTACTTTCATCTTTTAAAGCGATACGGAGCCTCGTGACACAGTGCGCAGCTTGTTCAATATTGTCTTTCCCACCAATATACTGCAACACTTCCTCTGCTGTTTTACGATAGTCTTTCCCCATATTCCCGTCCCTCTTTTCTTTTTTTGATACCGTTTACAATTACATATTAACTCGTATATATAAGTTAGTCAACACTCGTATATACGAGTTTATAATTTTTTTATAAAGTGAAACTTTAATCAGTGGGGTTTTGTTCATCCCGCACTGATTATCAGCCCTCACCAATCGGGCGTTTACGGACAGCACGCCTCCCACAAATAGCAGGATAAAAAAAAGAGATGAAACGTTATTTCGTTCCATCTCCTTATTTTCTCCGCGCCACATCCGAAAAATGAAAAATATCTAAACGATGGCGTGATTCTGTATATTCGAACTGACTTCCATCATAAAAATGCGTAAAGTTTTTCACAACGACAACATAGTCTGTTCCATTTAAATCTAAATACTTTCTATCGTCCTCTGTACATGGCTGCACTTCAATTACCCTCTGTGAGTAACTAATATGAAGACCTAATTCTTTCTCAATGTATTTATAAATGGACTTTGCTGCAATTTCACTCGTTAGCCCAGGAATATATTCCGATACAAAATGATTAATATCCAAAATTACTTTTTCTCCATCAATATTTCGTACGCGTTTAATATGATCTATTTCTGTTTTCTCTTTCACATTCAATAGCTTTGCAACCTCTTTTGTCGCTTTTACTTTCTCTATTTCCACGACTTCTGTAATACAATGGCGTCCTAAACGTTCATTTTCTTCCTGGAAGCTTACAATACCACCAAAGTTGAATTCAATGTTTTTTCGCTTTAAAACAAAGACACCTTTTCCATGTATTTTTTGAACATATCCACGCTCTTGTAATAAATCTACAGCTTTTCTTACCGTACCTCGGCTCGCTTCATATTGCTTCATTAATTCAGTTTCTGATGGGATTTTGCATCCCTCTTTTAATTGTTTATTATCAATAGACTTGCTGATTGCTGTATAAATTTGTTCATACTTACTCATCATCTACAATAGCCCCTTGTCACCTTCTAATTCTATATGTATTATACCATGCTACACTCTTCTGCCAATCTCTCACTTATTTTCCAGTATAGGAAAAATACAGGTAAATATTTAATCTCTAAAACTTATTTTTATAAAAATTTTTATATTTTTCTTTTCATTCAAAAAAACATGTAGTATACTAACTTCAAAATCAGAGGAGAAAGGGAGCAAAGAACTATGCTTACTTATACAACAATTGTAGTTACATTTGCACAAAAACATCATCATCATACGTAACCCTTGAAACCTAGCGGAAAAATTACGCGTAGGTACAAGGGTTATTCCCGTTGTACCTACGTCAGGCGAAGAGCCATGTAGGTATTTTTTATCTACATGGCTCTTTTTTTATTGCCAAAAAGCTAGTAAAAAATGATGTTTAAGCAAAACTTACTACAAAGGAGTTAACAAAAATGGAAACGAAAAAATGGGGATTATGGATTTTAACAGCTTTTGTGATTGGAAATATGGTTGGCGGTGGCGTATTTATGCTCCCAGCAAATTTAGCACACGTATCAGGTCCAATGGGTTCTACACTTGCATGGAGTATTACAGGTCTTGGCGTATTTATGATTGCACTCGTATTTGGAAATTTAGCAGTTCGCAAACCAGAATTAAAGGCAGGACCACAAAGTTACGCTCAAGCAATGTTCCCTTCAAAAAAAGCGGGCAAAGTTGCAGGATATAGTATGGCATGGGGATATTGGGCTGCGAACTGGGCTGCAACCGCATCTGTTATTATTTCCTTTGCTGGATATTTATCAACATTCTTTCCAGTTTTACAAAGTAAGCAAATTCTCTTTTCTACGAACGGATTTTCACTAGAACTCGGAAAAGGACTAACTTTCCTCGTATGTAGCCTTATGCTATGGGGAATTCAATATATTCTTTCTCAAAATATTGACCAGGCTGGAAATATGAATCTTCTTGCTACCATTGCAAAAATTATCGGATTTACAATGTTTATTGTAATCACATTATTCATTTTCAATGCCTCTAATTTTGGAGACGGTCAAACATTTATGAATGAAGCAGGACAATCCATTTCGTTAGGTGGACAAATCAATTCAGCTGCTATCGCAACACTTTGGGCGTTTATCGGTATTGAATCTGCTGTAATGCTTTCTAACCGTGCTAAATCTCAGCGCGATGTAAAAAAAGCTACCATTTTCGGATTAATTATCGCTCTTCTTATTTACATGTCAATTACTTTACTTACAATGGGAGCTCTCTCGCAAGATGCTTTAAAAGAGTCTCAAAAACCATTAGTAGACGCATTAAATTTAGCAATTGGCAATAAAGGAGCCTATATCATGGCTTTACTTGCACTTGTATCTTTATTTGGCTCTACAGTTGGCTGGATCGTTGTTAGTTCAGAAGTACCTTATCAGGCAGCCAAGAATGGACTTTTCCCTAAGTTTTTCGCGAAAACAAATAAAAAAGGTAGTCCTTCAAAATCATTATTTATTACAAATGTGATGACGCAAATTTTCTTATTCTCAACGATTTCTGGTACCGTATCAGAAGCTTATAATTTCGCTATCGTTGTAGCAACATTAGCTTATTTAATTCCATACCTTGTTTCTACGCTGTACCAATTCAAATTGGTTATTACAGGAGAAACGTATGATATAATGCCTGGTTCTCGAATAAAGGATGGGGTCATTACTACATTAGCATTTGTATACTCTATTTGGGTTATCAAAACGGGAACTGCTGATTTAAAAACGTTCTTCTTAGGAATCGGATTGTTCGTACTAGGTCTTATTCTTTACCCAGTATTAATGAAAGACTCACAAAAAACGAATTAAAAAAAGAGAAGCTACCGGCTTCTCTTTTTTATTCAAAATCTGTAATTAACTTTTCTTTTAACTCTCCTACAGATAAAGGTTTCGCATAATAAAATCCTTGTACATAATCACAACCCATAGATTGTAATAAACTTTCTTGCTCTACTGTTTCTACCCCTTCAGCAACTACTGCTAAATTTAAGCTATGGGCAATTTCAATAACAGATTTTACAATCGTTCGCTCTGGCTGTGCATGATCATAATGAAATTCACGAATAAAATTACGATCAATTTTCACTATATCCAGTGGTAGTTGTTTTAAATAATATAAGGAAGAATAGCCCGTTCCGAAGTCATCTAAAGCAATTAAAATACCCATATTTCTTAATTCTTGTAATGTAGCAATAATATAATCAAAATGGCGAACAGCGATACTTTCCGTTATTTCTAAAATTAAACGATTCGGTGGAAAGCCCGTTCTCCTTAAAATGCTACGTACAGATAAAATAAAACGCTTTTGCATTAATTGTTGTATGGATAAATTCACAGATAACCTTAATCCTTCTTCGTAATCTGGCAATGTTTTAAACAAGCGACATGACTTTTCTAATACCCAGTCTCCTAATTTTATAATAAGTCCAGATTCTTCAGCTACTGGAATAAATTCGCCTGGTGAAATAGGCCCTTCTTCTATCGAACAACGTGCTAAAGCCTCAATACCAGTATATTTCTTCGTTTTCAAATCAATAATAGGCTGCAGTGCCACGTCTAACTCTTCATCACGAATTGCCTTTTGCAAAGCGAATTCAATTTTCATTCTACGATTTATTTTCGCACGTAACTCATCTGTAAAGAAACACGCGGCATTTCTGCCTTGTTCTTTCGCGCTATACATAGCTAAATCCGAATTCTTTAATAGAGTTTCTACATCTTGACCATCTTGCGGATATGCGCACAGTCCTAGACTAGCTGAAATGTATACTTCATGACCTTCAAGCATAAATGGTGCCTGAAAACATGACAACACAGATGTCGCTAGCTGCCTCATCGCATCTTGTGTATGACTTTTTGTTAACAGCACAAATTCGTCGCCACCCAGCCTAGCCAGAACGTCTTTCTCTCCTAGCACATAATGCAACCGTGAAGCAACTTCGCTTAAAAGTAAATCCCCTATCATATGACCTAGCGTATCGTTTACTAATTTAAAACGATCCAAATCAAAGTAAATCATACCAAATTCTTTTTTTCCTGCAATCATCTCGTTTACAGTCGTTATTAGCTGCAATCGGTTCGGTAAACTCGTTAAAGCATCATGATACGCAAGCTCCCTATAACGACTTTCACTTAACCGCAACCTCTGTTCTGCTTCTTTCCTACTACTAATATCATTTCGGATCGCGATAAATTGATATGGCTCTCCTTTTTCATTTAAAAACGGAACAATTGTTGTTTTAACCCAATAATACGTCCCATCTTTTGCTTGATTTCGAATCTCACCTCTCCATACTTTTCCGTTCAAAATACGCTTCCATAGAATTTGAAAAAATGTTTTCGGGTGATATCCTGAATTTAAAATACGATGATCTTTTCCTATTAACTCTTCTCGTCTATATTTGGAGATTTCACAAAACTTATCATTTACATATGTAATAAGACCATTTCGGTCTGTAATTGCAACAATTGAAGACTCATCTAATGCTAACTTTAAATCTCGCAATGAAGAGTCATATAATGCATGACCTCTTTGTTCTAGCATGCGCATCTCTCCTTGCTTCCTATCTGACTAAAACACAACTTGTTTCTCTTCATAGAAATAGAGATATTTCATTTCTTAATAATGGCTATTTGCATTCATCACATTTTGAAATATGCCGATTAAAATAACATAATATTATTTGTAATAAAAAGCAATATAATACCGTTTCAATTATAAATAGTGGTTTCTTATCGCTATAATTAGCTTACTTTATTATACATTATTCATTCTCTTACATTCCTTTATAGCTAGCTCTATACAATGCCTATTCCCTATTAATCCCGCTCATATCTAACCTCTTTACTTTACTAGCGAAATAGAAGTTCGAGCACACTATACAACTATTCACGGATAATAATATAAAAGTTAAAATTAGTATATATGTTTTTGAATTACAATAATAAAATATTAACATATTTTCACCTTTATTTTGGAAATATTTTATAAATAATTACTTTATTAAACTAAAAAAGAGGAAAGCCTCTTTTTTAGTTTAATACGGATATGGTATTTGCTGATACCCCGGATATGGAGTTGGATATGGTGCTGGGTATGGCGCTGGATAAGTTACTGGGTACGGTGCTGGATAGTAGCCTCCACTTGCTGCACCCGTTAATGCGCCAGCTGTAAGTCCACCTAACACGCCTCCAGCAAAACTTCCTGGGAAAAATCCACCGCCCCATGAGCCGCCACCCCAGCCCCATCCACCTCCGTGATGGTGGTGATGATCATGGTGATTGTGCCCTCCATGGTGGTGATGTCCGCCGTTATGGTTGTGCCCTCCATGAGGATGATGATTACGATAATACAATCCGTTATTTTCTATATAATTCATTATTCCCCTCTCCTTTTCCATTTTCTCATCTTAATAGGTATTGTATGAATAGTACGGACCTTGTTAGTAACCTATATAATAAGAAAGAATCCGTATAATACGAATAACCATATCCTCGGCTTCATCATGTACCTGTTACAAATCCATGATATGGTTATCCCCGTTCCTATATAAAGGACAAATGTTTTGTCCCCCCCTACACTGTTTATTAACCAGCAAATAGCAGGATAATAACGTAACAATATACTGTATGTAGGACAAATGCGGAAAGCATGGGGAAAATGTCTATATTTTGTAAAAAAAACAAAACACTTTATAATAAGAATGTCGGATTATACCTTTTTATATAAGAAGTCTATATTTAAGAAAGATTAGAGGAATTTTATAAAAATGAAGAAGCCTATCGTTCAATTATTATTGGTATTTACAATTATATCTATCGTACTCTTACTTTTAGATACGTCTATCCTCTCACTATATACCTTTGTCGGTGCATTATGGTCTCTTACAATCATAGGGATATCTTTCGTTATTTTTATTGAAAATAGATCCCCACAAAGCACTTTAGCATGGTTTTTAGTACTAGCACTTCTCCCTGTTGTTGGTGTGCTTTTATATGCGCTTTTCGGACGTAGCCGTTGGAGAAGAAAAAAACATCTACATCGTTCAGAAGAGCAAAGAAAATTATTCCGTGAAATATTAGAAGGAAGACGAGTAGAATTGTCACTCACAGTCCCCTTACATGAACGTTCTATGCATTTAACAAAAGTCGTACAAAAATTTGGAGGCGGACCTGCCGCAGATAAAACAACTACAAAACTTTTAACAAATGGCGATCAAACCTTTTCAGAAATTTTGCAAGCTATCGAGCAAGCAAAACATCACATACATATTCAATACTATATTTATAAATCTGATGAGATTGGTACGAAAGTTCGAGATGCTTTAATAAAAAAAGCAAAATCTGGTGTTATTGTACGCTTTCTTTATGATGGACTCGGAAGTAACACTTTAAGAAGACGCTTTTTAAAACCTATGAAAGAAGCTGGTATTGAAATTGTAGAATTTGACCCTATTTTTTCAGCTTGGTTACTTGAAACTGTCAATTATCGTAACCATCGAAAAATCGTTATTGTAGATGGAGAAATCGGTTTTACTGGTGGACTCAACGTCGGTGATGAATATCTTGGCCGTTCAAAAAAATTTCCCATTTGGCGTGATAGTCATTTAAAAATAGAAGGAAAAGCGTTATATAAATTACAAGCAATTTTTCTAGAAGATTGGCTCTATGCCTCTAGTGGATTGAATACTTATTCTTGGGATCAATTTATGAATAGACAATACTTCCCAGGTAAAGAAATTTCAAGTGCAGAAGGTGCTGTGCAAATTGTAGCCAGCGGGCCTAGCTCAGATGATAAAAGCATTCGCAATACATTATTAGCTGTTATGGGATCTGCAAAAAAATCGATTTGGATCGCTACACCTTACTTTATTCCAGATCAAGAAACTTTAACATTATTACGTTTAAGTGCAATATCTGGCATAGATGTACGCATTTTATATCCTGGTAAAAGTGATAGTATTATTAGTGATCAAGCATCTCAGTCCTACTTCACTCCGCTTTTAAAAGCTGGTGCTTCCATTTATAGTTATAAAGATGGTTTTATGCATGCAAAAATTGTACTCGTTGATGATAAGATCGCGACAATTGGAACGGCAAATATGGACGTACGCAGCTTTGAATTAAATTATGAACTTATTAGCGTACTATATGAATCAGAAACCGTTCATGATATTAAACATGATTTTGAAGACGACTTTAAGCATTCCACTGAAATTAAATGGAACGCATTCCAAAAAAGAAGTATCAAAAAACGAATATTAGAGTCTTTCATGCGACTCATTTCTCCTTTACTGTAAGCAATCAATGTAATATTGATTGCTTTTTCTTTTCCATTTCCCCTCTCTCCTTTTCTTTGCATACCATATTAAAACAAGTTATCATAAGATGTATTACTTTATGAAAATAATGTTAGGTGGGAAATACATGTTAGAACAATTTCATATACATGCTGATTTAAAACAACAGCTCTCAACCATTCACGAAAAAAATAAACAAGAAGCTGGTGAAAATGCACATTTAATTGGAAAGAAAATATATAAAGCATCTGATAACAGCATTATTGAAGATGCTATTACAGCGCTTCTTCTTGGCAAAAACATTCTATTAAAAGGGCCGACTGGTAGTGGTAAAACAGTACTAGCTGAAACTCTTTCTTCTTTATTCCAAAAACCAATGCATAGCATTAACTGTTCTGTTGACCTAGATGTAGAAGGTATTTTAGGATACAACACACTACAAACGAAAGATGGTGCATCTGAAGTTACATTCGTTAACGGCCCTCTTATGAAAGCAATGAAGAACGGTCATTTCCTATATATTGATGAAATCAATATGGCAAAACCTGAAACGTTACCACTTCTTCACGGTGCATTAGATTACCGTAAAATGATTACAAATCCGTTTACACAAGAAGTTGTATATGGCGATGAAGAGTATCGTGTAATTGCAGCAATTAATGAAGGTTACGTTGGAACAAGTGAACTAAACGAAGCATTAAAAAACCGTTTCGTTATTATTGAAGTTCCATACATTCAAGGTGACACATTAAAAGAACTATTACTATCTGAATCAAAATTAAATGATGTTGCAACAATTGAAAAGTTCGTTGCATTTGCAAGCGACCTTATGCCTTTAGCTCGTGATGGGCGTGTAAGTGAAGAAGCAGCAAGTATTCGTGGCATTATCGACGCATGTGATTTAGGTGTATATATTCCTGTTATGCGTGCAATTGAACGTAGTATTATCGCAAAATTAAACGATGAAACAGAACAAATGACTGTCCGTGAATTAGCAGAAAGTTATTTCTTTGAGGGATAATTCATGAGACAAATTTTTAGTGACAAAAAAATTGATGCGTCGCTGTTTCTACAAATGGAAAACTTAATGTATGCTCTTCTAAAAGAAGACGATGCCTACCTTGAGTATGGCTATAAAGCATACTACGACGAAATTGAAAAAAAGGTTGTCATTAGTCACTTTTGGGATGATCGAAAAGAAGAGGATACAGTAATCGGATTAAAAAGCGAAGTGTTTTTAAAAGCACTTGGTAATAAACATTACTCGGACATGACTTTAATTCGTTCTTATGCGATTGAATTACAAGAATCACCCTTAAAAAAGTTTTTAACACAATTATTTGTTCTATTAGAAGATTTACGTGTTGAGGAAATCGTAAAAAACTTACGCCCTGGCACAAAGCATGTTTTTAAAAGAAGAAAAGAAATGTATCGCAATTACTTTGGTTCACAAAATGAAATCAATCGTGTTCGTAACTATCACGGTGATCGTCTATTTTGTCTCTGCTATCTTTCATTAACGAGCGATAAATATGAAATGTTTAATAATGAATATTTCGAGCAAATTGAAGCAATTTTGCATGAAACATTCCAAGCTCGTAATACAGAAGACATTATGTATATCGTTGAAAAAATTCGCTATCGTTTAGAAGGACTTCTTGAAAGTGATATGCTTAATAATTATTTCGGACATGCACCGCTTTATTTATCTGTTATTACAGATGAGAAAGACAGTCGCGCTGAAAAATTAGCAAATGATGATACGCAGCTCATAGATGACGATGATAGCAAAAATAAAATGGATGAAAGTTTCTCCACATGGCACCGTGAAAATAAAAACAATGAAAACGAGAACTTTTTACGCTTTGATTTAGAAAGCGGAACGAAAACAAATATGATGGGTGATACTGCTCGTGAATCAGAAGATGGCGACCAAGCACTTGGTTCTGTACAAGGTACTTCTCAAAAAAGTACACAATCCAACTTTGATGGCGCTGATACAGAAGAAGCAAGAGCTTCACACGCTTCTAGCCAAAACGAGGGTGCATACGGTAAGTATAACGTTGGTGCTTCTCATATATTTAAAGAAGCTCGCAAATCAAATCCTGATGAAAAAAAGGATTACCAAGCTATCAAATCAGTTGTTAATAAAGATGTAAAAGAATTAAAGAAAATTATCGAAAAAACGATTGAAAATAAAACGAATGCAAATAGTGATAAATATTACGGAAGACTTCGTAAGAAATTCCTTCGTATTTATACTGAAAAGCAGCCGCGCATGTTTTATAAAAAAGGCCAGGAATCACAAGAACTTGACGTTGCATTCCAATTACTAGTGGACTGCTCTGGTTCTATGTATAACAAAATGGAAGAAACGAAAAAGAGTGTGGTCCTATTCCATGAAGCGTTGAAATCTTTAAAAATCCCGCACGCTATTAGCGGATTTTGGGAAGATGCTTCTAGTGCTAAGCCTGAAGATAAGCCAAACGTTATCCATGAAGTTGTAACGTATAAAAACTCAACGTTACCAAACGTTGGTCCAGAAATTATGCAGCTTCGCGAAGAAGAAGATAACCGCGACGGATATATTATTCGTATCGTTTCTGAAAAACTTGCAAAAAGACCAGAAAAGCATAAATTCTTACTTGTCTTTACAGACGGTGAGCCTTCTGCGCTAGACTATCAACAAGACGGTATTTTAGATACGCATGAAGCTGTCAAACTTGCTCGTAAAAGTGGTATGGAAGTAATCGGAATCTTCATCGAAGAAGGCGAAGCAAAAGAAGCAACTTATCAATTAATGAAGAATATTTATAACCATCACTTCTTAGTTGCAAATCATGCTGAAGATTTACGTCTGAAGATTAAACCACTATTGAAAAAGTTATTACTGAAGACGATTGAATAGAAAAACAGGAGCGTTGTCGCTCCTGTTTTTTCCTTTCAATCACTTTGTTTCTGGTTGAAACTTGTATGGAATAGCTACTTCTAATAATGCCTCGAATCCGCCATCATAGAATGGGAATCGTTCATTTGCGATCGTTCGATCCACCCACTCTATTGCGGAAATTTCTTCGTCATCTTCCGCAATCAATTCACCCTTTACTACATTTGTTCGGAATGTAAAAAATAGCGCATGATTCCCTGATTCTTCAAAGAATTTTTCATTAATCGCAACAAGTCCACCTGCCACAGCAGTTAAACCTGTCTCTTCTTTTACTTCTCTTATTAGTGCTTCCTCTAATATTTCACCTTTTTCCACAGCCCCGCCTGGCAATGACCAAACATTTTGTTCTACATTATGTACCATTAATATTTTATCTGTTTCTTCATCATGTATTAGTGCATATACGACGTCAACTCTTTGCATGTTGCTTTTCTCCTTCAATTAACTCATCCATTGTAAATAAAGAATGTAGCTGTAAGCCATCTTCTAATAAGTTATCGCTTCCCTCTTTCGTTCGTTCAATGACGCCTAGAACATGATGTACTTTCGCACCTAGTTCTCTTAAATCTTTCGTACTTAATAATATTTGACCACCTGTCGTAATAACATCCTCAACGACACAAACATTTTTCCCAGCAATATTAACGCCTTCTGCTAACTTACATGTACCATACTTCTTCGCTTCTTTTCTTACAAATACAACAGGTATACCTGTTTGTAAAGATAATGCTGTCGCTACTGGAATTCCTCCCATCTCTAAACCCGCGAGTACTTCTGTCTCAGGAGGAATGAGCTCTTTCAATTGTTTAGCAATTTCTAATAACAGTACTGGATTAGATTCAAATAAGTACTTATCAAAGTATTGATTTGATACTTGTCCTGATCGAAGCTTAAATGTTCCCGTTAAACGTGACGTATTATAAATTTCCTTTGCTAACTCCCATTTCTCCATTGTATCTCTCCCCTTTATGCACAAATTAACTCATTCTATCACATTTGCAATTATTTCTATATTCCCAAATTACAAATAAAAGGGTCAATTCCTAAGAATCGACCCTTCCTATTAATTCATCACTAACTCAGCTGTGAGCTTTTTTTTTAACTTAGCCAACATGTCCGTTGTCATTTTGTCTAAATCATATTCTGCTTTAAAGTCCCACTCTTTCATTGCTGCTGTTGCATCAATAGAGTTTGGCCAGCTATCAGCGATTGTTTGACGAGCAGGATCTACAGCGTAATCCATTGTAAACGTCGGGATGTGTTTACGAATTGATGCTGCGATTTGCTCTGGCTCAAAGCTCATCGCTGTAATATTGAACGCGTTTCTATGCACAAGTTTACTTGGATCAGCTTCCATTAATGAAATGATCGCTTGTAAAGCATCCGGCATGTACATCATATCCATGTATGTTCCTTCTGCAATGTATGAGGTGTATGTGCCTTTTTTAATCGCCTCATAATAAATTTCAACCGCATAATCAGTTGTTCCGCCTCCTGGAGGAGCTACGTAAGAAATTAAACCTGGGAAACGTACACCGCGCGTATCAACGCCAAACTTTTGATGATAATAATCACATAGTAATTCTCCTGCTACTTTGTTTACCCCATACATCGTAGTAGGACGCTGAATTGTATCTTGTGGCGTATTATCTTTCGGTGTTGATGGACCGAATGCACCGATAGAACTGGGCGTGAAAAACTTACAGTTTAATTCACGAGCTGCTTCTAATGCATTTACAAGTCCACCCATATTTAAATTCCAAGCAAATAACGGATTTTTTTCTGCTGTTGCTGAAAGTAAAGCTGCTAAATGAATAATTGTATCTACTTCATTACGCTTTGCAATATCATGTAGTTTTTGTCCATCTGTTACATCTAACGTTTCAAATGGACCAGACGTTACTACTTCACTATCTGTTTCACGAATATCTGTTGCAATAACATTTGATGCACCGTATACATCACGAAGTTTCATTACTAGTTCAGAACCAATTTGCCCTAAAGAACCGGTTACTAGAATTTTTTTCATTTTCCCCACTCCTCATTTGCAAGCTATTCAAAAGATGTCGTTACTTAAATGATGCCCATTTCTTTCCCTACTTTTTCATACTTACGAATTGCTTCATCTAACATTTCTTTCGTATGAGCTGCTGTAGGCATATTACGAACGCGTCCTTTTCCTTTAGCTACAGTTGGGAACACGATAGATTTTGCATATACGCCTTCTTCATTTAAACGTTTACTAAATTCTTGTGTTAATACTTCGTCACCAATAATACAAGGTGTAATTGGCGTTTCACTTTCTCCAATGTTAAAGCCAAGTTCTTTTAACCCTTGTTTTAAATAGCGGCCATTTTCCCATAAACGATCATGTAACTCTGTGCTTTCCATTAAAATTTCAATTGATCGCATACATGCAGCTGCATCAGCCGGTGTTAATGCTGTAGAGAATAAGAATGGACGTGAACGAACTTTTAACCAGTCAATTAAGTTTTGTTTCCCTGCTACATATCCACCAATTACCCCAATTGCTTTTGATAATGTACCAATTTGGAAATCAACTTTATCAGATAGACCGAAATGCTTTACAGTTCCTGCACCTTTTCCAAGTACACCTGAACCGTGTGCATCGTCTACATATGTCATTAAATCTAATTCTTCTGCAATCTCAACAATTTCTGGTAATTTTGCAACATCTCCATCCATTGAGAAGACACCGTCTGTAATTACCATTAATTTATTGTAAAGACCTGATTCTTTCGCCGCGATTGCTTTTTGGCGTAAATCTTCCATATCAGAATGTTTATAAACAATAATTTTTGCTTTTGATAGACGACTACCATCAATAATAGAAGCATGGTTTAATTCGTCTGAAAGAATCGCATCATTTTTATCCATAACGGCTGAAATCGCTGCCATATTACAGTTAAATCCTGATTGGTAAGCAATTGCTGCTTCTGTATGTTTAAACTTTGCAATTGTCTCTTCTAATTTAATATGCAAATCTAAAGTACCGTTAATTGTACGAACAGCTCCTGCTCCAACGCCGTACTTATGAATTGCACCAATTGCTGCTTCTTGCAAACGACTATCTGTTGCTAATCCAAGATAGTTGTTTGAAGATAAGTTAATATATTCTTTTCCGCCAATTGTAATGATCGGTCCATTTGAACTCTCAAGCGGATCAATTACGTTATAAAGCCCCTTTGATTTTAAATCCTCTAAATTTTCTTCTAAAAATTTCGCAAGTGTTTTACTAGACATTGTGAAGCCTCCCATCGTTCATGTAAGCGAATTATTGTCTTAATAGTTCTAATAATCCCTCTACTAGCTTAACACGTTTTCAGGATTTATTATAGAAAAATAGTTTAAAGTAACCGCTTACAATTCTAGATTATATATGATTCATTACAAGAAATCTATCATTTACTTTTCATATTTGGTAGAATAAAAAAAATATTTAAGGGGGCTTCAATCATGGCATTTACTGAATCTGATGTATATAATAACGAAGCATTTTTTGAACAATATATGAAACGAAGATACCGAGAAAATAGCCCAAATGAATCACTTGAAAAACCAGCCTTCTTTCAACTCATTGGTGATGTGAAAGGAAAGAAAATCCTCGATTTAGGCTGCCACTCTTACACTGGTATTGAGGGCTCCGAACTTATGTATGAAAAAGCTAAAAAACAACTAGAAAATAAAAATGGAACCGTCCATTGTTTAAACCTCAAAGACTACACATACCCTCCTTCTACTTTTGATTTAGTAACGTCTAGACTCGCCTTACATTATATTGAACATCTTCCTATCATTTTTCAAAATGTGTACGAAGCTTTAAAAACAAATGGAACCTTTACTTTTAGTGTTCAACACCCTGTTATTACCTCTTCATTTGAAAGCTTGCAAACGAGCGGGAAAAGAACGAGCTGGCTCGTCGATGATTATTTTAAAATTGGCGAACGGGTTGAGCCATGGATTGACCAAGAAGTTATTAAATACCATCGTACAACAGAAGAGTATTTTACATTGTTACAACAAGCCGGGTTTACGATTACAAACATAAAAGAAGCCACACCAAATCAAACTTATTTTCAGAGTGAAGAAGAATATGAACGACGTTTACGAATTCCCCTCTTCCTTTTATTTTCTTGCCGCAAATAAAAAAGACGATGAATCCTCATCGCCTTTTTTATTTAACTCATTACTTGAGCAACCTCTTTACGTACACGTCTTCCTTTTCCATGCGGGATGCAAAGTGGTGTCCCAAATAACGGATCCGTACTGATTTGACATTCCATTCGGAATACATCACGTACTAGCTTCTCATCTACTACTTCTTCCGGCTTACCTTGTGCATATATTTGTTTATCTTGAATGGCTACAATATTATCTGCATAACGGCATGCTAAATTTAAATCGTGTAATACCATAACAATTGTTCTTTGTTCTGTTTCATTTAATTCGAATAATAAATCTAGCACTTCAATTTGGTGAGTCATATCTAAATATGTAGTAGGCTCATCCAGTAAAATAATATCTGTATCTTGTGCAAGCGTCATTGCAATCCAAGCACGTTGTCGTTGTCCACCTGAAAGAGCATGCACATCACGCTCAGCAAATTCTGTCATACCTGTTGCTGCGAGTGCTTTTTGTACCATTTCCTCATCTTTTTCTGACCATTGCTTCAGCCACGTTTGATATGGATAACGCCCTTGCTTTACAAGTTGCAATACTGTAAGCCCTTCTGGAGCTTGCGGTCCTTGCGGTAAAATTGCCATTTGACGAGCGATTTGCTTCGTTTGCATACTTTGAATGGCTTGATTATCTAGCAAAATGTCACCAGTTGTTGGCTTTAATAATCTAGCTAGTGAACGTAATAAAGTTGATTTTCCACAACCGTTAGAACCGATAAAGATTGTAATTTCGCCTTTTGGAATTTCTAAATTCAACTCATCAATAATAATTGCTTCACCATAAGACAGCGTCAAACGTTTCGTCTCCAATGCTTTTTGCATATTCATCTCCCTTTATGAATTCCGACTTTTATAAAGTAAATAAATAAAATAAGGTGCACCAATTGCTGATGTAAATACCCCTGCTGGAATTTCAAGTGGTGTGAAAACTGTACGCCCGATTAAATCTGCAGCAAGTACTAAAATTGCACCAACAATAGCCGCAACTGGGAGTAATGCACCGTATAAAGAACCAACTAGTCTTCGTGAAATATGAGGTGCCATTAAACCGACAAACCCAATTCCTCCGGCGAAGGCAACTGCGCCACCAATTAAAGCTGTACTCAGTAATAACATGAATACGCGTGACTTCGTTAAAGGAACACCAAGTCCTACCGCAATATCATCCCCTAGCTCTTGCGCATTTAAATGCCTAGCAGCTATAAATGATATTACCGTTAAAATGAGAACCCACGGCGCAAGCACCATAACGTTTTGCCATGAAGAACCGTAAACAGTACCTGTAATCCATACATTCGCTTGACTCGCTTGATAAATTGGCGCTAACAACATAAACAAAGTCGTTGCCGCTTTCGTTAATGCCCAAAAACCAACACCAATTAAAACAAGACTAATCGGTGATAATCCGTCATTTCTCCATGCAAATAAATATACAAAAAGCGCTACAATCGTTGCCCCAGCGAAGGCTGCTAACGGCATATAATGAATGCTTACGGTTAGCGCATTATTTTTATCACTAAATATAGCTAAAAATAATACAACTGCAACACTTGCACCACCTGTAATCCCAATGATATCAGGAGAAGCCAGTGGATTTCGAACGAGACCCTGTAAAATACATCCTGCTACTGCAAGTGCGATTCCTACAAGGATGGCAATTAAAATACGCGGCATACGAAACTTATTTACAACCATATTAGACATCGCATCGCCATTTCCAGTGATTGCTTGCCATACATCATAAGGAGCAATTTTCATGTCTCCCATACCTGCACTCGCAAAAAATAATCCTATTAAAACAACTAGTAAACTGAATAAGACGAGACAAGCTCGTTTATACATTAAAAACGAGAGCCCGCCTTTTCCTATACGAAACGGAATATACTTCTTCATTTGCTAAGCCCTCTCTTACGTGCAATATAAATAAAGAATGGTGCCCCGATAAATGCTGTCATAACCCCTACCGGTACTTCTTGTGGCATAATGACATATCTTGCTGCTATATCAGCTAAGATTAATAGTATTGCACCTAACAACCCGCTATACGGTACTCTCCACCTGTGATCTACTCCAACAAGAAATCTGGCAAAATGCGGAGTAATAATACCAATAAATCCAATCGGACCAGCGACTGCAACTGAACCACCAGACAACAGGACAATAATAAGTAACACGAATGATTTCATTAAAATTGTTCGTTGTCCAAGCCCCTTCGCGACGTCTTCCCCCATCATCAATGTATTTACTTTTCCTGCCATCATAATAGATGCGATCCAGCCTATTAATAAATATGGGAATACAGATTGTAAAATTTCTAACTTTCTTCCTTGCACAGATCCGGCAAGCCAAAATAATACTTCTTCAAGCGCCTTTTCATTTAACACAAGTAATCCTTGTGTTAATGATGAAAATAACGCACTAATTGCGACCCCTGCTAATGTTAACTTAAGAGGCGTTGTCCCTTCTTTTCCTAAAGAACTAGAAGCGAATACAAGGATTGCAGCAACTGCTGCCCCTAAAAAGGCAATCCAAGTAAAAGCTGACAATGATGTAACAGAAAAAACCACAATTGCTACAACTATGAAAAACGCAGCGCCTGAATTTAATCCAATAAAATCTGGAGAAGCAAGTGGATTCTTCGTTAAAGTTTGCATAAGACAACCAGCAATGGCTAAACTAGCACCAACACTAGCTGCAATTAGTGCCCTTGGTAGACGCACATTTTGAATAATAATATGTTCATTGGAACCATTAAAATGGAAAAAAGCATCTAACGCTAATTTCCAACTCGTATTTGTATATCCGAAAATAATACTTCCCCAAATACAAATAATGACTGCAATGATTCCAACAAATAACCCAATCCATTTTGCTTGATATGTTTTTAATAACATGCAGCGTTTCCCCTTCAATGTATAATGATACGTTGTAAGTGTATTTCAACTTAATTCTCATTGTCAACGATAATGAGAACTATTTTCATTGATATGTATTGACAATCAAAAGATAAAAGCTTAATATCATGCTTGCTATTGAAAAAACTTCTCAGTATGTAGGGGGTACATAATGAAATTCGTGCAAAAGAAATCGTTTACAGTATTTGTATTTTTACTAGCCTTTTCACTACTTTTAAGTGCTTGTGGAAAATCAAATACGAAAGAAGAATCAAAAGAAGATACGAAAAAAGAAATGATTACTGTGGAACATGCAATGGGTAAAACAGAAGTTCCCGCTAGTCCAAAACGTGTAGTTATTTTAACAAATGAAGGCACTGAAGCTTTACTCGAGTTAGGTGTAAAACCAGTTGGGGCTGTGAAATCTTGGACTGGTGATCCATGGTATCCACATATTAAAGATAAAATGAAAGATGTAAAGGTTGTTGGTGATGAAGGGCAAGTGAACGTGGAAACAATCGCTTCCTTAAAACCAGACTTAATTATCGGTAACAAAATGCGTCACGAAAAAGTGTACGAGCAACTAAAGGCAATTGCACCTACTGTGTTCTCTGAAACGCTACGTGGTGAATGGAAAGATAACTTCAAATTTTATGCAAAAGCATTAAATAAAGAAAAAGAAGGTCAAAAGGTTTTAGCTGATTACGATAAACGTATGAAAGATTTAAAAACTAAACTAGGCGATAAAGTAAATCAAGAAATCTCTATGGTTCGCTTTATGCCTGGTGATGTTCGTATTTATCACGGTGATACATTCTCTGGTGTTATTTTAAAAGAACTTGGATTTAAACGTCCTGGAGATCAAAATAAAGATGACTTTGCAGAGCGTAACGTATCTAAAGAACGTATTTCAGCAATGGACGGCGATGTATTATTCTACTTCACATTCGATAAAGGAAACGAGAAAAAAGGTTCTGAATTAGAAAAAGAATATATCAATGATCCTCTATTTAAAAATTTAAATGCAGTGAAAAACGGTAAAGCATACAAAGTTGACGACGTTATTTGGAATACAGCCGGTGGTGTAATGGCTGCTAACCTACTATTAGATGATATCGAAAAACGCTTTGTTAAATAATATTTCCTTAACCAGCTCCTCTTCTATGGAGCTGGTTATTTTTCAATTCACTTAAATGTCACATTATTTCATTTTGTATTTTTATTCCCAATATGTTATATTATAAAAGTAAATAGAATATATTTTCTCTATATCAGAATAAATATTTTAATCTAAATTTTCTGATTAATCACTATTTTATTTTCTTTTAGAATTCAATTATTACATTTGAAAACGCTTATCATCTCGTTTTCAGGGCAAAATACAGTAACGGTCGAAGAAAAATAGAACTTTTTCAGAAATTTTCTTTCTATTTCCATATAATTCTATTGACTTCTAAATATTTTGTGAATTAAAATAATTACATAAATATCCGTTATACAGAATTAGGGGGAAACAAACATGGATGCAGCTTTAAAATTAGACAAAGCTGGAGAGCAACAATCACCAAAAAAACATCCACCAGGATTATATTTGTTGTTCTTTACAGAGGCATGGGAAAGATTTAGTTATTACGGAATGCGTGGCTTATTAGTTCTTTATTTAACAACGAGCTTAGTAAGCGGCGGTTTAGGATTTGATAAAGCAGTTGCTGTACAAATATACGGTATTTTCACAATGTTAGTATACTTCACACCGATTATCGGTGGTTGGTTAACTGACCACTTCATTACGAAACGCCATGCCATTACTATTGGTGGTATCATTATGGCAATTGGTAACTTTGTACTATTTTCAATGAACACTAAAACTGGACTATTTTTAGGATTAGGATTATTAGTTATTGGTAACGGATTCTTCAAACCAAATATTTCGACTTTATTAGGTCAATTATATAGCGAAAACGATTCTCGTCGTGATAGTGCCTTCACTATCTTCTACATGGGAATTAACTTAGGGGCTCTTATCGCTCCATTCATTTGCGGTTACTTCGCAGATTATAGATACGGTTTCTTAACAGCTTGTATCGGTATGATCATTGGACAGCTTGCTTTTAATTTCTTAGCACCTCGTTACTTAGGATCTATCGGAACAACTGTTGTCGGTAAACAATCTAAAGAAAAAAATGCAAAAGCAATTGAGAAAAAACCTTTAACAACACAAGAGAAAAAGCGTACAACTGCGATTTTAATTTTAACTTGTTTCGTTGTATTCTTCTGGGCAGGATTTGAACAAGCTGGTAGTTCTTTAACACTTTACACAGATAAGTTCGTGGATCGTACAATTGGTGGATTTACAATTCCAACACCTTGGTTCCAATCTGTAAACCCACTATTCATTATCTTACTAGCATTACCGGTTTCTGCATTATGGATTAAACTTTCAAAAACGAAAAATGGTGACTTAAAAATCCCAACAAAAATGGCATTTGGTATGATCTTACTAGGGATTGGATATTTAGTACTAACTTTAGCTGTATTAAAAACTGGTAGCGATGAAGGTAACATTGCAATGAAAGCAAACTTACTATTCATTGTATTCACTTACATGTTCCATACAATCGGTGAATTATTCTTATCACCAATCGGACTTTCTATGGTAAGTGCAATCGCTCCTGTTAAATTAGCATCATTATTAATGGGTGTATGGTTAGCTGGTACTGGCTTCGCAAACTTATTAGCAGGACAATTAGCTGCTTTCACTCAATCTTTAGGATATTTAGAAGTATTCGCAAGCATCGGTGTTATCGTAATCGTGCTAGGATTAGTACTTCTTATGTTCTCTAAGAAAATTGCACATATGATGGAATAAGAAATAAAAAGACGCTTCTAAACCTTTAGAAGCGTCTTTTCTATTACTTCTCCTCTAAAGCCGTCACGTTCACGTGAACGCTTTCTCCAGGATTAGATACATCATATACTTGAGCAACTCCACTCTGCTCGTCACAGCTCTCAATCCATACTGGTACGCCCTCATATGTAACGTCAATGCTACTTGAAGAAGATAAGATTTGTTTCACACGTTTTACATCCATACTACTATTCCTCCTTTTCCTTACTACACTCCCTTCTATCTTTTCTTTTCCCTTTAGAATATATTCCATATAACAACATGTTAATTGATAGCCTTTTCTTCCTTACATGCTAACATTTACTCTCATATCACCTTTCTGACAAATAAAAAAAGACGTAGATCCCATACGTCTTTTTCCATAATATTCAAATTTTAAGAAAATAATGTTTTTACAACTTCACTTACTTTATCATTATGAATTTGATAATACACTTCTAGTCCTCGTCTTTCAAAGCGCACTACTTTATTTTGTTTTAATTTCGTTAAATGTTGCGAAACCGTTGATTGTGGAATTTCTAACACTTCCTGTAATTGTGTTACGTTACAAGTTCCACGTTGCATTAGTTCCATTACTAGGCGTAAACGTAACGGATGCGCTAACGCTCTTAACATTTGTACATCTTCTTCTGAAATACGACATTCGAATTGATTTTGGCTCATAAAGTTCCCCTCATTTTCGTTTTTATTTTCTTTTTATTTATTTATATATCTGTTCTTATATTTCCTGTTACGACATAACTTTATCAACCTATAAAGCTGAAAATTTTTTCCACCTTTATCAGAAAAGAATTCAGGAAAAATTCCTTGCTGATTTTGAATATTATACTATATGATATAATGAAAAAGCAAAAGTAAGGGCTATGAATACTTTGCTTACAAACGTTGTTTTATCAGGCTTTTTGTTATATTTTCACCTCACTGCAACGTACAGTAATGATATTGTAAAATACTGTCTATAATTGATAACCTATCGTAACGTATTTGGGTTATATTTAACCTCTTTGTTATGCTAAAAGGAATTTTCAGTAAAAAGAGATACTGTAACATTAAAAATTAACTTATTTCTTTTTAAATTCGTATTCAATAGCTTGGACTGTGATGAAATCCTTCCTATTAAATGCATTTGCTTTCTCTGCCTTACTAGATCAACTCGGGCGAGCATGTGACCACCTATCAAAGCTTAAGTATTCCAACACCCTATATACTTGATGTAAAGACGTCATCTAATATATAGAATCAATGATATACGAACAAACAAAATAATATCGAAATAACTTCAAAAAGCACACTCAAATCTATTTGAGTGTGCTTTTTGTCTACTTTATGAACAAAGCATTCTTTTAACACTATTATGGAATAATTATACTTTTTTACGTTGACAATAGTGTTGAAGGAGAATATACTAAGCATGTAAGTTGATTGTGAATTGTTTCACAAATAATGTGAATTTCTTCACATAAAAATAGATAGGAGTTGTCATTATTATGAGTACTTGGACACAAATTTATGACCCATTAAACAATATTTGGTTATCTGCACTAATCGCAGCACTTCCAATTTTCTGCTTCATCATTTGTTTAATGGGACTGAAAATGAAAAGTTACATGGCTGGTCTTTACAGTGTGATTGTCGCTATTATTCTTGCTATATTCGTTTATAAAATGCCAGCAACCGTAGCTGTAGCATCTGCCGGATTCGGTGTTTTATCTGGATTTTATCCAATTTGTACTATCGTTATCGCAGCAATTTTCCTTTACAAATTAACTGTTAAAACAGAGCAATTCAACATCATTCGTGATAGTATTTCAAGCATTACAAATGATCAACGTTTACAAGTATTATTAATCGCTTATTCTTTCGGTGCTTTCTTAGAAGGCGCAGCTGGTCTAGGGGTTCCAGTTGCTATTACAGCTGCATTACTTGTAGGTATGGGCTTTAATCCATTAAAAGCAGCGGGTATTTGTTTAGTAGCTAACATCGCTGGTGGTGCTATGGGTGCCATGGGTATCCCAGTTACAGTACCAGCACAATTAACTGAGCTAGACGCATTAACTATCGGTCGTCAAACTGTTCTTATTTTACCATTCATTAGTATTGTTTTACCTTTCTTACTTGTTTCAATGGTTGATGGAATTAAAGGTATTAAAGAAACTTGGCAAGGTATTCTTGTAAGTGGTTCTTCTTTCGCTATTACTCAGTTCCTTGTGACTTACTTCTTAGGTGCAGAACTTACTAATATTTTCGCAGCCGTTGTAAGTATGGTTTCTCTAGCATTATTCTTACGTGTTTGGCAACCAAAATCTTCTACTAAAGAAGAAAAACAAGAAAAACAAGAATCTCATACATTCAATCAAATTTTATATGCTTGGTCTCCATTCGTATTCTTAACTGCATTCGTAACAATCTTTAATTTAAAACCAATTAAAGCTTTATTTGCTCCAGATGGTGCACTAGCAAACTTAGTATTTAACATTCAGTTCCCTGGTCTTCATAATGCTGTTATGAAAACTACACCAATTACAAAAGCTGATACACCTTTCGCAGCTGTTTTCAAGTTCGATGTATTCTCTTCTACAACTACTGCAATCGTATTGGCAATTATCGTTTCACTTATCGTGTACCGCGTAAAAGGTAAAATGGTTAAAGAATTAGTAGTAGAAACAATGAAAGAACTAAAAGCTCCAGTATATACAATCTGTAGCGTTATCGCTTTAGCTTACGTAGAGAACTACTCTGGTATGTCATCTACACTTGGACTTGCATTCTCTTCTACTGGTAATGCATTCCCAGTTCTTTCTCCAATCTTAGGATGGATTGGCGTATTCATTACAGGATCAGTAGTATCAAGTGGTTCATTATTCGCACCGCTTCAAGCAGTAACTGCAGATCAATTAAACATCGTTCCTTCTACACTTGTTGCATTAAACGTAGTAGGTGGTACAATGGCAAAAATGGTTTCACCACAATCTGTGGCAGTTGCTTGTGCAGCAGTTGGACTAGTTGGTAAAGAATCTGCCCTATTTAAAACAGCAATGAAATACAGTTTAATCTTCCTAGCTATTATTAGCTTACTTCAATTAAACTCTGTATTTAATATCTTTTAAAAAAAAAACACCGATCCAAATGGATCGGTGTTTTTTCACATTACATCTTCTTATTCTTTAATAAAGAAGCTCCAGCAATTTCAGGATGCGTCATTTCGAATGGATCTAAAATAATATCCAATTCTTCTTCTGTCAGTACACCATGTTCTAAACATAACTCCCTAACAGATTTTCCTGTTTCAATTGCTTCACGTGCAATACGAGATGCTGCTTCATAACCAATATGAGGATTAACTGCTGTAATAATTCCAACACTTTTCTCAACATATTGCTTCAGCAATTCTTCATTTGCTGTAATTCCTTTAATACAATATTCACGGAATACACGGAATCCGTTATTCATAATACTAATAGATTGAATTAAATTAAATACGAGTACAGGCTCCATTACGTTTAACTCTAATTGGCCTGCTTCTGATGCTAAGCAAATTGTATGATCATTACCAATTACTTGGAAAGCAACTTGATTAATTACTTCTGCCATAACAGGATTTACTTTACCTGGCATAATAGATGAACCTGGTTGACGAGCTGGTAATTGAATTTCTGCCAATCCAACACGTGGACCAGATGCCATAATACGAAGGTCATTCGCAATTTTAGACATATTCATCATACATACTTTTAATGCTGCAGATACTTCTGTATATGCATCTGTGTTTTGCGTTGCATCAACTAAATGCTCTGCACCAACAAGTGGGAATCCGCTAAATGTTCGTAAATGTTTAACTACTTGTTCAATGTACGTAGGGTTTGCATTTAATCCCGTACCAACAGCTGTCGCCCCCATGTTCACTTCATATAAATGTTGGCGAGACTGTTTAATTCTTTTTATATCACGTTCAAGCACTCGGCTATACGCTTCAAATTCTTGTCCAAGACGAATCGGAACAGCATCTTGTAAATGTGTACGCCCCATTTTAATGACGTGGTCGAACTCTTTTGCTTTTGCACGGAAAGCAGCATGAAGTTCTTCCATTGTAATAAGAAGTTCTTCTAACATCATAAGAGTTGCAATATGAATTCCCGTTGGAAACGCATCATTCGTTGATTGAGCCATGTTTACATGCGTGTTTGGGCTAATTTTCGCATACTCGCCTTTTTCATATCCCATACGTTCTAACGCTCGATTAGCAATTACTTCATTTGTATTCATATTAATAGAAGTTCCAGCACCGCCTTGGATTGGATCCACGATAAATTGATCATGGAATTTTCCATCAACAATTTCTTGCGCTGCTTCTGCAATTTCATGTCCAATGTCTTTAGCTAAGTAACCAGTATCCATATTTGCAAGTGCCGCCGCTTTTTTCACAATTGCCATTGCCGTAATGAGTGACGGATGAATACGATATCCTGTAATCGGGAAGTTTTCTACAGCACGTAATGTTTGTACCCCATAATAAGCTATACTCGGTACTTCCTTTTCGCCTAAAAAATCTTTTTCTATACGTATATCCTTCGTTGCTATCATTTTCATCACCTATACTTTTCATTCTAAATCCTTATCTAAAAAATCCGCCCTCTAAAAATACGAGTATCATTTAGAAGAAGTTTTCAGTATCCACCTTCACTATATAGCACCTTTTTTGAAAGCGCAAACATTTATTTTTCTATATATATCTTTTATAAAAATTTATAGAAAATCATTCTTCTACCTTCTTTATTTCCACTCGTTTAATTTGATGCATATCCTTTTCAAGAACTTTAAAAGAAAAGCCGTGTTTTTCAATACTATCTCCTTCAGCAACGATTTGCTTTTGTACCATAATCCAGCCACCGATTGTATCTACATCATCAGCGATTAAGTGTATGCCAAATACATCATTCACTTCACTAATAAGCACTTTTCCCTCTACGATTTTACACCCTTCACTTATATGCTCTATAGGCGGGTGTTCATCTTCATCGTATTCATCTCGGATTTCTCCAACAATTTCTTCTAAAATATCTTCTAGTGTAACGATTCCCGCTGTACCACCATATTCATCATATAATACAGCTAATGGAATTCGTTTTCTTTGCATTTGTAATAGCAAATCATGAATAGGGATATTTTCTAATACTTCAATAACTGGCCTTGTATATGGCGTAATCGAGCACCCCTCGTCTCGATTACCATCCATATAACGAATAAATAAATCCTTTACATTCACCATCCCGATAATTTCATCTTTATCTTCACCAAATACGGGATATCTCGTGTACTTTTCTTGTGCGATTATTTTAATATGTGTTTCAAATGGTTCGTCCTCATATAAACCTACAACTTCCGTACGAGGTACCATAATTTCCTTTGCTACTCTATTATCAAATTCAAAAATATTATTTACATATTTAAATTCCCTTTGATTAATCTCTCCGCTCTCATAACTCTCGGATAAGATTAATCGTAATTCTTCCTCCGAATGAGCAACTTCATGTTCAGAAGCCGGATGTAATCCGAATAACCCTGTCACAAGCCTTGCAGAACCATTTAAAGCCCAAATAAACGGATACATTACTCGGTAAAAGTAAATAATTGGCTTCGATAATAATAAGCTAACTTGCTCTGCCCTTTGTATAGCGAGCGTCTTCGGAGCAAGTTCACCAATGACAACATGTAAAAACGTAATAACTGCAAAGGCAATAATAAATGAAACTGTACTTGCAATTGCAGGAGATAGGTGTAGTTTTAAAAACAACGGCTCGAGTAAATGTTTTATAGTCGGCTCGCCTAACCACCCAAGCCCTAAAGCAGTAATTGTAATACCTAACTGACATGCTGATAAATACTCATCTAAATTCGAAGTTACTTTTTTTGCTGCCAATGCTCCTCGTCGTTTCTCACTAACGAGTTGATCAATACGACTGCTACGCACCTTAATAATTGCAAACTCAACAGCCACAAAAAATGCTGTTAACGCAATAAGGATGGCTACCATCAATAATTTTAAAATATCCACATATGTCCTTTAGCTTTCTTAGCTAAAGTTACACCTCCTTTAAAAAAGAAGTTTCACTTTAGTTTCTTCATTTATTTGAAAGCAACCCTATATAAAATTCACCAATTTCAAGCCTCATACAATTCTAAAGGCAAGCCATCAGGATCTTGGAAAAAGACAAATTTTTTATCCGTAATTTCATCCATACGTATCGCTTCAGTCTCCACACCGCATTGTTTTAAATGGTTTACAGCTTCTTCTATATTTGTAACAGCAAATGCTAAATGTCTAAGTCCAGCTGCTTCTGGAAAACTTGGGCGCTCAGGTGGACTAGGAAATGAAAATAATTCAATTTGATACTCTTCCCCTACACATAAATCTAACTTATAAGAATCTCGTTCTTTTCTATATACTTCATTTATCGCTTTAAAACCTAATATCCGAGTATAAAAATCCTTTGACAGTTCATAATTCGAACAAATAATTGCAACGTGGTGCACTCTACATATTTTCATGCTCTCTCTATTCCTTTCTTTACCAAAGATGCATATTCTCCCTTGAAATGAAAAACATATATAGCAGAATATCTCTTTTAGGGGGCTTACTATGAAATTTATTACTTTTTTCGTGGGACTTATCGTTGTTTTCTTCCTTGCTTATATTGCTAGCAACAATAAGAAACATATTAAATTTAAACCAATTTTCATCATGCTTATTATACAGTTGATTTTAACCTATTTATTATTAAATACAGAAATCGGCCTCATACTTATTCGGGTCATTTCCAGTCTGTTTACAAAGCTACTCGAGTATGCTGCTAATGGTATAAACTTTGTATTTGGCGGTCTTGCCAATAAAGGTGAAATGTCATTTTTCCTTACTGTATTATTACCAATTGTCTTCATTTCCGTCTTAATTGGTATACTACAACATTTCAAAATACTACCATTTTTTATTCATTGGATCGGTTACTTCCTTAGCAAAATCAATGGTCTTGGGAAATTAGAATCTTACAACGCTATCGCCTCTGCCATTGTCGGCCAATCAGAAGTTTTTATTACAGTTAAAAAGCAATTAGCTCAAATTCCAAAACACCGTCTTTATACACTTTGTGCTTCTGCCATGTCAACCGTATCTATGTCTATCGTAGGTGCCTATATGACTATGATCGAGCCTAAATATGTAGTAACCGCACTCGTTCTCAATTTATTTAGTGGTTTTATTATCGTACTCATCATCAATCCTTACGACGTTAAAGATGACGAAGATATTTTAGAAATTAAAGGCGAAAAGCAAAGCTTTTTTGAAATGCTTGGAGAATACATTCTAGATGGCTTTCGCGTAGCCATCGTTGTCGGCGCTATGCTCATCGGATTCGTCGCATTAATTAGCTGCATTAATGACCTATTCCTCATTATATTCGGCATTACTTTCCAGCAATTAATTGGCTACGTATTTGCGCCTGTTGCATTCCTTATCGGTGTACCAAGTTCTGAAATTGTCACAGCTGGTAGCATTATGGCAACGAAGCTTGTAACGAATGAATTTGTAGCAATGATGGACCTTAGTAAAATTTCTAATAGCCTTTCTCCCCGTACAGTGGGGATCATTTCTGTTTTTCTCGTTTCTTTTGCCAACTTTTCTTCTATCGGCATTATTTCAGGTGCAGTAAAAGGATTAAACGAAGAACAAGGAAACGTCGTTGCCAGATTTGGCCTTAAATTACTATATGGAGCTACCCTCGTTAGCATTTTATCTGCAATTATCGTAAGCATTATGTTGTAATTAGGTAAAATTTTATCATTTTCTTATCCCTATCTTTTGTATACAATAACGAATAGATATCTTATAAATAATCAAGACATCTATTTTTTATACATGTACAATCGCTTTTTTTTAGCGTACAATATTTTTTATGTGTTTGAATGTGCTTCTAGATGTATACACTTTGATAGTTTTAAAGGAGAAAAATGATGAAATCCGATATGAACAAAGACACCCGAGCCAAAAAAGGACGCTCAAAGAAAAAACGCCTACTCTGGTTCCTTCTTATTCCATTACTGATTATAGCACTTGGAACAGGAGGTTACTCCTTCCATATATACAGTAAAGCAAAGTCTGTATTAAGTAATGCCTATTCCGAACTGGGCCGCGGGGATAAATCCAGCAAACGTGAAAAAGCCGTGAAACCTATGACTGACAACATTTCCGTACTTATTATGGGTGTTGATGAAAGTGATATTAGGGACAAGAATTACGGAAAAGCAACTCGTACGGATGCGCTATTACTTGCAACAATTAATAAAAACGATAAATCTGTTAAACTTGTCAGCATTCCACGTGACTCACGTGTCTACATTAAATCACGTGATAAATACGATAAAATTACACATGCGCACGTATTCGGTGGTGTGGATAGCACAATTGATACCGTGGAGAAATTTTTAGATGTTCCAGTTGATTACTATGTAAAATTCAACTTTAAATCATTTATCAAAATTGTCGATTCTCTTGGTGGTATTACTGTCGATGTTCCGGTTGAGTTTACAGAACAAAATAGTAAAGACGAAGCAGATGCTATTCATCTGAAAAAAGGACGTCAACATTTAAATGGAGAAGAGGCATTAGCACTAGCTAGAACTCGTCATATCGACAGTGATTATATGCGCGGTCAACGACAACAGCTTGTTTTAGAAGCTATTGCTGCAAAAGCACTTTCTCTTAATTCTATTAATAAAATCGGTGGCCTATTAGATGCTGTCGATAAAGACCTAAAAACAAATTTAACTTTTGATGACATGATGACAATTGCCAAAAATTCAATGGATTCCAATTTAAAAATGGACAAACTGCAAGTAGAAGGTACTGATAAATATATAGGTGGTATTTATTATTACGTTCCAAATGAAACAAGCGTCAATAATATTTCGACAACACTACAAGAACACCTCGGTGTTACGAATAAAAATGAACATAAAAAATTATAATAAAAAGGCTGCTAGATCTTTCTAGTCAGCCTTTTTATTATAATTTTCAACATATTTCTCGTGCATATTGTGACAAAAAGAGACAATTATTACAACAGTGTAACGTTTTTTATAAAAACATTACACACATAGTGGAAATAATAGTATACTAGTACGTACATAATGTTATTTTCATCATTTTTATACAAAAAATGTAATACATATATTTATACAAAAATTTCTGGGGGGAAATACATGAAGCTAAGTAAAATACTGATCGGTTCTGCAATTACTGGAGGCATATTACTTTGTGTAGGCGGTGTTGGTGGATATCAATATGTATCCAAACTAAATAATCAATTAGATACTACTGCATTACCAAATACTACATTTGAAGGTATTTCTCTCGATGGAAAAAATAAAAAAGATATTCAAGCAATTATTAATCAAAAGGTAACTGAATTAGACCAAAAATCTCTTACCTACATATTCCAAAATGATAAACAAACGTACACATGGAAAGATTTAGGGATAAATTATAAGGAAAAAGATATTATTGACAAAATCTTTAAAGAACAAGAAGGAAACGCAATGAATCGTTACCAAATGCGGAAGCAGGCCGAAAACGGTGAATTAAAACGTGACTATAAATTAACAGCTCAATTAAATACAACTGCTTATGAAAGCTTTATGAAGGATAAATATAATGACACATTAAAAAATCCTGTTAATGCAGAATTAAGTGTTGAAGGCTCTACAGTACATATTAGCCAAAGTCAAAATGGAGAAAAAATTGATAAAGGAAAATTAACTGATTTAACGCAGCAGGCCATTACTTCTGGCTCATCGGACGTTACATTACCAGTTACACTCTTAAAACCTGAGCGTTCTACAGAAGATATACAAAAAATGGGGATTAAAGAAGTAATTGCTGAATATTCAACTCCAATGGCTGGTCGAAATGGAAACCAGTCCTATAACGTAAATAAGTCAGCTAATACTTTAAGTGGAGTTATTGTCGCACCTGATGAAACATTTAGTTTTAATGGCCGCGTTGGCGTAACGGATGCTGCCCATGGTTATAAATCCGCAGCAGTATTTTCACAAGGTAAAGTTATACAAAGTGCAGGCGGAGGCGTTTGCCAAGTTAGTAGCACTTTATATAGCGCAGCTTTAAGAGCAGATTTAGGAATTGTTTCTCGAAGCAATCATTCTATGCCCGTAAATTATTTACCACTTGGGCAAGATGCAGCAGTGGCAGATTATGGTCCGGATTTAAAATTTAAAAACAATACAGGCAATCATATTTATATTCAAGCATTTTCAAATGGCGGTAGTATTACTACTCGCATTTTTGGTACAAATACTGGTAAAAATGTTGAAGTTTCTTCTCAAGTAGTTAGTAGAACTGGTGATAAAATAACAGCGGTTACGTATAAAAAGGTAACACAAAACGGTGAAGTAGTATCAAATGGACAAATTTCAAAAAGCGTATATAAAAGTGCCCCAACACAATGAGACACCATCAAATTGGCAAACAAAAAAGGCGTGATCTATTCACGCCTTTTTCTTTTGCAATAATAGTAAAAAAGCTTCAAGATGGTCTTTCGTTTCTTCTAAAGACCACATGCGATTTCCTTGCTTCGCAGCTAATACGCACGCCTCTTCCCAAGCGTTCTTTTTCTTCATATATAATAATTCATCGCGTAATTTCAAAACAATTTCTTCATCTTCTTGCTCTATAAACTCTTCCATCACGCCTACTATTTCATCCTCATGGATACTTAACGTACAATACGATTTGAGAAAATATTGTAATGTCGTATACATATTTACTCCCCCTTCTTATTTATCAGATGGATAAGAAGTAATGATCTTATATCCTAAATCTCCTGACTTATCTCTCGCCAAAACAGTAACAGTTTTTACTAACTTGTCTTTTACATTCATATTTTTCTTTATTACCGTTTTTCCAACTGGGAATGAATGAGTTGTATTTAATACGAGACGAGCCTCTTTAGAATTTTTTAACCAATCTTGAATTTCCTTATCATGCTGCTTCAAACTATCTTTTACAGCTTTCGTCGCTGTTTCCTTATCATAGTATGTACTTGCCGCTGATACTTTATCTGTCTTCAAGCGATTCTTCAAATCCTCTTCTGATTTTCCTACATGTCTTTCAATCGTATGACCATTTTTAGGTGGCCCTTCCATTTCATCTAAAATATTATCACTAATTTTTTCTACTGATGTCGATTGATTCCCTGTTTGTTTCTCTGTTTTTTGTTCTTTTCCTGCACATCCACTTAAGATCAGCATTAATGCCAATAAACTACTCAAGAGAAGACTACTTATTCGTTTCATCATATCACCTCTTCCATGATTATTATCGCAACTTCACTAAAAGTCAATTTCACAACGAAAAAACATATACATTTTTAAAATTCCTCATCAATTTTGCCATATTACCACCCTAATTTCATCAAACCACTATTTTGGAACTTCTCCGAAATATACCCCTATATTTTACCGATTATTTCCCGACTTAAAACACCACTTAAAAAACCGAGAAAATCCTGTAAATACAGGGTTTGTTTAGTGTTTTCCAAACCAGAAAAATATACCCCTCATTTTATATACCCAATACCTATATAAGGTATATAAACAGTGTTTTATCAACAGTTTCCTACATTATGTAAATTTGCACTTGCCTACACAATAGAAATATGGTGTAATGCAAAAAAAGATAAAGGATTTTAAACAATGGCTGAAACAATTCAAAACTTCTTAACAGACTATTATTCAATCGCAATTCCACTTAGTATCTTAATTAACATCATCATCAGTCTTTTAGGTTTTATCCCTAGTATTTTTTTGACCGCTATTAACATACAGCTCTTTGGTGTAACAAACGGAACCATTATTTCGATCGCAGGTGAGGCATTAGGGGCTATTATCTCGTTTTATATTTATCGTATAGGCCTTCAGAAATTCACTCACAACAAAGTAAATAAGTATCCAAAGGTAGAACGCCTACTTTATGTAGAAGGTAGAGAGGCCTTTCTACTCGTTCTATCGTTTCGATTCATACCTTTCATCCCATCAAGTATCGTTACCTTATTTGCCGCTCTAGGCAAAATGTCACTACTCTCTTTCAGTATTGCCAGCACAATAGGGAAAATACCGGCCTTATTGATTGAAGTATATTCTGCCTACCACGTCATAAATGGAACGAATGAAGCAAAGTGGATTGTAACAATCGCAGGATGTGTTGGATTGTTTTATTTGTGGAAAAAATGGAGAAAAAAATAAAGAAGGAGCATAGGCTCCTTCTTTATTTTTGAAGTATTTTATTAATAATACTCTCTTAAACCCTTAGTTTACACCAACAGCACTAAATGATTGCTTCACTGCTGCTACTTCCGCAGAAGTCGCACCATATAAATCAGCTGCAGCTTGTACTGCACCAGCACGAGCTTGGCTAAATGTAGTAGATTGCGTGAAATATTGTGTGTTTGCACGGTAATAAATTGCACCTAACTTATCTTTACCAATACCAGTTACAGTTACACCAGAATGCGTACCGCCATTTGCTAATAAATAAGCTTGTTTGTTAATGATACCACTGTTCGTATGAACTCCACCGTTATCACTTGAACCAGTGTAACGCTTAGAATAATGGTCTGGGTCACCATATTTCGCCGGATCACTCATAGAACGAAGCGAATCTCCTGCTTTACCAGGCGTATAAATATCTTCACCAATCTCCCAATCTGGGTTTCGGTTATCATAGAATTCTACTAAAGTACCAAAAATATCAGAAATTGCTTCATTTAGCGCTCCTGATTCATTTTGATAAATTAAATCTGAGCTGTTTTCCGTAACAGCATGCGTTAATTCGTGACCAATTACATCAATTCCACCAGATAATGAAGTAAACGTTACACCATCTCCATCTCCGTATACCATTTGTGAGCCATTCCAGAACGCATTATTATACTTACTTCCGTAATGAACTGTCGATTTTAACGGAGCTCCTGCATCATTAATAGAGTTTCTATTAAATGTAGCTTTATAATAATCATATGTTCTACCTGCATAGTAATGAGCATCTACTGCCGCTGCATCATACGCTGCATTGAAAACATTATCTGCATCTGCCCATAATGTTCCTGGTAATGTTGAACGATTTTTCGCATCATATGTAAAAATCGTTGCTCCGCGCGTATTATCTTGCAAGTAGTAAGATGATCCAGATAACGTTGTATTAAGCGACTTTGTATCTCCTAATACCCCTTTACCAGTTCCCACTTTATTTGTCCCTGTTACAGGCTTTACAACCGCCTTCGCTTCTTGTTTAGGAGCTTCTTGCTTAACTGGTGACTTATCTTCATTTGCTACATGATCAAGTTTATTATATTTATTTAACACTTTACCGCTGTCTGCTTCAATGAAATAATAGTAGTTTCCTGGATTTGGATCTAAGAAGTTTAGATTTACAACGTATGCATATGTTGTTTCTTCACCATTTTGATATACATATAAGTCCGCTTTTGGTTCTACCTCATATTTCGGTGTTACACCTAAATCTTGCTGCGCGATTTCAATTGCTTTTGCGCCTTCAATCTTATTTTTATTTTTCAGCTTTTCCTTTTTGTCTAAATCAGGCGCAACTGTTCCAGACAATACTTTTAAAGAACCATCTTTACTTACGTGAGCTACTTGCGTAGATCCCCATACAGGTACTCCTTCGTATACTTGTTGCATACGTACTACTGTTGAATCAGTTACAGCATCTTTCTTCACTTGTTTCACTTTGAAAGAATCTTGCGCACTCTTTTCCCCTAACTTGTAATCACCTTTTGCCGCGTTTAAGTAATCAAACACAACAGATTCTGCTTTCTTACCAGTTGCTCCAGTTAAATCACCAGAAATAAACTCCGGTGACTGTACTGTCTCATTGTACTTCTTCGTAGAGAGCACATTTTTAGAATCTGCAAACGCAGAGCCTGTCCCTCCAAACGTTGTAACTGCCATTCCTGCCGCTAACACTAACGCTAAACTTTTCTTTTTCATGAACCTTCCCCCTAATAAAAATTTTTTTTGAAAAAGAGTAGTTTTATCGTAGCACTATGTTTCCACTATTAATATACTAAAAATTCAAATAATTTTTTTCTCAAGTTTTGTAGGATTTTGGAGAACAAATATTGAAAAACCCCTTTCCGATTAGAAAGGGGTTTTTCAATATTTTCTTAACCATAAATATCTGGATTAGAATAATTTATGAAACTTTTTTCTGAAAAATTAAAGCCATAAATATCCGGATTAGAATATTGTATATTCTCCTCTTTTACAGACTTCAATCCATAAATATCTGGATTAGAGTAATTTACTGATCCTTCTTTTAAGGATTTTACTCCATATATGTCTGGATTAGAATAATTAACTCCTAAAGAAAGAATCGCTACTATTCCCAATCCTACTACACCATATATACGTTTTTTCAATTCAATTCCTCCCTTTCTTCCAAAACTTTAATAACTTCTTTATAATATTTATTGCTTTCCTCGTACTTAAATTCATTCTCTAAGTACATTGCTAATTCTAAATAGGCATTTTTTAATTCTTTCATACTACCCACACTCTTAAAGAATGGAATAGCCTCATTCTCTAAAAATCTCTTAAACTCTTGGGATTCCCCAAAATATTTATACTTAAATATACAGAATGAATAAATCATTTTATTATATTTTTCATCACTACGTGAACACTCAATCCCTTTTTCTATCCATTTCTGTGCTTCTTCATAACATTTAAGATGAATAGATTGTTTAGCCAAACCATAAATTGTTTCAATATAATTCATATTGACAGTCTGCTGTAATTGGAAACTTTGAAGAAAATAGTTTTTTGATTTATCATGCTCATTCTTATAATGGTATAATTCTCCCATATTATTTAAAGTCATAGCTTTAATCATGTCTTTTTCCGCAAAAGAATCCACTTCTCTTAATATACTTTCATAAATCTTTAGAGCTTCTTCATACTGTGCTTTTTCCACATAACTTAAAGCAATAATCGTTTGACAATTTATTACATAACGGAATTTGTATTCGTTACGGAACCCTTCCATGGCAATGTTAGCAAAGTGCATGGCTAAATGTGGTATATTTAGGTGACTATACGCAAGGCTCAAGTTATAATATATACCAGTTTCATAATACCCTTGCTCTTTAGCCATTTCTTCCGTTTCAATTAAATACTTCAAACTTTCCTTATGCTTATATTGCAGACTAAGTAACAATGCCTTACTGTACGTATACAACATCTTCTGAAAAGGTGAATATTTCTTGTAAACTTTTTTCAATCTTTCCAACTCTTCTTCAACAGCAAGAAAATCTCGTTTCATAATTAAATAACGCGTATAAAGCAGTTTATAATAATTTATAATTTCAAAATCCAAAACATGCTTCATTTCACCTTGCAACTCTTCATATATGCGCTCTACTTGTGGCTTGTCCAAATGAACTAGTGCATTCAACCATTCATCTAGCTTCCCCTTCACATCTTCTTCTACATCTCTCAAATCCGTCACGGCAATTTCTAACCTTGTGCAGAGCAATTGTAGAATTTCTTCTGATGCCTCGATCTTTCCATTTTCGATTTTACTTAAGTATGAGACAGAACAAATGCCCTGACATAATTCTTCTTGTGTCATTTTTTGCTGTAGCCGTTTATAAAAGACTTGTTTGCCTATTTTTTCTAATGTTTGTTGCATTGTCCTCCTCCATTCTCATTACCCCATTACTCTAATAATACATAAAATCTTGAGAAATATAAATTGATAAATGTTAATTTTCTAAAAAATATGCATTATTTCATTTTTTTCCCTCTTGACTATACTTTCATATCCATTCTTTGCTACGAGCGGTGAAAAATTGATATACTATAACCAAATTATGGAGGTGTTTTCGCGATGACTTATTATAAAGACGATAGCTATGCCTTACATACAGATTTATATCAAATTAATATGGCTTATACATATTGGAAAGATGGTATTCATAATCGCCGCTCGGTGTTTGATTTATATTTTCGAAAACTTCCATTCGAGAACGGTTATGCTGTTTTTGCTGGCCTTGAAAAGATTGTAGAGTACATAGAAAACTTCAGCTTTACCGAAAGCGATATCGCTTATTTAGCAGAATTACAATTTGAAGAAGAATTCCTTCATTATTTACAAAATATGAAATTCACTGGGACGGTTCGAAGTATGCAAGAAGGTGAAGTTGTATTTAATAACGAGCCTTTATTACGTGTTGATGCACCGCTCGGTGAAGCACAAATTATTGAAACTGCCCTGTTAAACATTGTGAATTACCAAACATTAATTGCAACAAAAGCTGCTCGTATGAAGCATGCTGCAAATAATGATGAACTTTTAGAATTTGGTACAAGACGAGCCCACGAGTTTGATGCAGCTCTTTGGGGCACACGTGCTGCCTTTATTGGTGGATTCTCGTCTACGAGTAACGTTCGTGCTGGAAAACGCTTCGGGATACCTGTAGCCGGCACACACGCTCACTCTTTCGTTCAAGCGTATCGCGATGAATATGTCGCGTTTAAGAAATACGCTGAAACCCATAAAAAATGTGTCTTTCTCGTTGATACATACGATACTTTAAAATCAGGTGTTCCAAATGCAATTCGCGTCGCGAAAGAGTTTGGAGATCGTATCGATTTTTACGGCATTCGCCTTGATAGTGGTGATATGGCCTATTTATCTAAAAAAGCCAGAAAACTACTAGACGAAGCTGGGTTTACACATACAAAAATTATTGCTTCTAGCGATTTAGATGAATACACAATTATGCATTTGAAATCTCAAGGAGCAAAAATTGATGTATGGGGTGTTGGAACAAAATTAATTACATCCTTTGAGCAACCGGCATTAGGGGCTGTTTATAAACTAGTGGCGATTGAAGATACGGATGGAAAGTTAAATGATACAATTAAAATTTCATCTAACCCTGAAAAAATTACGACTCCAGGACTGAAACGAATTTATCGCATTATCAATCGAGTTAATGATCATGCAGAAGGCGATTATATTGCATTAGATTCTGAAGAACCTGGAAAAGAAGAACGTTTAAAAATGTTTCATCCTGTTCACACGTATATAAGTAAATTTGTAACAAACTTTGAAGCTCGCGAACTGCATAAAGACATTTTCGTTAACGGCGAAAGAACATATGAACTACCAGGTATATTAGATATTCAAAAATATAATGAACAGAGTCTCGCACTATTTTGGGAAGAGTATATGCGAACTTTAAATCCCGAAGAGTACCCTGTCGATTTAAGTCAAGAATGTTGGGATCATAAAATGAATTACATTCAAACTGTTCGAGAACAAGTTGAAAAAAATATACAAAAATAAAACAGAGAAGCTTCTCCTTCTCTGTTTTTTCAATACGATATGTATCTTTGTGAAAAATATATTAAAATAGTACGACAAATATTTTTTATTTGTAAATTTTAATATTACGTTATTTATTTATAAAATAATATTTGTTATTATTTTATTGAGTCAATTTCAACAAAATAACCTAAAAAAGAGGACGCAAGTTGCGTCCTCTTTTTTATAAATCTTTCACTCGTAGTACACGCATTGCATTTAACACTGCAAGTAGTGTCACACCGACATCTGAGAAGACAGCTTCCCACATTGTTGCAATACCAAAAGCACCCAGTAATAAAACTAATCCTTTTACCCCTAATGCAAAGATGATATTTTGCCATACAATGCGTCGTGTACGTTTTGCGATGTTTAAGGCTGTTGCAATTTTTGAAGGCTCATCAGTCATAATAACGATGTCTGCTGCCTCAATCGCTGCATCTGATCCTAAACCACCCATCGCAATACCAACATCTGCTCTTGCTAATACCGGTGTATCATTAATACCATCACCAACGAAAGCAACTTTTTCTTTTCCGCTCTTCGCCGCATCAATTTTTTCAATCTCTTCTACTTTTTGTTGCGGTAATAGTTCTGCGTGGACTTCATCTAAACCTAATTCCCTACCGACAGCTTCACCAACTGCTTTTGCATCACCAGTTAACATGACTGTCTTCTTAATACCTAGTTCTTTTAATTTTTGAATTGCTTGTTTTGAATCTTCTTTTACCTCATCAGAGATAACGATATAACCTGCATATTCCCCATCTACGGCAACGTGAACTAATGTACCTACCGTTTCTGGTTGCTTAAATGTAATGTTTTCTTTTCTCATTAATTTAGCATTACCTGCAAAAATTTCTTTTCCTTGTACTTTTACGAATGTACCATGACCAGAAATTTCGTTATACTCATCGATTATTTTTTCATCAATTGATTTTCCATATGCTTTTCGAATCGATTGTGCAATTGGATGATTAGAATACACTTCAGCAAATGCTGCATACTCTAATAATTCTTCATTTTTAATGCCTTCGCTTGGTTCCATTTTTGTAACTTTGAAGACACCTTTTGTTAATGTTCCCGTTTTATCAAAAACAATATATTTCACATCATTTAAAGCTTCTAAATAGTTACTTCCTTTTATTAACACACCACTTTTAGATGCACCACCAATTCCTCCAAAGAATCCAAGAGGAATTGATACAACTAACGCACATGGGCAAGAGATTACTAAGAACACTAAAGCTCTATAAATCCATTCTGAGAATGTAGCTCCTTCTAAAATAAGTGGTGGAATAAACGCCATAATCGCTGCTGTAATAACTACAACTGGAGTATAGTAACGCGCGAACTTCGTAATAAAGTTTTCTGTTGGCGCTTTTTTACTGCTTGCATTTTGAACTAAATCTAAAATTTTTGATACAGTTGATTCACCAAATTCTTTTGTAACTTCAATTGTTAATACACCATTTTGGTTCACAAAACCACTTAATACATCATTTCCAACTTCGACTTCACGTGGTACAGATTCACCAGTCAATGCTGAAGTATCTACCATTGATGTTCCTTCAACTACTTTTCCGTCTAATGGTACTTTCTCACCAGGCTTCACGATAATATAATCGCCGATTTGTACATCTTCTGGTGATACTTGTTTCGTTTCATTTCCAACCTTCACATTCGCATAATCAGGACGGATATCCATTAATGAAGTAATTGACTTTCGGGAGCGATTGACCGCAATACTTTGGAATAGTTCCCCTACTTGATAGAATAACATTACCGCAACAGCTTCTGAATATTGTTGAATCGCAAAAGCTCCTAGTGTTGCAATTGCCATTAAGAAGTTCTCATCGAACACTTGGCCGCGAGTTATGTTTCTTACCGCTCTCCAAACGATATCTCCGCCTATTAATAAATACGCAAGGACGAATAACGGAATTGCTATCATTTGTGGTAAGCCAGCTAATGCAGCAATTGCTGTCAAAATTCCGCCGACCACTAATCGTCCTACCATCTTTTTCACATTTGCTTCACCATGGTCGTGACTATGTCCGTGGTCATGACCACCTTTTTCTTCACGAACAACTTTCACATCTGGTTCTAACTTTTGCACGACATTCGTTATATTCGCTACAGTCGCTTCTAATTCTCTTTTATTCGCTACTTCAACTCTTAATTTCTTCGATACGAAATCAACAGTTGCTGCTGAAACAGCCGGCATTTCCTTCACTTTATTTTCAATCTTCATCGCACAATTCGCGCAATCTAAACCTTCTAATATAAATACTTCTTTTGCAACTTTATTTTTTTGTTCTTCTTGTACTTTAATATGCGGTTCTAATTTTGTAACGAGTTGTTTTGCTTCTGTAACAACTTCACTTTCTTTATTTTGTGCTGTTTCTAAAACCATTGTTTTTGTGGCGAAATTTACAGAGCAAAAATTTACTCCTTCTATATTCCCAACGCCTTTTTCAATTTTCATTGCACAGTTCGCACAATCTAAACCTTCTAACACCAGTTTCTTTTTCACTAATGCTTCAGCCATCGTTCTCCCTCCTCGCGTTCTTTTTATTCTTCCTCGTTTACGTGTTCAAACGCTTGCTCGAAGATATGAATTACGTGCTGGTCAGCTAATGAATAATAAACGACCTTTCCTTCTTTACGATTCTTTACAAGTTTCGCTTGCTTTAACACACGAAGCTGATGCGAAATAGATGATTGTGTCATTCCTAATAAATAAGCTAAATCACAAACACACATTTCAGCTTCAAATAATGCATGTAATATTCTCGTCCGTGTACGATCGCCTAATACTTTAAATAATTCTGCTACTTTACTTAAACTTTCATCAGTTGGAATTGTTTGTTTTACTTGATCAACAACTTCTTCATGAATTATCGTTTGAGAACATGTCTCTTGTGGTGTTTCTACTTTATTTCCAGCCATTATAGCTCACCTCTTTATTTGAACATATGAACAATCATTCATATATCTTATACTCTTATTATATGAGCGTCTGTTCATATGTGTCAATGAAATCCCATACATTTTTCCGAACATTTTGTTCACATTTTAATAAGGCGTACACATATTTTCCGCATCCATTACATTCTCATACGAAAAATGGATGTACATTTTGCACAAAAGAAAAAAGCCTTGCGCGCTCCCTAGACGCACAAGGCTTACTATCTTATATCCCTTTAATTAGCTTTTTCTAAATTATCTTGCGAACTTCCATCTTCTTTTAGATGACTGTGCTTTTTCGAATATACAAAGTATACAACTACCCCAATTGCTAACCAAACACCGAAGTATATCCATGTTTTTAACGGTAAATTTACCATTAAGAATAGACAACATGCAACTGAAATAATCGGTAAGATTGGTACAAGTGGTACCATAAATCCGCGTTGTAATTTCGGATGTGTTTTACGAAGAATGATGACAGTTACACCCACCATCGCAAATGTTAATAACGCTCCAATATTCGCTAAATTTGACAATTCTTTTAAATCGATAAATCCAGCAATTAATGCACTACCAATTCCTGTTAACCAAACTGAAAATGTTGGTGCTTCTGTCTTTTTATTAATTTTTGCAAATGATTTTGGCAATAAACCGTCACGGCTCATCGCGAAGAATACACGTGTTGTTGCATAAATGTAAGCAAAAATTACAGCCATAATACCAATTACAGCTCCAATTGCGATTATACCTGCTACTTTGTCTTGTCCTACAACTTCTAACACATATGCCATAGCTTCTGGTACATCTAATTCTTTATAAGAAACCATACCTGTCATAACGAGACAAACTACAACATAAATGATTGTACAAATGACTAATGAAGCAATAATACCAATCGGCAGATCACGTTGCGGATTTTTTACTTCTTCAGCAGAAGTTGCTAATGCATCAAATCCTAAGAAAGCGAAGAATACTGCTGCTCCTCCGGCGAAAACTCCACTTATGCCGTACGGTGCAAATGGTATCCAGTTTTCTGGTTTCACGTAGAATACACCAACTGCAATGAATAAAACAACAATACCAATTTTAATTAATACCATTATGTTATTCACACGCTTACTTTCTTTTGTACCTCGTGATAATAACCAAGTTATCACCAACGTAACGATAATTGCGGGTAAGTTCACCATACCACCTTGCGATGGAATCGTTAACAAGGCTTTAGGAATTTCAAGTCCTAATCCACTAACTAAGTTATTGAAATAACCCGTCCATCCGCCAGCTACTGCGGCAGTTGTTACGACATATACGGATAACAATGTCCATCCCATTAAATGGGCAACAAACTCACCAATTGTTGCATATGAATATGTGTACACACTACCTGAAACAGGAAGTGTAGATGCAACCTCTGCATAACATAAAGCTGCAAATCCACAAACAATTGCTGCAATCATGAATGAAAAAATAACTGCTGGACCAGCATCTCTTGCTGCTACTAATCCTGTTAATACTAGAACTCCTGTACCGATTATCGCACCAATCCCTAGCATTGTTAGGTCGAATGCCCCTAGCGTTTTCGTTAAAGTTTTACTTTTACTTTCCCCTAACAATTGCGTAACGGATTTCTTTTTAAATAGGTTGGCCACGATGTATGCCCCCTTTTGCCAAGAAGAGCTAAGAGATCTTCACTCTTAGCTCTTATCATGTTGGTTTATATATTGTTCGATTTTGTTTTGTATAATGCTTCTATTAGCAAGATACTGTTTCTGCTTCTAATAATTCTTTAGCACCTTTGTACTCTACACCGTGAGCTTCTGCAACTGCTTCGAATGTTACATAGCCGTCTAATGTGTTAATACCTTTTAGTAATGCAGAGTTGCCTAGGCAAGCTTCTTTGTAGCCTTTGTTAGCAATTTGCACTGCATATGGTACTGTTACGTTTGTTAATGCAAGAGTTGATGTACGTGGAACCGCACCTGGCATGTTTGCAACTGCATAATGAACAACGCCGTGTTTTTCGTAAGTTGGGTTATCATGAGTTGTAATACGGTCAGTTGTTTCGAAAATACCACCTTGGTCAATCGCGATATCTACAACAACAGAACCTGGTTCCATTGATTGAATCATTTCTTCTGTTACAAGTTTTGGCGCTTTTGCACCTGGAATTAATACTGCACCGATTACAAGATCAGACTCTTTTACAGCTTCTGCAATATTGTAAGGATTAGACATTAAAGTTTTTACTTGGTTTCCGAAAATGTCATCTAATTGACGAAGACGTTCTGCACTTAAGTCGATGATTGTTACATCCGCACCTAGTCCAACTGCAATTTTAGCAGCATTTGTACCAGCTTGTCCACCACCGATGATTGTTACTTTACCACGTTTAACCCCTGGAACACCTGCAAGTAAGATACCTTTACCGCCTTTGTTTTTCTCAAGGAATTGTGCACCAATTTGTGCAGCCATACGACCAGCTACTTCACTCATAGGTGCAAGTAATGGTAGAGAACGGTTTTCTAATTGTACTGTTTCGTATGCAATCGCAACAACTTTCTTCTCAATTAACGCTTTTGTTAATTCTGGTTCTGGAGCTAAGTGTAAGTATGTGAATAAGATTAAACCTTCGCTGAAGTGTTTGTATTCGCTTTCAACTGGTTCCTTAACTTTCATAACCATTTCCATGTTCCAAGCTTCTTCAGCCGTATCAACAATTTTCGCTCCTGCTTCAACATACTGAGCATCTGTGAAACCAGATCCTAGACCTGCACCCTTTTGAATGAATACTTCGTGATTGTTACGAATTAAATGTACAACACCTGCTGGTGTCATTGCCACACGGTTTTCGTTGTTTTTAATTTCTGCTGGTACCCCAATACGCATAATGAAATGCCCCCTTATAATTAACAGAAAAAAGAAAGTCTTTTTTCTTTTTGTAATAATTAATAACTTATGTCCTTATTCTAGCATAACTTAAAAATTATGAAAACGCTAACATATCATTTTTTTAAAGTTTATATATTTAGAATAGTGTAAATATATGGAACATTGATTCTATTAGCATCTTCGTTACATTTCATTATCTATCACTCTATTTTTATTATACTCATTAAAAATAAGCAATAATCATTTATTATTCGACAATAATGTAACAATGTAAGAAACCCGAGTGATTCCGTATACATATACAGTTCTTAATTTGTACAATACTTTAGAGATATATTCTTTTCCTAAAAAAACAGCTGCGGGCATCTAGCCAACAGCTGGGTAACTTATAAATAACTTGGAAAATAAATCATCTGTTGTTTCACTAATTTTATCAAACAGATCACTTTCTTCCGCTTCTTGTTCTTTTAACATCTTAATTGTTTCACGTGCATCTTTAGGATAATCGGTAATGATACCATCTACGTTTAATTTATAATATCCCTTTAAACTTTCCATATCATTTACCGTCCATACGTAAATCGGCTTGTTTAACTTTCTTGCTTCTTTTACTAATTTCTTATTTAACATGTATTCTTCTGCTACATAAAAATCAGCCTTCACATTCTTTAAGTTGGCTCTACTTGCATACAGTATATATCCTACTTTTATATTTGGATTTGCACGTTTAAACTCTTTAATAAGCGGATAGTGTAACGTTTGAATGACACATTGTTTCTCAAATTCATTATCTTTAATCACTTTTAATACTTTGTTTACGAAATCTTTTTCGCCACCATGAAGCTTCACTTCAATATTAAGTTTGATTTTGTTCTTTGACAGCTTAATGATCTCATCAAGTGTACTGATTTGTCCTGAAAACCCATCTTGACTAAGGGTAAGCTGTCTTAACTCGTCCATCGTTAAATCTGACACATGAACATTAGCATTTGCAAGACGTTTTAGCTTCAAATCATGTATAACTGCTAGTTCACCGTCTTTCGTTTGCAGTACATCAATTTCAGCATAGTCTGCTTTCGCATCAATAGCCCCCTGCACAGCTTCTTTCGTATTCTCTACACCTTTTGAAATATAACCACGATGAGCCATAATAATTGGTTCTTTATATGTGTTTGTAATAAAGGTAACAATGAAGGCAACAACCATTCCAGCAGTAATAATTCCTACAATATATACGCCAATAAATTTCCAACGATGTTTTTGGAAGAAACATTTATCTGCTTTTGTTTTCGAATAATCTAATCCTTCTTCTAATAAAACATCTTCAACCGGAACCTTTTGTAAATATAATCGTGTTATTGCCATAATATAAAATGGCGTCACGATAAAACTAAATAAATACAATGTACTCGTTAAAAATACAGACATTGTTGATTCCGCTAATAATGCAAATGTTCCCTGTGGATTTGTAAATTCGTACATGCCCCATAGACACAATAAATACATTCCAAAAAATACGCCGTACACAATCCCTATTGAAATAAAAAATCCTACTAAAAAGAATAGTACTTTAAAAAAACTTTCTTTTACTAACGTTGCACTTTTACGTGCTGCTGCGCGAAACGGCTTTTGCTCTAAAACAACAATAGGTAGAACAAAAATCCAGCGAAGGTTCAAATATGCAACTACAGCAAAAAATGTGTAATAACCAACTTGTCCCATCGTTGTCTTAAACAGTTCTCCTGTAATAAAGTTAGGAATTTGAATTTGCGGAATTAACGCCGTTTCATATCCGATATTTAAAAGAGGTAACAATACGACAGCATATAAAATAAATCCTGGTAAGCAATATGTGAACAGAGTAGGTAAATACGTTACAGTTTTATATAAAATCGGACGTAATTTCACCTTTTGTCTTTTATGAGCGAAGTACGAAATAATAATAAGTACCGCAAATTCCGTAAAGATAAGAAACAGGGCTAACAATGATAAAATTACGATTGCCAAAATGCCGTATGGTGTCTTTAAAAACGCTAATAATTCATCATTCGTCGCATTTGCATAACCACCAAAATACAATAACTTATTAAAAATAATCCCAAATAGCGGAACAAATACAATCGCTGCTAATAATTTATAAGCAAGTTGAAAGGTTAATACATTCCAAAAAGCAAACCTAACTGTTTGAAAGGAATGTCCCATTACCCCTGGTATAGATAGTCTTTTACGGTGTTGCATATATTCCTCCACATTCTAAAACGATATTTGAGATGGATTCCATATTTCCATTTCCAATCCATCTTTTTAATAATAATATATTCCGCTTAACATGAACACTCTTATACATGCAATGAAAAAAGTGATGGCTACTTCCCATCACTTTTTTCATTTACTCTATTTTTTCTCTAATCCTTGCCCAAATGCTTTCAAGAAGCTAAAACCGAATGTAATGGCTCTATTGATATCTGGATCTTTTAACACTTTAAAGAAATCCATCACTTTTGTTTTTTTACCACTATTTAATTCATCTGTAGCAAATTGCAATCCAGTGACTAAACTCGATGTGATTTGCTTCGTTACTTCTGGGTCAACTGCGGATAGCGCTTCCCCCGCCCCCATCATATTGTTGAGTGCATTTTTAACGGGTTCACGATTTAATTGCTCCACAGCGATTTTTGAAACATCTTCCTTCGCAGCAAGTAAACTAATCGCCGCATCTAATATACCAGCCTTCTGCAACTGTGCTAAAAGCTGCATCGTTTCTTCTACTGCTTCACGATTATTAGATAACTCATTTAGAAGTTCATCTGCTACTTGCTGTTTCTGCTCTTCCTCTGTTACAACTTTCTTTTTTATTAACGTAATTTCTTTCGCCACTATCTCCGCCCCCTAGTCCACAAGTGATACGTATTGTTTTCTTTGCCATTTTTGCTCGATTTCAACACCATTTTGCGGATTACGCTTTTTATCTCGCGGGTTTGAAGATGGTAACGGACGATTTCCTTTTTCACGTAACACACGCATTTTCACCATCGTTTGTTTATATGCTGGTGTACACGTATAAAGGTCTGTTGCCGTCCCCGTTAAAATATTAATCGCTTCTTCATTTATCGTTGCATGCATCGGTAAATATAGCTCTTTCCCCGTTACACGGTCAGTAATAAGCGCTTGTACTTTAATTTTTCCAAATGGTGATGCTAATTCTACAAGACCACCATCTTTCACATTGCGCTCTATAGCGAGTTCAGGTGAAATTTCAACGAATACTTCAGATACTTTAGATAAAATACCAGCTGATTTATTTGTCATATTCCCTTCATGGAAATGTTCTAGCATGCGTCCATTATTTAACAGTAAATCATACTCATCTGGCGCTACAACCGGTGGTACCCATTCATCTAATGATAAACGAGCAAGTTTATCTGGGAAGTTAAATCCGTCTACATATAATAGCGGTGTATCGCTACCATCATGACTACCCCAACATAAACTATTCCATCCTTCTAGACGGTCATACGTCGCTTGAGAGTATAACGGTGCAAGTGATGCGATTTCGTCCATAATTTCACTTGGACTTTCGTAATTCCAATCCCCGCCCAGTGCACGAGCAACTTTTTGCAAAATCCACCAGTCTGGTTTGGAATCACCTAGTGGTTTCAATACTTCATATAATCTTTGAATACGGCGCTCTGTATTCGTAAACGTTCCTTCTTTTTCTAAACTTGGTGCTGCCGGTAAAATAACATCAGCAAAACGAGCTGTTTTTGATAAGAACATATCTTGAACAACGAGGAAGTCTAAATTCGATAAAATGTGTTGCACATGGTTCGCATTTGAATCGACTAAAGCCATTTCTTCACCCATGACATACATACCGCGTAGTTTTCCTTCTTCCGCTGCAAGTAACATTGCAATATTATTTAATCCTGGTGCTTTCGGAATAGTTGTACCGTATGCTTTTTCAAATTTCGCACGCAGCGTATCATCTGATACTGCTTGATAACCAGGAAGCCAGTTTGGTAATGTTGCCATATCACAAGCACCTTGTACGTTATTATGTCCTCGTAATGGGTATGCACCTGCACCAGGACGACGATAGTTACCCGTAACAAGTAGTAAATTTGAAATTGCTGCTGATGTCGTACTTCCTCCTGTATTTTGCGTTACACCCATTCCCCAAAGTATACAAGTACCATCTGCTTCATATACCATACGGGCCATTTCTTTTAACTGAGTTTTAGAAATCCCCGTAATTTCTTCTGTATAATCGAGCGTATACTTTTCTAACATTTTGCTATATTCATCAAAGTTCTTCACATTTTCAGCTAAAAACTTTTTATCGTGCCAATCTTGATCAATAATATATTTCGTAATACCAGCAAGCCATACGTAATCCGTACCTTGGCGCGGATGAATAAATAAATCCGCACGCTCTGCCATTTCATGTTTACGAAGGTCTGCTACAATCAGTTTTTGCTCGTGTAATTTATGAGCACGTTTTACTCTCGTCGCAAGTACAGGGTGTCCTTCTGTTGGATTCGCACCAACGATAATAACAAGGCCTGCTTCAGCTATATCTTTCACTGTTCCAGCATCCCCGCCCATACCGACAGTTTTAAATAAACCGTCTGTCGCTGGAGATTGACAATAACGAGAACAGTTGTCCACATTATTCGTTCCACATATTTGTCGGGCTAGTTTTTGCATAAGGTAATTTTCTTCATTCGTTACTTTCGATGAAGAAATGAACCCAAATGCATCGCTGCCATATTCAGATTTAATATGCTGCATGTTAGAAGCAACAACTTCTAATGCTTCTTCCCATGAAGATTCAACAAACATATCCCCTTGGCGAATTAATGGCTTCGTAATTCGATCTTCACTATTTACAAAGTCCCATCCAAATTTACCTTTTACACATGTGGAAATACCATTAACAGGTGCATCTGAAACAGGTTGCACTTTTAATATATGGCGATCTTTTGTCCATACTTCAAAGGAACAACCGACACCACAAAATGTACAAACTGTTTTTGTTTTATTAACTTTCGTCTTACGCATCGCAGCCTCTACTTCTGAAACCGCTAAAATACTACTATATCCAGGCTCTACATCCTTTACAAAATCAATCATTGGATCTAACACATCTGATTTTAATCCAGTCATAAACCCAGCTTCACCTAGCATTGTTTTTTCCATTAACGCATTACATGGACATACTGTTACACACTGCCCACAACTTACACAAGATGAGTCATTTATGCTTACACCATGATCCCATATAACACGTGGACGATCTAAGTTCCAGTCTATCGATATAGTTTCATTAACCTGTAAGTTTTGACATACTTCTACACACTGTCCACAAGCAATACATTGATTTGGATCATACCGATAAAACGGATGTGACGTATCCACTTCACAAGCACTTACTTTCGGCTCATACGGATATTTCTGTTCTTCAATTTCCATCATATGTACCGTGTTATGGACTTTACAGTTACCATTATTGTTATCACAAACGGTACAATACAATAAATGATTCTCTAATATTCGATCCATTGCCTCAGTCTGTGCCTCTTTCGCACGCTGAGACTGTCTTTCGATATGCATACCGCTCTCTAATTTCGTTGAACAAGCACGTAATAACTTCCCATTTACTTCTACAATACACGTATCACAAGTTTGAATTGGATCTACTTCTGGTACATGACAAATTTGAGGATGTTCCAAATTACTCTCGTTAAATAATTGTAGTATCGTCTTTTCACCCGATGTGGAAAATTCTTTACCATCCACGGTTACACGGACTGTCTGTTCTGCCATAGTTTCCCCTCTCCTTACAACCAACTGTACAACACAATTATGAATCCGTTTTCAAAATCGCATTACTGTACATATTTTTGAAACGCTCTGCCCGAATACTTTTCTTATGAAGCCGATTCTAGATGTTATAAGGTATAACTACGAAAGCCTGAAAATATCACTATTCTACGGTTCTATTATATCGTACATATACAATAATAACCAAAATAATCTGTGATTTCCTTGCTAATAGGTGTTTTTATTTCCCCATTGTTTTATGATAAATATGGGAGAGAAATACATATAAAAGGGGAATTAAATATGGGGCCTACGCAAGAGACTTATACAATTGTACGCTATCAATCTGGTACATTTTCAAAACAACTGGATGAGATTGTTACAGAATCTCCTATTACCATTAAATTAAATGGTGAAGAATATGTAACAGTTGTATGCACACCAAATTATATTGAAGATATGGTAATTGGTTTTTTAATTTCTGAAGGAATTATTGCTTACTATAAAGATGTTGAAGAACTATGGGTGCAAAAAGATAACGGAATTGTCCATGTAACATCATCAAAAATAAATCCACTCTATCAAACTTTATATAATAAACGATACATCACTTCTTGCTGCGGAAAAGGTAGACAAGGCTTTATTTTCGTTAACGATGCAGCAAAAGCAAAAGATTTACATGATATACATGTAAAAATTACTCCTGAAGAATGCTTTTACTTAATGAATACTTTACAACAATCTTCCACTACCTTTCGCCAAACCGGCGGGGTTCACAATACCGCGCTATGTGATCGAAACAATATCCTCCTATCAAGAATGGATATTGGAAGACATAATGCATTAGATAAAATATATGGTCATTGTTTACGCAACGATATATCCGTTAAAGGAAAAATCATCGCATTTAGCGGGCGTATTTCATCCGAAATTTTACTAAAAGTTTCAAAAATCGGATGTGAAATGGTTCTATCTAAATCCGCTCCAACAAAATTAGCATTACAACTCGCTCATGATTTAGGCATTACAGTCGTAGGATTTATTAGAAATGAATCTTGCAATATTTACACACATCCACATCGAATTGATGGTTATCAATCGAATAACTAAAATAACTCCTCGGTTGAGGAGTTATTTTAGTTATAAAAATGTAATATATTAAAGACTTGAATAGTTAATGAAGTTAATATATAATTTCATTACATATTAAAAATAAAACATTGTAGCATATATCTTTTCATTCTTTTACAAATTAAAAGAGACTGCTAACAAAACGCATACACAATCTTATAGAAGTAATGGATTTATTTTATTTGAAATCGACCAAGGAGGTTATAACTATGGAAATTCGCTTATTAACGACAGAGGACGCAGAAATATATTTAAAAGTTTGTATGGAAGGTTTAACGAAGAACCCAGAAGCTTTTAGCTCTTCTTATGAAGATGTTCTTAAACATGAGGATCCTGTAGCTGCTATGGCAAAACGATTAAGCAATCCGGATAAGTATACTCTAGGGGTCTTCAAAGATAACGATTTAATCGGCATTTCTACTTTAGAAACAAAGCCTTTCATTAAACAAGAACATAAAGCAAAAATCGGTTCCGTTTTTGTTTCCCCAAAAGCGCGTGGCCTTGGCGCAGGACGAGCTCTAATTAAAGCAATTATTGAAAATGCCGATAAACTACATGTAGAACAACTTATGCTCGATGTTGTAGTTGGTAACGATGCGGCAAAAAAATTATATGAGTCATTAGGTTTCCAAACTTACGGCGTACAAGAACGTTCATTAAAACATAACGGTCAATATTGGGACGAGGAACATATGGTTCTATTCTTAAATGATTAATACTTCAATATAGTTAAAAGCACCTTTTGATTAAGAAAGGTGCTTTTTTCATTACAACAATGTAATCTTCATGTCACCTTTATCGATCGTACCAAACCTTTCCATTCATTATACTAAAAGTATAAAGTGAAACTTTAATTAGTAAGGCATCAATTATGAAATGAACGTATAGCATTCAATTGATAGGTAGAGGAGAATGTGACATGAAACAAAACAAACGAGCTATGCTTTTAATATTTACTACAGCAATTGTAACTTCTGGGTTAGCAATTTTACCTTGGTTTATTATATAGAACTATTTCCCTAATAATGAAAAAAGCTTATTGCTTCTTAAGAAGCAATAAGCTTTTTTATATTATAAAATCCCCAAAATTTTATTTACACAACTTATAATAATAACCATAGATACGGCAATGCACATGACAACCGTATTACGATCTTGCTTTTCTTTTTTTGAAATTTCTTCTTTTGGATTCATGTGTATGATCTCCTTTTAAAAAAAGTGTGAGATAGGAAATTTTTCTTATCCGATGCGAGGTGAATACGAAAACCCTCTCTATCTCACATACACAATAGAATGGAATTGTCATTTTATAAATAAAATGACATGACGTTATGTCGCAACATAGGGTATTTTGTGTCGCTACGTTTTCTATTATAAAAAATAGTTGTGCAAAACTAGTGCATTTTTTATGTCAATTACTCTGAGCGAAAAATAACTCTTCCACTCAATCACATAAAAAGAGTTTTTTATTATTTTCATGTAAACTATACAAGTAGAATGAACAGTTTGGGGTGCACAAGATAATGGTAAAAATTTTATTAGTAGACGATGAAGAACGCATGTTACGATTATTAGATCTTTTCTTAAGCCCTCGCGGCTATTTTTGTATGAAAGCTACCTCTGGCCTTGAAGCACTAAAGTTAATAGAACAAAAAGACTTCGATATTATTTTGTTAGATGTTATGATGCCGAATATGGATGGATGGGATACTTGCTATCAAATCCGTCAAATTTCCAACGTTCCAATTATTATGCTAACAGCTCGTAATCAAAATTACGATATGGTGAAAGGCCTCACTATGGGCGCGGACGACTATATTACAAAACCATTTGATGAGCATGTATTAGTCGCAAGAATCGAGGCTATATTACGTCGTACAAAGAAAGACGGCTTCGTTAGCTTCAATGGTATCGAGTGGGATAAAACGAAACATACTGTCACAGTTTATGACGAAAAAATCTCACTAACTCCTATTGAATTTTCGTTACTTGGACTATTTTTACAAAATACAAACCGTGCTTATAGCCGAGATGATTTAATCGAGAAAATTTGGGGCTATGAAACAGACATCGAATATAGAACAATCGATTCACATATTCGCAATATCCGTGATAAATTACGTAAAAAAGGATTTCCAATTGAAAATTACTTAGAAACCGTCTATAAAGTCGGATATAAATGGAAATGTGAATAATTACTTCGGTCAGTGGAAATACCATACCACTGACCGTTTATTATGAATAAGGTATGGTGAGAAAATGAGTAAACTTTCCCTTAAAATTGGGACATACTTTTTAATATTAGCTTTATGTATTGAAACAATTGCTTTCGTATCTTTTTACAAAAGCATTTCAACAATGCGGATTGAGGAAGAAACACTTGCTCTTTTAGAAAAAGGTAATCGCTATAGTAAAAAAATTACAAGCCGCACAAAGTGGAATGCAATTGCTAAAGAAAAGCAACACCCCGAACGCGCTGAATACAATAAAAACCCTAACCGTCCTATGTATCCAGATTTCGATATCGCGGATGCAGCTGCACACTTAGTAGAATCAGAATTAATTGCTAACTCTGATATAGCTATCATACTAACAGACAATAATGGCAAAATTATTTCCACTTCAGAACCCGTAACAAAGGCAATGCAGAAACAACTTACTTGTAAAACAGAACCTATTCCAAAAGGCGGATTAATTGTCGAAAAGAACTGGAAAAAATCAAAATTCATCACAACGGTAAGCCCACTTAACACAGAAGAGTTTCAAGGAAAGTTATATATGTTATTAAAAACATCTTTCTTAGAAAATATGTTACTTAAACTCATGAATCAATTTCTTATCATTAGTGTTGTGACAATTATTTTAACGACTATTTCTGTCTTTGTTTTTTCTCGTGTTATTACAGAACCACTTATAAAAATGAAGAGGGCAACAGAAAAAATGTCAAAATTAAATACACCAATTCAATTAGGTATTAAACGGAATGATGAGCTTGGCAGCTTAGCAAAAACGATCGAAGATTTATCCAGTGAACTGACTTATATGAAAAAAGAAAGAAATGAATTTCTCGCTAGTGTTGCCCATGAACTATTAACTCCATTGACCTATATGAAAGGTTATGCGAAGGTAGCAAAGAGGGATTCTTTAACGAAAGAAGAGCGTGAAGAATACTTACAGATCATTGAGGATGAAACAGATAGTGTAACCGATCTCGTCCAAGATTTATTTATGCTAGTGCAATTAGAACAACATCAGTTTGTTATAAAAAAACAAAAAGTGATCCTTAAACCATTTTTAGAACGAATGGTTGAAAAAACAAAAACAACATTAACTAACAAACAAATGCAACTCCATGTATATTGCAAAGATGATTTAGAAGTTTGCATAGACGAAAGACGTATGGAACAAGTTATGTTAAATTTATTACACAATGCTTATCAACATTCACCAGAAAACACATCTATTACGATACGTGTACTCACGGAAACAGATTCTTTTACAATAAATGTAGACGATGAAGGAGAAGGTATTCCTGAAGAAGATATCTCACATATTTTTGATCGTTTTTATCGTGTTGATAAATCCAGAACGAGAGCTACTGGAGGAAAAGGTATCGGGCTAGCTGTTGCAAAAGAAATTGTAGAATTGCATAACGGTTCCATTCTAGTAACAAGCCAATTAGGAGTAGGGACAAACTTTAGAATCAAGCTACCATTTGAATAAGATGCGTGTGAAAACACCAGTAGTAGTAAACACTACTGGTGTTATTTTGTTCATAAAATCAGCTCATATAAGCTAACCTTTTGAAATTATTCTTATTTCAATATAAAATAAAGTTACATTTGCAAAGATTTGGAGGGTGATATAATTGGATATCCATGTATTAACAAAAGACGAAGCAGAAATTTACTTAGAACTTCGTGTAGAAGGATTAAAGCAAAACCCTGAAGCTTTCAGCTCTTCTTATGAAGATATTATTAATAAAGAGTGTGCGATTGAATATAAAGCACAAAAATTAGCACAAGATGAAAACTATACACTAGGTGCATTTAAAGATGGACAATTAATCGGAGTTGCAACGCTGGAAACGAAACCATATGTAAAACAAGAACATAAAGCTAAAATCGGTTCTGTATATGTGTCTCCAAAAGCACGCGGACTTGGAGCAGGAAAAGCACTTATTAAAGAATGTCTTGAACTTGCTAAATCTTTAGAAGTAGAACAAGTTATGCTTGATGTTGTTGTTGGCAACGATGGTGCGAAGAAACTTTATGAATCATTAGGATTTAAAACATTCGGTGTGCAAGAACGTTCATTAAAATATAACGGACAATATTGGGACGAAGAGCATATGGTCTTATTCTTAGATGAAAATAAATAATAAAAAACATCCTCATGCTTGGAGGATGTTTTTTTACTTTCTTGTATACCATGCCTTATGTAATAATTGAATCGCTTTCGCAATTTCTTCTTCTGATAAAATCGCAAACCCAAGTAAAACTACATTTTCAGGCGCAGTACCGTCTTTATAGTACGTAGAAACAGGATATATTTTAATACTATATTTCGCAGCTTCTTGAATTAGTTCTTCTTCTCGCATTCCATTATGCACTTGTAATAAAATGTGTAATCCAGAATCTTCTCCTATCACTTCAACACGATTAGAGAAATACTTCTCTATTTCAAAAACAAGTCGATCCCTCTTTTTTCGGTAAACGACACGCATTTTATGAATATGTTTTTCCCAATAGCCTTCATTGAAAAACCTTCTTATCACTTCTTGGTCCATTCTTGAAACACTTTGCGTATAAAATAAATATTCCTTTTGATACTTTTCAATTACATTCTTCGGTAATACGATATAACTCATCCGTAATGAGGGTAACAACGCTTTTGATAGCGTCCCCATATAAATAACTTTCCCATCTGTATCTAATCCTTGCAGTGCCGGAATTGGCTTTCCTGAATAACGAAATTCACTATCGTAATCATCTTCAATAATATACCTGCCTTCTTCTTTCTTCGCCCATTGTAAAAGCTGCGTCCTTCTCGTAATAGGCATAATCATTCCATATGGGAATTGATGAGAAGGTGTAACAAATACAACATTTGCATCGCTATTTTCTAAATCTGCCATACAAATTCCGTCCCTATCTAAAGACAACATTTGAACCTTCTTTTCTCCCTGTTCAAAAACGACCATTTTCCTATGATAACCCGGGTTTTCAACCGCATAGTTACTTCCCTTCAACAACTGAAAAAGTAACTTCACTAATATTTGTGTTCCCGCCCCTAATACAATTTGACTAGCTGAACAACGCACACCTCTAGATTCATACAAATAGCTCGCAATTTCCTCCCTTAAGCTCAATTCCCCTTGAGGGTGTCCAAGAAAAAGCAACTCATTATTATGCGGCTGCCATACATCATTTATAAGCTTACGGTACATAGTGAACGGAAAAGTATTCGTATCAACTCCTGTTTGGGTGAAATCAAATTTATAGTTCTCCTCCCGAAACGGTACTTCTTCTACTTTCGCTTCGCTTCCTTCTACATAAATCATTTGTTCAATTTTACATACAAAATAACCTTTTCTCGATGCCGATTCAATATAACCTTCTGCAAGTAATTGCTCGTAAGCTGCTTCTACTGTATTCTTACTCACTTGTAAATAGCTCGCCAGCTTTCTTTTAGCAGGTAATTTTGTAAAAGCCGGAATCGTTCCATCTTTAATCTCTTTTTTTATATACTCATACAATTGCACATACAATGCTATTTTACTTTTCGTATTTAAATTAGGCGTTAATTCTAACATAATATCTGACCCCTTAATAAAACTAAAATCTGATACTTTTTACAGTACCAGAAGTTATATATAATTCCTTGTATCATGTCACACATAAAAAATCAAATACTCGAGAGGGGATGCATGATCATGAACAACAATAGACGGATTGGACTCATTATGATTATTACAGGAGCTACCTTATGGGGATTATCTGGCCCGATGATTCAGTGGCTATTTCAACATACTAACGTATCATCAATTGATTTTTTAACAATTCGCTTGTTGCTTGCGGGAATATTTATTTTATCTTTCTTACTTATAAAGAAACAAAACATATTTCAAATTTGGAAACATCCGAGATATGCTATACAACTTATTATTTTCTCTATTCTCGGTATGCTCGGTGCACAATATGCCTTTATCGAAACAGTTCATATTAGTAATGCGGTCACAGCGACATTATTTCAATTTCTAGGTCCTGTTCTTATTACCATTTATGTCCCATTTGGACAAAGAAAATTCCCTGCTTCTATGCAACTACTCGCAATTATAACTGCCCTAACAGGAACGTACTTTATTATTACAAACGGTTCAATTGAAAATATTGTTTTATCGAAAGAAGCCATTATTTTCGGCCTATTAACAGCAATTGGCTTTGCATTTTATACCCTTCATCCAGCTTCTCTTATTAAAGAATGCGGAACAACTGTAGTAATTGGCTGGGGGATGTTAATCGGTGGCATTGCCCTACTTATTTGTAATCGCTCGTTTGAATGGAATCAGCTTTCACAAACTTTTACACCAAAAACTTTTTCTATGCTTATTCTTATCATCATAAGTGGCACTCTTTCTTTCCTCCTTTATATCGGTAGTCTGAAATATTTAGCAGCAACAGAAACGAGCATTTTATCTAGCATTGAACCACTTGTAGCTGCCATCGTGTCAATCGCTTGGCTAAATGAATCCTTTGGAGCATATCAATTATTAGGCGGCGTATGTATCGTTCTTTCTGTTATTTTCTTAACGATGCCGCAAAAAGAAAATGAACCGACTTTTACAACTGAACAAATATAGAAAATGTCAAAAGAGGTCGTACAAAACTTACGACCTCTTTTTATACTTTAAAGGAATTGTCCCGCTTTCTAGCAAATACAATTACACTAACAATAAAAATTAGGAGTGTGACACCATGAAAAAAATCGGAACTATGCTACTTTTCTCTTTTCTCATCGCTGGATGCACACAAGCGCAACCTGATTCAGAAGCACTTAAAAAAGAAGCCATCGCAACGTCATCCACTCAAGTTAATGCACCTTCCTTCTTTCATCTTAGCGTTTTAAAAGATGTAAATTGGGAAGAAACACCCTCCTTCATACAAGAAAAAATACCTTTAAAAGGCATCGAAGAAAAAATCGCAATGGCTGATAGTCCTATTATCGCAAATGAAAAAAATGAAATGATGTGGTACTTTTTAGATACTGAAATGCCAACTGGAAAACTATCTATTATTGCACTAAAACAAGGATCAATAACTCCAACACCCGTACTCTTTCAACAAAAAACTTCCAAACCAACTTGGACTACTTCAAATACAATTGATTCTACTACAAACGAACTCCCTCTCACTATGTCACTACCTTCATCTGGATTATGGGTATTAAATATATATGTGAATGAAAAATATTATGATCAGTTTGTAATTACTGCTGAGTAAAGTGACAAAACTAAAACACTTTCTTACAACAATGTAATTTCTACGTCATATACTTCGATAGTGTAAGTATCTCTCTTCTCTTATACTTAAAGTAAGAAATGGCACAAGGAGAGATGAAAAAAATGATAGAAGTGATCGTAGCAGTAACTGAGGTTTTAGTAAATCGTAAACAAGTTGCAATGGAATTAAATAAATAGTGAAGACACACAAATAAATAATTTTACACTTCTTCATTATTTTGATTTCTTATCTCAAAAAAGCAGTGCCTTTTTAGGCACTGCTTTTAGCTATTAATAGCTTGGTATTTTCATAATTTGCGCCACACCTGAATCAATAGCTGCTTTCGCTACAGCTTCCGCAACACTTGGAACAATTCTTTTATCTAACGGATTCGGGATTACATAATTCGCATTACGTTCTTCGTCCGTAATGATGTTAGCGATCCCATATGCTGCCGCTAATTTCATCTCTTCTGTAATATCAGTCGCGCGCACATCTAACGCACCACGGAATATCCCTGGGAACGCCAATACATTATTTACTTGATTCGCATAATCCGAGCGCCCGGTTCCTACTACAGCTGCCCCAGCCTCTAATGCATCCTCTGGGAAGATTTCTGGAATTGGATTCGCCATAGCAAACACAATTGCTTTCTCATTCATCGTTTGTACAAGTTCTTTCGTTAATACGTTAGGAGCAGATACGCCAATAAAAATATCAGCTTGATGAATCGCTTCTTTTAACGTTCCACGCACATATTCTCGATTTGTCTTTTTTGAAACTTCAATTTGCGCTTCGTTCATCCATGATTCACCTTCACAAACAATACCTTCTAAGCTAACTAACGTAATGTGCTTTGCACCAGCCTTTAATAATAATTTTCCAATTGCAATCCCTGCCGAACCCGCACCGTTAATAACAATTTTCACATTATCCATTTGTTTGCTAACAACTTTTAATGCATTAATAACAGCTGCTAAGACGACAATAGCGGTTCCATGTTGATCATCATGGAATACAGGAATATTCGTTTCTGCTTTTAATCGCTTTTCAATTTCAAAACAACGTGGTGCCGCAATATCTTCTAAGTTAATTCCTGCAAACGTAGGCTCTAAATTTTTCACAAGGGTAACGATTTCATCCACATCAGTCGTACCTAAACATAACGGGAAAGCATCTACATTCGCAAAGTTCTTAAATAAAATACTCTTCCCTTCCATAACAGGCATAGCTGCTTTCGGTCCAATATTCCCTAAACCAAGTACCGCTGTTCCATCCGAGACAACTGCCACCATATTACCACGTGCCGTATAGTCATACACTGCTTCTTCATCCGCCGCAATTGCTTTGCAAGACTCCGCTACACCTGGTGTATATGTCAGGCTTAAATCATCCGCTGAATTTACTTCTACTTTACTTGTAATTTCAATTTTCCCTACTAATTCTTTATGCAGTAACAATGATCTTTCATTAATTTGATTTTCTAACATACTTATAATCTCCCCTTAATTTGACAAGCTAGCTATATGAATATAGCTAGCTTGTTTGATCATGAAAACATTTTTAATAAAATTGTCGCTGTTACAACCATTGCTGCCCCGCCTAAACGTGTTGAAATTTGCGCAAACGGCATTAATTCCATACGATTTGAAGCTGATAAAATAGCAACATCTCCAGTTCCACCTAAACCACTATGACATCCAGTTACAATTGCTGATTCAACTGGATACATTTTCATCACTTTCCCTACAAGAAAACCTGATGCTACCATTGTAAGAACAACTGATGCGCACACAACAACATATCCTACTGAAAGAACTGCTGCTACGTCTTTTAACGGAATATATAGCAATCCTAGTCCAACCATTAACGGCCAAGTTAAATTCTTCGAAATGAATTTATATAAATGGAATGCTCCTTGCTCCATTTTTGCTGGCATTAATTTAAAGTATTTCACAAGTGCTGCTGAGAAAATCATAATGATTGCCCCAGGAATACCGATGAACTTAGAAGCAAATCCTCCGAAGATAAAGAACGTACACGCAATTAATAAACCTGCTCCCATTAATGAGAAGTCAATTGGCTTCTCTGTATTTTGTTCTTTTAATAACTCTGCCTGATTGTCTGTTTTCACTAATACACCGTTACCACTAAGCTCCGGTTTCTTCTCACCTAAACGCTTCATATACCCTGCACTCACGATTGCGAACATATTTCCAATAATAGCCGCTGGAATAAGCTGTGATACAAACGTTGCTGATGATTCATTTAAAATATCACTATAAGCTAGCGACAATGGTAAAATCCCTTCCCCTATACCACCACTCACAATTGGTACGATGATAAAGAAGAATGTTTGCTTCATTTCAAATCCAAATAGTGAACCGACCAATAATCCTACCGCTACCGAAGCTAACGTCCCTACTACTAAAGGTATAAACATACGAACGAAACCTTGTACTAACACTTTACGATTCATTCCTAAAATACTTCCGACTACTAAACAAGAAATATATAAATATAAAAAGTTCGATTTTTTCATTAACATAGTCGCAGCTTCCATTGAAGCTGGATTCATCCAGTTAAAAAATACAAGTAATGATGGAATAAATAACGAAAGTATTGCCGGACCGCCGATATTTTTTAAAATTGGAATTCTCATTCCAATGTCGCCTAAGAAAATACCCATGATCATAATAACTGCAAATCCACCAATCATATCTGCTGGCAATTTATTATATACAGATGCCCCATAAATAATAGCAGCCAATACTACATATAACGGTAAAGGTATAACACCGATTTTTACATTCATAATTTTAGAAGCGAAAGATTCTCTTTGTACTTCATTTCCTTCAGAAAATGATACCGCTTCCACATTCTTTTGAATTCCCATATGGCACCCCCTTGTTTTCTTAATAACAATATTAAAACGCTTTCAATAGTAAAAATAGTTTTTGTAAGTTTTGTAATTGATTTTGTAATTAAAAAAAGTATAAGCGACTTATAATAAGTCGCTTATACGTAAAACTCTATTTTATTTTTGTCAATACATCTTAATTTACTCACTGGTCTTCCTACGTGTTGATACACCATTTCGTTTTCTAATACTCCAATTTCAGTCAAAAACATTACATACTTTCGAATAGAAACTCTTGAAACTCCAACTAATTGCGCCATTTCATCTGTTGTAAACGCTCGTCCATTCAGCGACTCGATCTTCTGCCAAATTAATTGCATCGTTTGCTTCGTTAATCCTTTCGGAAGCTCTTTAGTGACCGTAGGCTCTCTTTTTTCTTTTTGCAAAATTAACGAATCTAATTCCGATTGACTAATTTTTTGTTGTTCTTTCATGAAAGTAAGTTTTTCTCGATATATAGTTAATGCCTTTTTAAATCGTTCAAATGTAAATGGTTTAATTAAATAATCTACTACACCATATTGTAATGCTTTTTTAATACTCCCCATATCATGTACAGCTGAAATCATCATAATATCGATTTCTTTTTCTTGGTTCCGAATATACATTAAAAGCTCAAATCCAGTTTCTTCAGGCATAAAAATATCAAGTAATACTAAATCTACTCGTGATTCCTCTAATACTTCTATCGCTTCTTTAACGGAGTTAACTGCTTGAACAAGTTCAAACCCTCCTACTTGCTCTAAATAATGCGTATTTAACATTGCTACCATCGGGTCATCTTCTACAATTAAAACTTTAATCATATTTACCTCTCATCCCTACCTTTAGGTATTTCAATTGTTATCGTTGTTCCCTTTCCTACTAATGAATGCATATGAATTTCCCCATTTATTCGCTGTATACTTTCTTTTACAAGATACAAACCATAACCACGGTTATCTCCCTTTGTGGAATAACCTTTCGTAAATAATGCCCCTATTTCTTCTTCTGGTATACCTTTCCCCGTATCTTGTACTGTAATGATTAATGCATCCCCATATTGTATCTCAAGTTCAACTTGCTTCTTCTCACAATTCGTCACTGCCTCTAATGCATTATCAATTAAATTTCCGACAATCGTAATCAGTTCATGAGTAATACTTTCATCATCCATTTCTGGCATGTAAGAATCTTCACTTATGATTAATTTTATGTTTTTCTCTCTAGCATAGCTAAATTTTCCAAGTAAAAAGCCAGCAAATACTGGACTTTTTATTCTTTTCATAACCCCACCAATTTCATATTGATGCTCTGATACCATACCGCTTATATACTTTTGTAATTCTTCATACTGCTTCATATGTGTAAGCCCTAATACGACATGCATTTTATTCATAAATTCATGCGATTGTGCCCGTAATGCTTCCGCATATAGCCTAATACCAGTTAATTCTTCTGCTAATTTTCTAATCTCTGTTTTATCACGAAATGTTGCAATTGCACCAACTATTTCTCCTTTTACATATAAAGGAACACGATTCGTCACAATCGTAATTCCATAAATATTTTGTTCTTCGTTTAATTGTACCTCTCCCGTTTGTAATATTTCTTTTATACGTGAATTAGGCATATACAACTCAACATCTTTACCGATAAAATCTTCTTCAAGTCCACTTTTCTTAAACAATCGTTTTGCCTCATTATTTATTAAAGTTACATTGGCTTCCTTATCTACAGCAATAATACCTTCCTTTACAGATTGTAGCATCGTATTTCTTTCTTCAAGAATCTTCGCTATCCTGTGAGGTTCAAGACCGAATAAACTTTTCTTTATATGTCTAGCTAGCAATATTGCTCCTATAATTCCGACTAGTACTCCAACTCCGACACCAATGTAAATGATATGTCTACTTTCCTTAACTCTCTCTTTTACATTATCTGCTGAAATACCAACGGCCACCGCTCCAAGTTGTTCACCTGTTTCAGAAAATACAGGTACAAACACTCGCATTGAAATACCTAAAGTTCCTTCTGCCAGCGATACATGTTCCTTTCCTTTCAATGCAGGCCCTTCATCTCCCCCAATAAAATGATGGCCTATTTTTTGAGGATTTGGATGTGATTTTCTTATTCCATTCATGTCCATAACTACAATAAATTGAACACCTGTGTTTTTTAATATTCTATTTGTATACGTTTGGATTGCAGAAGTATCTGCCTTCCCAATCAAACCATCGATTACAATTGAATCATTCGCCACAATGTGTGCAATTGTTTTTGCTTTCTCTGCTTGGCTATCCTCCGTCGTCCGTTCTACATTATGACTAATTAATATATCTGTCACAAGTAAAGAAAAAATTACAACTGTACAAACTAACAATGTAATCGTTTTCCATAAATTCCATAGTCTTTTTCTTTTTTTCATCCCGTTAATGACTCCCCTAATTGCTGAATAGAAAAATAAGTAAGGTGAAAATAATATCACCTTACTTATCTGCTGTTATTATACTTTAAATTTACTAGTCATCGCTTGTAGTTCTTCGGCCATCCCAGCTAAGTTTTGCGAAGCTGAACTAATTTCTTCCATTGAATTCACTTGTTCTTCTGTTGAAGCAGCAACACTTTGCATACTAGCTGTATTTTCTTCTGCAGCCGCTGCAATTTCATCAATAGCATTTGTCACTTCATTTGCATCTCCAGCAATTCTCTTCGTTGTTTCTACCATTTGATTAACTTGAGAAACAATATGTGTAGTAGAACTTAAAATTTCCGTAAAACTGGCTTTCGTTTTCGTTACAACATCAAGGCCTTGTTGAACTTCTCCATTCACATTATCCATTGCCTTAACAGTATGTTCAATATCCGCCTTAATTTCTGCAATTAAATTTGCAATCTCTCCAGATGATGCTCCTGATTGCTCCGCTAATTTTCTAACCTCATCAGCTACAATAGCAAACCCTCGGCCCTGTTCACCTGCTCTTGCTGCTTCAATAGCTGCATTTAAAGCTAATAAGTTCGTTTGAGTAGCGATGTTTTGAATCGCTTCAGAAATAGCTCCTACCTGCTTTGATTTCTCATCAAGAAGTTTAATAATAGCATCTGAATCGGATACCGATCTAGAAATAGACTGCATTTGTTTTGCTGTTTGTTCAACCAATTCTTCCCCTTCTTCAGCTCTTTCTCTCGCATGTAATGAGGAGATAGAAATTGATTCCGCGCTTCCAGTTACATCTTGAATTGCTGTATTTACTTGTTGTAATGTAGCCGCACCTTCTTCAACACCTTGACTTTGTGATTCAGCCCCACCTGATACTTGTTCCATTGCAATTGTAATTTGATCTGTCGCATCATTTGCTTGCTGTACGCTCGCTGTTAACTCTTCAGCCGATGCAGCGACATGTTCTGCTGAAAAACTAATTTGAGTAATCACATCTTGTAAAGAGGCAGACATTTCATTAAATGAATTCCCTAATTTCCCTATATCATCCTTGGAATGGATTGTAATTTTCTCTGTCAAATCTCCCTTACTAATTTTATGGGCCGAGTCAGCTATTTTTCTTAATGGTCTTGTAATAGACTTTGTAATAAAATAAATTAATACACTACCAAATACAATAGCGATAGCAATGACAATCAAAGTCTTATAAAATACTGGATTCGCAGCTTGGGTAATTTCTTCGTCGAACATAACCCCAACTACTTTCCATCCTGTTTTCTCATTTGTTGCAAAGATTAAATTCTTTTTATCACCTTGTTCTGTATAAGACACATTTCCTTGTTTTTCTTCATAAATTGGTTTAATCCACGGATCAGTAACTTTTGCACCTGGTTTTCTAGATGGATGACTAACAATTTGCTTATTTTGATCTAGAATAACTGCATAACCTTTTTCACCAATGTTAATCATTTTGGAAATTTTTAAGATGTTATCTAAATTTAAGTTAATTCCTATAACACCTTTACCATCTTTTACTTCTTTAGCAATTGTCACTACCATATTTTTAGTAGATGCTGATTGATATGGTGCAGTAACAATTACTTTTCCTTTATTTTCATGTGCTTCTTTATACCAAGATCTATCTGTTGGATTATACCCATCAGCCATTTTGATAAATGGTTCTCTTATAAACTTTCCCGTCTGTGTTCCAATATAAATACCTTCTACTTCTGGATGAAGTTTTATATATTGCGCTAACTTCGTTCTTACTATTTCTTCTTGTCCGTTTGGATATGTATCCTCTGTTAAGACGTCTGCAAAATACGCCGCATCAACAAATTTCTCTTCTATATTTTGAGAAATAACAGTATTTAAAACAGAAATATTTTCCTTTGCTTTACCTGTAATTTGTTGTTCAAAATTTGTTTTGGCAGTTTGATATGAAACACCACCGATAATAAGTCCTGGTATAGTTAAAATAAGAAAAAATGAAATGATTAATTTTTTCTTGATACTCATACATTTAACCCAGTTAAATATTTTTTGCATAATAAGCCTCCTTTATGTAATGTGAATACTTGTGTAATTTTATACAATTAACATATATAAAACAATATATAATGATAACATGTAATTTTTTTGTCAATTATGCATTTTTTCATATTCACTACTTCTAAAGATTTAATCATAAAAAATAAGAGAACTTCAGCTTATATAATAAGCTGAAGTTCTCTTATTTCTTGACAAAAAACACCCACAAAAACTCCTCTTACAGTTCCTTACATCTATTTCCTTACTAATTCATTTAGAGCTTTTCACATAACTAATCGCCTGACTCCCCATTTGCATCCATGCCTTTTCAAATTTTCCTCTCGGCACTTTTACATCTAGGCTATCCTCGAGAGGATCCCGAATATATACAAATTCTTCATCGTATCCAATCAGTACTACACAATGTTCATTATACGTAATAGAAACATCTCCGCTATTTGTTTCCCATGTAGTAAATTCATCTTCATCTAATGGCGCAAATTTTGCATTCGTAATCATAACTACCGGTTGTCCTGATTTTACACTCTTATAAAGTTCTTCTATACTCTTCCCTGTTAAGTCCACAGCTTTATTAGGTAAATACTTTTTCGCTAATTGAAAAAGTGGTCCGTGATATACACCATATCCAGATTCAGAAAAGGTATAAATATTTCCTACAAATCCTTCATTCGGATTCCCACGTACACCATCGTTCATAAAATCAACTTTCTTTATTTCATTTGCTAATTTCATCTTATCCACTGTAATGCCTGCATATTGTAACATCATCGCTAAGCTAGTCACTTCACAGCCTCTATCTAGCTCTGGTAATTGCTGAATTAAAGGTACATTTGATAAGATGACCTTTTCATCATTATTACTAAAATCTGCTTCTTTTCCGCTTTGTATATTGAAGAATGTTAACTTCTCCACATACTTTGTAATGCCATTTGTATATACATTCCATACTGCTATAGCTAGTAAAGCCATACATATATACCACTTCCATCTCCGTATCACTCTCACGCCCTTTTTAGTTCGTTAAATAAGAATAAAACGCGTCAGCATCCGTGCGAATCACCGGTACAAAATTTAGTTCTTTTCCTTTTTCAGGCTGATTTTTTTTAATTTTTTCTGCTAGTTCTTGAACGTTCATATTCATTTTATCCATATTAAGCTCATCTGCCATTTGTAACACTTTTTGTTCATTAATTTCGCTTAATACTTGATATATATCTTTACCATACAAATCAATATGATATTTTTTTGCTTCTTCCTGCACTTTTTGTTCGTACACTTCTTGCGCTAACGTTTCTATCTCTTTTCCTTTTTGTGAAATACCTAACTTCCCTGCTTCCTCTCTTACTTTCGTTCCATAGATTTCTTCCGCAATGTCTTCTATTTCTTTTCCATTTGTCGAAATGCCTAATTTATCCGCTTCATCATTAATTTTAATCGTATTAATTTGATTAATTAAATTTACAATCGTTGTATTCTCTATAGATATGCCTAGCTTTAACGCTTCTTGCTTCACTTTTGTTTCATAGATTTCTTCTGAAAGAGTTCCAACGTCTTTTCCTTCAATCGAAATTCCTAACTGTTCAGCTTCTCTTCCTACTTCCGTCTCATGAATTTCTTTTTCTAGCGTAATTTGTTCTTTCCCTTCCGTTTCAATACCTAGATTCTCCGCCTTTTCTTCTGTATGCACCGCATGTATCTTCCCATTATTTAATTGTTCTTTACTGCGCTGCGTGTAATTTGTCTTTCCTTGTGATGTTTCAGAAGGAGAGGCACCCCCTAATATGCTTAAGCTCATTACTCCAATAGTGAATACCGTCATCATTTTCTTTTTCAAAATTAATTCCTCCCTCTTACACTTTCTTTTCCATCATTCCCTATACATAATCGAAATAACATTATGATCGATATAATCTGCTCAAATACCTTTTTATAATCGCTTCTTCATAGGGCTAACTTTCTGTATATCATACATGTTATAAATAGTTTCTTAACTTTCCCTTAAAAAAAGACGACCTTGTAAAAACAAGATCGTCTTCTCACTTATATTCTTTGGTTTTTAGGGAAATTCACTTCAAAACAAGTACCCTCTCCCCATTTGCTCTCTACTAATATTTTCCCATAATGCTTTTCTACAATCCAATTTGCGATTGAAAGGCCTAATCCCGCTCCTTCTGACGCACTTCTCGCTTTATCACCTTGATAAAAACGATCAAATAATTTTGGGATGTCCTCATCTTTAACCCCTATCCCGTCATCTTTCACCCGTATACGAATTGAGCTGCTCGTTTGCGTACAATCGATTTGAATATGCCCGCCCCCATTTGTATACTTCATCGCATTATCTAACAATATGACCATCATTTGATGAATTCTCTCTCTATCACCCATAAATGATATGTCATGTTCTACTTTTAATATCATCTCTTTTTCTTGATATGAAGCAATTTCCTTATATGGATCTACTATTTCTTCTAACAATTTATCCATTTCAAATGTTTTCTTATCCATCTCAATTTGATTAGAATCCGAACGTGCTAACAATAATAAATTAGTTACAAGCTTAGATAACCGTCTACACTCCTTTGAAATCGTAGAAATATCCATCGCTTTTTCTTCTATTGTCGCAGATGGTGACTGAAATAACACATCCGTTTTTGATTGAATAACTGCAAGTGGTGTCCTTAATTCATGTGATGCATCCGAAACGAATTGCTGCTGTTTTTCCCATGAATTTTGAATGGGTATGAGTGCCCTGCCAGCTAAGAAAAAGCCAATTCCTATTGCACATAAACTTCCTACGCTACAACCTATAACAAGAATTAAAAATAAAGTATTTAGCATCTCTTCTTCAGCTGTTGTATCGCGTACAATTTGAACTATTTTCCCATCTTCTTTAAACGCAAAGGTTCTAAAATATCGTCCTTGCACTTCAATATCTTGCAAATCCCCTAACTTCTTTGGGAAAAACTGATCCAAATTCCCTTCAAAGCTAGAACGAAATTTATGGTTATCTCCCTCTATCTCTACTACTTTCCCATTCCAAGTTATTTTAGTTATCCGGGGATCTCCAATTTTAATGTTCTCCATACGTTTTCTTGGTAATATTTTAGCATCAAATTTTTTTCCAAACTGAGCCTTCATTTTTATAGATTGATCCACTTCATTATAAATACGATTATATGTGTATGAATAAATGATACTGCCTAATACACCTATCAAGATAATAAATACTAATGAATTCAATATAGTCAATCGAATGCGTGTTTTCTGAAACATGCTTCCCTTTTTCATTGTTCTTTTAATATATATCCAATACCTCGAACAGTTTGAATATCTTTCTGATAACCGAATGGCTCTAATTTTTTACGTAAATGATGTACATACACTTCTACAATTGCTACTGTCGTATCTGAATCAAATCCCCAAACACGATCAAAAATTTGTTCACGCATTAAAATCTTTCCGCTATTTTGAACAAGGTACTCTAGAAGCTCATATTGTTTTAATGTTAACTTCATGCTTTGTCCATCTACTTGAACGTCTTTATCTTTTCCGAACAGTTCAATCCCTTTATAACGAATAGTCTGCTTTGTTGTTAAACTACCGCTTCGTCGTAATAAAGCACGAATTCTCGCTTTTAACTCTGGAGCCTGAAATGGCTTAACGATATAGTCATCCCCACCAAAGTCCAAGCCTTTCACGCGATCTTCTAAAGAATCTCTCGCTGTCAAAAATAGGACTGGTGTTTCAATCTTTTCATCACGTATTTTTTGAATTACTTCAAAACCGTCCATTTCTGGCATCATCACATCAAGCAAAATGGCGTCATATATATTTTGTAATGCTAGAAATAATCCATCTTCTCCATTCAATGCTGTATCTACTTCAAATTCATCGCGTAATATTTGGACAATAGACTCTAATAAAGAAGCATTATCTTCTACTACGAGTAAGCGCATATTCTCACCTTCCACCATATCGTTCAATCCTATTTATAATTATATTTTAACGTTTTTCTCAATATAAAATTTGAAAGATTTATTATAAAAATTCTTCCTTAAATTTTTCTTAATAAAAAATTGAAAGAAATAAGATTCCCCTTATCTCTTTCAACTTTTTACTACGTACACCTTTTTACTCGGCAATTCTAAACAATTTAACTGGCCACCATATACAGCACCGCCATCAATCCCTATAATACGATTACTCCCAAAATACACGCCACAATTCTCACTACCATGAAACGTTTTTGTTTCCGTATGACCAAATACAACAACCTTTTCACCACTATACCCACTATGAAACTCATTACGTATCCACATTAACGTATATGGTTCACATTCCGAAACTCGCTTCAATGGCTCAACACCGGCATGTACAAATATATACTCTTCTGTTTCAATGTAATGATCTAATTCTTGAATAAATTTTACATGTTCCTCTAAAACATGCGATTGTAAAATTGGTTTTTGGAAGGCTTCTTCATTAACTACAATATCTTCATCTACAAAGCCATAGCTGTATAAAGTCTTATCTCCACCATTCCTTTTTACCCAATGGTTCCATGAACGTTCTTCATCAGTCGTTAACGCTTTAATCATCATATCTTCATGATTACCCTTTAGAACGAGGGCTCCCTCTTCTTTTAACGCTTTTACCTTTTCAATTACAGCACGCGCATTGGGACCACGATCTACATAATCCCCTAATAAAATCAATTGATCCTGTCTTGCATCATATTGAGCTTCTTCTAATAACTGTTCGAACTTTTCTATTTCTCCATGAATATCACTAATAACAAGAATTCTTTTCATATTATCCCCCTTCTTTCTAAACCACTCTCTTTCTAATTATAGTTCAAAACAACAGAAATTTCTGAATCCATATTCAAAATCACATTTATTACAAATAAAACGATTGTCCTTACAACAATGTAAGTCTCTTGTCATCCAATTCGATAGTTGCAAGTGCTATATTTCCTTATACTAAAAGTAAGAAATGAAACAAAAAACAAGGAGAGATGAGACATGAAAAAAGTGATGGAAGTTGTAGTAGCGGTGGCAGAGGTTTTCGTAAATGGCAAACAAGTTGCAATGGAGTTAAACAAATAATGAAAAGGACAAGATTCATTCTAGACCCTTTACTCATATAAAAGAGATAAGACTTCTTCATTTTTTTGATCCCTTATCTCCTTGAAAAAGCCGTATCCTTTTTCGGATACGGCTTTTTCTTATTTTTGACTCGTACGAGCTGAAATACTAATTGCTCTATCAGTTGCTTTGGCAGCTTCATCTAACGCTTCTTTACTATTCTTTCCGTCATACATTGCTTCTAATGCTTTTACAACTGCATCTCGTGATTCTGGGAATACACTAATTAAAGCCCCTTGAGTTGCTGGAGATTGCTTCGTCGCTTGTAATTGTTCCACTGTTACTTTTAGCTGTGGATATTTTTCATATTGCTCTTTTACTAATGGTTCATTGTATGCATCTGGATTAATAGAGAAATAGCCTGTTGCAGTATGCCATTTTGCTTGTACGTCTGGCTTCGTTAAATATTTCATAAAGTCCCAAGCACCTTGTTGTGTTTCTTCTGAAACCATATTCGTCATCCATAATGATGCTCCGCCAATAACAACACCATTTTGTTTCGAATCCTCTGGATATGGAATATATGACACGCCTACATTAAACTTAGATGCATCAATTAAGTCGCGAACACCAGCTGAAGAATCTAAATACATAGCAACTTGTCCAGACTGGAACGCGGCACGAATATCATCCCAACTTGCTCCATATTTTCCAAGTGCGCCAGCTTTATTTAAATCATCTAACATTCCAAATACTTTCTGTCCTTCTTTATCGTTAAATACCGCCTTCTTTGCAGCATCTTTGCGACCGTTTTCGTTATCTACATATAAAGCACCTTGTGTCGCTAACAATTCTTCAAAGAACCAACCATAATTCAGCATGGAGAATCCATATTGTTTTACATTTCCGCCTTCTTTAATCGTTAACTTTTTCGCTGCTTCTTGTAATTCCGCATACGTTTTCGGAGCTTTTTCTGGATCTAAGCCCGCCTTTGCGAAAGCATCTTTATTATAAATTAGTACTGGTGTAGATGAATTAAATGGCATAGAATACATTTTGCCATCAACTGAATAATAATTTGTAATTGCTTTTTCCAACTTTGAGGTGTCGTACTTATCTTTTTTTATCCAACTATCAATTGGCGTAATCTTTTTGCTATCAATCATATATTTTGTTGTAATTTCACTCGACTGAACAAGAGCTGGCGCTTCTTTCGTAGCAGACATCGTTCTAAATTTCGTTAAAGACTCTTCATATGTCCCTTGGAACTCTGCCTTTATCTCGTATTTATTCTGTGACTTATTATAGTCTGCAACAAGCCCATCTAGTACGCCTTGTGTTTTTCCACCCATCGCATGCCAAAAACGAATTACAGTCTTATCACCATTTTTTTCAACTGGTGCTACTTTTGCCTGCGCTTCAGATTTCCCCTCCGTTTTACTACTTGAACAAGCGGCACTAGATAATGCCATTGTTGCTGCCATTAATAGAGCAGCACCTTTTTTAACTAAACTCATTTTAATCTCACCTTCTCTTGGTTATTTAATTGCACCTTTTGTTAATCCTTGTTGTAATTGCTTTTGCCCTACAAATAGTAAAATCAGTGTTGGAATGACAATAACCGTAACACCGGCCATTACGCTTCCCCAATCAGTTGCAACTTCTTGAGACTGAAGCTGCTTTACACCAATTTGAACTGTTCTTACTTTTTCATCAGTGGTCACTAAAAGTGGCCATAAGTACATATTCCATGTTGTTAAAAAACTATATACTCCAAGCGTAATAAAACTCGTTTTACAATACGGAATTACGACGCTAAATAAAAACCTTACATTTCCAATCCCTTCAATAAAGGCTGCTTCTTTCAGTTCATTCGGAAGCGTCATAAAATGTTGACGTAACAAGAAAATACCGAAAGCTGTTGCAAAAAACGGCACTGTCATCCCAGCAAAGCTATTGATCCAACCGAAGTTTTGAATCGTTAAAAAGTTCGGTACCATCGTTGCTTCCCACGGAATAAGCATCGTTGAAATAAACAGGAAGAAAATAAGGTTTCTTCCTTTAAACTGTAGAAAGACAAAAGCATAAGCCGCTAAGCTTGATACGATAAGTTGTCCAATCATAACGACTGTCGATACAACTAAACTGTTATACAAGTATGTCAAAAGCGGTACTTTTTGAAAAATATTAATAAAATTATCAAAAGTAAATTGGGTCGGAAATAGCCTTCTCATTTGAATATCATCTGGTGTCATAAAGCTTATTAAAAACGCATACAGTACAGGAAAAAACACCATTACTGCACTAATAATGAGCAGCATATATAATAGGAAATTTTGTTTCCACTGTTTAACGATCATTTATAATGCACCTTTCTCTCAGCAAACTTAAATTGAAGTAATGTAGTAATGAAAATGAAAACAAATAATATCATCGCTTGTGCACTTGCTGTTCCAAATTGATGATTCACAAACGCCTCTTTATAAATCGAGTACACAATTAAATTTGTTGCATCATTTGGTCCACCGTGCGTTAAAATATCAATTTGTCCAAAGCTTTGGAACGCACTAATTAACGTTACTGTCACGATAAAGAATAAAGTTGGTGATAGCATCGGTAATGTAACACGGCGAAGCTTATATAAATAGCTAGCGCCATCTATAGATGCACTCTCATATAAAGACGTATCAATATTTTGTAAACCACCTAATATAACTAAAAATGCAAATCCTGTATTCACCCAAACCGTTGTAACCGATACAGAGAACAATGCCCAATCTGGACTCGTTAACCATGCGATTGCAGGTAGATTCATAGAGGCTAATATATTATTAAATAACCCGACACTTGGATGAAATAAAAATAGCCAAATCACCGCACTAGCAGCTACTGATATTCCCATAGTGGAAGAAAATAACACACGGAATAACCCAATACCTCTTACTTTTCCATTTGCAATCAATGCAAGAAATAAAGCGAATATAATACTCGTAGGCACTGTATATACAACAAATAATAAAGTTGACTTTATGCTTTTGTAGAAAGCAGGATCAGAAAATAAGTATTGATAATTTTCTAAGCCAACGAAAAGATTAGCTTCTCCGTGTATATCTGTTAAATAAAAGCTATAGTAAATCGTCCTAAATAATGGATAAAAAAGAAAAATCGAAAATAGTAAAATAGATGGCGCCAAAAATAATAATCCTATTCTTAAATCTTTCGTTTTACTCCATAAACTCTTCTTTTTTGACACTTTTGCTTGTGCTGGTAACTTGCCTACCTCAATCATTATTTCGCCACCACTTTCAACTCTTCTTCAGCTACCACTTTTAATCGTTCATTCGTATTTTGGTGAAAGAAGCATAACTTATCTTGCGAGAATAATAATTTTACTTTGTCACCTTTGTTCAGGAGTAGCTGTCCAATGACTTTTGCACTCCAAGTTATTCCATTTACCGCGAAATTTAATATAGATTCGTTCCCTAATACTTCTACAGATTGTAACGTGAATTCTTGCCCTTCCTCAGACAGTTCAATATGTTCAGGACGCATGCCTATTCGAATTGTTCCTTCTGGTAATTGCTTTAACAGTCCATTAGATAATGGAATTTGCAATTCCCCTATATGTAATACACCTTTTTCTTTGTCCATTTCTCCATCATTTATATTCATCGAAGGAGACCCTATAAAGCTTGCAACAAATTCATTCGCTGGTTCGTTATATATATCAAGCGGTGTTCCAACTTGCTGTATGCTCCCTTTATTTAAGACCATGATACGATCTCCCATAGTCATCGCTTCTATTTGATCGTGAGTAACGTAAATCATTGTAATTCCTAACCGTTGCTGAATTTCTCTAATTTCAATCCTCATTTGCGCACGTAATTTCGCATCTAAATTCGAAAGTGGTTCATCCATTAAACAAATTGGTGCTTGACTCACGATCGCCCTAGCAAGCGCAACACGCTGTCTTTGTCCCCCTGATAATTGTCCTGGCTTCATTTTTACATACTCTTTCAGTCCTACCATTTCAATTGCTTCCATTAATCGCTTTTGTCGCTCTTCTTTTTGTACTTTTCTTACCTTAAGTCCGAATAAAATGTTTTCTTCTACAGATAAGTGTGGATATAGCGCATAATTTTGAAATACCATTGATAGATTACGGTCTTTCGGCTCTAAATCATTTGCAACATGTTCATTAATAATTAAATCCCCCGAAGAAATCTCTTCTAAGCCAGCAATCATTCGTAATAGTGTACTTTTCCCGCATCCTGAAGGTCCAACTAAAACAAAAAACTCGCCCTTTTTAATGTGAACCGATACACCTTTAACCGCTGTCTCTTCCGCATTTTTATACACCTTTGAAACATTTTTCAATTCAATCACAAGATTGCACTCCTTTTTTCTTCTTGTATCCATACTTCATAATGACTCGTTGAAATTGCACTTGCTCCTGCACGAATAGCAATTTCCGCATCTTCTCGTGTTTGAATCAGTCCGCCTGCAATAATAGGAAATTCTATTTCCTCTGCTAACCGCTTAATAATGGAAGGCATAATCCCAGGCATAATCTCTACCGCATTCGGTTTAGTCGTTTTACAATTCTCAATTGATTTTGTAAGAGATAAAGTATCAACAATAAAAATGCGTTGAATCGTTTTTAATCCAATTTTATTAGCATTTCGAATTGTCGAACCTTTTGTTGAAATAATACCCTGCGCCCCGATAACATCTTGAATATACAAAAGAGCTTCCTCTGTATTTGTATTTAAACCTTGTATAAAATCACAATGAAGAAATACATCATGTCCATGCTTCTGTAATTCATATACACGCTCTGGTAACTCCAGCATTGAACCAGTCATAAGAAAAACTGTTTTCGGTAATTTTTTGTATGTTTTGTACCCTTTCCAATATTTTATTATCGCAATATAAGGTTCTTTGAACATTTGTTCCACCTAGCTTTTCTATTTTTATCCAAACTAAAAACACCTACTTACATAGAACACCTTTCTCCTTATTTGAACTCTAGGAAATAGAGCACACCTAAGAAAGTGGCACGTTATATGTAAGCGGGTGTTCTCAAATGTTCTCTACCCTAGTTATTCTGTTACCTTTACTATATTACTCATTTATTAAGTCAGTTTTGATAGATTGTTAATTAGGTGTTAATCGAATGTTAATATTCACCATATTTTTTTAACAATAATCTAAATATACGAATGAACCCCAACAGCAAACAACTACTTTTAAAATTTAAGTGATATGCAAATTCATTCCATAGTTAATCAATTTTAGTTTTCTCGCAACTGCTTGTGAAGCATAATTATCCCAAGAAGTACTATAAAGTGGAATGCGTTTTTCTTCTTGTATTGATATCGCCCAGGCTGTAACAACATCAGTACCATATCCATTCCCTTGAAACTCCGCTAAAGTTTCCACACTCGCCTCAGCAGCTACAGGCGTACTCCTAGCACTGCAACATATAGAAACTACCTTTTCATTTTTTACAATTGCAAAGTAAGGTTGCCTCCATTCCATCTGTTCTATTAGATTAGGAAAATTTTCTCGCAAAAGCTCTTTATTCTTCCCTGTTATCTGTATTGTTCTAGTTGGCTTATGTAAATTATTAGAGAACATGAAAGCAGGGCCCATCCAAATATTTTTCACTGTTCTTTCTTCATTTAATACATCAATGATCTTTGCTATCTCTATATGATTTGAAGGTTCTCGAATTAATTTCTCAATCTTACCTACCGTTCCATCATCCAGATCACAATGATATCTCGTTATACTCCCTTCACGAGTTCTGCCAAGAAAAAAGCGTGGTGCTTTCGGATTCCCTTGTTCATTTACATATTTCATTTTTCCTACTTGATTATGAACAAATAAAACCTCTACCTGAATTGCTATTAAATCAAGTTCTGAAAGCCTCATTTATATCCTCCTTAGTTACTCCATATACCATTCATAATCTATTTTTCATGCCCAAAACAAAAATCCCATTCAAATACACATTACTGAATCCATCATACTAAATGACTTCTTCATTCTGTCTATCTAAATGAGATTATTTCGTACTTTTTATTTCTTTATCTTGTTATTCCACTGGTTGTGGTTGTGGCTGTACGACTTCATTCGCTCCAGCTAACCTCAACATATTTGCAATATCTTTAAAACCTCTTTTTTCAGCATATTGCAGTGGCGTAATATTTTCCTTATTGGCCATATTTACATCTGCCCCGTGGTCAATAAGCATTTGAATTACTTTCTTATGATTTTCACTACCGTTTCCTAATACGATTGCTTCTACTAAAGCCGTTCCACCACGAGCATTTCTATAATTCACATCAATATCTGTATGCTCTAACAATTCTTTTACAACCTCTATATGGCCACGTTCAGATGCAGAAATGAGTGCTGTTCCACCTGATTTAGTAATTTCTTTCGTATTAACCCCTGCATTAATTAGTAGCTTTACAATGTCTGTATATCCTTCTCTACTTGCATAAAGAAATGGATTACTTTGTTTCTCATCTTTACTTTCAATATTAGCACCTGCACCAATTAATGCTTTAACTGTCTCTACATGATTTTGATACGTTGCTGCAAGGATAGGAGTTTCTCCGTTGTCACCTTCTACGTTTATATTAGCTCCATCTTGAATCAACTTCATAGCTGTTTCCGTGTCACCAAGAGTCGCAGAAAGTAGCAACTGTTTGTCCATTAAATTTATACTTTTTTCTTCTTTAGGTTCTTCCTGTTCTTTATGCTTTTCTTTTTTCTTTTCGTTTTTCACATGAACCGGTTTCGATTCTGGCTCCTCTTGCTTATCGCAAGCCACTACCGTCATTAAAAGTCCTAATAACATACATAATAAAATTTTTTGTTTTCTCACAACTACAGCTCCTATGAAAGATAATGTTTTCTTAACCATTCCTCCATCACATACAATAACTCTTCTTGAGTACATTTATCCATAAGCCCTTTATATTCCTTCTTTAATCGGATTATCTTAAAACCTATACTATGTTTCTCAACCTATTGGAATGATGTGCCTGATGGCCTCATCATTAACATTATGAAGCAATTAGTTTAGCACGATTTTACCGCATTTGTATACATTTCTAAAAAGTACATAAATAATTGCTTTAGGTTACTATATTCCATTGTAACCGTTCTTCTAAAAATTTTACACCTTTTCTATATTTGCACCTGAGTAATACTAAAAAAAGACAACTTATGTAGTTGTCTTTTTTTAGTATTAATGATGACCACCGTGATTTCCCTTTTTCGGGTTCCCCATCATCTCTTTATTCATTTCCCATTTATGCTCTGCTAGCTCTTTATATGAAAGAACTTTCCCTTTATAGTTAGACACAAAACTCTCTGCATCCTTTTTATTTTCAAATGAAATGACATTATAAGCCATCGGTGTCGTTATTGTTTTATCATATACGTAAGTCGCATCTTCTAATGAAATCCACTCTTTCGAATCATAATCTCGAACAAATTTTTCTTTCGTCTTTTCTCCTGGATTAATCTCCATCCATTTATACATACAACCGATATCATCAAACTTTAACGCTTTTCCATTTTCTAAAATGACTTCTGTTGCAAATTGATTATCCATTACCCCAATTTGGCAAATATCACACTTATCATGTTTCTCATCAATTGCTACAGCCTCTACTTGTTTCTTACCACATCCTACTATTGTAAAGACAAAGAATAAGCATATAGCAAGTGTCACATACTTTGTTCTCATTTTACTTCCTCCCTAACCGTATCTTCCACAAGGAGCATATCAAAAAGTTGTGTGAGATTTGTGAAAAAATAATGTACTTTTTGTAATATAAAGACCAAAAAAGATGTGTAGCCATTTCTACACATCTCTCATCATTCACAACCTGTAATTAATAAATCATCTTCTAACTTAACTAATAATGTATCTGTATTAATTTGCTGCCCAGCAACTACATTTACTAATCTTATATTTCCACTAATACCAACCGCAACTTTTTCAAGCTCACCGTTATTTTTTCGAATCATCATTAAATTTTCCCACTCATATACGTAAGAAGATTCATTAACAAAAATCTCTTCTACTTTTCCTTCATAAGAACTATAAATCTTTTCAATTCTCGTTTTCATATAAAATCTACTCCCTATTTCACACTTCAATATTTTCATCTTATTCTACCATTCTTACGGAGAGCAGCTTACTTTTTAAAAATTCAAATTAACTACCGTGAACAAAATGACCAAAATAAAAATTATGCTTCTAATGATGTTATTTTTCAAATTATTTACCATTTGAATGAATACTTTTATGATAAATAAAAAACACTTTTTCTGAATTTTCATTACATTTTGAAAGCGCAATCATTTTTGAGGGGGAGATTACATGTTAGCACTACTTGGATTTGCGATGGTATGTGTCTTTATGTTTTTAATTATGACGAAACGTATGTCAGCACTAGTAGCATTAATATTAATTCCAATTACTTTCGCATTAATCGGCGGTTTTTATGCAGATATGGGACCTATGATGTTAGAAGGAATTCAAAAACTAGCACCTACTGGTATTATGCTTATGTTTGCTATTTTGTATTTTGGAATTATGATTGATAGCGGTTTATTCGATCCCGTCATTAGTAGGATTTTGAAATTTGTAAAAGGAGATCCTTTAAAAATAGTTGTTGGTACAGCGATTCTTACGATTATCGTTTCATTAGATGGGGATGGAACAACAACGTATATGATTACTGTTTCCGCAATGTACCCACTATATAAACGCCTTGGAATGAATCCACTTATATTAGCTGGGGTTGTTATGTTAGGAGCAGGAGTGACAAATCTTACACCTTGGGGCGGACCGACAGCTCGGGTTATGAGTGCTCTTGGACTAGACGCATCAGAGCTCTTTACACCACTTATACCAGGGATGATCGCTGGTGCAATTTGGGTCGTTTTCGTTGCTTACTATCTTGGCAAAAAAGAAAGAAAACGATTAGGAATTATGGATGTACAATATTTAAAACAAATGCAAACGATGGATGAGCAAGCTGCCACAGTAGAAGCTGCCGTTCATAAACGCCCTAAACTTCTATGGATTAACTTTTTATTAACTGTTACCTTACTTGTCTGTCTCATACTAGAAGTTATGCCGTTACCTGTTTTATTTACAATCGCTTTCGCCATTGCTGTTATGCTTAACTATCCGAACTTAGAACAACAGAAAGAACGTATTGCTTCTCACGCTGGAAACGTATTAGCGGTTGTTTCTCTCGTATTCGCCGCTGGAATTTTCACTGGTATTTTATCAGGAACAAAAATGGTAGATGCAATGGCTCAAAGTGTAGTTACTCTTATACCTGACGCTCTTGGACCACAACTACCGATTATTACAGCTCTTCTTAGTATGCCGTTCACATTTTTCATGTCCAATGATGCATTTTACTTCGGGGTACTACCTATTTTAACGAAAGCTGCCGCTGCTTACGGAATTAGTGCAGCTGAAATGGGACGCGCTTCATTACTCGGGCAACCTGTTCACTTATTAAGTCCTCTTGTCGCCTCCACGTATTTATTAGTCGGAATGGCCAAAGTTGATTTTGGTGAACATCAACGCTTTACGTTACTTTGGGCTGTTGGAACGACAATGGTGATGTTAATTACGGGAATTGTAATCGGAATTATTCCGATATAAGACGTGAAAAAACAGTAGAAGAAATGTAATTCTCTACTGTTTTTTTGTTATGAAGAAACAAGAAAATACCTTCTTTCTGGTCTCCCTACACTCCCATATATAAGCTCCGCATGAACTTTCTTTCCAGATATTAAATACTCTAAATAGCGCCTCGCTGTTGATCGGCTTACCCCAACCATTGAGCTTAACACTTCTGCCGTAATACCTTCTTCATCAACTGTTAACATATGCTTTTTTATTTTTGCTAAAGTTAAAGGATCTATCCCTTTCGGGGCATATTCTATTTCATTTCCCTTTACGCCTCTTTGAGACCATAAATGTTCAATTTGCTCTATAGATAATTGATTAGTTTTCTTTAACTGCAAAATCTTTTTTTGGTAACTTTCCAAACTCGCCCTAAATCGATCAAACATAAGTGGCTTTACGATATAATCTGTTACTCCGCCTCGTAGAGCGTGCCTCACTACATCTGTTTCCGATGCAGCTGTAATCATAATAATATCTGTATCATGCAAATTATGCCTAATATATGTGACAAGTTCCGTTCCTTGCATATCAGGTAAGTACACGTCTAATAAAACGAGCTGTGGCTTCACAAGCTCTAGCCATTCTTTCGCTTGTTCTCCAGTCGTTGCTGTTCCAATTACTTTAAATCCCTCAATCTTTTCAGTAAAACGACGATGAATGTCCGCAATTCGAATATCATCTTCTACAATCAATACTTCAATCTCCTCACCCATTACAATTCGCCTCTCTCTTTTGGTAATGCAATAATAAATAATGCACCACCTAAATCCCCTTTTTCGATTGCAATACTTCCATTTAACTCTTCTACTAACTCTTTCACTTTTGCTAATCCATATCCTCGTTTCCCGCCTTCTTTCGTCGAGAAGCCTTTATAAAATATGCTAGTAATGACTTCATCATGAATCCCTTGTCCTGAATCTTCCACTTCAATTACTATCTCTTCTCCAATATCAGTTACAAACATCCTTACCTTCTTATCATTCTCTTCATTTCTTTCAATTGCTTCAAATGCATTTGTAATTAAATTTCCTAAAATAGAAACGACGTAATTACTCTCAATGTGCGGGCTTAATTTATCTAAGCTACTTTCTCGATCTAGCATAAAATCAATCTTTAACTCTCGTGCTCTATTATAGAATCCAATTAAAATTCCACCTAACCATGGATTTTGAATTCGCTTCATAATAAATTGAACAAAATCTTGATATACCGCTGTTTCCTTATGAATAAGCTCTAAAGCATCTTCATATGATTCTAACTGGATAAGACCTGAAAGCGTATACAACAAATTATTATATTCATGCGTTTGCGCTCGTAATGCCTCTGTATATTGCTTCGTCTGAGATAACTCTGCCGTTAACTGATCCATTTCAGATTTCAAACGTAAACTCGATACAACGCCAGTTACTTTATTCTTTACTTTAATAGGTAGACGGTTCGCAATAACAGCCTGCCCTTTTATATTTAATTGACGATCAAACTGTTCTTCACCAGTTTGAAGTACATCTAGTATCGTTGAATTAGGAATTACATTTAAAATAAATTCTCCAATAATATTACGCTGTTCATCTAACGAAAGAATATCATAAGCCGCTTGATTGACTAAACTAATCATGCCATTGTGATCAATGACAATAATCCCTTCACGTACAGATTGAATCACTGTACTATGCTCTTCATATAAAGATGAAATTTCTTCTGGCTCCATCCCAAACATCATTCTTTTTATACTTCCGGCTAAATATATAGAACCAATTATCCCGATTAAAAGACCTATTACTGTAATCCAAAATACACGCTTTCCATATACTTCTACCGCTCCATGAATATCATTCATTGAAAATCCAACAGACACCACGCCAATAATTTCATTTTCCTGATTACGGATTGGAACTTTGCCACGTAATGAAGGGCCTAATGATCCAGTTGCTTTCGAAACATAAGACTTCCCTTCTAATAGAACGCCTTTATTATCTCCACCAACCATTGCTTCTCCTATTTTATCTCGCTCAGGATGCGCATACCGAATCCCCTCTTTATTTCCAACTACAATAAAGTCAGCATCTGTATCAATTCGAATTTTTTCTGCAATTGGCTGAATAATAGAAGCTGGGTTTTCTTTTTGAAAAGCTTCCTGGATTTCAGGTATAGCGGCAACTGTTTTCGCAACATGCAAAGCCCGTTTCCCAATTTGCTCTTCTACCGTTTCAGACAATATGTAATAAAATAAATAACTTGTTAATAGAAGTACGACTAGAATAAGTGTACTAATTGTTATTGTAATTCTCGGTTGCAGTTTTAACTTTTTAAATTTCAAAACCATTCCCCTAACATAATTAAAGATAGAATTTAACGAATTTACAGTCTTTTATAATTACACCTAATCATAACACGGTTACTCTATATTTCTTTATTTTTATCTTCACAAAAAAAAGAAACGAGATACAATTACTACCTCGTTTCTTAACATTTTTTATTACACTTTAAATTTCCCAATCATCTCTTGTAATTCTTCTGCCATTTGCGATAAATGAACTGCTGCTGCATTGATTTCATCTACTGAAGCTAATTGTTCCTCTGAAGAACCAGCAATATTTTGAACGCTTGCTGCATTTTCTTCAATCGTAGCTGCAATTTCATTAATAGATGCACTAACTTGTTTTGCATCTACTGTCATTTGTTTCGCTACTTCTACCATACTATCAATTTGTACAACTGTATCATCTGTAGACTTCAATATTTCAGTAAAGCTTTGCTTCGTTTCATTTGCAACTACAAGTCCTGATTGTACTTCTGTTCCAACTTGCTTCATAGAGCTTACTGTTTCTTTTATGTCAAATTGTATCTCTTTTACTAATTTTCCAATTTCCGTAGAAGACTGTCCTGATTGTTCTGCTAACTTTCGCACTTCATCTGCTACAATTGCAAATCCTCTTCCTTGTTCTCCAGCTCTCGCAGCCTCAATTGCAGCATTTAATGCTAATAAATTTGTCTGCTCTGCAATATGTTGAATTACCTCAAGGATTGCTCCAATTTGCTTCGATTTATCATCTAACAACACAATCACTTTATCTGATTGTGAAACAGACTCATGGATTAATTGCATTTGATTCACCGTTTGTTCAACTAACTTCCCACCATCTTCAGCCTTTTTCTTCGTATACATAGATGCTGTGGATACTAATGAAGAACTGTCTGCCACACGTTGAATTCCTTCTGTAACTTCTTCTAATAATGTCGCGCCTTCTTCGACTTCTTTCGTTTGTATTTCCGCTCCACTCGACACTTGCTCTATCGCTTGTGTAATTTGTTCCGTCGCTTCACTCGTCTGCTTCATACTAGCTGTTAATTCTTCTGAAGATGCCGCTACATGACCTGCTGAAGTATTTATATTGGAAATGACATTCTGTAATGATGCTGCCATCTCGTTAAAGCTTTCTCCTAGCTGTCCAATTTCATCTTTAGAATGAACTGCAATAGATTCTGTTAAATCGCCTTCACTAATCTTTTTCGATGATATAACAAGTTGTTTTAACGGATTAATAATAGAAGCAATTATGAAGTAAATTAAAATCCCGCCAATTATTAATGAAATACCAATAACAGTTATCGTTTTATAGAAAATAGGTTCAGCTGCTTCAATAATTTCTTTTGAAGGCATAATTCCTGCTATTTTCCATCCAGTTTTCTTATTCGTTTTAAAAGTAATATTACGGTCTTCACCCTCTAATGAATAATGAAAATCACCAGATTCCTGTTTATAAAATTCCTTACTAAGTTTCTCTTCTAATTTCTCTCCCGGCTTCATTTTCGGGTGTGCTACTACATTTTTATCTTGATCAAATATTGCTACATACCCTTCCTTACCGATATTAACCATCTTGGAAGTAGTAACAATATCATTAATTATTAAGTCAATCCCAAGAACGCCACTTTTATCCTCATTTTGTTTCGCTAGTGTAATAACAATATTCCCTGTCGTTTGTGACTTATATGGAGCAGTTACAATTACCTCTCCGCTTTTCTTCACTGCCTCTTTATACCAATCTCTTTCTGTAGGATTATATCCGTCTGGCATCTGAATAGCTGGTGATTGAATAAACTGTCCATTACTAGATCCTGTATAGATTGCTTCCATTTCTGGATGTAATTTGTTGTATTCTTCTAGTTTATTTTGGATGTTTTGAATTTGGTCTGCTTGGTAACTTGAGTGTGTGAATAATTTCGTAAAATAAGTTGCATCTACTTTTTTACTATCTAATTCCTTGTTAATTACATTATCCAAAATTTTTATATTATCTTTCGCCGAGTTTACAATCGTTTCATTAAAATTCGTCTTGGCCTGCTGATAAGACGTCCAACCAATTACAATACTTGGAAGAATTAAAATCATAACAAATGATACAAGTAACTTTGCTTTTAAACTACTACTCCTTAATTTCCCTTGAAACATATTTCTACCCCTCCATACCGTTTTAAATGTAATTGTTTTACATTTAATTTCTTTATATAAATCATACGATTCAAATGTATCAATGCGACTCTCTATCTCTTTCTCTATTGAAGAGTTGATACATACCTTTTTCATTCTATATAAATTAAATAATTAAAACAATATATAAAAATGTATATTATTCGAAATATTATAATTCACTGAAGAACCTCTAGTATCTCACTTACTAGAGGTTCCTCCCGCTTTACTATTCTTTATCTTTTTCTACTTCTTTTTTCGCATCTTCTACTACAGATACAACAGGTTTATCGTTTGATAATTGTTGTACTGCTCCTTTTCCAGCAAATCCTTCTAATAACTCTTTTAAATCAATGCCAGAAGAAGCTTTTAATGTTTCTTGCATCGTTGCCATTAAATCAGTCGCATAACCTGCAACTTTTCCGGCGCCGCTATTTTTACCACCACCGCCTGTATCGACAACTGTAATTTTATCAATGTTGCTAAGCGGGCTTGCAATTTCCTTCGCATAACTTGGAAGCATGTTAAGAACCATATCCATAATTGCCGCTTGACCATATAACTCAAATGCCTCTGCAATTTTTTGTTTCGCTTCCGCTTCTGCTAAACCTTTTAATCTGATAACATCTGCTTCCGCTGTACCTTGTGCTTTTTGTACTTCTGCTTTTGCTTGACCTTGCGCTTTTTCGATTTCCGCCTTCGCTAAACCTTCTACACGAACTTCTTCTGCACGTGCTCTTGCTTCCGCTTCAATTTTATATTGATCTGCATCTGCTTTTTTCATTTGTTTTACTTTTTCCGCTTCTGCTGATTGTTCAACAGCATAGCGATCTGCATCTGCCTTTTTCTTTACTTCTGCATCATATTGCTTTTCACGACGCGCAATCTCTTTTTCTTCTAATTCAATTTGCTTTTCACGCTCAATGATTTTAACGCGCATTTGCTCTTCTGTAACACCTTGTTGCGCTTTTGCTTGTTGTAATTCATAGGAAAGATCTGCATCTGCGCGAGCTTGTTCTTGGTCTCTCTTATAAGATTGTACTTTTAACTCTTTATGTTTTTCAGCTTCAGCGATTTGTGCATCACGTTGATACTCAGCTTCTTTCGCTTCTTTCTCAGCACGAGCTTTTTCAATTCGTGCCTCTTTTTCACGCTCTGCATTTGCAACTGTTGCATCACGCTTAACCATCGCAATTTGTGGCTGACCAAGTGCATCTAAGTAACCGTTCTTATCCATGATTTCTTTAATTGTAAAGGAAACGATGCGAAGTCCCATCTTCTTTAAATCTGTAGAAGCTACTTCATGTACCTTTTGAGCGAATTGCTCTCTATTACTATAGGCATCTTCTACTGTCATAGAAGATAAAATAGCACGTAGATGACCTTCTAAAACTTCTTTTGCTTCTATTTTCAACTCTTCTGTTTCTTTTCCTAAATATTGTTCAGCTGCTGTAGAAACTTCTTCAATAGTAGATCCTACTTTAATAATAGAAACACCATTTACTGTAATCGGTACACCTTGTTTCGTATACGTATCACGTGTTCCCACTTCTAATTTGTAGTTTAATAGACTTAAAGGCTCTGCTCTTTGCATAATCGGAACTACGAAAGTACCGCCACCACGAATAATCTTAATCTTCTTTCCATCATCAGTGGTAACTACATTTTTCCCGCCACCAAGCCAGTTTCCAGTAACAATTAATGCTTCATCTGGTCCAACTGTTCGATACTTTGTAATGAATACTAAAATGAGTAGAATTAAAATTGCGAGTAATACTCCACCGATAATTAATGGAATCGTCATGTAAATTCCCCCTTATAATTTTGGTTTCTTTAAAGAATAAGCGATGTTCTGTACAAGTAAAACACCATCTTGGACTCCCTCGATAATAACTTCCGTTCCTTGTGAAATATCTTTCTTTCCAACTGTTTTAGCTAGGATTGCATTGTTTCCAAATTGGGAGGAAATTAATACTTCACCAAACCCTTCTGTAGGAATAGTCGTAATGACCTCTCCCTTACAACCAATGAATTCATCCATACGCTGCACAGTGTTTTGTTCTGCTTCTGCAATCGGCTTTAAAATTAATATTTTCATTATGAAGACACCAATAAAGGATATAGCAAATGCAGCCCCAAAAATAAGAATGCTATTAAAGGAAAATAAATATTCTCCTATATAACTAAGTCCACATAACATGGCGAAAAAACTAAGTAATAAAGTAACAACGGATACCGATCCGCCTCCAAAACTAAATATGGATTCAAATATATCTCCAAAAAAGATATAAATAACAGTAAGTATAGTAGCAATAATAAATCCGTATAAATAAATTGTTTCAAGTGGATAACCAAACAAAGCCATTTCTTATCCCCCTTTCTTAAACAATCCCTTTTTTGTTATGTGTATGCCCCACCTCTTTCAAAGATTATAGTTCTTAATTTTCAGTTATTTACCCTTTAAAGAAAAGCCTGTAAGACAGGCCCCTAAAAAAGAACAGGAGAAACCTATTGTGACAGGCTCCTCCTAGTAAATAACCGATATATTATATATCTATATAATATACTATTTTCCACAAAAAGTAAAGTTAAACATACATTGGAAAAGCGTTTATTTTAGTGATAATGAGTACGTTCCATCGCCATTATCATATTTATATACATACAAATAATACTTACCTGGTTTTGCATTAAATTTTGCCTCTATATGATTTCCATTAGCTTGACCGTAAGCGGCATAATTTTGCATATCTGATTCATGGTGAAGCACCCATGTCATCCCAATTCCATACTCATTTAAAACGGAAATATCGATATTTTTCGTTGATGCTACATTAAATGTATAAACATCGGTGTGATCTCCGCCGATAAGGCTACCTTTTATAGTAGTGTTTAGCCCAATACGATTCGCTTCCTCTGGACGATTATTTGGTTCTAATTCTGTTAAACTTCCATCTTTAATCGTAACAGTGGTTTCGTTTCTGCTCTCTTTACCTTTATCATCTTTTACTCTTAACGCTACTTTATAAATTCCTTCTCTTTCATATGCATGTATTGGATTAACTTCTGCACTTGTGCTGCCATCTCCAAATTCCCATAAATAAGAAACAATTTTTCCATCTTCATCATTTGAGCCATCACTTTTAAATTGAATTCCTTCTTTTACAAGCCCATTATAAGGTCCATTTATATTAACCGTTGGAGCTTTATTTTCTCCATCATCTTTTGCGATACCGTGGAAGACTACATCATATTCAAATTCATTTGAACTATTCACACGATAATTGACGAAGTATGCTGTAACAGTTTTGTAGCCACTCCATTCTTTTTGCGCCAGTTGTTCTAGTGCTTCATTTACTCGTTTACTCATTTCGTTCCAGTCTTCTGATTCACCTTTTGTTACACTACCTGTAAATGTGCCTTCTAATGTAAATGTATTAAAGAATTGGGAGCTATGTTTTGTCATTTTTGCCTCTTTCATCGGCAACGTATCACTAATTTCTTTCTCTACTGCTGTTAACGATTTTGGTGCATGTTCAGCTAAATAATCATCTGCTACTTCCGGTACATTATATTTATCTTGATTATCAATTAGCTGTTGCATATACTCTTGATACTCTTTATTTAGTTTAGAATCTTTACTTAAATTCTCACGATAGGCATCATAATTTTTCACGTCATTTGCACGAATTAAATCTTGAATTTTATCAAATGTTTCAAATTGATGTGTATATAAATAAGATTGCAATGCGAACGAGTAATTATAGAAATCCCAAGAACCATATTTAGCAAATAATGTGCGCTCTGCTGTATAACGGCTTGCAGGATCAGATGATAATCCACTAATGATGCTCTTTCTCGGTACTACATTATTTGTACGAGTAGATCCTGCGAAAAATTCTGCATTTCCTTCTTGGAACCAAGTTAATCTCTCATTTTGATACATATCTCCTCTTCCAAATAAACCTGGCACTTCAAATCTACCTTGAAGATAATGAGTAAACTCATGACGGAATAACTCTTCTAAACTATAAATACTTTGTTCTGGCGTACGCTCATATGTAAAGAATGTACCTGTTTCTTCTATATAAATGCCACCGTTGTTTGTTTCATATCCATACAGTTGTCTGTTTAACTGATATTCGTCTGGAGTATTATAGATTACTATCGTTAATACGTCGTCTGCATTACCTGGCTCTAATGCTTTGTCATTCCCAATTACACGATGATACTGTGCTTTTACTTCCTTTGCAGCCCAGTATAGTCTCTTAATTTTTTCTTCTGATACTTTATCTCCTGTTTTAAATACGATAGATCCATCGTCGAATGTATACGTTTTTGGTAAGTACTGTTCTTTTCCTTCTTTACGTATCGTCTCTAAATCTACCGTATTACCGCTATAATCTTTTCCGTTATAATTTGTTGTAATTTGTTCTACTGCAACAAAATACGGCTCACTTAAACGCGGATACATATGCATTGCTTGTGTAACAACCTCTAAACCTTTATTTGGATTACTATGAAACTTCCCTAAACGACTAGCAAAATAAATTCCATTATTAACGAGCCACTTATTTTCTGGTGTTACTTCATTTAAAAGAGCAATACGATTTATTTCACTAATAAATCCATCTATTTTCCCGTACCACATTGTATCTTTTGCCTCTTTACGAGTTTCAAATAAATAAGATTGCATATCATAATCAATACCTTGCATCATATCGTATACAGCTTGTCCTTTCATACGATCGTCTGCATAAGTATGAAGATTATCATTGTATTGTTTTAAAATATTCGATGCGTATTGAACCGTTTCCACATCACTTGAAGCATTACTAATTAATTTACCGTATGCAGATACGACTGCATCTTGCTCATATGTACCAAGCTTAAAGTTTGGATTGGTTGCAATTGCTTTTAAAGCAGGTAAACATTTATCCTGGAAGCTTCTCTCATTTAAATCGCTTAATTCATTATTGTAAAATGCGAGGTAAAAAGCTGAACGTAACACTTCCGTAAACGTTTGAATTCCTTTTGAATCATCTTTCGTAAATGTACTACCTCTATGAGCTAATTCATCTATAACTGCTTGCATTTTCCCTTTGTCTTTATAAAAGGCCTTTGCATCTTCATTGAACTGGAATAAGTCTGTAATTTGATTCCATTTAATACTTCCTATCGTTTCAACTAATTCTTGATTATTCATTTTGTTTAAATCAGCCATTGAATAGCTTTCTTTCATTTGCTTTACTTCTGAGCTCTTCATACTAGACGCTGGTCGCTGTGAAAAGTCTCCTACTTTTAAACGTTCTTGAAACGATAATGTTTCCTCTGCTTTAGAAACATGTCCAATCTCATCTACTGGTTTTTCTATTCCAACTGGTTTCGAATGCAATACATTATATGGTACCTTTTCTTCTGCTGATACATTCGTTTGAATTGCTCCTAATGATAGCGCCATTGTACTAATACTAAGCATCACTTTATTAATCTTTGATTTCTTGTTCATATCATTGCCCCCTATTTATATATTCCCTTGAAGAATTTAACATAAAATCTAGATAAAACAATATAAAATGCAATATTTCATATTATTTCTTCCTACAATTTGTATATATCGTGAACAAATCAACCTTTATCTCCCGCCAATAATCTGCTTTCTTCCATTTCTAATACACTTAGAAATGCCCAGCAATATCCTTCTCTCATAAAAAAAGACATCATCATATGCATGTTTCTAATGAAACTGCCATGATAATGTCCTCTCGAAAAAGCAAAAATTAGTTATATCTAATAATAAGATTAAACGTTATTTATTTCTTAAATAATCTCTTTCTAAATACGAACATACTTAGGGTGGAAAGAACAAGTGTTATTCCAGAAAGTAAAGTCGATGTGCTAGCTTCACCGCCTGTTGATGGTAAAGATTTCTTGCCTTCCTCTGACTTATTAGTATGTTGTTTATTTAATGTGTCTGCTTTTCTTCCCTCTTTTTCAACAACTTGATTATTCTCTTTTGGCTCTTGATCCAATCCTGTTGCTGATTCTTTTACTTCTTCAACTTCTTTCGTTGGCTCTTTTACTTCTTCTTTTGTTTCTTCAACTTCTTTTACCGGCTCTTTCACTTCTTCTTTTGTTTCTTCAACTTCTTTTACCGGTTCTTTCACTTCTTCTTTTGTTTCTTCAACTTCTTTTACCGGTTCTTTCACTTCTTCTTTTGTTTCTTCAACTTCTTTTACCGGTTCTTTCACTTCTTCTTTTGTTTCTTCAACTTCTTTTGTTGGTTCTTTTACTTCTTCTTTCGCTTCTTCAACTTCTTTCGTTGGTTCTTTTACTTCTTCTTTCGCTTCTTCAACTTCTTTCGTTGGTTCTTTTACTTCTTCTTTCGGTATTAATTTTTCTACTATATTCTGCATGACAATGCCACTATATAATATGCCAGTCTCATAATGATCTGCATCTAAATCAAATTCATATATTTTTTCTCCTAAAGTATTCCAAATGATTCCCTCATCAGTAAGCGTTCCACCTTCACTCTTTAGTGTAATCTTTTCAATTGGCTCTCCTTCTAAATTATATACAGGAATTGTCACTTCTTTATTTATTTCTGCAGCATCCAAAATGACCTTTTGCCTTCTAACATCAATTGTTCCCCACTGACCTAATTGTATTAACGGCCTTACATCACGAATCTCATTTTCAGCTAATTTTAAACTAAGTAAGTCTAACATTGAGCCAAGAACCGTTACATCTTTAATACGATTATCTGTAAGATTTAACCATTGTAAATTTTTCAATGAAGATAACGGTGTTACATCTTCAATTTGATTATGAGATACATTTACATCGTTCAATTGTTTCAAGTTTGAGATGAACTCAATATTTTTCAGGCCTACTCCTTCTAAAGTGAGGTTTTCTAAGTTCGTCATGTACTCTAAACCGGTTATATCTTTTATCTCTTTTTCTTTTTCTTTAAGTATCTCTAATTTTTTAATCTGTAATAAATCTTCTTTTGTGATAGGAGTGTTTAAATTCTCTCTACCTAAATTCTCTTTATTAATATGTTGTTGTAAAGTTTTATCAAGAATCAAATTTTCACTTTCTTTTTGTTTTTCAACTATATTCTGTACGACCATCCCATTAAACCTTATTTTACTTTCAGCAGGATTCGTATCTAGTTTAAATTCATATATTTTTTCTCCAGGACTATTCCATTTTATAAATCCGTTACTCAGCGTAGCCCCTTCATTTTTCAATTTAATATTTTGAAGTGGCTCTCCTTTAAAATTGTATACTGGAATTTTTATTTCTTCATCTACGCTTGCTTCATCTAAAAAGATTTTTTGTCTTTGAATATCTATTGAAGTTCGCTTACCCAATTCCTCAACAGACTTTATGTCAGAAATTTCATTCGCTCCAAGATTTACCTCATGTAAATTTGTTAAATTACTCAGTGGCGATATATCAGAGATATAATTCTCTTCTAAATTCAATACTTGTATTTTTACTAATTTAGATAATGATGATATATCTTTTATTTCACTATCAGCAATTTCTAGTTCAATAAGATTACTCATTTTACTAATAGGCTCAACATCACTAATTTTATTATTTCCTATCCATAGTAGTTTCACATTCTTTAACTTCTCAATACCCGAAAGATTACTAATTTGATTATTTGCTAAGTATACTTCTTCTAACGATAACACTGTAAATAATGGTGTAAGATCCTTTATATTATTACCAATTAAATCTAATATTTTAATCTTTTTCATTTGACTTAACGGTGTAAGATCTGCAATTTTGTTATCTCTTAAAAAGAGCATGTCAAGATTCTCTAGCTTAGAAACGGGTTGAATACTTTCAATTGGATTAGAGGATAAATCTAAATATTTCAAATGTCTCAATCCCGAGATAACAGATATGTCTGTTACATTAGACTCTCTTAATGTCAACTTCTCTAAGTTTGTCATATATTCTAAACCAGCTATTTCATTTATCCCCTCACCTGAGTATATGGATAATATTTTAATTTGTAATAAATCTTCCTTCGTTATAGGTTCATTTATATTTTTTCTCTCTAAATTATATTTATTAATATGCTGTTGTAATTTCTTATCAACTATTACATTTGCATTTTCATCTTGTTGATCCACTTTATCCTCTTTATTTTCTTTTTGCTTTTCTGGAACATTATTTTCTAAATTTAAAGCATTTACTTCAAACTGCACTTGATATTTATTATCATAGGCCATTGTCGGAATATAAATATGCATTTGCATATTATATCTTTTTCCTAATTCTCCTACTTCAAACTGAATCACTTTCGTTCCATTTTTCTTTTTATCTTCTGATATTACTTTTACATCATGAAACACACCAGGAGTATGAATATCTTCTGTTTTCAAGTATTTGAAGAAATCACTATCACTTAACGTTGCCGTTACAATTTTCTTTCCATTCTCAATCGTTAATTTAGGATTCTTTATATAAACAGTTGCCATAGACTCCTCATTCGTTTTATCTTTATATGCTTTCATAACAGCATCATATGTACCATCTTCTAAAGAATATCCCTTTTTATTAGCCTCAATTGCTACCGCTGCTAAAGCAGGTGTTGAATACGCAGCAAACGGTAGCGCTAAAGCTGCCGCCACTAACATCGCATTTATATGTTTTCTTTTATTTTTTTTCAACTTTACATCTCCTCCGAAATATATAAATCTAAATGTAATCATATCTCGAATAAATGATAATGATTTTCATTATCATTGTCAACTAAAAAAATAAAAAGTTAACAAAAAAATAACCCCTTTTTAAGGGGGTTATGCCATTTTTTCTCCGGATTCTTCTTTAAAAAAGCTCTTCATCGCATGGAATACGTCTGCTTTTTGCTTTAAAATATAATATCTAAAATTCTCATCTTTAATATTTTTATAGGCTGACATGAGGGTACTATGGCGGTTGTACTGGTTCACTTCCCCATATCCAAACATATTACACTTCTTCATTAACTCTTCAACAAGTTTTACACATCTAGCATTATCTGATGTTAAATTATCACCGTCTGAAAAATGGAATGGATAAATATTATAGCGGTCTGGTGAGTATTTATTATCAATTAGCTCGAGTGCTTTTTTGTATACAGAAGAACAGATCGTTCCGCCACTTTCTCCTTTTGAGAAAAACTCTTCCTCTGTAACGACTTTCGCCTCCGTATGATGAGCAATAAACTCAATATCTACCGTTTCATACTTCGTTCGTAGAAATCTTGTCATCCAGAAAAAGAAGCTACGTGCCATATATTTCTCCCATATTCCCATCGATCCACTCGTATCCATCATCGCTAATACAACAGCTTTTGAATCTGGCTTTAATACTTCATTCCAAGTACGGAACTTTAAATCTTCTTGGTGAATCGGATGAAAAGAGGCTTTACCACGCATCGCATTTCGTTTATATGCGGATATCATCGTTCGTTTCTTATCGATATTTCCCCATAATCCAGTCTTTCTAATGTCATTAAATTCAACATGTTCAATCCGGTTTTCATCTATTTCTTTTCTCTTTAAATTAGGCAGCTCTAATTCTTTGAAAAACGCTTGCTCTAATTCTAGAATAGAGACTTCAGCTTCATAATAATCTTCTCCAGCCGTATCCCCTGCTCCTTGCCCTTTTCCTGGTCCTTTTTGCTTTTGACCACCTGATCCATCTCTCGCAACGACATCACCAACTTTGCTGTCACCATTTCCTTGCCCAACGTGTTTGTTTTTATCATAATTGTACCTAATCTTATATTCATCTAAAGAACGAATCGGTATTTTTACAACATCCTTACCATTAGACATAACTATGCTTTCTTCTGTTACAAGATCGGGTAAATTATTCTTAATTGCCTCTTGTACTTTTTCTTGATGGCGTTGTTGGTCGTCATATCCTTTGCGATGGAGGGACCAGTTTTCCTGTGAAATCGTATAATTTGGTTGGTTTTCTTCACCCATTTCTTTCCCTCCTTACTGTAATTGTCTTCCCCTATGAACAGTAAGCTAGAAATTTTGTTTTATACTGTGCAAGCTAGAATGAAAGATAACTGCCCATCGAAATTCATCCCATAAACATATATAACGTTTTTCATATAATACTCCGAGCATCCTAAACAAAATTTTGCCACTCACATACTAGAAAGAAATATTCAGCCGTTGATAAGAAAGAAACACAATGCATAGTTGCACACATTTACACTTTGCAACATATTGTATTGTGTTGGCTTTTTTCGTATGAATGGTTGGTTACTCTATCATATGCATATTGTAAAAATAATTGACAATAAATTCATGAAATTGCATCTTAATTTATTACATTTGGACAAGGTATGACACTTTACACATATAAATGGATAATAAAACGCTGTCCCGCAAAATACAAGAGACAGCGTTTTGTTATCAAACTATCGGTTTAGCAGACTACCTACATAGCGTAATAATTCATTCGCAGATGAGGAATTATAGCCGTGCTCATCAATTAAGCGTGCAACAACATCATTGATTTTCTTAAGCTGATTTTCGTCTGGCGTTTTCGTTGATGTTGTAATTTTCACTATATCTTTTAAATCAGCAAATAGTTTTTTCTGAATCGCTTCACGAAGACGTTCATGTGAATTATAATCAAAGCGTTTTCCTTTACGCGCATAAGCAGAAATGCGAATTAAAATTTCTTCACGGAATGCTTTCTTAGCATTTTCTGAAATTCCAATTTGCTCTTCAATTGAGCGCATTAGCTTTTCATCTGGACTCATTTCTTCACCTGTTAATGGATCACGTAATTTCGATTTATTGCAATATGCTTCAACGTTATCTAAGTAATTATCCATAAGTGTCTTCGCTGATTCTTCATATGAATACACGAATGCTTTTTGTACTTCTTTCTTCGCAATTTCATCATATTCTTTTCTCGCTAATGAGATGAAATTCATATAACGCTCTCGATCTTCATTACTAATTGACGGATGCTGATCCAACCCGTCTTTGAGCGATCTAAGTACATCTAATGCGTTAATAGATGGTACCTCTTTTCGAATAATTGTAGAGGAAATTCGATTAATAACATAACGAGGATCAATACCTCTCATACCTTCATCTTGATATTCACGTTGCAGCTCCTCTACATCAATCGCATTATAACCTTCTACCGTTTCTCCATCATATAAACGCATCTTTTTAATTAAATCAATATCCGGACGCTTCGGATCTTTTAAACGCGTTAAAATCGTAAACATTGCTGCAACGCGAAGTGTGTGCGGTGCAATATGCACATTGGATACATCACTTTCACGAATCATTTTTTCATAAATATGTTCTTCTTCACTAACTCGTAAATTGTATGGAACTGGCATTACAATAATTCTTGAGTGCAATGCTTCATTTTTCTTGTTTGCTATGAAGGAACGATACTCCGTTTCATTCGTATGCGCTACAATTAATTCATCTGCTGAAATAAGCGCAAATCTTCCCGCTTTGAAATTCCCTTCTTGCGTAAGCGATAATAAATGCCATAAAAACTTCTCGTCGCATTTTAGCATCTCTTGGAATTCCATCATCCCACGGTTTGCCTTATTCAATTCTCCATCGAAGCGATACGCTCGTGGATCTGATTCTGAACCATATTCTGCGATTGTTGAAAAGTCCAGACTACCTGTTAAATCGGCGATATCTTGTGATTTAGGATCAGACGGGCTAAATGTACCAATCCCTGTACGGCGATCTTCCGAGAAGAAAATACGCTCTACAACTACATCCTCAATTCTTGAACCATATTCTTGCTCTAGACGCATTACGTTTAGTGGCGATAAATTCCCTTCAATTCTAACTCCATACTCACCAAAGAAATCATCCCGTAAATGATGCGGAATTAAATGAAGTGGATCTTCATGCATTGGGCAGCCTTTAATTGCAAAAATTGCTCCTCGATCTGTTCGTGAATATGTTTCTAATCCTCGTTTCAACATCGTAACTAATGTTGATTTCCCTCCACTAACAGGACCCATTAATAATAAAATACGTTTTCTAACATCTAATCGTTTTGCAGATGGATGAAAATATTCCTCCACAAGACGTTCTAAAGCATCCTCTAATCCAAATAGCTGATTACTAAAGAAGTTATACTTTCTTCTACCATCTACTTCTTCGATTCCAGCATCTTTTATCATATTGTAAATGCGAGAGTGTGCTGTTTGAGCCACCCATGGTCTTTCCTTCACAAGCTCCAAATACTCCGCAAACGTACCTTCCCATTGTAACCGTTCTTCTGCTGCTCGATGCTGTTCAATCTTTTTTAGAATATCCATTATAGCTCCTCCCCCATCTCCTTGTTCAATCGGATTATTATAAAAGGTATGCTAGGATGTCCTTAAACATTCTTTAAATCAAAATGAAATATACAGTATTGCTATAAAATTCTCTCCAAAATTCAAAGAAAATTCTGTATAATATAGGTATTAAAGTTTTTACACCTCTATTCATTTTAAATAAATTCTTTTCTTCCAAGAACCTTACATACATTTTGATTCATATTTAAGATTCGTAAACTGAAAAATAGGAGGGATATTAGTATGAAATTATTATTAATTTTAGGTGTATCACTCACATTTCTTACAGCTATTTTCACATCTGGTTACAATGATAAACCCGGTACACATAAAAAGTGATGTGCTTCTTAGCACATCACTTTTTTTATCAATCATTTATAATACACATTTTCCACATCATATTTTGATAAAGGTCGGCTATAATAATAACCTTGCACAAACTTCACATTCTTTTCCTTCAAAAATTGTATTTGTTCCGCTTTTTCTACACCTTCTGCAATTACATTCAATTCCAAAGTATGAGCCAAATGAATAATTGCAGCTGTAATATTCGTATCACGTTCATCCACATGTATACCTTCCATAAAAGAACGATCGATTTTCAACGTATCAATTGGATACGTTTTTAAATAACTTAAAGATGAATATCCCGTCCCAAAATCATCTAAATGAATCTTTAAATTTTGTTCTTTTAATTGTAGCAATACTCTTTTTGATATGTCTTTATGCATAAGGGCCCCTTCTGTAACCTCTATCGCTAATAGATGAGCTGGTACATTGTACTTATGTAAAGCCCGTGTAATCATCTCTATTAATGTAATCGAGCGAAAGTGCCTGGCTGAAATATTAACTGCAATCGGGACAACTTCATATCCTTTATTTAACCATTCACTTATTTGCCGACACACTTCATTTACTACCCATTCATCAAGCTTAATAATAAATCCTGTTCTTTCTGCTAGCGGAATAAATTGATTGGGAGAGACAAATCCCAATTCTTTATTCTCCCACCTTATTAAAGCTTCCATACTCGCTATTTTTTTCGTTTCAATATTCATTTGTGGCTGATAATACAAGCAGAATTCATTTTTTTCTATAGCCCGATGCAATTGGTTTTCTATTATAAATCTTTGTTCACGCTCACAATCTAATCCACTGCAATAAAACTGATAATGCCCTTTTCCTTTTTCTTTTGCTTTTTCCAAAGCAGCATCAACTCTTTGGAATAATATTTTTTCATCCTCTCCATCTGTTGGAGCCATTACAATTCCGATTGACGCACTTAAATAGACGTCCTCTTCTTCGATTACAAAATGTTCACTAATCTTTTTTAGTATTCTTTTTGCAACTATCTCTACACGTTCTTTCGTTATATTTTCTATTAACATAACAAATTGATCATCGTGTTCTCTAAATAAGTGCATACCGTCTATTTGAAAACTGCTTAAACATTCTGTAACTTTTTGTAATACTTTATCTCCTTCTTTATGACCAAAAGTATCATTAATAAGGTGAAATTCATCTAAATCTATAAAAACAAGCGCAAACTCTGTATTATCATTAAAAAAAACATTTAACTTATTTGCACATGAAATTCTATTCATTAATCCCGTTAATTGGTCATAATAAGCTAAATATTCTGTTCGCATTTCATTCAATACTTGTCTTGTAACATCCCTCGTAACAATATATACCCCAACAATTTCGGCGTTCACAATAATCGGAATAGTTCTCAAAGAAATATAGAGCTCGTACCCTTCTTTATGAACATATTTCTTTGAAACAATTTGTTTTGCCCTTCCTTGCAGGGCTCCTTTAAATATAATTTGAAAATCTTTTTCATATTCTTTATTAATAAATTCAAAAATAAATTTATTATGTAATTCTTCATATCGATATCCAAATATTTCATACGTTGCTGGATTTGCATATGTAATTCTACCTATAGAATCCATAGATATAATGGAGTCATTATTATATTCTAATAACGACTTAAACAACATTTGTTTTTCCTCTATCTCTGCCTTTTCCTCAATCTGAGCTGTGATATCCCTCGTAATACAAATAATAAACTGACATACTCCTTCTTCGTCGAATACAGGATTAAGTGAAGATTCATAATGTAACTCACCCTTTGGTAAACTAACTACATCACAAAAGGTATGTGCTTTCGCTTCGCTCGCTACTTTTGCATATTGCACTTGTAATATTTCCGCCGTATCTTCTGATAATACTTCAGCAAACGTTTTTCCATAACATTCTTCGCTTAGCTTCGCATAATCCATACCTATCTTATTTACATAAATATATTTAAAGGTTTCCTCATCCATAACTTTCACAATAAATACTAAATCTTGAATAGCATGTAATAGTCCTCTTCTTATTAAATCCATATCTATCATACTTAAAAAGGTATTTTGATTATTATATTGTTCCTTCATATTTATCTCAACCCGTCTAATCTATTTTTATTCATATATCCCATTCTATATGAATATGTACCCTTTTTTAAATGTATGATTACATATTATTTTTATTTTTAGAAAAAAAGTCGCCATATGGCGACTTTTAATAAACAATTTCTAAATCTAATCCCGGATAATTTTGTTGACGGAATGCTTCATAAATTAAAATAGCTGCTGTATTAGATAAATTTAATGAGCGCACTTTATCAGTCATTGGAATACGTAAACAATGATCGAAATTTTCTTCGATTACATTAGCTGGTAAGCCGTTTGTTTCTCTTCCAAATACAAAATAGTAATCCTTCTCACGTTTGCTATAATCAAACGCTGTATGAGCTTTCTCGCCATACTTTGTTAAATAGAAGAATTCACCGTCTTTATTTTTCTCATAAAATTCTTCAATTGAATCATAATACGTAACTTTCACGTGCTGCCAATAATCTAATCCTGCACGCTTTAACATTTTATCATCCGTTGAAAATCCAAGCGGTCTAATCAAATGTAATTCTGTTCCAGTTGCTGCACAAGTACGAGCAATATTCCCTGTATTTGCTGGAATTTCTGGTTGATATAAAACAACATGTACTCCCACGCGATATTCACCTCTGTTTTTTGTCTACTACGTATTATACCACTTGAGCGAAAAATCTCTACCCATTAATAATGTGAAAGAATTTATATTTCATTTGTGGTGTATATTTACTAGAATCTTCATAGTTCCAATAACGCCGACGGCTATTTGCTGAATGTGCATTCACAAGTGGCATACCATCTGCGTCTTTGGCTACTACAATCGTCGTATGATTCCACCTACCATCATCCTCGAAATCATAAGCAATGACATCACCAAGAATAAGGTCCTCTGGTCTTTCTACTGCTTCTGCTCGAAGCCCAGTTGTAGCACCTGACAAATACCAATAAAAAGAGTGTGCGACAGCCCAGCTCCAACTCCACTGATTCTCCCTTTGCCACCATCCTTTACGAATATTAGGATATCCATTCATTGGTACTTCTCCAGTATGAAGACATTGAGAAATAAAATTCGTACAATTATCAGGGAAATTACGATATACAGGATTTCGATCATCCCACCAACGCTCTGCATATTTAACTGCCTCTAAACGGTTGTACTGATAGGAACCGTACTTCTCTTTTGTAACTTCCCTTTCTAACGTCTCACTCATTCCAACTGCTTCTGGCACTTCAATAGCATAATCACCTATTACCCGGCTATTATTTAAACAAACTCTTCGTTTTAGTTGTTCCTCTTCGATATAAAATAATTCTTTATGCTTAATTAAATATTTAAAATGTATTTGATAATCAATTTCTTGATGATTGCTATTATTTAATTGTCTCATGAAAGAAACATCCGCAGTTGCTTTCACTATCTCTGCATTACGCTTTTGAAACAATTGTTTCTTTCTCTGTGCTACTTGTAATAAATCTTCAGCAATACCATCTACATTTGTTCGTTTCTCTGTTACATATGCTAAAAATTGTTGTACTTGCTTTTCAATATTTATTTTTACAACCATTTCGTCTCCCTCCCATATTACAATATGAAAAAGGGAGATATTATCTACTCTTTTTTCTGAGCTAACAATTCAAGGCCGCGATTCATTTCATGAAGAACCTCTTCATCTTTCTCACGTTGCATCGCTTTTTCAATAGCTTCGCCCACGCCATCTCCACCAATTTTCCCAAGTGCCCATGCTGCTGTTCCGCGAAGTACCGGTCTTGGATCGTCTTTCATAACACCAATTAAATCAGGAATTGCTGATGCCTCTTTAAAATGCGCAAGTGCCAAAATTGCATTTCGTTGCAACGGCTTTTTACCTCTCCATGAACCAGACATAATTCCATATTTCTCTTTAAAATCACGATTACTAATTGTTAAAAGTGGTGTTAATAAGGGCTTAACTAACTCAGGATCTGGTTCCATCTCAGGGTGGTTATGAAAATCCATTCCTTTATTTTTCGGACAAACAGTCTGACACGTATCACATCCATAAATACGATTACCTATTTTTTCGCGATATTCTTCCGGTAGGAACCCTTTCGTCTGTGTTAAAAATGCAATACATTTCTTCGAGTCTAACTGTCCTCCTTGTATTAAAGCACCTGTAGGACAAATATCAATACATTTTGTACAACTTCCACATTGATCTTCTATTGGCTGGTCTGGTGGGAACGGAACGTTTGTAATGATTTCTCCTAAATATACATACGAACCAAATTCAGGTGTAATAATAGCGCAATTCTTACCGCTCCATCCAATGCCGGCACGCTCCGAAACAGCTCGATCACTTAATTCACCCGTATCAACCATTGACTTAACTTCTATCTCGGGAAGTTTTTCGATTAAGTATGCTTCTAATTTTTGCAAACGATCTCGTAAAACAAGATGATAATCTTGTCCCCAAGAGGCACGACAAAAAATCCCCCGGCGTTCTCCACGCTTACTTAATGGTGCATTTTTTAATTTTGAAGGATACGCTAATGCAATCGCAATAATTGATTTTGCACCAGGTAGTAGAAGCTGTGGGTTCGTTCTTTTTTCTATATCAGACTCTTCAAATCCCGATTGATAATTTAATTGTTGTTGCTGGATTAACCTCTGCTTTAATTCCTCAAATGGTGAAGCACTAGCAAAGCCTATTTTATCTATACCAATTGTTTTACTATACGCAATGACATCTTGCTTTAATTGTTCAAAATCCATTCTTAATCGCCTCCTCAGATGAATCCATCTCTTATGTAACGACTATATTGGTTAGCAATTCACTTTTGGAATACTATTCTTTACTTTTATTTTCGCATACAATTATGCTTTTCAAACATTAAAAAACGCAATGCCTCGTTTATCTTAGAAACGAAACACTGCGTTGATAACAATTTATAGAAAAACATTTAATAAAATTTGGAGCGGGTGAAGAGAATCGAACTCTCGACCAGAGCTTGGAAGGCTCTTGTTTTACCACTAAACTACACCCGCAAATATGAAATAAATATAAGATATTAGAATAACTTATGTAAGGTAGTATAGCATGTAAAAAAAACGGAAGCAAGAATTTTATCGAAAAAAGTCGAAAAAGTGATGAGTAGCTCATCACTTTTTCAATTCTTTATCAATCGCCTTCTTCATACTATCGAAATCAGGGTTTGCAAGATTTCCGTTTATGTATACTGAAGGAGCACCTTGAACTTTTAATTTTTGAGCACGATCTGAATCTTTACGTACTTTTTCTTTTATTTCTTTACTGTGTAAATCTTTCTTAAATTGTTCTACATCAACTTTCGGAAGCTTCTCTTTCACAATGTTAAGAAGTAATTCTTCTGTAATCCATTCTTCCGTATCTTTCTTTTGACTTTGATAAATCTCATCATAGAAAGTCCAGAATGAATCTTGATCTTGTTTATAAATTGCCTCACCAGCTGCTGCGCCTAAATCAGAGTCTTTTCCGATGAACGGGAAGTTAATAAAATATAACTGCACTTTACCTTTATCAATATACTCTTCTTTTAATCGTGGTAATACTGTTACATCCCAAGTACGACACGCAGGACATTTGAAGTCTCCAAATTCAACTACCTTAACTGGTGCATCATCTTTCCCTAAAGATTGTTGTGTGGAATAAGCAAACATCTCATTCCCTTTATCTTTTTTGTCATTTATGATGCTATACGCAATTGTTCCGATTACAATCAATACTGCGATAGAAAAAACTACACCAAGAGCCATGAGTTTATTTGATTTCATATACATTCCTCTTTAAATTCATATTCTGTATACAGCATTGTACACACTACACATAATATCAACACTTATATACGTCACGCAATGAACACGCTCACATAAATTACAAAAATACAATAATTGTGACGATATTGTGTCACAATTTGTCACAATTTATTCAAAAAAAAGAAGCTCCTATGTAGGAACTTCACTTAGCTTACTGCTTTTTCACGTGCATTATTTAACATCGACTGCTCTGTTTTTATATCATGACGAATTACTAATTTCTCACTAACTGCTTGCACATACTCATCATGATTGATATAGCCTTCCTTCTCCATCAATCTCAAAACGACATTTCGTCTCTCTACGGCCTTATCATAATTTTGTGCAGGTGAGTAATAAGCAGGTGCTTTTACTACAGCAGCCATCATTGCACTTTCAGCCAGCGTTAATTGGTCCACCTTTTTACCGAAGTAAAGGTTTGCCGCTTTTTCAATTCCCCATGCTCCTTCTCCGTAATAAATATTACTTACATACAATTTTAAAATTTCATCCTTCGTAAATGTACGTTCAATTTTTTTCGTATAGAAAATCTCTTTCCACTTACGAGAAAATGTACGTTCATTCGTTAAAAAAGCATTTTTGGATAACTGCTGTGTAATTGTGCTTCCGCCTTGCACAACACCACCAGCCTTTATATTCTCAACAGACGCTCTGACAATCGCTATATAATCTAAACCGTTATGATGATAAAACCTTTTATCTTCTGTCGCAATAAATGCATGTGTTAATGATTCGGGCACCTCTAACTTAGCCGGTACATGTAATTTACTAATATCACTTTGCTCGATCATTACATTTCCAACGAATAATAATGTACAACTTAACAATAATAATAAAATAATGGCTTTATAAAAGAATTTAGTCATTGGATTTAATGCAACTTTTTGATGATAGTTCACCCTAGATAATACTCGTTCTTTCATCTTGAACACCTCTTTTCCACACAGCATATAACTCTTACTTTAAGAATACCTTGTTGTAAAAAAACATCCCATCGATTTCTCTTACACATACCTTACATCATTGTAAGGTATAAAAAAGTATTGTATCACAGTCTTTTTTTATCTACTATTCATCTGAAATATTGAATATAGATTATGCTAAACCAATAGCAGAGTATACCTTAAGCCTATACTCCCCTATTAAAACACCCTATTTTCATTATATCATCTACAAATATATATATTTGTAAGTATCTAGTAATCTAAATGTATACAATATATCATACATTATACAGAACAAACGTTCTAAAAATCAACACTAGCACTATTATTATTTTGACCTTTTTCTTAAACAGTATACAAAAAAGAGTAGTGATTTGATTGTATCTCAAACCGGCTACTCTTTTCTTTACAATCTACCTATTAAATTATACGGCTGCACTTCCCACGTTTCGTACGGAATACAATGTGTTGCTCTCATCGCATCAAGCGTTCTGGATTTCATATGAGGACGCGTTATATACTCATCTATGTTCTCTTCATTTAAAGCAACAAATTTAGCCTCGTGTATTTCTTCAGGTTGAATTTTTATTTCACCGCTCACATATGCCACTTTAAAAACAACAGCCAAAATATGCATAGAGGCATTATAATAAACCCCTGTAATTCCAATAGGCTTCACCGTTAAACCCGTTTCCTCAAACATTTCCCTACAAATTGCTTGATCGAGCGCTTCTCCTTCTTCCACCTGTCCTCCTGGCAACTCCCACGTATCCGATCGCCAATGTACTTTAGCTAATAACACTTCATCTTTTTCATTTGTTAAATAACCTGCTACAGCAACAATATGCTTTGGTGTTTTATGTTCCATATTAAACCTCCTAGAAATAATGATTATTTCATATATCCCTATAAGCATATTCCCTGTCTACAACAAAATACCTTTACTAATTCATCAACTTAATTAACTTCATAAAAAAAGCCCCTATCCGTTAAACGGGCAGGGCTTCTATCGTATTATTCTCCTAAGTCTACGTTGTGGTAAACTTGTTGCACATCTTCTAAATCTTCTAATGCATCAACCATTTTTTCAAATTGTACTTGAGCATCTTCAGGAAGTTCTACATCACTTTGTGCAAGCATTGTTAATTCTGCAACTGTGAATTCTTCAACACCAGCATCTTTAAGTGCAGATTGTACGGAATGGAATTGATCAGGTTCAGCATACACGATAACAGAATCTTCTTCTTCTAGAATGTCACGTGCATCAACATCTGCTTCCATTAAAATTTCAAGAACTTCATCTGATGTTTTACCTTCAAGACCGATAACAGCTGTCGCATCAAACATGTAAGCTACAGAACCGTTTACACCCATGTTACCACTGTTTTTGCTGAATGCAGCTCGTACATCTGCTGCAGTACGGTTTACGTTATTTGTAAGTGTATCTACAATTACCATAGATCCGTTTGGTCCGAATCCTTCATAACGAAGCTCGTCATAATTTTCTTCTGAACCGCCTTTTGCCTTTTCAACTGCACGATCAATAATTGTTCTTGGTACGTTGTATGTTTTCGCACGTTCTAATACAACTCTAAGCGCTTGGTTTGATTCTGGATCTGGCTCGCCTTGTTTTGCTGCCACATAAATCTCACGTCCAAATTTCGCGTATATACGGCTTGTATTTGCATCTTTTGATGCTTTTTTTTCTTTAATATTATTCCATTTACGACCCATACTTTCCACTCTCTTTCCCGTTTTAAATCTACATAAAAATATTAATATAAAATATAACGTGTATTCAACACATTTTTAAAAGAAATATAAAAAGTTCATTTTTGATTCATATTACAGACATAATATAAATTACTATCATTTTGTTCTATCCGCAAGTTATATTATACATGAATTCCTACGTTTATTACGAATTTTAGAATCAGGTAACATAATTTAACAAAAAAGACTCTAACATTTCTGTTAGAGTCTTTTTACATCACCGATTCCCATAATATTTCCTTAATTACTTTCTATTGCTGTATAATTAAAATAGGAAAAAATTTGAAGAAAACATAGGGGAGAGTAATTATGACACATTCAAATGAGAAAAAAGCACATGGTCTTAAAGGGATAGGAGAAAAGCTAAACCCAACTATCTATCAAGTGAGATTCATGAAATTAGATGAACCAATTCAATTTGAATCATTTCCTGAATTAAAGGAATTAGGAGATTGGTTGAGTACTTCAACGCACATGTGGGCGTGCCACTCAACTATGTACAAGTACAACAAAGAAGAGTTTAAAAAGAGGTTTTTAGAAATTACAAACTTAACCGTTGATAATGTACTAATATCTACTGGTGCTGTCGGATTTAACTTCATGTCACCCGGGTGGAGAAATTCTCTCTAGAGTGCTCGAAGGGAATATTGTATATACAATATTTTGCTGGAATTTTATAGAATATCACAATTAAAAGGATAAAAATGAATGTTTGTTTTTATCCTTTTAATGTTTCGCAGTCTACTCACCGTACACTTTTTGTACTTATTTTGTCATATAATGAAAAGAAAATACAAAAAAACTCTATACTAATTGTATAGAGTTTTTTTCGCCGTTCATGATACCGATGGTCGGGGTCGAACCGACACTCCCGAAGGAACACGATTTTGAGTCGTAGATAAGTATTTGTAAGCCGCTTTATATGCGGGATATTCTCGAAGTATTCAGCGCTAATTGTACCGCAGTTACTTTTCCGTTCAAATCGTTACACACGATTATTTATTATTAAATTCATTGTACTATATCACACTAAAGATCGCAATCAGAAAAAAAGCTTCCTTATTATATAGCGATATATTTTTGCATGCCTCGTTACTTTCTTACTCTACTTAAATCGAAATAGAACGCATATAGGCGCATAACTGTTCATCACATTAAATCTAATCGCCTAGAATCTCCAATCTCGGTATCGTATTTTTTGAATGTAATAGATAAAAAGAAGAGGCGACGCCATTTTTAAGCATCGCCAGTCCTTCCGATAGCTATTAATACCCTCGTGCTCGCTCCATTGATCGTTGTTTATGTCGAAGTCTAACGTCGATTTTGTCCACTAGTTGATCCGCTAACATATCGATGTCGCGATCATCGCGAATGCTAACGTCGCTTAAATTCACATTCACGGTGGTATTACCGCCAGTGCCTCCGTTACTTTTAGCGCCGAATAAATCATGACCGACGCTCGGGCGATTCGCCGTTTCTATCGCCTTGAATAAATTCGCTTGCTGCGCTTGTGTTAATACCATTTCATTTTTGAGTAGACGTGCATCTATTTCGTCGAATTTTGGTCTATGCGCTGCTAATCCGTATGGAGAACCGCCGTTATGATACTTCGGCTTTTTCGTAGTTTGCGACAATGTACCGCCGTTGTGTCGCTTTTCCGCATTCGAGAAGATATTTGATACTGTACGTTGTATCGACTCTTTGATGTTGATAATGACGTCTTTAAATTCGGTTTTTGTAGCCTTTTCCCTTACCCGATCTAATTCCGCGTCGGCTTGACTCGCGTTCATGTTGAGGTTTTTTGTAACCTCTTTTTTCATTTCCGTTTCAGCATCGGCGTTCTTCTTCTGTACGTCCGCTATATCGCCCTTCGTCTTCTTTGTGTTTTCCTTTTGTGCATCCTTATTCGCCTTTGCGTCCTTCTCGCTAAAGTCGGACGTATCGCCATTCGTCTTCTTCGTATTTTCTTTAGATCCTTTCTTGTCGGCTTCGGCGTTCTTTTTATCGTGATCCGATGTGTCACCATTCGTTTTCTTCGTATTTTCTTTAGATCCTTTCTTATTTGCTTCCGCATCTTTCTTATCGAAATCTGACGTATCGCCTTTCGTCTCCTTTGTTGCGGGCTTTTCTGCCTTCTCATGTAACTCGTCGGCGTTCTTTTTCTCTTCGTCGATATTCGTAGTTACTTTCTTATCCGCAGGTTTTTCTAGTGCGCCGTTCATTAATTCGATAGATTCCGTCGTCTCTTCGACACCTTGCTTATAGGACGCGTGATTCTCTTTAGCCTGATCGATTGCCGACTTCGATTCCTTTAGCTTATCGACTTGCTTCTTCGTTGCTTCGTACTGCTCTAGCTTCTCGCCTTTTAGTTCGCCGTCAACTTTCTTCTGTTTTTCTAATTCCGATAGTACCTTTTCTTCGGCGGATAGCTTCTCGTTTACTTTCTGCGACAATTCTCCGACCGCTCCCGTAATTCCTACGGCTGCCGCATGTTCTTCGATAACTGCGTTCGTAGTCTTTTCACTCATTTGTAAACGCTGCTGCGCTGCATTCATTTGACCTTTTAACTCTGTTCCCGCAGCTTTATTTACGGCTAATTCCGTATTTGCTGAAATTAACGTTTCTCGCTTACGATTTAGGTACTCGCTCGCATTATTAATCATGCGTTCGTCGCCTTTATCTACTGCGTCGTTATACTCGCGTCGCGCTTTATCGTAACCTCGTTGTGCTTCCGCTTGATTTTTAACTAAATCTTCACGATCTTTTATCGCTTCGTTATAATTCTTCGCAGATTCGATCATATCTTCTAAATCTTTTTTCTGATTAATCATAAGTTGAGTTTGCTGTAATTCTAACTCTATACGCTGCATTTCCTTATATGAATCGCCTAACTTCCTAGCCTCGTCAGAAGTTTTAGCGATCGCATTTCCTTTTTTGTCGAAGGCTTGTTCTGTCGCAGGTGCTTTTGCTATGATCTCCGCGTTAACTTCTAGGTATTCGTTTAATTCCTCTTTTGTAGCACCTGACTTTTTACCTAACTGCTCGTACTCGTCGATAAGTTTCTGTTTGTTTGCGCCTTCTTCCGCCTTGTGAATCTCGGTAGTTAGATCGCGATAGCGTAACATTTCATCCGTAGTTAGATTAATTTTCTTCTTTAATGCGTCGTGTCTGTCCGCTAATTGGTACATTCCGTCGGCTTGCTCACCTAACGATTTATACGCATCTAACGATACTTCTTTGTACTCTCTCGTAGATCCTGACGCCTTCATAAGTACAGTCGTTAATGCGCCAACTGCTAACGATACGCCCGCAATCCATGCCGTAGCAGGATTCGTTATAAGCGCAGCACCTAAAATTTTAACCGCTGCGGTGATCTTCGTAATGTTGTTCGCTACTAATATCGCACCCGCTGCGAATGCTGCTGCTGCTAATCCGCCCGCTAAAAATGCAGGATCTAGTTGTGATAGTCCGCCGATTAGTACCGCCGCTCCTTGCGCTAATGCAGTAAACGCAGGTAATAGCGATTGCCCTAAGTTAATTGCCAATCCTTCCGCCGCAGACTTAACTTGATTCCATGCGCCTAATAACGTCTCTTGTTGGATCTTCGCTACGCGTTCCGCAGTTCCGCCCGATTCTTCTAACGTTGTTTTATATTGCTGTAATGCGGGTTGTCCTTGTGCTAGTAATGCGAGGAAACCTGCGCTTGCTTCCGTACCTACTAATTGAGCCGCAGTTACGGTCTTCTGCGCATCTGTCATTCCGTCCATTTTTGAACTAATATGACCGATTAATTCGGGAAGTGGTTTAAATTGCCCGTTCGCATCTACTACGGAAATTCCTAGCTTCTCGAATGCCTTTTGCGTTTGTCCCGTTGGATTCGCTAATGATAATAGCGCAGCCCTTAACGATGTACCCGCTTGTGATCCTTGAATACCTGCGTCGGACATCTTCGCTACCGCCGTAGCTGCGTCCGTCATATCCCAACCTAATGCATTTGCTACTGGCGCAACGTACTTCATCGCCATTCCAAGTTGACCCATATCAGTATTCGCAGTCGTGAAGGTCTTCGCTAGCACGTCCGTCGCGTGTCCCGTATCTTGCGCGGAAAGTCCAAACCCAGTCATAATATTTGATGCAATATCTGCGGCAGTGCCTAAATCGATCGCACCTGCTGCGGCTAGGTTTAAAACTGATGGAATTGCTTCGATACTATCTTGTGCAGAAAATCCCGCTAACGATAGGAAGGAAAGCCCGTCCGCCGCTTGTGAGGCACTGAATTGCGTCGTAGCACCTAAATGCTTCGCCGTATTTTCTAGTTGTTTAAATTCGGAATCGGTCGCGCCGCTGATCGCTTTAACCTTCGCCATACTTTGTTCGAAGTTCGCCGCAGCCTTTACGGAAGCCCCCACACTTGCAACGATGGCTACGCCCGCTACTGCTGACGCTTTACCTAATGCCGACATTCCTTCCGAAGTTTGTTTTGATTTAGTTGATGTTTGTTGCATTTGTGTTTGTGCTTCTTGCATTCCCCGTTTAAATTGTGCATTATCGAGGGTTAATTTTGCTTTTATTTCACCCGCATTTGCCATCTTACATCGCTCCAATTCGTGTTAGTGCGGCATAGTAACCGCCAATTGACGATGTATATCGATCTCCTTTCTTTATGTTTAAAATACGGTATGTGAAATTATAGATTACCAAAAATTAGCGTCGTACCCTCGTTGCCTAGCGTCATACGCATAGATACCGCCGTCACCTTTTAACGTAGTACGTTCTCGTGCTTCCCATACACACGTAGTATGATTATACTCAATTATATAATTATCGTATCCGTAAACTTCCCGTGCTTGTGCGATTACATCTTGTAACGTCCCTTTTAAGGTATTGTTTTCCTTATTCATTCATACTACCTCCGATAATATAGAAATATGTAGGGCGTTATCGTACGCCCTTGACGTTTTATTATTGATATTTCCGCAGTACTATCGGATTAAGTGACCGAATTTATGCGCTTTTAGATATGCCTGATACTGATCGTTATATTTTTCCATATACGTTTTACGATCGTTGGCATATTCGAATGTATTTTTTGATACTTCACGAAGTCCGCGTTCTAGTGCGATCGTGTTAACGAAGTTAGCGCCTTTCATTCTCTTCGCCGAATCTAGTAATTTAGCGAATTCTTTTTGTTCGCCGCTAGTCGTTTGATTTTCTAACTTTGTATTAATATCACCTAACGCCTTTGTTAACATTAATTTGTCAGTCGGATTTGCTGCGCCTTGAATCGCTGCTGCCGCCATTTCCGTAAAGTTCGCGTGTATTTGCTGCGCGTATGCTTGTCCTCGTTCTGCTAACGCTGCATACTTTTGAATCGCTACTAACTTCGACTTTTCCGTAGGTGCAAACATAACTCCGTTTGCTGCTTTCTTCGCATCCATATCGAATAGTGCTTGTTCTCGTTCGCTAGGTGCTTCGACGCCTTTTAATAGAACGTCTTCCGCCGCCGTGATTACTTCGCCAAGAACCGCTGAATAGTTTTTATGCTCGTTCTCGATATGAGTTAATAGCGCCGCTTCTCGTTGTAACGTATGTTTCTCGCGCTTCTCATGCTTACCTTGTGTCGATAACGTCTTATCTTGGTTAATTCGTTCGCGTGACTCTCTTAATTGTGGAATAAAGTCACGTGCCATATATCCAGTTAAGTTATTTTTAATTTGGTGCGCCTCCATTAATTTTCCTTGCATTTCCTTTACGTTTGTTTGTGTGTTTTCTACTGTCATTTTCCATTACCTCCGATTAGTTTTAGTTTATTTTATTTGATGTTGCTTGCTTTTCTTTGCTCATTAATTTGGTGAATGTAATTCACTCGATATACGGCGTATAGTACGGCGTGATCTTTCCGTTTGCTGCGCCATGCTTGATGAAATAAGTTGTTTAAAACTTCGTATGATATAGCGCTATCGCCTTTACGAATTGGTGACGGCTCTACGGTGACTCCCGCACGCTCTAATAAAAACTCGTCGCCTTCTATATCGATACGTGCGCCATGATCTCGCAGAATCATACCTTTAAACCTCGCCATAACTTCGCGAACCAATAACACCCTTTACCGAATAGTGATCGTTCTTCCTTCGGTAGTTCTTCGGATTCTGCTACGATTTGTTCGGCTGCTTTCTTACGACTTGCTCGCGCTTCGGCTAACTCATGTAACTGTTCATTCTCGTCGTCTTCTAATAATCCCAAGATACCCTCTTGTACGTGTGGATTATCGATAGTGCGCTTCGTTTCCGTCGTCATTTTAGATTCGACTAGTTGACACAACATGTCAGGATGTTCTAATAGTTCGCCGTGAATTACTTTAGTGTTTGTCATAACATCGAATGATGCGGTCGGATTATTCGCATTTAATGCGACCATTTGACGCAGTTTGTTCGGAATATTACCGCCGTGTCTAAATAATCTATCTAGTGGTGTAACAACCTCCGCTACTACATATCCCTCTTCGTACATTACTGCGATAAGAAACCACTTGTCGGCGAATTCGTGCACATCTGCGACAACTAGCGGTCTTAACGTTTCTTTTTTGTTGTTCTCTTTTTCGTGAGTTCCCATTATTTACTCGCCGCCTTTTCTCTTAGTTTTCTAGATAGATCGTGTAGTGGTGTCGCATATACGACTGAATCTAGCATTCTGAATTCATCTTCTCCAACGAATTTGACTACCTTCTCTATACTAGATTTCGTTGGAATTGATCGTCCGACTTCCCATGCTGAAACGCTACGTTTATTCGCCCCTATGAGTTCGGCGAATTTCCGTTGTGATACGCCTGTTAGCGTTCTGATTAACTTTAATTTCTCGATCGTTATTTGTTGCATTTTATCGCTCCTTTTCTCGATAGTACGTTGACCTATCGTTTAATAGATTTTGTAACATCGTATAGTTAAATAAAAACAAGGTGTAGCGGGTGGGCAATTTCCGCCAACTATATGAAAGGCGACCTTTTCCGCATATTTCCTATATAGGTCTTTAATTTTGCCCTCAAGTGTTTTAAATCTGTAATAAGACAAGTCGTTACCGCGGTAAACGCAGGAGAATGCAAACCCGCGGTAACATATCATAAGGAACTTTAATGCAGGATAGGTGGGTAGCGAATCCACCTCAAGGGATGATCGACGGAACGGGGAAATAAACCGCCGATTGAATTGATCGTATCTAACGTGGGAGCTAATAGGATCTAGTCTTCCTATACTATATGTCCCGCCGATCAGTAGTTTATTGTACTCATTGACCTATTATTTAATAGATTTTGTAACATTGTTTATTTTTCCGACGTTAACGCCTGACGTATAGCCTTCGATCTCTCAATTCTCGCGTTATAACACATTTTGCATCGCGGGATGTGACCACCACGACCGTTCTTATGAAAACTATCTAGCGGTAGTGTTTCGCCACAGTCTGTACATTTGCGGTGGTCTATAATCTCTCCGTTAACTTCGATTTGAATAATTGGCGTCAATTTATTCGTTGTTTTTGAAGCTACATTACATGGTTTGCATCGTGTTTGTTTTCCGTCGGGCGTTCTCGCGTGATTGTGAAAATTATCTAAATTTTTAACTTTTTTACAATATGAACAGTGTTTCTTATTTTTCATTTAAAAAAACCTCCGATTATTTTTATTATTTAGTCGTCTACTATTCGCATATTCGACGATGGTCGATCTCCCTTTCTTCGTATGTTTCTATTAAAGCGACATTCCTTCGCCTTCTCTTCGTTCTCTATTCGCCTTCATATGATCGGGCATTCGCTTCATATCGCGTATATCGTGATCCTTTAATTCTGCGCATAACTTCGTATATCTCTCGTTTGCTAACGGGAATCGAGATAATAGGACGCTTTTTTCTAGCGGTTGTAACGGAAGGTAGCGATTAGAATAACCTTTTCCGCGTGATACGACTCTAATCAATCCGACGTCTTTTAGCGTTTTAATGTAACCCTTTATTGCGTTGGGCTTCTTATTCATTAGTAAGGCTAGTTGAGTTTGTGTAGGATATGCGCAGCCATCATCTTCGTTGAAATATTCGACTAGGATCATATAAAGCACTAGTGTCGCCTCCCTGACGCCGTAGTCCGATAAGAATAAGTAATTTCTTAGATCACTAGGAATACGAGTCCAACGAATACCGTCGTCAAAATTGCCCTTGTTGAATGTCGGCTGCGCTGCGTATTTCTTTAGTATTTCCGATGCTGATTCGATTTTCTTTTTCTTGTTGTCCTGCATTCTTAACCTCTCCTTATGATGTGGTATCTTTCCGAATACTAGTTAGTATCGTGCCGAATACTACTAAGTATCTTTTCGAATACTAGTTAGGTATCTTTCCGAATACGTAATATATCTTTAAATAAATCTTTAAAATAGAACTTTAAAATATATCTCTGCTTCGAATTCAAAAACCGAATTCTTACAGATACGCATATAATGTATTAAGTAATTAATAGCGAAGAGAATTTATATAATACATCCCCGCCGCCGTGTTATGCGTTTGTTGCTGACGCTTATATAAACGCTTGTGCTTTCTCGTTTTGGGTTAACGTCGATAATTTCTTTTTACCGTCTCGCTCGTTTTCCCCGACACTTATATAAACGCTAGCTTACGAGAACAAGGGCGATGTCTATTAAAATTAAGTTAATGCGCTAAATCGATAACAATACGCACTAGATTCACTTGTATGTCGTTTTAACGAAGAATAGGTACAAAACATTAGAAGGCGTTAGACGACGCACACGGGACAAATATAACGCCTTGAGTTTAAAAACTATGGGCGAATTTTTTACGAAGTGTGACCGCTGGGATTTTGGTAGCGTTGGTGAAATCGATAGACTTCGTGTAGTCTGCGTATAAACCCTATGGGATTTTTTGCGAGCGCGCTTTGTGAATACCGTTGCTGTCGACGACGTCATCAGCCTCATGGGGGTCACGGTATTTTTCGTTTGGATGGGCGGCGACGTGTCGTACCGTGCTCTCGACTCTTCCGACTCGCTGCGATGCGTTCACGACGATCGCTTCGACTCGTTCATTCGCTTGTTACAAGTCTTTGTTAATAGTTTTGTTAATTCGCTTGTTAATCGAAGAGAGAACGAAGAAAGAAGTTTAATTAAATTCTTTTATTCTTTTTAATAGAAGAAAGATGAACGAAGATACTCGAATCATTCCGAAGACAACGATCAAAGAAGAACGAAGACAAACGTTTTATAATTCTTCTCACGATTCTTTTAACGCAGCTTTAAGATGATTCGAATACAATTGCATACGATACCGCACCATTACACGCAGCGCTATGACCGTGTAATGGTGCGGTATCGTGACGTGGTGACGTGCGGTGTATTCGTGTAGACGTATCGATCTATTAGCGCATAGACTTATGACATTAATGTATGTAGGCGATTGGTAACGATAATATAGAACGAATGTGAGACGACATATGACGACTATGTGTGCGGACATATATATACGGCTTGTTATATCGGGGTATTATATAACGGGGTGTTGAGATACGTATGCGCCCTATTGGTAGATACATGCAGCATCTAGGAAAATCGAGAACATATAACAGGGTGTTTTTATATACAATGCGTCCCGTGGGTAATGTCATAATCATTTTATGTCATAACTCTTAAGTATTGACACAAGAAATAGAATGCTTTAATATAAGGGTATCAACTCATGTCATATCTTTATGTCAAAAGGTACGGCGCAGAAATGGAGAATTATAATGAAATATGGATATGCTCGTGTTAGTACAATGGCGCAGGAATTTGAGACACAATTACAAACGCTAAAAGATGAAGGCTGCGAAGTTATTTATTCTGAAAAGTTCACGGGAACAATGACAGATCGTCCCGAATTAACGAAGGTACTCGAAGTACTATGCGAAGGAGATACGCTTGTCGTAACGAAGCTAGACCGATTAGCGCGTAATACAAAAGAAGGTATCGCCATAATCGAAGATCTTTTTAATAGGGGCGTAAAGGTTCACGTTTTAAATGTTGGGTTACTAGAAAATACGACTATGGGACGCTTTTTTATGCAAACTATGTTAGCAGTAGCCGAAATGGAGCGTAATTTGATCGTAGAACGTACGCAGGAAGGAAAGGCGCTTGCTAAACAGAACCCGAATTTTACGGAAGGTCGCCCAAAAGTCCACAATAACAAGAAATTAGATGAAGCTATGCGATTAAAATCGGAAATGAAATATAGTTTCCGTCAATTATCGGATGTTACGAATATATCAATGAGCACATTACAACGACACGCACGTAAATTAAAAAACGAGGGCATCGATATTTAATCGGTGTCTTTTTGTGTGCGCAGAAATTACCGAACACATAAACCCCTTGAGGTCGGGAAGCCTCTTCCAATCCGCCGCCTTGCTGATGTATAATGATAACTACCGAAATGTAGCGACGTGTACCGATCCCTATGAGTTTCGTATATACGTAAATCATTGTAACTATTTACGTGACATGTAAACCACCGTAAACCTCACTCTCGCAAGGGATTCGCCGTTTCACCGAAAATATTACATGAGTTTACATTAAGGTAGCGCCAACAAAATGCCGACTCTACCTCGTTAAGTAAATTTATCCTATATCAAATTTTTTAGTTTCTAGGTTTATTTTTCTTCAATGCAACAATCGCTATTACTCCGCCTACAATCGTTACTATGTGTTCTGTCATTTCTAAAACATCTTTCACAAGGTCTACCAAATAGCTACACTCTCCTTTCTCGCATCACGTTGCGTGCGTGATTTAATAATTCAAGCGTAGCATAAAAAACAGTAATTGAATTTATCCAAAAACGACGGTAGCATTGATAAGTTTTTTCACAAAAGCCTTATATATCAAGGGATTCAATGAGTTACCATTTTCAACAGGAATTACACGTGAAACAATAATATCCGACAATTCTACACAGATATTAATTAACGTTATATTTAAATTAAATAATATTTTGTATAAATAAAAAAGGAGTTGCGCTATATCCAACGTAAGAGCGTCGGAGCACAACCCCATAGCCTACGCAGAATTTCCACAACTACGTAGACCGCTTCTGCCAGACGTACAAACGCTATTAGAAGTGTTAGAAAACTATTATATCACTTCGTACACTCCGAAGCATAGTAAGTCATGACACTGTCAAACGTTTCCCCGTTTTCTTCGCTAATCTTCTAGGTATTTCGCTTTTACTTCCCGCAGGATCATAAAGTGCGGTATCATATCCAAAAAGGTAATTGTACGTTAATGTGTTGTATAATAAAAGTATATATACCGATATGTATATAGTGTGAAAAGGATTTGCAGAAATTAAAGCCTATTTGAAATTTCAGAGTGGGGGGAATTACTATTGAAACTTACTAGTAATATGAAATGTCCTTGTGGGAGTGGAAAAAAGTATAAAAACTGTTGCAAAACTGTGGATGATGAAGAGAAAATTATTTATCTGAAGGCTGAACAAAAACTATTGTTTGAATTATGTATATCTGAAGACCTTGAGGATTTTTCATTTTCATATGGTGATATTAAAATAGAATTGGATGTTAACGAAGGTAAATTTATAGCAATTCAAAAAACAACGGTTTCTAACCGTGTAGTAAAGGCACTTTTAGAAGAACATGCGAATATTAAATGTATGGAAAAAACGATTTCAGATGATGTAATTATGATAATCAAAGATTTATGGTCGCCATTATCTTCAGCAATTGATGATTTAACAAATTGGATTCATCTAACATTGTTTATCAATCATAATGGCGGTTTAACAAATGCAGCGACAAATACATTCAGTATTGATCAAAAAACTTGGAGAAAAGGTCCTATTGATTTAGAAGCACATATTATATTTAAACGACCTTATAATCTAACCCAAGAAAGAAAGAATTATATACAGAGACAGTTAAATAATGAAAGATTACCTTTTATAGCTTTTAAGTATTTAAAAAAAGCTAAGAATGAAGAAGAAAAAGAAATTAAATGGATTAACGCTACGATTGCTGCTGAATTAGCTGTTAAAGAGTTCTATATGAATTACGATGGAAAATTAAACTTTATTGTGTTAGAAATGCCATCTCCACCACTGTATAAAATGTATGGTAAAATGTTGGAATCTATTACTGGGAAAAAATGTTCAAAACTCAAATCAATACAAAAAGGTGTAGAAATAAGGAATTCATTAGTACATAGACCGAGTGAGCAGAAACTATCGACACCTCAAGTTAATCAATATATATCTGATGTGGAGACTGCAATTTTCGAACTTTTAGATATATTAGGACAAGACAAGAAATTTGTGGATGATTTTAATGAATATGAACAAGACAGAATTAAGCTCTATGAGGAATTTAAAAAATATGAAGCACGTTTTGTAATATCTAAAGATGGAGAAAAGGATCTATTTGCAAATATAAAATATCCTAATTAAAAATTAATTTCGAATGAAGATACCTACTTATAATACTTAATAGCAATGTGGCGGGACTCCTAATAAAGATTTAACAAATAATCTGCTTATAAAAAGAGCTACTTATCGTCCTGCCACATATCGCTGATACCACCGCTAGGTGTATTCCATTTGATCGCACAATGTATATTACTTATTTTCATTGATTGAATACTCGCGTATCTCATCGATAAATCCCGCATTTCCCATCATGTGAAGGGCTTTCTGTAATTCGCCTTCTGTATAACTATCGCGTGCCGTACGCCCTACATTTACAAGTCGTAGCAACTTATGAAATTCTGTTCTTCCATTCGCCTTTAATGCGTCATGTATCGCATTAATTAGATCATTAACGTTATTACTCTGCATTAGCTTCTTGCCTCCTTTCCGCTAGTTTCGCGAGATTCATCGCTTTTAAGCGTTGTGAATGTTATTTTCTTCGTTCTTGTATCTGACGAAATGTGATCGGCTGAATGTAATCGCAGCTTGTCACCTTCTTCTAGATATGATTTCGGTTAAACACGCCAAGCCTACCGATAATCCAAACGCCACGCCGAACGCTGCTACGTATAGATTACCGAATGCCTTCGCTGCGGACATAAAGAAAAATGCGAATACGATTAGGTACGTTACTTTACGATTATTTTTCATAGTATAATTCCTCCGTCTTTTTCCGAACTTTTATATGTCCTCTTACTTCTTTCTCTTCCGTCTAACGTCTCCTATTCTCGCAGTAATAACCGATGCAACTACCGCCATTGCAAACACTACTGCCAGTCCCCCTATAATGACGTTCCCTATTATTTTCGTAACTATCAAAAGTACGAACGCAACTATTAACAGGTTAGTCCTAGCATTTTTCTCTTTCCACTTTCTCTTCACGCTATAATATCCTCCCTTCTGACGTTCCTTTTACGAAGTCTCTTCTTAAAACTTCTTATCGTACTTCTAGCGGAATCAAATGATCGCCCCGTCTTTTTTGATAATGCTCTAGAGATTTCAGCCTCCGTAATCTTATCGTAATCCTCCGCCGTATGTATCATAGTATCTAGTACAATAAAATCTATTTTCTTCACGCATATGTTCTCGTATAACCTTGCGTATGTCTCTTCATATGTACTTGCATTGCCGATCGCCTTTTCTTCCGTAGCATCTGTACAGTCCAACGCTTTAAATACGTTACTATCTTCTATAAGCGTTAACTTATCTCGTTTTTCTCCCCTTCTTCCACAATAGTCTCGTAATGATCGATAGATAAAGTACTTCACTCTTTTGTCGAAGTCTCCTCGCTCTACATCAAACGTTCTAATTGCATATCTTATTCTACGGAAACAATCGTCTATAAAGTGTACTTCGTTATTTATCTTATGCCAATTATCTTTGGCTAGTCGTTCGATCAGCGGTATGTAGTGCGCCTCGATCCTCGTTCTATATTTATTATTATCACATATTCTCATGTAATAATCTTCCACTTCTTTTTTAGCTAATATCGCTATTCTATTTAACGTTGCATTTATATCTTCGTCTCTATCGGCATACTGTCTTATAGTAAGTCTGCTTTCCATACGTAAGTCCTCCGCCTCTTGTAGCGCCCTGTGTCGACCTTCGATGTTTAACTCACTCCGCTAGTGGCGTTCAATATCGAATTTATGCTATTGACGAATGGTGACGCATCGACTAGCAGAGGCGAGGAAGTCGTAGGAAGCAGGGCGCAGTTTTCACCCCTATTCGCATAGATAAAAAATAACGAAGCGGTTAAAATTCGTCAGATTTCGTGTATATCAATGCAAATAGAGGTAAGGCGTTAACAACTAGCGTCGGCTCGTTGTGTGAGGTTTTCAGTAACGCATTCCCCGTCCTTTACGATTTCTCGTAATATCGACTTTCTACACTACAAAACGTCCCGTAGTGCGTAAATCTTTCGATACACCCTGTTACCGTAGTAACAACGTATTTCCACCCTTGCCGTACAATGCCCGCAATCGGCTAGTCCTATACGACGCACGGGGAATGATATGCGTTGAATTGTATAGCGCTAGTGGTTGCGGCGGTCTAGCTACCCTTTTACGTTTTTATAGCGGTACGGCTTCCGCTTTTTGACTTACCGCATCAGTACCTAAAAAAGACATTACTAAAGACGCCTTGCAATCTTCGAATTTTTTCGATAGAATGGAGGTACTAGATGACGGTGTCGTCGGTTATTTACTTATATGTGAAATTTTTGAGTCCCCGACGGCAATCGGAGACTTTTTTCGTTATCTTTTTTAAACGTACCGTTTTTCTAACACCTTTAACGGTGAAAACTTTTTATGCGCTTCTCTTACGTCATTACCGAATAAATTAACGTACGTTTTTACGATCTCCATACTCGTATGACCTAAGATCGCTTGTAACTCGAATATATTTGCTCCTTGTTGTACAGATAGCTTCGCAAATGTATGTCGGAAAGTATGCGGACTACATCTAACGCCCTTTATACCCGACATTTCTCCGTACTTTTGTAAACGATTCTGTAATGCTCGTTTAGATAAACGTGAATTATCCACTGTTACAAACAATGCATCCTCTTCTACGTAACCACGAATCGCAATATATTTCTTTAACTGATTCTTCATATTCGATTGAAACGGGACTAATCTCTCCCGATAACTCTTCGCATTACGTACGCATAGTAAATTGTCTTCCCATCGAATATCCGCTAAGGACAGACCTATTAATTCATTAGCCCTTACCCCTGTTTCCAGTAATAGCATCATCATTGTGTAATCTCTAACCCCTGTGAACGTTTTTAAGTCGGGTTGTCGAAATAGCTTGTCTAACTGTTCTTTTGTAAATGTTGCAATTACATGCTTACGATCTTTTAAAAGTTGTACTTTTTCAAATGGGTTCTTCGGTATATGTTTGTTCTTATATAGAAAATTAAAGAACGCACGTAAAGCCCTTAGCCGTGTATTAATCGTAACAATGCGCGCTCCCTTATAATTTCGAAGATACAAGATTACATTCTCTTTAATATGCTCTTCTGTTACATGGCTTGGTTTTAAGATGCTAGGATCTATGCCTTGTTCATTTAATTGATTAAGGAATGTATTTAATTCACTTCGATAAAATTTCATAGTGTATGGTCGAAGATTACGGATTTCGCAGTCTTTTAAAAATAACAATATCGCATCCTCAAACGTCTCTACATACGATTTTGTTGTCCGACGCAGAATAGCTAGTTCACTATCGTCTAATACGTTTTTACGTCTACTCATAAACGCCTATCCTCCTATCGTTGCGGGATAATCAGTGTACACGATTGGCGGAGAGGTATTAGCGCATAAATAGAGCGCTTAGGGCATAAAAAAAGCGTCTCCCACCGCAGTAGGAAACGCTTGATATTTCGTAGTATTCTCGCATATTGTCCGCTTACAAACGCAAAAAAAGAGATGATTACTCATCTCTTCTCTTAATCCGTTCATGATACCGATGGTCGGGGTCGAACCGACACTCCCGAAGGAACACGATTTTGAGTCGTGCGCGTCTGCCAATTCCGCCACATCGGCACAAAAGAAAGGCGGCAACCGGATTTGAACCGGTGGTAAAGGTTTTGCAGACCTCTGCCTTACCACTTGGCTATGCCGCCATGTTAAATTTTATTGGAGCGGAAGACGGGATTCGAACCCGCGACCCCAACCTTGGCAAGGTTGTATTCTACCACTGAACTACTTCCGCAAAAATGGCTGGGCTAGCTGGATTCGAACCAGCGCATGACGGAGTCAAAGTCCGTTGCCTTACCGCTTGGCTATAGCCCATCGAATTCTTACTTAATTATATGTAAGTATCAATTAAATTATTTGTAATTTTAAAAATAAAAATGGGGCGACTGATGGGAATCGAACCCACGAATGCCGGAGCCACAATCCGGTGCGTTAACCACTTCGCCACAACCGCCATGTTGTGTAAATATATTTGGCAGGGGCAGTAGGAATCGAACCCACACTGGAGGTTTTGGAGACCTCAGTTCTACCTTTAAACTATGCCCCTATGTAAATGGTGGAGGGGGGCAGATTCGAACTGCCGAACCCGAAGGAGCGGATTTACAGTCCGCCGCGTTTAGCCACTTCGCTACCCCTCCGAAACTTACATGGTGCCGGCTAGAGGACTTGAACCCCCAACCTACTGATTACAAGTCAGTTGCTCTACCAATTGAGCTAAGCCGGCGTATATTATTAAGATAAATGGTGGCTCGGGACGGAATCGAACCGCCGACACGAGGATTTTCAGTCCTCTGCTCTACCGACTGAGCTACCGAGCCTTATTAAAATGGCGGTCCCGACCGGGGTCGAACCGGCGATCTCCTGCGTGACAGGCAGGCATGTTAACCACTACACCACGGGACCATTTGGTTGCGGGGACAGGATTTGAACCTGCGACCTTCGGGTTATGAGCCCGACGAGCTACCGTGCTGCTCCACCCCGCGATAATACTATTCATATAATTTATATGGTGGAGGATGACGGGATCGAACCGCCGACCCCCTGCTTGTAAGGCAGGTGCTCTCCCAGCTGAGCTAATCCTCCAAAAGTGGTGACCCGTACGGGATTCGAACCCGTGTTACCGCCGTGAAAGGGCGGTGTCTTAACCACTTGACCAACGGGCCAAATATTATAAATCCTATGGCGGAGAGCAAGGGATTCGAACCCTTGATACGCTTGTGACGTATACACGATTTCCAATCGTGCTCCTTCGGCCAACTCGGACAGCTCTCCAATGGCTCCGCAGGTAGGAATCGAACCTACGACCGATCGGTTAACAGCCGATAGCTCTACCGCTGAGCTACTGCGGAATAATATTGCCTGGCAACGTCCTACTCTCACAGGGACAAGGTCCCAACTACCATCGGCGCTAGAGAGCTTAACTTCCGTGTTCGGTATGGGAACGGGTGTGACCTCTCTGCCATCATTACCAGACATTATTCTTTTGAGACAATCATTATTATAACTTATTTTCTTTAAAAGTCAACAAGTTTTTTATGTTCTCTCAAAACTAGATAACATTGCTACATATTATATGGTTAAGTCCTCGATCTATTAGTATTCGTCAGCTCCACATGTCACCATGCTTCCACCTCGAACCTATCAACCTGATCATCTTTCAGGGATCTTACTAGCTTACGCTATGGGAAATCTCATCTTGAGGGGGGCTTCATGCTTAGATGCTTTCAGCACTTATCCCTTCCGCACATAGCTACCCAGCTATGCCCTTGGCAGAACAACTGGTACACCAGCGGTGCGTCCATCCCGGTCCTCTCGTACTAAGGACAGCTCCTCTCAAATTTCCTACGCCCACGACGGATAGGGACCGAACTGTCTCACGACGTTCTGAACCCAGCTCGCGTACCGCTTTAATGGGCGAACAGCCCAACCCTTGGGACCGACTACAGCCCCAGGATGCGATGAGCCGACATCGAGGTGCCAAACCTCCCCGTCGATGTGGACTCTTGGGGGAGATAAGCCTGTTATCCCCGGGGTAGCTTTTATCCGTTGAGCGATGGCCCTTCCATGCGGAACCACCGGATCACTAAGCCCGACTTTCGTCCCTGCTCGACTTGTAGGTCTCGCAGTCAAGCTCCCTTATGCCTTTGCACTCTACGAATGATTTCCAACCATTCTGAGGGAACCTTTGGGCGCCTCCGTTACACTTTAGGAGGCGACCGCCCCAGTCAAACTGCCCACCTGACACTGTCTCCCGGGTCGATAAGACCCGTAGGTTAGAATTTCAATACATTCAGGGCGGTATCCCACCAGCGCCTCCACCGAAGCTAGCGCTCCGGTTTCAATGGCTCCCGCCTATCCTGTACAAAATGTACCAAAATTCAATATCAGGCTACAGTAAAGCTCCACGGGGTCTTTCCGTCCTGTCGCGGGTAACCTGCATCTTCACAGGTACTATAATTTCACCGAGTCTCTGGTTGAGACAGTGCCCAAATCGTTACACCTTTCGTGCGGGTCGGAACTTACCCGACAAGGAATTTCGCTACCTTAGGACCGTTATAGTTACGGCCGCCGTTTACTGGGGCTTCAGTTCAGAGCTTCGCTTACGCTAACCCCTCTCCTTAACCTTCCAGCACCGGGCAGGTGTCAGCCCCTATACTTCGCCTTACGGCTTCGCAGAGACCTGTGTTTTTGCTAAACAGTCGCTTGGGCCTATTCACTGCGGCTTTCCGTTAAGAAAGCACCCCTTCTCCCGAAGTTACGGGGTCATTTTGCCGAGTTCCTTAACCAGAGTTCTCTCGCAC
>NZ_JAMXKE010000001.1:302500-545000 GCF_024712505.1 Bacillus sp. IBL03825 | reverse complement strand
TTCACTTTATGTAAGACGATAAAATATGTATAGACACTCGCCTTACTTCTATATATTTTATCTCCACAATGAATTTACTTTATATAAGAAAGAACCTCTTCAGTATGTCCCTTCACTTTCACTTTACGCCACTCTTTTACAAGCTCACCGTCTTTATTAATAAGGAATGTAGAACGCTCGATTCCCATATACTCTTTTCCAAAGTTCTTTTTCAATTTCCAAACGTCGTATAATTCCGCTACCTTATGATCTTCATCTACTAAAAGTACAAATGGAAGCTCATGCTTCTCAATGAATTTCAGATGTCTGTTCGCTGAATCAGGACTTACACCAAGAATAACTGTATCTTTCTCTTGAAATAATCCATACGCATCGCGAAAATCACATGCTTCAGTTGTACACCCTGGAGTCATATCTTTCGGATAAAAATATAGCACTACGTTTTTACCACGAAAATCAGCTAAGCGAACTTGTTCCCCGTTACTTCCCTCTAATGTAAATTCTGGAGCCATTTCTCCTACTGTGATCATTGTTATCACTCCTACTCTTTTCTTTTACTATATCAAATGCTATCTTATTTTTCATTGTCTATTACAGACCTCATTACAAAAGCAAACGGTAATGTATATCCAATTAGCGCTTCTGCAATCGCAATCCATCTCCCTATTCCAATCGGAGCTATATCACCGTACCCAACGGACAATAAAGTAACTGCGCTAAAATATAAGCAAATTTCTACAAGTTGAAAAGATTGGGCATGCAAACTTTCTCCATCTTCTTTCAAAACTGCAAAACCCATTTCTTCTAATACAACATAACTTAACCCAAACGCAATCAATACCGTTGTATAAATTAAAAATAAGGAGGCTAAATTATAAAGCGAAAAGAAACGCCTAGAATCTGAATATGAACTCCATAACAATTGGACACTTCTCAAAATAGCAATTGCTGCAATTAATAGAATAAATCCCCATAACATGTCCTCCACCTCATTTTATATGTATGAGACGGCCATTGGATTTATCCCTTAGAAACAAACAAGCTTCTATAATTAATTCCCAGCACCACGGTACCTTTTTACCCCTTGATTCCAAAGAGTAATTGCAATCGTAAAACAGATAACACCAACGAATGGTGTTGCAAATGCATAGCTATTCCACTCTGTTTTTCTTAAAAAGTATGCTGCTGGATACACTCCGACAAACGCAAATGGTAAAACAAACGTTAAAATGAAGCGAATCACACGGTTATAAATGTTAACAGGATAGCGACCATAGTTACCTATGTTATACATTAGCGGCATAATTGAACTTTTCGCATCCGACCAAAAACCAAGGCTCGCAAGCGTAACAAATATCCCTCCGTATACAAGTGCTCCTCCTCCTACCATCAGTAAGAATAAGAAGAAATCGTACCAGTAAAAAGATAATTGCAGCTCCACTGCTGCATATCCCATTACAATTATTCCTGTAATCGCTCCAATTAAAGATTCCAGTTCCATTCTTTCTAATATAATTTGAAATAAACTATGAATCGGTCTCGTTAATATACGATCCATTTCTCCTTTAATAATGTAACGATCATTAAAGTCCCATATGTTAAAGAAAGCTGAGAAAATGGCAAACGGCACTAAAAAGAAACCATAAATAAAGATTACTTCTTCTCTACTCCAGCCCTTTAATGCTTGTGTATGCCCAAACACAACGAGAATAAAGATTAAATTAACAGCCTGTAGTGCTAAATCAGAAAGTAATCCAACGATAAAATCGCCCCGATACTCCAATTTTGTTTTTATATATTGGCTTGCATATTGCAAAAATAGGTTTATATATATCATCTCATCATCCCCCTTGTACAATTAGACGTTTTCTCGCCGTTCTCCACATGAGTACAATTGGAATAATAAGTACAATTGCCCAAATTACTTGGAATAATAATGCCTCATACAATTTACTTCCTTGTATACCTTCTGAAAAAATCATACTCGGAATATAACTAATTGCCTGAAACGGTAAAAACATCATTGCCTTTTGGGCCCATAACGGATAAAAACTAATTGGTAATAATAGACCTGAAAATAAATCAATAACGACACGTTTCGCATACATAATTCCACTATTATTAAATAGGAAGAACGTGAGCATTCCCGTCATTAAATTAATTTGTGTATTAATAATAAAACTAAATATTAAAGATAAGAAGAAATATAACCACGTTTGAAAATTCGTTGTAATTTGCAATGAAAATAATAAGGTAACGATAACCATACCTGGAATTGAAAAGAAAGCAAAACGAAATATTCCTTCACCAAGACCTTGCATCACTTTCATGCCTAAATAGTTATATGGACGAATGAGTTCTACTGCTACACGTCCTTCTTGAATCTCCATCGCAATTTCCCTGTCTATATTATTAAAATAAAAAGCACGTGCCATCCACGCAATTGCGATATAAGTAGTCATTTGCGAAATAGATAAACTTTCAATATTCTCTTTTCCACTATAAATTGCTTGCCATAAAAAATAATACGCACCGATATTAATTGTATAAATTAAAATCCCACTATAATAGTTTGTACGATACGCAAGCATCATTAAAAAGCGAATCCGAATCATTTCAATGTACTTACCCATGTTTAATACCTTCTTCATAAATGTTACGAATAATTTCCTCTGTAGATACTTCGTTAATTTTTAAATCTTTAATTTGAAAGGCTTGTACTACTTTAGAAATAAGCATTGAAATGATAACTTCTTCATTCGGTATTTTTGCAACCCACGCGTTTTCCTCTTTCGCTTTCGACCAAACGACATGACTATCTGGCATAACCATTGATAAAGCCTGATAGGAAACTGGTGCAATAAATTGAAAATGGATTTCCTTCTCTGCTCCCCACTGTGTACGAAGATTATTTAAAGAACCGTCATACATAATATTTCCTTCATCCAGCATGATAACGCGCTCACATAAAGCTTCAATATCAGTAATATCATGGGTTGTTAATAAGATTGTTGTTTTATAACGTTCATTCATTTCTTTTAAAAATTCACGTATTTTTAATTTCACAAGAACATCCAACCCAATTGTTGGTTCATCTAAAAATAATAACGGTGGATTATGAATTAATGCTGCCGCTAATTCACAACGCATTCTTTGACCTAGAGATAACTTTCGAACTGGCTTATCTAATAAAGGACCAATATCTAACGTTTCAATCACGTGTTCCATATGCTCTTTATACTGAGCGTCTGATACACCGTACACTTTTTTTAATAAACGAAAAGATTCTTGTACAGCAATATCCCACCAAAGTTGTGAGCGTTGACCGAAAACAACACCAATCGTTCTTACGAATTCTTCTCTCTGCTTATGCGGGTTCATCCCATTTACTAAAATTTCTCCTGATGTCGGAGTCAAAATCCCCGTAAGCATTTTAATAGTTGTTGATTTACCAGCACCGTTCTCACCTATATACCCAACCATTTCACCTTGTTTCACAGTAAAAGATACATCATTTACTGCTGGTACTATTTTATAATTACGATTTAATAAATCGCGAAAAGCACCCTTTAATCCCGGACGACTTGAATAGGCTGTAAATTCTTTACGTAACCCTTGTACCTCAATTACCGATTTCATAATCGGACCCCCTTCCTAAATGTCACAACGAATAGTTTACCCAACTGCCTTCTCTATCACAAACAATACGTCTTTTCGAAAAACATGTTAGAATAATACATAGATTTTTGTAAGGAGATGAATTGTAGTGAAATTCACAAAATCAGAAGCATTACATAAAGAAGCTTTAGAACATATCGTTGGCGGCGTTAATAGTCCTTCTCGTTCTTTTAAAGCAGTTGGCGGCGGCGCTCCTGTTGCTATGGAACGTGGAAAAGGTGCTTATTTCTGGGATGTAGACGGAAATAAATATATCGATTATTTAGCAGCATACGGTCCTATTATTACTGGACATGCTCACCCGCACATTACAAAAGCAATTACAACAGCTGCTGAAAATGGTGTACTTTACGGAACACCAACAGCACTAGAAGTAAAATTCGCAAAAATGTTAAAAGAAGCAATGCCTGCATTAGATAAAGTCCGCTTCGTAAACTCTGGTACTGAATCAGTAATGACAACAATTCGCGTCGCTCGTGCTTACACAGGCCGCACAAAAATTATGAAATTTGCTGGTTGTTACCACGGTCATTCTGATTTAGTACTTGTAGCAGCTGGATCTGGCCCTTCTACGCTAGGAACTCCTGACTCAGCCGGTGTACCACAAAGTATCGCTCAAGAAGTTATTACCGTTCCATTTAATAATGTAGAAACTTTAAAAGAAGCTTTAGATAAATGGGGACATGAAGTAGCAGCTATCCTTGTAGAACCGATTGTTGGAAACTTCGGTATTGTAGAGCCAAAACCTGGCTTCCTTGAGAAAGTGAATGAACTTGTTCACGAAGCTGGTGCACTAGTAATTTATGATGAAGTTATTACTGCTTTCCGCTTTATGTACGGTGGTGCTCAAGACTTACTTGGCGTAACACCAGACTTAACAGCGCTTGGTAAAGTTATTGGCGGCGGACTTCCGATCGGTGCTTATGGTGGTAAGAAAGAAATTATGGAACAAGTTGCTCCGCTCGGACCTGCATATCAAGCTGGTACAATGGCAGGAAATCCTGCTTCTATGGCATCCGGTATCGCTTGTCTAGAAGTTCTTCAACAAGAAGGTCTTTATGAGAAATTAGATGAACTTGGTGCGATGCTTGAAAAGGGAATTTTAGAGCAAGCTGCAAAACATAATATCGATATTACATTAAACCGACTAAAAGGTGCTTTAACTGTATACTTCACAACAAATACAATTGAAGATTACGATGCAGCACAAGATACAGACGGTGAAAGGTTCGGTAAATTCTTCAAGCTTATGCTTCAAGAAGGAGTTAACTTAGCACCTTCTAAATACGAAGCATGGTTCTTAACGACAGAACATACAAAAGAAGATATTGAATATACAATTGAAGCTGTAGGCAGAGCATTTGCTGCTTTAGCGGATAATAAATAATCCCGTCATTAAAAGGAAAAAAGAAAGCACATCTTTCTTTTTTCCTTTTTTCTATTTCATAAATCCCTCATTAATAGTATAATTATTCATAATTATCTGTTTTATTTTTATTTTATATCCTTACTATCCTTGTATATAAGGCTGCTCACGCCTTGAATAGTAAGATTATTCAAACTTCAATAAGAGGGGGGATTGACGGATGCTCAATAAAACAAATACATGGACACCGTCTTTATTTCGAGATTATAAAAATGCAGAACATGATGCGTGTGGAATCGTTTCCGTTATGGAGAAACGAAAAATTCCTACAAAAGAAAACATCGACCTTTGCATACAATCACTTGTCAAAATGAATCATCGAGCTGGTTTCATTAATGGTGAAGGAGATGGTATCGGAATTCACATTGATGTCCCAAAAGCACTTTGGAATGAAAAGCTGAAAAATAACGGATACAATCCAACGATTGTGGATCATCCCCACTTTATCGTTGGACATTTTTTTCTAAACAAAAACGCAAATATCGTTAATTTAAAAAATCATATTCGTACGCAATTAAATAACGAAAATTTTACTATTATTTTTGAAAGTGATGATGTAATAAATTCCGATGCACTCGGTCCACTTGGTAAACAGGAAGAACCTTTATTTTGGCAAGTTGCTCTTATCGCAGAAAATAAAGTTGAAAATATTGAGCAAACATTATTTTCAGTAACGATAAAAATAGAGGAAAACGAAGCGATTCATGTTGCTTCATTAAGTCGTGACCATGTTGTATATAAAGTTCTAGGTGCTGGGGATACACTTGTTGCCTATTACAATGATTTACAACATCCACTTATCGCTTCAACTATGACACTAGGACATAACCGCTATTCTACTAATACATTATCTAATTTTTTTCGTGTACAACCATTTAGCATTCTCGGACATAATGGTGAAATTAACACAATTGCAAAATTACGCGATCAAGCTGACATGATTCATGTTCCACTTACTGTTGGGGGAAGTGACTCCCAAGATTTAAACCGCACCCTAGAAACCCTACTTGTTCAATACGACTACAGTTTATTTGAAGCAATGGATATACTATTCCCACCAATTATTAATGAAATTAAACTTTATGAACCACATTTACAAGATTTATATACGTATATACGTGAAGCATGGGGCCATTTTGCGCAAGGTCCAGCTGGTATTATTTCACGTTATAAAGATGAGGCTGTTTTCAGCGTTGATTCCCTTGGACTACGACCAGTATGGAAAGTAGAGACAGTGAGTTCTTATGTTTTCTCTTCTGAACCTGGAGTTGTATCACCAACCGAATATGTAGAAGAACCGAAACCACTCGCTCCTGGAGAAAAGGTCGGATTAAAATGGAATGAACAAGATGAACTTGTTCTTTATGAATACGACAAATACCAAATTGAAGTATATAATCGTTTCCAAAAACGAATCGATGTTAGCAATTATCATTTAAACTTATCTATCCCTGAAACGAAAGAAATCCAAGGATTATGTGATTCTGTTCAAGTTGAAACGAAACAGTACGTTTCTTTCGGGTGGGATCGAGAACATATTCAGCTTCTTGAACAGATGGCAACAAAAGGCGTCGAGCCAATTCGCTCACTTGGGCATGACTCACCACTTGCAGCACTCGATACTGATAGACGAAATATCGCTGATTTCATTAAGGAAAGTGTAGCCGTTGTTACAAATCCAGCAATCGATCGTGATCGAGAGGTCGAGCACTTCTCCACACGAACAATACTTGGAGAGCGCCCAAGTTTATTAAGCGGAGCTAAACAGCCATTTGTAGTTGAGATGCTTTCCCCCATTATTCTAGAAGGAAGTGTAGCACAATCTATTACAGAGGAATTACACACAATTACGTACGAACAACTTATACAGCTATTCAATACTCATAGCTCTATCGCTACAATCTCTGCTACATTCAGTCCGACAGAAACTTTACAATGCGCCTTAAATCGAATTAGTTCTGAAGCGATAAAGGCCGTGAACGATGGAGCCTCCCTACTATTAATAGACGATGCCAACGCTCATCTAAATGAACAGTTATGGATTGATCCGCATTTAGTTACCGCTAAAGTACATCAAGTATTAGGCGAAAATAAATTACGCCGAAACTGCTCTCTCGTTATACGTTCTGGTGCCCTTCGCTCCTTACATGATATCGTCACACTGTATGGATTAGGAGCAGATGGTATGAATCCATATTTATTATTTGCAACCGTAAATGATGGAACAAAAACGCCAATTACGAATTTGTATAATGCTCTTAATAAAGGACTAGAAAAAGTCATTTCAACAATTGGAATCCATGAATTACGTGGTTACGGTCGCCTCTATTCTTCTATCGGATTACATGAGGAAATCGCAAATATATTACAAATTACGAATTTCTTCGGTTCAAATGATTTAGCTTTTTCGCTTGAATCACTTGCTGAAGATGCACAATTGCGAGCGGATGATTATAACAATCCTAAAGTTAGAATGCGAAAATCTTTTCATATATTCCCGCGAATTTGGAAAGCAATCGGCGATGTCGCAAAAGGAAACTCTTATGATGATTACCGTGACAAGTTAAGTGAATTAGAAGAAAATAACCCAATCGCAATTAGACACCTTGTTCAAACGAAAGAAACAAAACATGTAGTTCCCGCTGAAGAAGTGTCCATCAGCATTCAAAATCATAATTTACCATTTATTATTAGTTCCATGTCATTCGGTTCTCAAAATGAAGTTGCCTTTCGTGCATATGCAGAAGCGGCCGATCAGCTAAATATGATTAGTTTAAACGGTGAAGGCGGCGAAATTAAAGATATGATTGGAAAATATCCACATACACGCGGACAACAAGTTGCATCTGGGCGATTTGGCGTAAACGCCGAACTACTAAATTCATCAAACTTAATTGAAATAAAAATCGGGCAAGGCGCAAAGCCTGGTGAAGGTGGACATTTGCCAGGTTCAAAAGTAACAGCCAAAATAGCTGAAGCACGTAATGCTACAATTGGCTCAGATTTAATTTCACCTTCTAACAACCATGATATTTATTCCATTGAAGATTTAGCTCAAATGATTACAGAAATTAAAACGGCTAATCAACTTGCGAAAGTAGCTGTAAAGGTCCCTGTCGTCCCTAACATTGGAACAATTGCTGTCGGTATCGCAAAAGCTGGTGCTGACTTTATTAACATTAGCGGATTTGATGGTGGTACAGGTGCTGCACGTATTCACGCATTGCAACATGTAGGGCTTCCTGTAGAAATTGGTGTGAAAGCCGCTCACAATGCTTTATTAGAAGCAAATATGAGACATAAAGTAGAAATTTGGGCTGACGGTGGTATTCGAAGTGTTAATGATGCCTTGAAAATCATGCTCCTTGGGGCAAACCGTATTGGATTTGGTACATTATCCATGATTGCAATCGGCTGTACAACTTGCCGCGGATGTCATCTAGATACTTGTCACGTTGGAATTGCAACACAAATTGAGTCTGAAGCTCAGGCGAAAGAACACGGATTACGCCGCTTCGTCCCGCGCGAATTAGAAAGCGCCGTTGCTGGATTATTACATTTATTCACCACTTTTGGCGTAGAACTAAAACGATTAACAGGAAATCTTGGTTATACAAATTTACAAGAAATTGTCGGACATTCCGATTTATTAGAACAAGTTCGAGGCGAAAATTTATTAGACTTATGTAATTTACTACAAACGATAGAAAACCCATCTGTTACAAAAACAGAATACGTACCGGAAAAACAATTTGAAACAGTTCATTCCCCTCATTCAAAAGAATTAGTAGGCGTTGGCGTAGAGCAACGCGTTATGGGTGGTCTAGAATCTTGCTATCGCGTTCGTAGTAAATTATATGAAGACACGAAGCTTGAACCACTTACATTAAAGTATACGAATGGCTCTATTCCTGGAAATGGATTAGGTGCTTATAATAGTGAGAACTTATTTATACACGTAAATGGCGGTGCACAAGATGGTATTGGTAAAACTTCCTTTGGTGGTGGTATTTATATAACGAAAACAAAAGGAAAAGACGGCATATATTATAACGGTTCTGTCGGAAAAGGTTTTGGGTACGGTGCACAAAAAGGATCGCTATACGTTCAAGGTAACGCTGATGCTCGCGCCGGCATTCGCCTCTCTGGAGCAGACATGATAATTGGAGGGCGAATGACAAAGCCACTCCGTGAAAAAGAGCAAGGGAATATAGGTGTATACTCTAATATTAAAGGTTTCGCTTTTGAATATATGACAAATGGGCGAGCGCTTGTTTTAGGGGATCCTGGTCCATGGATTTGTGCTGGTATGACTGGTGGTGTTGTTTATTTACGTCATGATTCAAGCTCGGGTTTAACAGAAAACGCCTTAAAAAGAAGAATCGCAAAAGGGGCAAATGTTACATTACAACCAATTAGTAAAAATGGCGTGCAAGATGTGACTGAGTTATTGCTAGATTATATTCGTGTATTAAATGAACATGAGCAATACGAGGAAGTTGCTTTATTAACACCGTTACTCGATGATATGCAGCAACAGTTTTTTGAAATTATCCCGAAAAAAGAGCAGGCTGATCCATCTATCTCCACAGAGTGATATACCAACTTTTCATTCTCAAGAAAAAATTGACGAAGTACACTTCTCATAGTAATCTATAGTAACAATTTGAAACCTGCTGAAATTCAGCAGGTTTTTTCACTAAAAATTGATGTTTAAAAAGAATTAGGAAAAAGTATAAAATGAATCTTAATTTCTTATTAACGTCACTAAAATATCACTTGCTAACATATTGTAATGAATGTATAGTATCATGTTGTACATTCATTATGACAAGAGAAAGGATCTTATTAAGGGTATGAAACTTGGTGCTCGCATTTTAAAAACGGGTATTGCCATCACATTAGCTTTATTTGCTTGTATTTTACTTCAATTACCGAGTCCAGTATTCGCGGGAATCTCAGCTATATTCGCTGTTCAACCGTCTGTATACCGCTCATATTTAACAGCTCTTGAGCAAATTCAAGCAAACGTCATTGGTGCGGTATTCGCTATCGTATTTGCTACTGCTTTTGGACATAATCCTTTTATTATTGGATTAACATGTATATTAGTAATTGCGCTTACGTTACAATTACGATTAGAAAACACAATATCAATTGCTTTAGTAACAGTTATCGCCATTATGGAGTATCAAGGCGACGATTTCTTTAGTTTTGCCTTACTTCGCTTTGCGACGATTATGATTGGAATTATTGCGGCTTCACTTGTAAATTTAGTGTTTATGCCGCCAAAATACGAAACAAAACTATATCACCGTATCGTTGATAATACAGAAGAAATTGTAAAATGGATTCGAATGAATAGTAGGCAAGCTTCTGATTTTACAACGCTAAAAACTGATATTGATCGTATGAAAGAAAAGATGATCAAACTAAACCATTACTATTTGCTGTATAAAGAAGAAAGAAGCTACACGAAAAAAGTACAGTTCGCAAAAATTCGTAAGCTCGTTTTATTCAGACAAATGTTAGCGACGACAAGCCGTGCTTTAAGTACTTTAAAATCATTACATCGTACTGAAAATGAACTGCGCTATATGCCAGAAGAATTTCAGGAATCTATCCAAAACGAACTTGACTCATTAACCCATTACCATGAACAAGTTTTATTAAAATTTATTGGTAAAGCAAAAAAACAACAATCCGTTGAAATGCTTGATGAAGTTGAAACAGGTAAACAAGAATTAATTGATATCTTTATGGATTATCAAAACAAGGACGATGAGGAAGCTTATAAAACATGGCTACACCTCTTCCCTCTTATTTCTGCCATTATTAACTATAGTGAAGAAGTAGAGCATTTAGATTTACTTGTGGATAGCTTCTACACATACCATAAACCAGAAGCAGAACTCCAAATCGAAGATAAAAAAGAAGACGAATAAAGAAAACAGCTCCTTTTACGCTAAAGGAGCTGTTTCTGTTATATGTTGAAGTTGATATAAATTGTAATAAAACCCTCTTTTTTTCATTAACTCTTCATGAGAACCTGTTTCTTTAATTTCACCATCTTCAATGTAAATAATCGTATCCATATGCGTAATCGTCGCCAATCGATGTGCGATTACGATCGTCGTCCGATCAGCAGCTAACGTCTGAAGCGCCTGCTGAATATACCGTTCATTTTCTAAATCTAAAGCGGAAGTCGCCTCATCTAATATAAGTAACGATGGATTCTTTAGAAACACTCTTGCAATCGCTACACGTTGCCTTTGCCCACCAGATAACTTCACACCGCGTTCCCCAACGACAGTATCATAGCCATCAGGTAACTCTATAATAAAATCATGAATTTGCGCAGCTTTAGCAGCTGCAATCACTTCTTCCTCTGTAGCTTTCGGATTTCCATATAAAATATTTGCCCCGATTGTATCACTAAATAACAAATTATCTTGCAGTACAATTCCAATATGACTACGTAAATTTCTCATATCATACTTTCTAACATCTATCCCATCTACATAAACTGCACCTGAAGAAACATCATAGAAACGTGGGATTAAGCTAGCAAGAGATGACTTCCCTCCCCCACTCGCTCCTACAAGTGCTACCTTCTCTCCTGGCAACATAGTTAACGAAAGGTTATGTAATATCTCTTTTTCATCCGAATTGTAACGAAAAGATACATTATCAAATATCACTTCACCATTTAATTTTGTCGTTTGTACCGCACTTGGCACATTGACAATATCGTATTTTTCATCTAACAATTCAAACACTCGATCCATCGATGCGAAAGACTGTGTTAATGTTGTGGAGGAATTAACAAGGCGGCGAAGCGGACTATACAAACTATCCATATATCCAACAAAGGCAACCATAGTCCCTAATGTTAACTGCCCCTGAATTACTTCATATGCTGCAAAGCCGATCACCAGTAACGGGCCTAAATCGGTTAACGTATTCACTGCTGAAAATGTCCTTGCAGTCCAACTCGTATGCGTTAACGCTTTCGTCAAAAATTCATTATTTCTTTTTTCAAACTGCTTACCCTCATATTCTTCTAATGCAAAGCTACGTGTCACTTGCATCCCTTGAATACGTTCATGTAAATACCCTTGCATCGTTGCTAACGCTTGTGAACGCTCTTTCGTCAATTTTCGAAGACGTCCGAAAAAATATTTCACCGCCACTACATAAATAGGTAAAATTAATAGCGCAACAAATGTCAATTTTATATTCATAGAAAACATAACAATAATAGCAATTGCAATTGTTGCCGTATCTAACCAAACATTCATCAAACCAGTAATTACAAAATCCTTCGTTTGTTCTACATCATGGATTACACGTGAAATAATTTCCCCTGTTTTTGTGTTTGAATAATAGCGTAAACTCAACTTTTGCAAATGACCAAAAATATGTTTTCGCAAATCATATAGTATTGTATTTGCGATACGCTGCGCGAAATATTGACGATAATATTCAATTGGCGGTCTTATTACTGCAAAAATAAAAAAGGCAATCCCAACGGCTGTTACTAATTGGGATGTTTTATCTTGAAGTGACCCTCCACCTTGAATTACATCATCGATAATATATTTTAATAACCACGGCATAATAAGCGGGATGCCGAATTTAACTAGACCAATCATAATCGTAATAGCAATAAGCCATCGATATGGTTTAACAAAGTGCAAATATCTTTTTATACCTTGCACATAATCCCCCCTCTAATAGGACAAACCTGCCGGGAAATCCCCTGCAGGTTTGTTTTAATTTCTGTACATTAAATATCTTTCATACCACATATCTACAAAATCTGGCGCGAATGGCCCTTTTCTTTGATGAATCCATTGTGTTAATTGTGCTACATTTCGTTTTAAAATAGTATCAATAACAGGTGGATACTGCATAATTTGACTATGCTTTTCATACTCATCTTCATCTAAAAGCGTATATGTCATATCTGGATATACTTTAATATCTAAATCATAATCAATGTACTTTAATGCTTCAGAATCATATGCAAAAGGTGAGCCTAAATTACAATAATAATATACTCCCTCTTCCCTTAGCATCCCAATCACATTAAACCAATAGTTTGCATGAAAATAACAAATTGCTGGTTCACGAGTAATCCATGTTCGGCCATCTGATTCTGTCACTACTGTACGATCATTTGCTCCGATAACAAGACTCTGTGTCCCTTTTAAAATTGTTGTCTCTTCCCACATTCTATGAATGGAGCCATTATGTTTATAACTATGTATTTGTACTTTTTCTCCTTCTTTGGGAAATCCCATATATGCTCCCTTCTTTCAACTGCAAATGCCCTTTGAGCTGCATTCACTTTTTTTCTATTATAACTTTTTTGTCGAAATTTTAAAACTAAAGCGACAAGACTCTATTTTTCACACCGAATACTATATCCCTAATCTTCTTAGGAGACGGGGGCTTCGCTGAATGATTTACAAACGAGGAAATGGGAATAGAAAAAGCCCTTCCTTATTTCTATCTAAAGAAGGGCCTTTCACCGGAAGGTAACAATATGCCTTACCCTAAATTCGAAATCATTTTTTCAGTTTCAAAAGATTGAATCACACTATTTGTTTGCTCTTCAAATTTCTCATGTAACAGTTTTAACGCTAATTCTGTTCTATATATTTCTTGGCGGATAAAATGTAATTCCTTTTTATCGCACGTATCCTTTTCGCTGATTTCAATTTGCTGATATTTCTCTAGATGAGCTTGTAACTTTAACAACTCATCCATCGTTTCCAATTGCTCTCCTACCAACTTATCAAAATCGTTCATTACTTACCCCCTTTTAGATTTATTCATCAGTTATTATTCCTCATTACATATTTCTAATCTTTAACTTCCTTCTCCTTTGACTACATTTGTTGACTTATTAGAAGTTATGTCGTCCGCTTTCTTTTCATTACAATGACCCGCACACAAAGAAAACACTTCTCTCGAAATGGAGAAGTGTTTTTCTTTCATTACTCGTTTGAACTAGAAGATTGTGATTGTTTTGCAGCTGATTGTGCATTTTGTTTTTTCACAGCATGCACGTCTGTTTCAGTTGCAAATTCTGTACCATAACTAGCGTTTGCACTTTGTGCACCAGAAGCTTGTGCTTTCTTTGCTTCTGATTGTGCATTCGCTTGTTTTACTGCTTGTACATTTGTTTCAGTCGCAAACTCTGTACCATAACTAGCATTTGTACTTTGAATGCTAGCACCAGAAGTTGCCTTGTTATAACCTTGTTGTTTTTTACTCATCTTTCTCACCTCCACAATCAATAATGTAACCAATTCAACTAGAAGCTATCCGTAATTTTCTTTTGAAAAAATTCCGCATATATCTCTTGTTACTCATTCAAACTATAGAAAATGGAGGTGGAAATATGTATATAGGACGCGATATGACTGAACTAACGATGATTTCAAAAAATGAATGGAAAGAAGATGAATTAGCTTATTTTCATCATTCATTACAACAGATTTTGCCGTATTTAAATGCAGAAGGTCAAAGTATCTATAAAGAAATTGTAATAGAAATCGAATCAAGGGGCGGCTTACAAGAAGGTGATGCTAGTTGGACTCATGGGACAAAAATTTCTTACGATTAAAAAAGTGTTCCCAATCTAGGGAACACTTTTTTTGTTTATTGCATTGTAATTTTCTCAACACAACTCTCATAAATCGTACGATGCGATTTAGAGAAAGGTAACTGTTCAAAAGCTTCTTTCGATACAAATTTCAATGTATCTGTTTCAACAATATCACCGGTTACTTTTCCGTAAAATACAAATATATCCCAAGTACGATGAGTAAATGTATGTTGTACATTCATTGCGTATTCTTCAATAGAAATCGAGAGCTCAAATTTTTCCTTCATATAATCTATAAGCTGCTCTTTCTGATTCCGAATCCCTTCCCCAAGTTCAGCATTTGGAAACTCCCACATGTTAGCTAATAACCCGGTACTTGGACGTTTATTAATGACGTAACGACCATCTTCTGTTTGAAGTACTCCTGCAACAATCGGTACCATTGTAGGAGCTTTCGCTTTACTTTTTACTGGTAGTTCTTTTTGAACACCTTCAGCATATCCCCTGCAATGTTCACGTACAGGACAAAGTAAGCATGCTGGATTTTTGGGAATACAAATTAGTGCACCTAACTCCATCAAACCTTGATTAAAATAAGATGGATTTTCAGCTGAAATAATTTCACGCACAATCTCTTCAAACACTTTTCTAGTCTTTGGTTTTGCAATGTCATCCCATACTGATAAAATGCGAGATAATACACGCATAACATTTCCGTCAACTGCTGGCTCTGGTATACCATATGCGATACTTAAAATAGCACCTTTTGTATATGGGCCAACTCCTTTTAACTTTTCAATTTTCTTTACATCACTCGGTACTATCCCGCCGTATACTTCTTTCACTTCTTTTACAGCCGCATGTAAATTTCGTGCTCTAGAATAATACCCTAAACCTTCCCATGCTTTTAACACTTCTTCATCATCAGCATTTGCCAAAGCCTCTAGAGTAGGAAACTTCCCCATAAAATTCGCGTAATATGGTTTTACAGCTTCTACCCTTGTTTGCTGCAACATAATTTCCGAAACCCAAACGCGGTATGGATCTTTATTTTTACGCCACGGTAAGTCGCGTTGCTCTTTTTCAAACCAACCAATTAAATCATTTTGAAACTGCTCTATGTTAAAATTATTTAATATTTCAAGTGTCAAACTTGATCCCCCTCATTTTTTTGCATATAAGTACTATTATAAAGATTTTAGGAAAAAATTTAAGTAAGATGACATAGGAAATAGAAGGCAAAGGACTTGAGGTATCGAATAAAAAGAGTTACATTAATAAAAAACGGAGGTGAATTTCTATGGACACAGCCACTCACCTTGTTATGGGCGTTACTCTAGGCAGTTTGGCAACGTTAGATCCAGCCATAGCACAAAGTGATATTGGGCCACAAGCAGTTATGTTTGCTACAATTGCCGGTTCCAATATTCCTGACATCGATACAGTTTTAAAATTGCGTAATAACGCTAAATATATAAGAAATCATCGCGGGATTACTCATTCCATTCCTGCAGTGATTCTTTGGTCATTCCTTATAAGTGGCATCTCTTTCGCCTTCTTTTCAGACGCTCCATATTTGCATCTACTACTTTGGTCATTTATTGCCGTCTTTCTTCATGTCTTTGTAGATATTTTCAACGCCTACGGTACACAGGCATTACGGCCCTTCACAAAAAAATGGGTAGCACTCGGCATCATTAATACATTTGATACCGTCATTTTCTTTATCCACCTACTCGCGATTGCTTGTATGCTCGTAGGTTCCCATAAAGGGTATACTGCTTTAGCAGCGTATATATTGATGATTGTTTACTATATCGGACGGATTATGATGCATAGAAACATACGTAGCATCGTATATAAACGTTTCAATCATGTGGAGAAAATAATCATTTCCCCTTCTTACAGATTTTATCATTATCATTTAGCAATCGTTACAACTGACTATTACTACGTTGCTAGATGGCATCGTGGTAACATCATGGTCTATGATAAGTTCGACCGGATACCGTTCCCAGATAATGCTATTATGCGCGCAGCTAAACAAGATGAAAACATCTCAGCATTTCTATCTTTTTCTCCTGTGTATCGCTGGGACATTTTTGATTATGATCATTATTACGAAGTTCGCTTCATTGATTTGCGCTATCGCAGTAAAGATTATTATCCATTCGTTGCAATCGTTCAACTCGACCACAATTTAAATATTATTAGTTCCTATACAGGATGGATTTTTAGTGAAGAAAAACTTCGAAAAAAACTGGAATTACTTCCACATTAAAAAAAGCGACTTAAGTCGCTTTTTTTAATGTTTCAAATGATCTTCTTGATTGATTAAATGGCTATATTTCGGATTATTTGTACGCATTTCATGAAGGCGACCTCCATGATTATTAATCCATGTTCGTACCACTTGTTCAGTCATTTCATCACCTTGATAACGACCTGATTTAGCATAAGTTGTTTGAAAGTCTTCCCACAATAATTCAACCCACGCACGAGCTTGTGCGTAAGAAAGTTTGTCATTTTTGTCTAATAGTTCTTTTGTTAATGTTTCGTGAATATCATTCATATTCCATTCTCCTTTTACCTATTTATTCCCTTAATTTCTAAAGGATAGTTTCTTCTATTTTGCACATTCTATAAGTGATACTTCTTAAAGAGGTATCAACTGATGATGAGGAGGGCGTTCGCAATGGGTAAACAAGCCGAATTTTGGTCTGAGTCAAAAAACAACAGCAAAATCGATGGTCAGCCGAAAGCGAAATCACGCTTCGCTTCGAAACGACCTAACGGCACAATTAACACGCACCCACAAGAACGTATGCGTGCTGCAAATCAGCAGGAAGAATAGTACAGGTACAACCTAAAAAATTAACTTCCTACACGAGGTGATAAAGATGAGCTACCGTGATCGCTTAGATAGTCGTTCTGAATTATTTAACCATACGTGGACTCGTCCGAAACATGCAAAAGCGCAAGTTAACGGACAGACGCAACAAACCCAGTCTCTCATTATACTGGCGAATGAATGTAAAAAACGCCAATTTTAGAATCTCCTATCTCCTGTAACGCCTACCAAAAATGAAAACCAGAGAGATATTCGCTCTCTGGTTTTCATTTTTCTTGTAATAAAGAAATCGGTATTCCAATCTCTTCATTATCATTTTGCTTATGTCCCCAAGCAAATACCCCGTTGAAATACGTAATTTCAAATAATATACCAGGTTCTTCTACTAATTCATATGTCTCACCAATATGAAATTTATTTATATCAGTCATATAAGCACGAGCCATTGCCATCTTTCGCATTAATACATCGAACTCATTTACAATACCAAGCTGCTCTGCCTTTATTGCTTGCTCTTTCAAAACCCCAATTTCTTCCCTTAGCTCATGTGGTGTCATTTCACTGTAGCGCTTTGGCATATTCATCTTATTCCCCTCATCCCTCTTCACGTTTCATCTGCAAAAATATATCTATCTCATCAATAGAGAATCCTTTGCGATATAACGCTTGTTTCATCTTATTTTCAAATGTCCATCCATCATACTTCTTATATTTCTCATAATATTTATTCCCATGATAGTGTAACGCTTCTTGTTGCTGTTCGTCATCTTTTTCGTCTTTCAATTCTTCCAAACAAATTTGAATCACATCTCTAGAATATCCTTTACGAACAAGCATTTCGTCTAACTTTAGCTTCATTTGTAAAAAGGAATGCTTTTGATAAGACCTTTTCTTCTTTTCTATAAGAAGTAAAGCATTCTCAATTTGCTTTTCCTTCGGATATTCTTGTAAACTATGTGTAATGATTAGATCCTGAACACCTTTATTTAATAACTCTCTTTTAATAACAGTTGGACCCTTTCGATTCACATTACTTTGCGTTCGCGTATATAAAACAGCGTACTCTTTATCATTAATATATCGATCATGTAATAATTTCGAAACGACTTCAGAGATGACGGCCTGTCCCACTTCTTTTTTTCGTAAATAGTCTTCTACTTCTTTTTTTGTTCTCATTTGATAGGATAGATAGGAAATTGCTTGTAAATATGCTTTTTGTACCTCTTCATTGTATAAAATATTTCCTAACGCTAGTTCATCAATTTCTAACCCTTTTTGTAATCCATGTTTCATTAAGATTACTTGATCCACACTAAATCCGTATTCTTCACCTTGACCTTTATCAATATAAATATTAAACCGTTCTTTCGATCGTTTTTGCACTTCTATTTTTGTAATGACAGCCATACTCTCACCTCTCTATTATTTTAACATAGTCAAGGAACGTTTTTGGTTTTCAAGAATATATATAATGAGGAGGAAATAATTGTGAGAATCGCAATTTCTGGTGGTACCGGCTTTATCGGTAAATACCTTTCTACTTTTTTTATTCAAAAAGGATATAATGTTTACATTCTTACTCGAAACAAAACTACTGAAACTTCCCACCCTAACCTTCAGTATGTACAATGGACACCAGATTTACAAACCTTCCCCCTCTCTTCTATCGATGTAGTTATTAATCTAGCTGGAGAGTCTATTAATAGTAGATGGACAAAGAAACAAAAGGAATCCATTTTAAACAGTAGAATTCAAACAACAAAAGGACTCATTAAACAATTGCAAACACTTGGTACAAAGCCAAATACATTTATTAACGCAAGTGCTATTGGATACTATGGAACGTCTGAAACTGAGTCTTTTACAGAACAGCATGAGATTCCTGGAAATGACTTTTTAGCAAATACAGTATATTCATGGGAACAAGAAGCATCTAAAGCACGTTCTCATGGAATGCGAACAATCTACGCAAGACTTGGAGTTGTATTAGGCGCAGACGGAGGAGCTCTTCCCAAAATGCTACTCCCCTATCAATTCTATATTGGAGGTACAATTGGATCTGGAAACCAATGGTTATCATGGATTCATATAGACGATGTCGTTCGCCTAATTGATTTCATCATACACAAAGAAGAAATTGATGGCCCTTTTAACATCACAGCTCCCCTACCTATAAAAATGAAGGAATTTGGAGAAACCATTGCAACTATAATGAAAAAACCTCATTGGTTACCTGTCCCTTCATTTATGCTTCACACTTTATTGGGTGAGATGAGTATACTTGTACTCGAAGGACAACATGTATTACCTAGTAAAGCAATTGAACATGGGTATCAATACACATTTCCGGCAATAGACCATGCATTACAAAATGTACTTTCGCATACAATGTAGTACTTCTAAAACACAGTTTTACAGGGCCCCCTTTCAAAACTTTCATTTTCTAGAATCCGGAGCATTATTACACAAATAACCTTTCAGTTACTTTCCCTTAAATTCCATTAACATTGTAAAGTAACAGAAATGAGGTACCTATGAAAATATTGCTCAAACAAGCCATTGTCTATCCTATTACATCCCAAAAATTTCAAGGGGATGTACTCGTTATAGGAGAAAGAATTGCCGAGGTCAAGCCTTCCATTCAACCCACTCAAGATATGACAGTTATAGACGCTCGTGCTCTTCATCTTTTACCTGGATTTATTGATGTCCATACTCATCTTGGTCTCTATGATGAAGGTACTGGTTGGGCTGGCAATGATGCAAATGAAACATCTGAAGTTTCAACACCACATATCCGTTCTTTGGACGGAATCCACCCTTTTGATATTGCATTTCAAGATGCTGTACAAAACGGAATCACAACTGTTCACGTTATGCCAGGAAGTCAAAACATTATCGGTGGTACGACTTGTGTAATAAAAACAGCTGGAACTTGTATTGATCATATGATTATTCAAGAACCTGCCGGCTTAAAGATTGCCTTTGGAGAAAATCCTAAAAAGGTCCATAGTAATGGAACAAAAGAATCCATAACACGTATGGGAATTATGGGGTTACTTCGGGAATCATTCTATGAAGCACAGCACTACGGACATGAAGCTGATTTTCGAATGCTTCCTATCTTAAAAGCATTACGCCGCGAAATACCTGTACGTATCCACGCTCACCGAGCAGATGATATTAGTTCTGCTCTACGCTTTGCAACAGAGTTCAATCTCGATTTACGCATTGAACATTGTACAGAAGGACACTTTATTGTTGAAGAGCTTTCGAAACACAATTTGAAGGTTTCAGTTGGCCCCACTCTTACACGCCGTTCTAAAATCGAACTTAAAAACAAAACATGGGATACTTACCATATATTATCGAAAAATGGAGTGGAAGTTTCTATAACAACAGATCACCCTTATACACCAATTCAATATTTAAATGTTTGTGCTGCTGTCGCAGTAAGAGAAGGATTAGACGAAAAAACTGCACTAGAAGGAATCACTATATTTCCAGCACGAAATTTACGTTTAGAGGATAGAATTGGAAGCATTGAGGTTGGAAAAGACGCTGATCTCGTGTTATGGACTCATCATCCTTTCCATTATTTAGCCAAGCCTGTACTAACCATGATTGACGGAAAAATAATTTACAAAAAAAATAAAAAAAACTAGTTTATTTTTTTGACTAGATAAAGTATTATACGATTATAAACTGAATGAAACCATAATCAATTTGTGTCGTGATTATCATTTTCAAATTGATGAATGGGGAAGGCAAATGGTGCGCCACCAGCGTTAGAAACTGGTTCTAGTGGGTTCGATTCCCACCCCGAAATTTTTTAAAGATTGATATAAAAATTTCGAGGGTGGGGTGTTTTTTCGTCATGCTACCCTCGTGTGAGGAGGAGTTAGTATGTTGAAAAAACGCGACTTACACGACAGCCACGTTCTATACGAGTTAATGGTGGACCCAGCTGTCTTCCCTTTTGTGCGTCAAAAGGCTTATTCTTATGAGGAGTATTTATTTTTAACGAAACAAACGATTGAAGCTGAAGAGCGTGGGGAATTAATTTCACGCACAATTTTAGATGAATGGGGTAACCCTATCGGAACAATTACTTTATTTGATGTGCAAGAAAAAGCCGGATTTCTCGGAACATGGCTTGGCAAACCCTATCATGGAAAAGGCTATAATAAATTGGCGAAAGATTCATTTTTTAGTGAACTTTTCTATGAATTAGATATTGAAACAATCTTTATGCGTATTCGTAAAATAAATATTCGTTCTATTAAAGCTGCCGAAAAACTACAATATGTAAATCTAGCAAACGAAACAAGAAAAGCCGTTTATGATGAAATTAACGCAAATGAAGAAGTATATAACTTATATGAAATCCCAAAAGATCAATATACACTTGCTACAATGCGAGATACAACGTTCCAAGATGCTCACCAATTAAAAGAAGCGTAATCTAAATTTTTAGAAAAGATAATTAATCATTAACATTTTGCCATATACGTATATCACCCCATGTCTTTGGAAACGATAGATAGTGACTTTAGGACACGAGGTGATTTGTAATGGATAAAAAGAAACGTGACAAAACAAAAAACACATTATCTAGTACACAAGAAGTTCTCTACCAACGAGAATTTCGCAAAGCAGATCGCGCAGCGGGTTATCGCTCGAAAAGTATTTAAAGTGAGAATGAATAATTAGACGTTTTCCCCCCTAATTATTCATTCTCATTACATATTTTTTCTACGTGATAGAATAGACAAAAAAGGTTCCTTATAAATAAGGAACCTTTTTTGTGTGGATAACGTTATCCACACAATTTATAGAATTGTGAATAAATTCAACAAACCCTTCACAAGTTTATATGTTGTGTCGCATAGTAAATGTTAGAATTGTGGATAGTTTTCTAAAAATTGTGGATAATGTGGATATAGTTGTTAATATTTCGACTTTACTGTTTAATGAAAGCGTAATCTTCATGTGGATAAGTTACCACTTTATCTTATAAAACAATAAAGAACCCTCTTTAAACATATAAAAGAGGGTTTCATATTAAGTAAATAATTGTGCAAGAGCAGGTGATTTAATAGGTATATGATTCGGTTCTACATGGTTTTCTGTCAAAATTGTATCCACAATATGACCAGCTGGCTCCGGACGATAAATGCTTTTCATCGCTTCTTTCATTTGAAGAAGCTTCATATCATCTTGCAATAACGCCTCTGTCTTTGCAAAAACCTCACTATCATCACGAATGACAACTGCAGCGCCTTTTCTTTCAAAGTACATCGCATTTTCATTTTCTTGTCCTGGAACAGGTTTATATAAAATGACAGGTACTTGCAATGCTGCCGCTTCACTTAACGTAATACCGCCCGGCTTCGTAATCATACAAGAAGTAACACGGAATAATTCATCGATATTTTCAACATAACCAAATACTTTTAATGCATCAGGATTTTTTTCCTGAACCCCTAATAAATCCTGTTTTAACGCTTCATTTTTTCCACAAACGACAACTACTTGTAAATCAGGTACTGACATAAATGATTGGCATAGTTCTTTTACACTTCCTAATACCCCATGAGCACCTGCTACAATTAGTAAAATCTTTTTATTCTTACATAACTGATATTTATTATATATAATGTCTGGATTGATCTTCAGCTCAAAACTACTACGAATCGGAATTCCAGTTTCAACAATTTGCTCCGCGGGCACACCAATATCAATCATAATTTTTTTTACGTGATCAGTTGCTACAAAATAACGATCTACTTCCCGATGAATCCATATTTTGTGCACACAAAAATCCGTTAATACGTTATACACAGGAATTGAAATACCTGTTTGCTTTTTTAACTCTGGTACAGCTATGATCGGAAAAGTATTAATAACAATATCCGGTTTCTCTGCTTGTAAAAGTAATTTCAAACGTTTTCTTCCAAAATTCGCATACCAAGATGCTATTTTTTTATCATAAATTTTTTCTACGCCATAATAAAACAAGCGGTATAATTCTTTTCCTATTGTATAACTTTTTAAATATAAATATTTTGTAATATCGGTTATAACTGGATGTGATTCTCCGAACAAATCGCATACAATTACATCTTTAATTCCTTTTTGGCGAAATGTTTGTTCTAATGTTTTCGCTACTTGCACATGACCATTACCGTAATGTGCAGTTAATATTAAAACCTTGGGGTTTTTTATCAAACAAATCCACTCCTAGCTTATTGTTTCTCCATATTGCATATACGACAATAGGAAAAACATTTTCCTTAAAAATTACATAAACAGATTCTAATACTTCTCTTTCAGCTATGTACCTGTCGTGGATATGCAAAGCATATAAGATTGACCCCTTAATCCTATCTGTGCTCATATCTTTACATTATACTTTCCTATAAGAGCTTTCGCAATAACTTACAAATGTTCTCTATTCCATGATACTCACTCTTTTACTTCTTAATTCTTTTTACTATTTTGATTTCCCTTTACAATTATGTAAATTTCTCCACTTATTCCTTACAAAAATATGGATATTCTATTTTCAGTATACTCTTTTCTATATACATACTCTAGGTTTTATTGTAAAGAAAGCAAAAAGCCTAATCCAATATTTGGATTAGACTGCTTGTAAAATATGTCTTGCTTGCTCTACATTTTTTTCAGTAGGTGGTTCTACATTCGCAAGTGGATACTTATGCCCAAGTGCCTCCCATTTATATACACCAAGCTTATGATATGGTAGCACTTCAACCTTCTGAACATTAGACAGGCTTTGAATAAAGCTAGATAATTTTTGTAGATCCTCTTCATTATCCGTAACACCAGGAACTAATACGTGTCTTACCCAAATTGGTTTATTTTTATCCGATAAATAACGAGCAAATTGTAAAATATGTTCATTTGGTTTCCCTGTTAATTTACGGTGTTTCTTTGAATCAATATGTTTCAAATCCAATAAAACTAAATCTGTGTAATCCATTAAAATATCTAGCTTATTTTGGAATTCTGGTTCTTCAGAATAACAACCACCCGAAGAATCAATTGTTGTATGGATTCCAACTTCCTTACATTTCTTAAATAATTCAATTAAGAAATCTAGCTGTAATAATGGTTCACCACCACTAACTGTTATACCGCCTCCAGAAGCTTCAATAAAAGGAAGGTAACATGTCACATCCTGCATTACTTCTTCAACTGTTATTTCTTTTCCTTTACCGATCTCCCACGTATCAGCATTATGACAGTATTGACAACGTAATAAACACCCTTGTGTAAATATGACATAACGAATTCCTGGGCCATCAACAGTACCACAAGACTCTACAGAATGAATTCTTCCTTTTATCATGTTACTTCCTCCTTTATTGAAGCAGCCTCCCTCTGCTATTTATAAAAAGCAGAGGGACACTTTTTCACTTACATACTTTCATGCATTGTACGATTAATTACATCGATTTGTTGTTCACGAGTTAATTTAATAAAGTTTACAGCGTAACCAGATACGCGAATTGTTAATTGTGGATATTTCTCAGGATGTTCCATCGCATCCATTAATGTTTCACGATTAAATACGTTAATATTTAAGTGATGGCCTTCTTTTACTGCATAACCATCAAGCATTGATACTAAGTTACGTACTTGTACATCATCTTCTTTACCAAGTGCTTTTGGAATAATAGAGAATGTATTAGAAATACCATCTTGTGCATCTTCATATGGTAATTTAGCTACAGATAATAATGAAGCTAATGCACCTTTTGTATCACGGCCATGCATTGGGTTCGCACCTGGTGCAAATGGTTCTCCAGTACGGCGACCATCTGGAGTGTTACCAGTTTTCTTACCGTATACAACGTTAGATGTGATTGTTAAGATCGACATTGTATGAACAGAATTTCTGTATGTTTTATGTTTACGAAGTTTATTCATAAATGTTTTTACAAGATTTACAGCGATTTCATCTACACGGTCATCATTGTTACCGTATTTAGGGAAATCTCCTTCGATTTCAAAGTCAACTGCAATACCGCTTTCATCACGAATTGGTTTTACTTTTGCGTGTTTAATTGCACTTAACGAGTCTGCTACTACAGATAGACCCGCGATACCTGTTGCCATTGTACGAAGAACATTTGTATCATGAAGTGCCATTTCAATACGTTCGTAGCTATATTTATCATGCATGTAATGAATAACATTTAATGTGTTTAAATATAGACCCGCTAACCATTCCATTGTCATATCAAACTTATGCATAACTTCTTCATAATCTAATACTTCAGAAGTAATAGGTGCGTACTCAGGACCAACTTGTGCTTTAGATTTTTCATCTTTACCACCGTTAATCGCATATAGTAACGCTTTTGCTAAGTTTGCACGTGCGCCGAAGAATTGCATTTGTTTACCAATTCTCATTGCAGATACACAACAAGCAATTCCGTAGTCATCACCGTAGTCAGCACGCATAATGTCATCATTTTCATATTGAATTGCTGATGTTTTAATAGACATTTTTGCACAGTAGTTTTTAAAGTTCTGCGGTAATTGTTTAGACCAAAGAACTGTTAAGTTTGGTTCTGGAGCTGGTCCTAAATTATCTAATGTATGCAAGAAACGGAATGAGTTCTTTGTTACTAATGCACGTCCATCTAATGCCATACCACCGATAGACTCAGTTACCCAAGTTGGATCACCAGAGAATAATTCATTATAATCAGGTGTTCTTGCAAATTTCACAAGACGTAATTTCATAATGAAGTGATCCACAATTTCTTGTACTTCTTCTTCTGTCAAAGTACCATTTGCTAAATCTCTTTCAATATAAATATCTAAGAATGTAGAAGTACGTCCAAGACTCATTGCAGCTCCATTTTGCTCTTTAATCGCTGCAAGATATGCGAAGTATAACCATTGGAATGCTTCTTGTGTATTTGTTGCAGGCTTAGAAATATCAAAGCCATGAGAAGCGGCCATTTGTTTTAACTCTTGAAGTGCACGCATTTGCTCAGATAACTCTTCGCGTAAACGCATTGTATCTTCGCTCATTACACCGCCAGTTAAATTCAAATCAGCTTTTTTCACTTCAATTAAATGATCAATACCATATAATGCTACGCGTCGGTAGTCACCGATAATACGTCCACGTCCGTATGCATCTGGAAGACCAGTAATTACACCTGATTTACGAGCCGCTTTCATTTCTGGTGTATATGCATCAAATACACCTTGATTATGCGTTTTTCTCCAGTCTCTGAAAATACTGCTAAGTTCTTTATCCATTTCGTATCCATAAGATTCACAAGCTTGTTCCGCCATACGAATACCACCATATGGTTGTAAAGAACGTTTAAATGGTTTTTCAGTTTGGAAACCAACTACTTTTTCAATATCTTTATTTAAATATCCTGGTTCATGTGATGTAATAGAAGAAACAATTTTTGTATCCATATCAAGAACGCCACCGTTTTCACGTTCTTTCGTTGTTAAATCCATTACTTGATCCCAAAGTTGTTTCGTTGCTTCAGTTGCTCCCGCTAAGAAAGATTCATCCCCTTCGAAAACGTTTACATTATTTAAAATGAAATCGCGAACATCAATCTCTGCTTTCCATTTTTCACCTTTAAAGTTTTCCCATGCGTTTTTAACATTTTCTAATACTTGAGTCATCCTAATCTCCTCCATTTTTGATTAGTACAGGACTAAGATTTTTTATATAACAGCTTACACACTTAGAATACTACTTTTTTGCTAAAGTGAACGAAATAGTTGTGACATGTTTGTGAAAAGTTGAGCAAAATACTATATGCGTAGTGTTAACTTCACTTAAAAGTCTTTATAATTAACCCTTTTCTTAATTGTATTTTTTTGGTATCCTTATATACGAGTCCTATTTTGTAATATAAGAACAATACCCATTGTAGAGCTGTAATACTCTTATCTCCTAATCTGTTATAGTTTTTATAACAGAACAAAAAAGTGTACATATGTTGTACACTTTTTTTGTTACTACTCTAAAACATCTCTTTTTCTATTCCCATCATAGAATCCACCACGGCTGCCTTCTAATACAATTAATTGCTCTAATCCTTCTATATGATCACCTATAATTCGCAAAACAGCTGGAGGATGACCTATTTTTGCAAAATGTTCACTGGGACGAATGCGGTTCATCTTATCGACCTCTACACGACTTACACACGCAATTTCGAATCCTGACAGAATAGCTTTCACTTGGGCTACACAAGGTGACAGTAAAGATCTATACCCGATTTCTTTCAAACACTTACGGCTAAACGCATTCGGTACAGCGATAAGAGAGCCTACTCCTAAATCTTTTCTATCACAAGCTAAATTTAATGCATATTTAAATGCAGTTACAAGATGAAGCGGTACTCTTAAATCTAAATAATGATTTAGATCATTTAATGCGACATCCATTCCATCTGCAATAGCTTTTGCAAATGGATATAGCTCACTAGCTGGAATAACAAAATCACCGTCTATAAATAACAGAATTTCTCCTTTGGCGAAATAAGTTCCAAGTGAACGCCCCACATCGTTACCCAGTGCTTCTTTATATACAATTGTTGTTGCTCCCTTGTCTTTTGCAATCGTTGCTGTTTTATCAGATGAACCATTTACAACAACGATAATTTCAAAAGGTTCAATTTTGCGAAGCTCTTCTATTACGTTTCCAATTGTTTTCTCTTCATCTTGTACAGGAATAATGACCGATAATTGCTTTCCTTTATACAACTTAGATGTAACGCCCCATCCTTGATAAAAATCTTCGAAACTTAAAGTATGATAGACACACTCTCTTTTCCTATTTCCATCATAATACCCTCCGCGCTCATCACTGCCTACTATTCGCTCCGCTACAGCTTCTATATGATCACCTATCATCCGTTTTTCAGATTGAGAAAGACCCGTTCCATACGCAGCATGCTCGGTTGGCCGAAATTTATTCGGCGTAATAACGTCAATTGCACAATGACGACTCATTCTCCATTTGCTTTGTACTAGGCGTAAATGAGCTACAATAGGATTAACGAAACATTCATATCCAATGCTTTGAACAACTTCTTTCGTCAACGCATGAGGTACAGATAATAAAGAATCAATTTTTAACTCTTCACTCTCTAACATTGCATTTAATATTTGGCGCCATACTGTCACAGAGTGCGGTTTTTGTTTCTTTAAAAATAATGCGTCCAAATTATTTAAAACGATGTCGGCTTGATCATGTAAAATTGGATTCAGGAATAATTGTAATTTTGAAGTTTGAATAGCAAAATCTCCATCTATAAATAGTAATACATCACCTATCGCATGTTTTGCACCAACCGCACGGCCAACATCATTCCCTAGTAGCTCTGTATACTTGATTACTTTACACCCTAAACGATCAGCAACCTCTTCTGTACCATCATTACAACCGTTTGCTACTACAATAACCTCTACTGGATTTAATCCTTTTACCGATTGAATAACGTCCGAAATCGTATCCGCTTCATTACATACAGGTATAATAACCGACAGCGACTTAGCCATTGTTTTCTTCACGAAACCATTTAATAGTTTCTTTCAATCCTTGTTCCCACGTTACTGTCGCTTGAAACTGCACAAGTTCTTTTAATTTCGTTACATCTGGTCTTCTATTTGGAATTTCTTCAAAGCCATGTGGGTATACCTCTTCGAAAGGAACTTGGACAATCTTTGAAGAAGATTTCGTTAGCTTTTTAATTACTTCTGCTACATCTTTTATACTCTTTTCGTTCTCAGAACCTATATTAATAATCTCACCATTTACCTTCTCATCCATTGCCCGAATCGTTGCCTCCACCGCATCACTTACATACGTAAAGCAACGTGTCTGCTTTCCATCTCCATATACGAGAATGTCTTCTCCTTGCAGGGCCGCACTGATAAATCGTGGGATTACCCCTGCATACGGACCATCTTTCGCTCTTGGACCATAAATATTAAAATAACGAACAATCGTTACCGGTAAACCTTCTAATGCGTAGCCTAAACATAATGTTTCTTCTAACGTTTTACACACTGCATAACTCCAACGTATTTTAGAAGTTGCCCCGTATAATCGATCCCCCTCTTCAGAGAAAGGTGGGTTTGCCTTACCATATACTTCTGAAGTAGACGCAAAGACTACTTTCTTCTTTCCTTTTAGCGCTGCTTGTAAAATGTTTCTCGTTCCATCAAAATTCGTTTCAATAAGCTCTATACTCTTTTCCATTGTCGTTTTCACACCTAAAATTGCTGCTAAATGAAACACTACATCATGTTGATTTACTAATTCATAAATAGAATTTTTATCTAAAACGCTTATTGGAATAACCCGAATTTCTTTCATTAACTCATCATGATATTTATTTTTTCCTTTATAGAAGTTATCCACAATCGTGACTTCATTTCCTCTTTTCACCAATTCTTCGGCTAGATGCGATCCAATGAATCCTGCTCCACCTGTAATTAAACATTTCTTACTCATACACTCACCTTCTTTATAATTCCACGTGTATCTATTACTCGCTTCATTCCTTTAAAAAGCTTCCAATCGATATTAGAGTGATCAGTTAAAATTAAAATACAATCCGCTTGTTTAATGACTTGTTCATCCAAAGAAACAGATTGGTACAACTTATCTCCAAATTTTGCAGAAGAAATATATGGATCGTGATATTCTATCTCGTATCCTTCTTTTATTAACAATTCAATAATTGGTAAAGCCGGTGATTCTCTCAAATCATTTACATCTTTCTTATACGCAATTCCTACAATTAAAACTGATGCAGGTGATTGCACCATGCCTTTTACTTTCCGGACTATTTTCTCTGGCATTTCTTCATTAATCACATGTGCTGCTTCAATTAATTTACTAATTGTCCCATTCTTTTTTATTCTCCATTGGAAATATAAAGGATCTACTGGAATACAATGTCCCCCTATTCCTGGTCCTGGCCAATATGGGGTAAATCCAAACGGTTTTGTAGATGCAGCTTCAAGCGCCTCATAAAAATCAATTCCTAAACCTTCACATAGTGTGTTTAACTCATTTACTAATGAAATGTTGACTAGGCGCTGAATATTTTCAAATAACTTACACATTTCCGCTACTTTTGGAGAGCTAACAGGAACGACTACATCGAAAATTGTGCTATATAAATCCTGTACCTTTTGTTTGCACTGTTCAGTTTGTCCACTAATAACCTTTGGAATATCCTGAACGGAATATTGACTATTTGCTGGATCAATTCTCTCAGGAGAATATCCGATATAGAAATCTTCTCCTACCTTTTGGCCGCCTTGAGAAACAATCGGAATAATAACTTCCTCGAGCGTACCTGGATATGTGGAGCTTTCGAAAATGAAGGTTTGTCCTTTTTGAAGATTTTGTTGTATATAATGCGAAGCTGAAATGAGGGCACTTAAGTCTGGTTCTCTTTGTTCATTAATTGGAGTCGGGACAGTGACAATAACATAATCACTATTTTGAAAATCAGCAATACCTTGATCCGGTGTATTTACTATTAATTTTTTTTAGCCAATAAACTTTGTAACAATTTAGAAGAAACATCCGGAATATAACTTTCTCCTTTTACAATTGATTCTATTTTTCTAGTATCTTTATCTAATCCAAGTACTGTATGTCCTCTCTCTGCAAAATGGACTGCCAAAGGAAGGCCAACATATCCTAATCCGATAATGGCAACTGTACTACTAACATTCATTTGTATTCTCTTCTTCCTTTCTCAATTGTTGAATTATATTTCTATCCCGCTCTCCATCTGTAAAACTCCCGCGTTCGTCTGTGGATTGTAATAAATGTGCAATCGCCTCAAGTTGATCACCGAAAATACGGTCAAATGCCGGAATACGTCCATTTACAAATTCATGTTGCTCTGGGCGTACTCGATTTGTTTTTATTACATCCACAAATTCTACTGCTGTAATAGAAAATCCCTCCAAAATAGCTTTCATTTGAGCTAATGGAGGAATAACGAGAGAGTCATATCCTATTTGTTCTATTACCTTTTTATGCATAGCATGTGGTACTGCCGTTAATGAGTTATTCCATAAATCTGGTCGTTTTGCTACTAAATTCACAAAATATTTCCCCATGCTAATTGGATCTGCCGGATGAAACATATCTAATAAACACTGTAAGTCATTTAATGCCACATCATACCCATCTTCAATAGCATGTAAAAATGGAATTAGTTTTTTTCCCGGAATAACAAAATCACCATCGACAAATAAACAAATATCGGCCGTGGCATGCATAGCGCCTATCGCTCGGGCCACATTATGCCCGAGAGCTTCCTCGAATTCAATAACGATCACATTCTCTAACTTTGCTTGTTTACTTGTCTCAATATCAGCTCCATTCGCAACCACTATAATTTCATCTACACCTGCTTTTTTTACTTCTTGTATAACAGACCTTATCGTCATTTTCTCTTCTGATACGGGGATGATCGCACTATATTTCGCTTTTTTCTTTTGTAATACAACTGGTTTATACTTTCCTATAAACCCTCTATCCCTATTTCCTTCCGAAAAACCACCACGCTTACCATATATTTCGATTACGTATTGCAAAGCACGTAAATGATCTCCCATAATACGACTAGTCGCTTTCGGATAAGGCGAATCGGGTGATGTACCAGTATGCACAGGACGCACTTTATTTGTATGAATAACATCGACCGAAGCCGTATCGACAATATCTACTCCTCTAGACATCGCCATCGCTTGAAACAGCGCTGGATCTGCTAAATTCCACCAACCAAATTTCTGAATAACTTCCCTACTCATTGCATGTGGAATTGCGATTAAAGATCCAACAACAAGATCTTTTTTATTCAAATAACGATTCAACATACACTTGCCAACTGTCGTATAATGCGGTCTCATCTTTAAATAAACGGACCATGTTAAATTATTCACAAAAATTTGGTGGCCTTGCTGAATTCCTTTTACGAAACGTTGCAACTCTTTGCTATCAATGACGATATCACCATCTAAAAACAAAACAATGTCACCTTTCGCTTCTCTTGCTCCAATTGCCCGTCCAACATCATTGCCAAAAGAATATTGATAATAAATTACTTGGCAATGATGTCGTGACGCTATTTCTTTCGTCCCATCTGTCGATCCATTATCTACTACGATAATTTCATATGGTTCAAGCTTCTCCACTTCTACTAAAACTTGTGATAAAGTACTCGCTTCATTATGCACTGGAATAACAACTGATACTCTCATACTTGTATCACGCTTACCCTTCCAAGCGAACATAAGAAATAATAGGAATACGTACAACTACATCTTCCGGTGGTCCATAAGAAGGAGAAGTACGAACACTTACTACCCCGTCTGTCACAGATAACAGAATACCTGCAACAATTTCAACAGCTGTCACAACTTGCACTAACTCACCAACATGGTTACGCAATTCATCAGTAAATAACATATATAAATCTCCTTTCTTACGCTTCTTTAATTGATATAATACTTGTAAATGGTAATAAAACTTCAGTTCCGATTCCTTCTTGCAGTGTTAAGAAATCATCACCAACTGCTACAATCACACCTGTTAGCTGTCCAACCGTCACAGTAATTTCAACGTTTTTACCTAAATATTGCTTTGCAATTTCTTTAAACGGTGATGTATTACATTCTTTTAATATGTTACAAATAATAGATTGAAATTGACTTGATTCAATAAATTCTTCCGTAGCTTTCTTTGAATTTCTTTGAATAAACCTTGCAAAGTTTTGCGAAAATAAAATTCGTTCCACAGCAGGTAATAATTTGTCATCTAAAAAATAGCCTAATTGTCTATTAAATAATCGAGATAATTTATGCCAATATTTTTTGAACAGACACATATACTTCTCCTCCTATTATTTTTTAAAGTTTAAAAATTACATCCATACATCTTAATGTATACAGAGCAGGCTTTTTTTGTGATAGGTAAGGCATACATTTTCAAAGAAACAATCTTTTCTAGTCACATAAAAAAGATAGATGGTATTCCATCTATCTTTTTGTATATTTTAATTTTCAATTATAACAATAGCAGCTACACTATAATAAACCGCTCGTGGTAATTCTGCCTGCTCACTTATAGAAGCTGTAACAAGTGAACCACCACTTACCGAGAAATACTTAACAGCTTCTAAAGGAATACCATCTTCTTTTACATCAATATGCGTTCCATCTCGCCAATCTATTTTCTGCATTGTTGCTGAAAGGTCCCCAGTCACTTTACCAAATTCTTTACCATCCATCCCTAAAAAGATTCATTCCCACTTTGTTAAACTTAGTACTTGTTTCAACTCTCCAATTTTCTTTCCATCTACATTAGAAAAAGTATAGAAATTGCGTAATCCCTTCTCCTTTTGAACACGCAATAATTTTTCTCCCGAGTGATTATACAAATAAAATTGTTGCTTATGTAGTCCCTTAAAAAGAAACGAAAGTACAGCTTGCCATACACGTTGGATAACCAAATCATACTCTTCTTTTAAAAATCCTAATGCACTGCCATCTAATCCAAAGTACGTTATTACTTGAAATACACCTACCTCTTTGCGAACAACAAATTTTTTTTGCTCAAATAATTCAGAAGTCTCTATATTATAATTTTCCTGTTTAAGCATTTTTGACCTTCGTTTTTCCATAAAACTATATATTAATAATCCAAATGCTGGTAGTACAACACTTATTAATTTCAGATTTTCTTTCTCCGAAGTGAACAGCCTCCCTTTTTTATATTCCATCACTAATACAATTGCGACGATAATCCATACAATGACAGATACAAAAAATATGCGTTTTGCATTACGTGCGTGATGCTTATGTATACTCATGTCCCTCCCCCTTTTCCATTTATCCCGCATTAACTGGCAGTAAGACCCCCACTGATTAAAGTTTCACTTTATTTCATTATCTCATTGCCCCCTACACTTCCTCAATAAAAAAAGACCATCCAATAGGATAGCCTCTTACACTTCAATATTTCGCAACATCGTATAAATGTCGTTATTCACTTTACCAAACGATTTAATGTTGTTTTGAATGTTAGATAATAAAACGACATACACACTTCCGTTTTTACTAAATCCATTTAAGCAATTCCATCCTGGCATTACACCGTGATTTGAATAACTACCTGGGTCTACGTACCAACCAAATCCGTAATCTTTTTTTCCGCCTGTAAACATTTGATCATAGCTCTCTTTTGAAATTAACTTCCCAGAGAAGAGTGCTTCATTAAATAAATATAAATCATGTGCACTTGTATATATATCACCACAACCATATAGTTGTGACATACTTGGAATATTAGGTGTTGTCATATTGTTATTTACTATTTTATAACCTGTCGATGGAAACCTTGTTTGCTCTAACGCTTTACCGAAACCAGAATGTTTCATACCCGCAGTAGCAAAAATATGTTGTTTAATATATTCTTCTAACGGTTGTCCACTTACCTTCTCAGCGATGTAGGCAAGTATCGAATAGTTCGAATCGGAATATTTCCATTTCTCTCCTGGACCCCCAACACGCTTTTGCTTTCCTATTCGTTTTATCAATTCTTCATGAGAAATATCCTCTGTTCCCTGCTCATACTCTGGGATTCCTGATGTATGTGTTAGTAAATGTTTTAACTGAATACCATTACCTTGAGGGAAATCTGGAATATACTTTGCAACCGTATCCTCTACGTTTAATTTATTTTGATCCTTTAATTGCATAATAGCAGTCGCTACAAATGCCTTTGAAATAGAACCAATATAAAAAGTTGTCTCTGAATTATTCGGTACTTGTTTCTCTTTGTTCGCCATACCGTATCCCTTATTTAAAAGAACTTTTCCGTTCTTCACAATAACAGCCGTCCCGCTAAATCCTGCGTTTTGTAAATATTGATCTAATTGAGCGTTTTCATTAATTTCTTGAGGTGGTCCCTCAGCAGGCTTTTCCACAGCTTGTACTTGCTTTACTTGTTCTTCCTGCTCTTTTTGTTTTTGTGCTTCTTGCTTCTTCTTTTCTTCTTTCTTTTTTAGCTCTTCTTGTTTCTTCATTTCTGCTGCTTTTAAAGTTTCTTCTTTCTTATTATGCGCAACAATTTTTGTATACATGAAATATACAACTGAAAATAGTAAGACGAGAATGATTGTTCTTTTTATGTATACAATCGGCCGACGTGCTTTCCCATTCGCATTATTTTTTTCCTGATCCATGATTGCTTTTTTCCCCTTATTTACCGATAATTTAATTCCACTACACAAGATTCATTCCGGATCTTTTTCATAGATTTTTGACATTCCATTCGACGTCATCCCTACTTTATCACGCACTACACATATTACCAACCTATATGTATGAAAAAGAAAAAGAAAATTTACAAAAGTAAGATTCCCGTTAAATTGTTAACAAAAAAAGAGGATATCCTCTAAAAAAATTGATGTTATCAATCTTTTGGGATATCCTCTTATCTCATTATTTATACGTGTTTTTTCATATCATCGGCAACGGATTCAACATTTGTACCTACGATAACTTGGACACTCGTGTTACTTAATTTCATAACACCTTTTGCACCAGCACGTTTTAATGCTGCTTCGTTTACTTGACCAGCATCTTTCACTTGTAAGCGTAGACGTGTTGCACAGTTATCAATAACTGTTAAGTTTTCTTTTCCACCTAAAGCTGCTACGTAAGTTTCACCAATTGAACCTGCAACTGGCGCATCATCCTCTTCAGCTAACTCATCGTCATCTTCACGACCAGGAGTTTTTAGGTCGAATTTCTTAATTAAGAAGTAGAATACTACAAAGTAAATTACTGCGTAAATTAAACCGATTCCCGCTAGCAATACTGGTTTTGTTGCAATACCGAAGTTTAAGAAGTAATCAATTGCACCGGCACTAAATGTGAAACCATCGTGAATGCCAAGTGATGTTGTTACGAATAAAGAAATACCTGTTAACACGGCATGAATACCATATAATACTGGTGATAAGAACATGAATGAGAATTCAATTGGTTCTGTAATACCAGTTAAGAATGAAGTTAATGCTAGACCACCTAACATACCTGTAACCATTTTACGTTTTTCTGGTTTAGCAGCTGCAATCATTGCGAAACATGCTGCTGGTAAACCGAACATCATAACTGGGAAGAAACCAGTCATAAACATACCTGCTGTTTTATCCCCTGCAAGGAAGCGAGCAATATCACCATTTACAACATTACCTGCTGCATTTGTAAAGTCACCAAATACGAACCAGAAGTATGTGTTCATCACGTGGTGTAAACCAATTGGAATTAATAGACGGTTTAATAAACCAAATAGACCTGAACCAACTGCACCTAAATTAACAATTCCATGAGCTAATGCATCGATAGCATTTTGAATTGCTGGCCAAATTTGAGCGAATAGAATTCCTAATATTAGCATCACAACCGATGTAACAATCGGAACGAAACGTTTTCCAGCAAAGAAACCTAACCATTCTGGAAGTTTAATCTTATGGAATTTATTATAAAGGAATCCTGCTATAACGCCGACAATAATACCACCTAAAACTTTCATATCCACTTTAGTCGATAATTCGGCGGCCTTAGATACTTGTGTCATTGTATCTGCCAGCTTAGATGGATCTACATTTGCGCTATTGCCTATTAAATCTTGAACTTTACCTAATTTATCTTGTAATTCTACAGTAGAATATCCCTTACTAAGTGCATCAATACTGTTTTTCATAACCAGATAACCAATTGCACCTGCAAGACCTGCTGCACCACTACCATCAACTGAAAGACCGATTGCAATACCAATTGCAAAAATAAGTGCTAAATTATCAAAAACCGCTGCGCCGGCCTGTGCCATAACAGGAATATCAAATACATCCGGTTGCCCTAAACGAAGCAATAATCCTGCTGCTGGTAGTACGGCGATTGGAAGCATTAACGCTTTACCAATACGTTGTAAAAACTGCAACATTTTAATTCCCCCTATCAAATTTATGAAATCGTTATCATTATAAGTACGCCTTAGAAAACGCTTTCTATTTACATAACCATAATAACATATAGTTGTATAGATGTGTAGTTTTTATTTTCGAATTTTTTATGGATAAATCTCCTATTTCCAAACTGTTATATAAAAGGAAAATTATCCTTTTTTAATATAGAATACTCGAAACGAAATACCTACTATAGTACATATAACTTTCGTTTTATCATTCCACCTTTTCATGTTATTATTTATTTCCGAGCATATCGGGAAAAGTAAACGTAGTTAATTCGAAATAGGAGCGTTGGTACTATGCAGTGCATTGAAACAAACAACTTACAACAGTTGTTAGAACAAGTAAAACCATATACGAAAAAAGGAAAGCTTGCTACTTATATCCCCGAACTAGGAAATGCAAATCCGGCTGATTTAGGGATTGCCATTTTCCATAAAGAAACAGAATACATCCATGCTGGCAACTCACAAACACTATTTACTCTTCAAAGTATTTCAAAAGTAATTACACTTGCACTTGCCCTTTTAGATCGTGGTGAAGAATATGTATTTTCTAAAGTTGGAATGGAACCAACTGGTGACCCATTTAATTCTATTATTAAGTTAGAAACGACAAGTCCTTCTAAGCCACTTAATCCAATGATTAATGCAGGGGCACTAGCTATTACAAGTATGTTAACCGGAAACGATAATGAAGAAAAAATGGAGCGCATCCTTCATTTTGTACGTGAAATAACAGATAATCCTACTATTAATTATTCTTCTAAAGTTGCCAATTCAGAATTAGAGACAGCTTACTTAAACCGTTCACTTTGTTACTATATGAAACAAAACGGAATTATCGATTGTGACATCGAAGAACTTATGGATTTATACACTCGTCAATGTGCAGTTGAAGTAAACTGTATCGATTTAGCGCGTATCGGCTTAATTTTTGCGATGGATGGCTATGATCCATATAAGAAAAAACAAATTATCCCTAAACATATTACAAAAATCTGTAAAACATTTATGGTTACATGCGGTATGTATAACGAGTCTGGTGAATTTGCGATTCGTGTTGGTATTCCAGCCAAAAGTGGTGTAGCTGGTGGTATTTTCGGCTGCGTAAAAGGAGAAATGGGAATTGGTATTTTCGGACCAGCTTTAGATGCAAACGGAAATAGTATCGCCGGTTTTAAAATTCTTGAACTTCTTTCTGCTCAAGAAGGTTGGAGCATTTTTTAATTCAGAGTTATCCTGCTATACTAGCAGGATTTTTTTATTTCATAAAACCCTCAATTTTATCAGCTATCCATATCCTTACAAAAACCGTACTGAAAGTTTCTCTATATCATGCATATTTGCTCCCCCCTCCTGAATAATATAGTACAACCTAGCGCTATATGTGGAGGTGTGAAAGATGAAACTAATATTTCAAATGGAAAAACAGCCTGTTCTTGAAAAAACAATTCTCCTTTTTATATTGAGTATTGTAGAAAGCTTGAAGTTAAAAGTTGTTTCACTCGATGAAGCTCACCGATACATATTCAATTTAGAAGTGCTTGAACTACTAATGGATCGAAACATCGATGATCAAGTACTTGAACTCATCCACTTCGGAATGGGACTTGAAGACATTCATCATGTGCTTCCTGAAGAACTTGAACATACTATTGAAGAATTAAAGTGGCTTTGCATTCAAGTGTTAAGTGAGTACAGTATGCATGAAGAATCGGAACAATTAATTGAAGATATACGTTAAAAAAGCACCTATGTAGGTGCTTTAATATTTATAAAAACAGTAACGTTTCGGTAATTGCGCATCCGGTGTCGATATATGCAATTCATTCGAATATTTCCGAGGAAATGCTCGAACATTGTATGTTACAATAACTGATCTATCCCAATAAAAACTAATAGCATGCCCGCAATAACAGTAGCCCATTTCCCTAAGTATGCTGCTAAAAATCTTTTTCCTACATACGCAAAACCACTAATACAAATAAAACTAAACACCCCAGAAATAGTTGCTGTAAGCCACAGATTCAAGTTTGTTACCCCAGCATCAAATCCACCTGCAATATTATTAATAGACAATGCAATCCCTAAAACAATTGCTTCTGAAAAACTAATTGTTTTAGAACCATCAAAATCTGCTTTTTCTGGATCACGTAAAATTCCCATAAGTACATTACCATCGTTAGAACCTACAGTATTTCTTTGCCCCAAGAAAGGCTGACACAAAATAAACATCCCGATTATTCCTAAAACGATTGCTCCAATCAGGTTTGCAGTAAACTCTGAAATAAGTAACGCTATCCAGTTCCCAAAAAATCCAGCTAACAAAGTAAATAAAAACCCAAAAAATGCGATGATAAAATTGTTAAGCCACGAAATTCGAATTTTACGAATGCCATATGCAATCCCAACACCTGCATTATCTAAATTAGAAGCAATCCCGATTAAAAAAATTGAAAATAGACCTGCCGTACTCATAAACAGCCACCCCTTTTTCTCACTTTTCCATGCATCTTATGAAAATGTTGAGCAACTGTGCCTGTCTGTTTCATATACATGTAATAAATGCTCAACATTTTTTCAACAATAAAAAAGGAGTGCCTTCACTATGCCTAGAGAAAATCCAAATGAGCGGCTTAGTACATTAATAAAAAAACTTTTAAAAGAACGTGCCTTATCCATGCGCCAATTAGGAATGCATACAAATATTGATCCCGCAACAATCTCAAGAATTATGAATGGTAAACAACCGCCAAAACAAAAACATCTACAAAAATTTGCAGAATGTTTGCAAGTTCCACCCCAATTGTTATTTGATGAAATGTATCCTGATTCTCCTCACATTAATAAAGAGAAGACGGATATGTACACGTCTCTTGATACAATTCAGCAAACGCTGCAATCCTCTAACTTATTCGATTTCGACTATACAACAACTCGCGTAAAACAAGAACTTGAAAACTATGAACGCTATGCTCAGACAACAGAAGGCGAAAAACGTATTCATGAAAGTTTCGCCAGTAAATTAGAACAAATTGATAGCGCTGGTCCTTTTATTGAACAATTAACCGATATGTATCAACAATTTTGCAATGAAACTATCTCAAAAGAAGAACGTGCAGTTCTTGGAGGCGCATTACTGTATTTCATTTTATCGACAGATATTATTCCCGACTATCTCTTTCCAATTGGCTATTTAGATGATGCAATTGCTGTTGAATTAGCGAAAGAGAAATTAATCGAACTAAAACGAAAGACATAGAAAAATAAAGAACTATTTCAGTTGTTTCTGTTCAACTCTGAAATAGTTCACTAAAAAATCGTACAAGTATACATACCTGTACGATTTCAACACACTAATCTATTTTTTTGTATGACACCATTCATATATAAATGCTGTTATTACTTTTGTAAATTCAATTAACTGTTCTACTTCAACTTTCTCATTTATTGAATGAGCTTCTTCTAATGTACCTGGTCCGTAAATAACAGCTGGAATATGAAATTCACTAAACCAACCACCATCCGTTACCGTTGCAGACATATCTAAAATTGCATTTTTAGATAGAATTGATTCGTGCACTGAGCTAAGCGTTTTTACTGCTGCATGTTCACAATCTACTTCTAAAGAAGGGAAAATTTCGCCACGATCCACAATCATTGATTCTCCGCCCCACTTAAATTGTGGTGGATTTTCACTTAACCATGGATCGGCAGCCGCTACTTTCTCAATATACTCTTCAATTTCTTTTATTATTTGTTCATATGTTTCATTCGGATAGAAGTGCACCGTTATCCATAACCGGCACTCATCTGCAATAAACGCTGCATGACGTCCGCCTTCAATAACAGCTGGATTAATTGTTGTTGTTCCAGATGGATAGCCTTCATATGTTTTCATGACTGCCCAATGACGCTCTAATTCTTGTAAACTTTGCACAATTTTCATCATTTTTTCAATTGCACTCGCTCCGAATAAACGTCCTCCAGCATGAATCATTTGCCTGCGTGTTGCATCATGAAACGTCTGGGGGCTTTTCACAGTAATCCATCCAGTAATTACGCCGCCCTGTCCTTGCATATGTAAATCACTTGTATCCACTACGACTGCAAAATCAGCATCATAACCTCTTTTGCAGCATTGAAGTGTACCTGCCTCTCCCACTTCTTCCCCAATTACGGATTGAAAGATTAAATCTCCAGGTAATTCAATACCAGCTTCTTGTAAAAGCTGAATAGCAAATAGCGCTCCAGCCAGTCCCCCTTTCATATCTGCCGCACCACGTCCAACTAACCAACCATCTTTTATAAATGGTTCAAACGGATTTGTATCCCACGCCTCATCTGCTGACACTTCAGCTACATCCACATGTCCATTAATAATAAGACTTTTATGTGTGTCACTTTCTATCCCTTTTCTCACCCCAACAACGTTCGGGTCATTCGGATATACATCCCATTTATCAACACTAAAATTTCGTTTTCTTAGAAAATCTGCAACAAATTCTTGCACCTCATTTGTATTCCTCGCCGGCGGTGCTGGTGTTTCAAAGCGAATTAAAGTTTTTGTAAGCTCTAGTAACTCATCTTTTCGTAAATCAATCTGTTCTAATAGCTGTGAAACTTCTTGATTCATCGCTAATTCCCCTTTGCATACATAGTATGTTTCCAGCTTTATTGTCACAAAAAAAGAGACTGTTTACAATTTTACAGTCTCTTTTTTTAGCATAAGTTTCTAATATATTTATAAACTTTCTGCCTCTGTTTTATTTGTTTTTTCAATATGTTCTACCTTACGTGCCTGATTTCTTGTCGCACGGTAAAACAGTAAACAAACAATCATAAATGGAATACCACAATATAATGCCATTCTTTGTTCTGGAATAAAAGCCATACCAACAATTACTGTTACATTTAATACTAACGCAAGCAGTGGTACAAATGGATACAGCGGTGTTTTAAATTTCAAGTCCTTCACATCCCCGCCCTGCTTAATGTATGACCTTCTAGCCAATAAGTTAGATAGAGCAATAGATGCCCAAACTAATATCGCCCCAAACCCAGCAATAGAAAGTAGCCATAAATAAACTGTATCTTCCGCATAAATACCTGATAGTAATGAAAGGCAACCTACAATTGTACTTACAATCAATGCATAAATAGGAACACCATTTTTAGATAACTTACCGAAAATTGGACTAATCATGCCTTGGTTAGACATAGACCATAGCATACGAGAAGTTGCATATAATCCTGAATTCGCAACGGATAGAACCGCTGTAATAATAACGAAATTTATAATATCGGCTGCATAAGGAATGCCAATTTTATCAAATACAACTACGAATGGACTTTCTATCACTCCTGCTTGCTGCCAAGGGAATAAGCCTGCAAGAATGAAAATAGATAATACAAAGAACACAAGTATACGCCAAACTGTATTATTAATTGCCTTCGGGATCGTTTTCTCTGGATTTTCACTCTCTCCAGCTGCAATACCAACTAGTTCCGTTCCTTGGAAGGAAAAATTAACTGCAATCATCGTAATTAAAATGGCTGATAATCCATTTGGAAACAACCCACCATAATCAGTAAAGCTAGAGAACATCGGTGCAGGTTCGTTTCCTTTCATATCTAGAAAACCAAACATTGCTGCCCCGCCTAAAATAATAAATGCAATGATTGTAATTACTTTAATACTTGCAAACCAAAATTCAACTTCTGCAAAACTTCTTGAAGATAACGCATTGATAGCAAAAAGAAGCACCGCAAACACTACACACCAAATCCATGACGGTACATCAGGAAACCATCGTTTCATTAAAATACTAACTGCAATCAGTTCAATACCTATCGTAGCAGACCAGTTTAGCCACGACATCCAGCCGACTACATAACCCGCTGCAGGGGAAATGTGCTTTGTAGCATACGTTTGATAAGATCCTGCGTCAGGCATCGCAACAGCTAACTCTCCAAGACAGAGCATCGTTAAATACATAACAAATCCTCCAACAAGATACGCTACAATCGCTCCTCCAGGCCCAGCTTCATGAATTGTATACCCAGATCCTAAAAAAAGACCGGTACCAATAACTCCTCCAAGTGCAATCATAAATATGTGCCTGCTTTTCAATTCCCGTTTTAACCCTTGGTTTTGATCCATCATATAAATCCCCCCTTTTCCCTTTGGAAACCCATTTCATGTAAGCGTTTTTAAAAATATTCATAATAAGAATAATTATTGAAAAGAGCAAAATACATAGTATCAATCACTACCTGTTATTAAAAGATCATCCCTCACTGTTATTAATAAATTTTTATCAGCGATAGCTTGTCCTTCTACTACTTCTAATGATTCGATATATCCACTGATCCCTACTTTAATTTCTACTTTCTGTTTATCTATTGTTTCAATTAACGCTAATTTCTCCCACTCGTATACGTAAGAACTTTCCGTAACAAATAACTTCTCTACTTTCCCATAACAAGGACTATACACGCCTTCTATAACCATCTTCACTTTATAAACTCCTCCTTCTTATTAATTGGTACTGAAACGTTGCATATCCCTCCTTTAGAGATTTCAACTATTATTTATGCAAAATGCGTACCAATCTCCAATTCCTATTTAAAATGAAGGTTTCTCAAAAAAAAATCTTCATAACCGCAAAATTTTTCTATCATTTGAGAAATTTTAAAGAGAAAATAGCAAAAAAATTTTGCGATTTTATAAGAATTTTAATAAAATTATAAAAAGTCAGTCTTCATAGGGTGAAATGAGGAGAAGATAATCTATGCGTACAGAAGAAATTAATTTTAAACAGATCATTGAAATGAATATGCTATATGAAACTTTACTTAATGAGCTCGATATCGGGATTCATATTATTAATGAGGAAAGTAAAACGATTATCTATAACCGCAAAATGATGGAAATTGAATCAATGGAACGCTCAGATGTGCTATATAAAAGTCCTATAGAAGTATTCGCATTTGAAGAAAATAAAAATAGTACTCTTATAGAGGCATTAAAATTAGGAAAAACAAACAAAAATATAAAACAAACGTATTTTAACAATAAAGGGCAAGAAATTACAACGATTAACAATACTTTCCCTATAATAGAAAACGGAAAAATTAAAGGCGCTATTGAAATTTCAACAGAGATTAGCCATTTCAAACAAACGATGAAAACGAACCTTTCTCGAAAACAAAATAATAAATTTACCTTTGATCACATAATCGGTGATTCTAATGCTCTTCAATCTGTCATTACAGAAGCAAAGAGAGTAATTCGTACATCCTCATCCATACTTCTCGTAGGAGAAACAGGGACCGGTAAAGAACTATTTGCACAAAGTATCCATAATGAAAGTCAACGTTCAACAAAACCATTTATTTCACAAAACTGTGCCGCTATACCTGATACACTCATGGAAAGCTTATTATTTGGTACGAACCGAGGTGCATTTACAGGAGCTATCGATAAAGCTGGTTTATTTGAAGAAGCAAATGGAGGAACTTTGTTATTAGATGAGATCAACTCATTAAGTCCAGCACTTCAAGCGAAGTTACTACGAGCTATACAAGAAAAAACAATACGAAGAATCGGAGGCACACAAGAAAAAGAAATTGATGTTCGTATTATAGCAACTATTAATGAAGATCCTCTTGAAGCTATTACACACAATCGATTACGGAAAGACTTATATTACCGATTAAGCGTCGTTACTTTATGTCTCCCGCCTTTACGTGAACGAAAAGAAGATATTCCTGATCTTGTGCAGCACTTTATCGAAAAGTACAACATTCAATTTGGACTTGGCGTAACGGATCTAGATGTACATGTAAGAGAATTCTTGTATGCATATGATTGGCCTGGAAACGTACGAGAATTGGAACATATCATTGAAGGTTCAATGAATTTAGTTGAAGATGAAAATATCATTACAGCTTTTCATCTTCCCACTCGCTTTCGTGAACAAATAAAAAAAGAATTCAATATGCAACCTTCCCTAACTAATAACGATGCTGATGCACCTAAAACGTTAAAGCACACAATAGAGGCAATGGAGAAGAACTACATCAATCAAATTCTGACAGAGTATCACGGTAATATCTCACAGGCTGCAAAGTTTTTAGGATTAAGTAGGCAAAACTTACAATATCGAATTAAAAAATTGCATTTACACATATGAAATGAAGTGAAGTGAAGCTTTAATCTGTGGAGGTTTTGTCTACCCTCACCAATTGGACTTTTATTGCCTGTTAATGCAGGATAAATCTGCTTCCAAGCGCAAATATAAATTGGAAAAATATGCTACAATAAACATATAACATACTAGAAAGGAACGATATATATGAGTAATGATAACAAATTAAAGTTATTACAATACTTAGCCTTCTTCCCTACCATTGTATGTATGATGTTACTAGTTGATATGAATGCTTATCCTTATGCAAAACTATTAGCAACAATTAGCGGCTCCTTTGCAGCTATTATGCTTGCTGCTTTTTGGAATTTGAAGATACGTATGAAGAAAGAAAAATCTTCTTAATGCCAAAACAATAAAAAAATCGAGCTTACACAGCTCGATTTTTTTACTGTTTATTAAAACTCAACATTCTCCAAATACAAACCACTTGCCTCAGCAAGACAATTAATTTGATTACGTTGTTTTTCCTCTAAAATATTTGGGATTGTGTCCGCATCTAATTGTCCTAATCCAACTTCAATTAATGCTCCAACAATTTTTCTTACCATGTTATGAAGGAATCCGTTACCACTTACTCTAATTTGTACAAATCCTGCTTCTTCCATCACTTCAAGTGTATATACTTCTCGAACCATAGACTTTTTCTTTGATTTCGCATTTGAAAAAGCAGTAAAATCATGTGAACCAACTAAATGTTTCGCAGCTTCTTTCATGCTTTTCACATTTAATTTTTTATTCACATGCATGCTGTATTTACGCATAAATGGATTTGTATGCTCTTCATTCCAAATTTTATAAAGATATGTTTTTGCTTTAGAATTGTAACGAGCATGGAAGCGATCTTGTACTTCTTCTACACTCGTAATGCTAATATCGTTGGGTAAATATTGATTTAAATATTTTTTCACTTTATGTTCCACTAACTTCTCATCACTTTGAAAGTTAGCAACTTGATTCAAAGCATGTACACCCGCATCTGTTCTACTGCAACCGATAATTTCAATTTCTTTTCCGATCATTTCAGATATGACACTCTCGATTTTTCCTTGAATTGTATTATCGTTATTACCGAGACGTTGCCATCCTTTAAAACGTGCACCATCGTACTGAATCGTTAATTTATAATTATTCATTTTACTCTCCTTCATAGAAAATATTCCCTCATATCGTGAGGGAATATGAATACACTTTACTTTCTAACAAGCTTCACTACATTTTCTACATGAGCTGTATAAAGTATAGTACATCATTTAGTGTAACTTGTATTACTGTTGTTCATTCTATCGCAAATGAAATGAAATGTAATGTCTTTTTCGTGCGTTTAATGTATTTAATTTATTTTAAGTGTGTGGTCATCTTTGTGGTCAGTGGTCAAATGAGAGTGAGCATTTTATATGCCACTCTCTTCTTATTTGCATTTCTATTAAATATTTTGATTAAATCAATACAAAATCACACTTTTAAAATATTGTATAAATTGGTATGATTTATTTAATTTAAGGGGGATTATTATATGAAGGTTGTCAAATCAATATTTAGAGGATTTCGTTTGATCAGTAGGATTGTTAATCCAATATTAAAGGCATTATCTAAAAGCAAATTTTAATTACATAAAAATAAAATAGAGCCACATCGTAAAAGATAGGCTTTTTTTTACACCTTCCAAAAGAACAAATGTTCGTGTATAATGAGCATAAATTACACGAATCGGGGGATCATCATGGAAAATCAAAGTTGGGGTACACCTAAGTTACGAGGGAGAGGTATGGTGAAGTGGCAGCCTTTCGCAAGTATGCCGGAGCAATATGAAGTTATCAGAGAAATGATTAGTGATTTAAATAAAGTTCCGAAACCAATAGTTACCAATGATATGAGAGAGCAAATTGAACAAAGTCTCATCCATTCAATGCAAACTCATGAAGAAATATCAATTTCTTACTATCGTGACGGTATGGTGCAAGACATGTACATAAATGTATTACATATTGAACCGATGACGAAAACTGTGTACTGTACGGACGCTTTCGGTTTGAATACTGAGTTTAAATTTGAAGAGTTAGTAAATATAAATTAAAAAAGCCGCCCAACAGGACGGCTCTTATTTTTATTTAACTTCATAATACCAATCTTTTTTATCCAACCATTCTTTTGCGGCTTTCAGCTGTACATCTGATGTTGGATCTGTGACGATATAAGCTAATCCATCCGACTCAAGTATGAACTTACCAGTCATCTTTAACGATGTAAGAGCTTGCATGGCATTAAGTACTTCATACGGCGAAAATGCTCCTGTTTGAATGATGTTTTGTTTTGGTGGTGTAGTTACTTCATTCGCACTTCCACCTACAGTTTGTCCTGTAAGAGCATAAACAATCGAATTAGCAATCTTATCAACATCCCATTTAGCCATATCCGATTCATTATCGATGAATCCAAGTTCGATTAGGATTGCTGGTGCTTTTGTCTCAGCTAAAACATACAATCTTTCATTACCATAACGTCTTTCTTTTGCGCCACGATTTGCCCAACCAATATCCTTTGAAAGTTGTGCAGATACTTTCGCTGCTAAAGCTTGTTGGTCATAATAACAAACTTCCACGCCATTCGCTTTTCCGTCATATGCATTTAAATGGAACGAAATAACAAGGTCAACATCATGAGAATTGCAGTTACGAACGATGTTACTTAAATTTTGTGCTTGAGTAGAACCTGTTTCATCTGTATCGTCATAAACTGTATGTCCTAAAGCTCTTAACTTAGCTGCAACTGCATCCTTAACAAGACGATCCATAATATGTTCTTTGCGACCTCCATAATTAGCACCCTGTACGATATTATTGTGACCACCATGTAAACTATACTTAGCCATTACTCAACATCTCCCTTTTTGATTTCTTGTTTTTGTTTACCGCCTAAAATTTCAACTGCATTCGTTAATGCTGAAGGTAAAGTAATTCCCATACGTCCTGCGTTTTCTAAAAGAGACAACAGCTCATTCCCAATGAATAGAAAGATTGTCGCTTCGCGAACTGCACTATTTGTCCCCATAATCACATCAACTTGAGTGGCTGCTGCAACTAAAAGAAAAAGCACCACCTTTTTGGCGATGCCTTTGAAACCAACTTTACTTTTTAATTCACCGTGGAATCCCGCTGCGATCACCCCTGTTAGGTAGTCAATGATTGCCATCGTAACTAAAACTTTCAATGTTGCATCCCATCCTCCCAAGAAATACCCACAGAAGCCACCGAACGTAGCTATAAATGCTTTCAGTAATACATCAATACGATCCATCTTTTCCTCTCCTTTTTAAGCTACAAAGTAACTTGGATCCATTCCGAAAATGTCTGCAATATCTTCTTCGCTTCTATCCTTTAAATAAGACTGTGTTGTTGATATATCTGAATGATTTGCGAGAGATTTTAACTTTTCTAGTGGTACACCTTGTACTTTTAAATTATCTAATCTGCTATGACGGAAACAGTGAGGATTGATTTTAAATTCTTTACCTTCTTTTTCGTGTAGCATCTTAGCAAATATTTTGCACCAATAATTAAATACGCTCTTATTTAACGTTCTTCGTTGACCATTCTTATAAACTCTTACAAACAAATCTGGAATAGTATCTTTACCTCGTTGATCTATATATAAACGAATACATTCCTGTACTCGGGGATTGTAATACAATCTGAATTTCTTGCCTCGCTTACCACATACTACATTTGTAAAGTAACGTTCTGTTAGTTCCTCTTTTTGAACTTGATAAACTTCATTTTTTCGTGCTGCACTGTAGTAAGAAAGTGCTAAATAAGTTGCTAACATATATTTCTCTTGTGCAAGTAATTCATCGATTAACCACTCAATCTGTTCTTCAGTTATAAAAGTGATTTCTCTAACTGGATTTTTAGGTAATCCTCTGACCCGTGAACCTACATTAAATTCATAATCATAGTCGTCATCATCCGCACAAAATTCTAAAGCGGACCTTAATGCACTCATCAGTCCATTTACACGTGCATTAGATATTCTCAGCTCTTGAAAAATAATAGATAAATTTCGAATATCCTTACGTGTTAATTCAATTAGATTTTTATTTTCGAAGTGTTGATGTATTAGAAACAAAATAATTCGTAAGTCCCAATGATATTGCTGTAAAGTGCTTGCCGCTTTCCCTTGTGATTTCTTTTCAATTAGAAAATCTTTGACTAGGCTTTTATTTTCTTGGCTAACATGCTTTTCATAAATTGCTTGGTCTACTATTCGTTTCACACTGATCATCTCCTCAAAATAAAAAGAGAAGCGAAGTCGCTCCTCTTGATCTATGAATTGAAGTTATTCAAAGCCGTATTTTGTGCAAAATAAAAAACAGCTTATAGCTGTTCTGGTTTCTTATCAATTAAATTTTGAACTAACAATTGTTCTAACACTTCAATTCTACGGTTCATTTGTTTATTCTCTTCTTTTAACTCTTCAATCTCAGCATCTTTAGCATGTTTTTCTTCTTGGAATGCTTTTATTTGAAGTGCTATTGAAGAATATATTTCAGCTGCATTTTTTTCTTTTGTAACAAAGCATTCAGGATTACTTTCATCATCTGCAATCCAACCATATCGAGTTTGAATATCATTAGTAGTAAGTACCGAATCGTTATCTTGACGATTCATTCGCATTTCATATAGTTGTTCCATATCCGTTTTCAAATTGTATTGTTGGATATTTAACGCCATAATTTTTTCTAAAGCGCTAAACTGTACATCTCGAATGTTTGTTTTATACTTACGTTGCGATGATGTTTCAAAATTACTTGCCACTACAGGCGAAAAAGAAGTACCTGAACCGGATTTAACCTGTAATTTACCCGCATAGCTAGAAGGTCCATTTCTAAGCGTTAGTGTTTGGAACCGTAAATCCGTATCTCCATTGTAGTCCACTACATCAAGCATATTTTTATCTTTTAAGCTGAAAATAATAGCTGTTCGACTGTCTATCAATACGTTTTTATTTCCACCTTTTAATCCGATACCACCAGTAGCTTCTACCCAATACGAGCCACCTTGCGCATAATGATTTATACCTATACCAGATTTAACAGTTACATTCCCATTCATTCCTGCGTTAAGGTTCAAATCACCTGATCTTTTGAATATAACTGAGCTTACAAAATAAGGGTCTCCGTTAGAATCTTTTCCGTTTATTACTCCTAAGAATCCTTGTGTTGGTTGTTTACTTAAGACAACCGAACCGTCTTGGAAATCAGAATCTCCCCCTAATACAACTGTTGGTTGAATTTGGCTTGTGCGATCTTTATAGTATCCAAGGTAAACTCTGCTTACATTTGACTCCATTAAACGGATGAATTGCTTTTGAATGTGGACATAATTAACACCATTGTCTGTTCGTATTGTAGTCCCTTTAAGCTCCTGCGCTTCTAGATACTTTGCTATAGTTGTTCCATCTAACTCTATTTTACCTGCTTGAATTTTAATAGTTTCTGCTGTTTGATTGATAGATGAAATAATACTTCCTTTGGTCACCCTCGAATTTATTTCAAAAGCCTGAACATTAAATTGAGCATTCATAGTTTCTACTATTGCATCACTTCTATTATCGACTTCATCTTTTGTATAAACATTCCTCGCTTCTGCTTTTAATTCTAGCGCTTTAGAAGTCTGGGTAAACTGAGTATTCATTTGTGTCATTTTCTTATCGTAATCCTCAGTTAAAACACGACTCGCTATATCATCAACTAACTTGTCATAGTCAGTGTAGTCTTTAGGGTGTAATGTGAAATAACTAGCTACCTCTCCACGTTGTAACATCGGCTTAGAGAACCACAATTCTCCGTTTCTCGTTACGTATACACGTAATTCCATTCTTACAGCGGTGTCTGGAACTGTTACTGTATGGGATGTTTTCGTCCAAGTATTATCTGCTACCTTAGTATTCCACCCCATCGCTGTTAGTTGTTGATTATTACTATCCCAACAAACAACAGCACACGTTAGATAAGGATTGATATGTTCACTTAACTTTTTTGTAAAGAGCGCTACAGAAGCCGTAATTTTTTCTCCTGGCGTAACAGGTATCTTAGTGGTCGATGTCACATTTGTACTAACGTTCGCCGTCTGATTAACCCCTTGTAAACGCATTGATGGACTACCGTTATATAGATTAGTTGCATCTACTTCAGCAGTGAAATTTGCGTTATTAGATTTATACCAATACTTGAATCCATCAGTAAATTCAGCATCCCTTAACAGCTGAGTGCTGCCTAATCCACCTGTATACTCCTCGACAAATTGACTATCAACCTTCGTTTGAATAGCTTTCGCATTGGCTTCTATTTTAGAACTCTGCTGTTGTATTTCAGTTGTATGCCCTTGTTGAATTTTAGAGATATCTGATACATTGACTTTTAATCCGTCTACCGTTTGTGATACGTCAGAAACCTTCTTAATCGTTGTAGTTATTTGTTCATTAGCTGTATCAGCTTTCTTTTCAACTACTACTACTTGTTTATTTGTCTCTGTTAGAGTTGAACTAACCTTATCAACGCTCGTAATAATTTCAGCGGTCTTCTTTTTGAACTCTGTATTAGTTGTGATGTCCCCGGGTGATTTAGACCAATTGTCTTTCATATTACCTTGAGCAAGTTTTACACCTGTTATATAAACAGCCGATCCAACAGGCGTTCCTTGACGTTGGCCAAAATAAACACGTACTTTCCCATGTTCAATTTTGCAATTTAAATGGAACTGATACCATTTACCATCTCTCATTTCTCCTGGTACATTACTTATGAAGTATTTAACACCAGGCTGACCGGTTAACCCATCTGCATTATCCTTAACACCTAAAGCTGGTACGCTCTTAGAATCATTGGTTTGAGACCTTGCCCACATAGAAATAATTCCATCTCCAAGTGGCGTTTGTAAATCTTTATAAAACCATATATCACCTGTCTCACCTGTTCTTTCAATCTTCACATATTTATTAAAACCAGGCATCTCAGAATTATTTACCTCAGCAAACGTACCAACAGTAACTTTAACATTAGCTCCACCCATGAGCTTCCAGCCTTCTAAATCAGCTTCAAAATCTGAGTTATCTAGTAAGTTTCGCGATGTAGCTAATTGATTTTGCATTGTAGTTTGTATTTCAGTAATCGTTTGCTTTGTCCCATTAGCATCTTGAACAATTTCATTTGTTTTCTTTTGAACTTCATCAATCGTATTTCCTTGCAAATTAACTTTTTTATTCGTAACACTCAATTCTTCAATTTGTGTTTTGATCTCTTTTTCTGTTTGAGTAATCTTAGATTCATTTTCAGTAAAACGTTTGATATAGTTCTTATCATTTGCGGTAATTATATTGGCATTATTTGTTATGCCTTCCTGTAATGCCTTTTTATCAATCTCATACGACTGTACTTTGACATGACCCTCTAAAGCTTTATCAATTTCAGTTTTCTTGTAAACATCTTTGATATCAGCTTTATTTTGGATGTCAGTTTGAATTTGTTCCTTAACCCATTGCTGATTAACTTTAGAGCCAACTTCAATTTGGAGATTCTTAATCTCTTCCTCAATACCTTTTATATCAGCGTCTATAATAGAAGTGTCAGGGGTTAATCTGTCCCACTTCGTTCCATTCCACAGATAAAGGATCGGCTTTTCCGAGTTACTTATGTCTAACCATAATGTCAAATCTTTAATAGGATTAGAAGGCGGTGTTGTACTTTTTATAATTTTCGTTTGAAAATCTTTTTGTTTTATTAAAACAGCATCTGCGATATCCTTTGCTATTTGCGCTGCTGCGGACGCATCGTCAGCAGTCTGTTTAGAATTGTTAGCCGTTTCTTTAGCTTCTTTCGCCAGTTTTTCGAGTTGTTCAAGGGTTTCTTTACTTGCTTTACTACCTAATGATCCAAGAATTTTATTATATAATTTTCTTAATTCCTCATTCGGATCAATAATTTCATGATAATCACCAAATACATATTTATCTTGTAATGGATTTTTAAATGATTCATCACCTGCAATTGCTCTTGCTTCTAGATAAAGTTTAGGTGTGAATCCAGTATCTTTAATTCGAATCGTATCGCCCTCATTAATTAACTCATGAGCTAATCCAAAAACACGACCAATTGATTGTGCTTCAACTTCATAAGAGACAGATGTATTTACACGCTTTTGCAACTCCGTCTTCATAAGAGTCATTAAACGTTTTGGATCCATGTCTTCATTTTCTGTCTCGGGACTATAGAATCCAAATTTATGTTGCCCTTTCTCATTCCACCTTTGAAATGCATCGCTGTCCACAAGATAAGGGACACCACCATTTATTTCTGTAATAGTAACAAACTCTTCGCCTTCTTTTTTCACGAAACCTAGTAAAGCTGTACAGATGTTTTGAGAGTTTTCAATCCTTTTAATCCCCATCAAATCTTTACCAAGGGTTATTTCTTTTCCTGTTTCTCTACCACGCTTCTTTACCATATCTACATAACGCCCAACGATTTGAGAGCCTACAACTTCAGCGCGGTATTGTATTTCTAGTTCAAATAATGATGCTATCTTTTTTAGAAAACTTAATGGATCAATGAATTCATCAATAGTCATGGAACGGAAACTAGCATATTCTAAATTTCCTTTTTTCCACTTCGTACCCGCAAGAGCTATATCCATCATTTCTATTAAGGTCTTACCTTCTAATTTTTGTGGAGGGATAATTCCAGCTTTAGCAAGTTGAATCCATTCACCAGATGCATAAGCGATTACTGATCTATCATCAGAATTCTTTTCAATTTCAGTAATTACATAAGGAACGATACGACCATCGCGCACTTCTTTTAATACTAAGTTTTGCTGCATAAGTGTGGATGAATGCCTTGTATTATCAAATACTCGAAACTCTAATGTATCAATGTTATTTTTGATTTCCCAATGTCGTTTATCATCCCAATAATCTGTGGGTTGAATAGATGCTACAATTTGTTCTGTTTTAAAATCAACAACATGCAATTCACCACTTGGCGTTCTCATCTGTATCGCTCCCTGTAACTAATTGTTGCTCTAACATCTGGTGGCGTAATATCAATACGATTATCTCCACGTATGATCTTAGGAAACTCACTAAATATATCTTTAATATTGATAGCATCTTTTCCGTTAATCGTAACAAGGCTTCTTTCTGTATCGATAATTACTTTATCACCTGTATCGAAAATATAAGGCTTTGTATTAGAAGGGACCTTGTTTACCTTCCAAATCTTTAAATCATCAAATTGCATTTCGTTAATAGGTTGGTGATTGTCCCACTTACAAAGTGCAATCATAACTTGTGCAATTTTTCGGTTTGTCATTGGATTACTGTTGTCAACATCGTTCCATTGTTCAACTAGGGATGCTCCGTCTATCTCTTTACCATCTATAAATTTAGCTACATATACAGACCATTGTGTCCCTCTTCTAGCAATACGCAGGCGCCCCCGAAATTGATTGAAAGTAGATGAGTAAAAGCCGCTTGTATCTACTAATTTCTTAATACTATTAGGCGTTCCGCTATTCCCAATTTTCATATGCGCTTTTGTAATTTCGGCAGTGACATATAGATCATTCATGTTAATACGAGCTACCAGGTTGCTTGCATCATCTAACAGGAGAACCTCACACCGCCCCATTTCTTCAATATTTTTGGACTTTAAAGTCATCCATGCTTCCATTTCAAAATCTTGTAATGGACCGCCTGGAATACTTTTCTTAGCTATTGCGCCGTAAAATCCTTTCTCTTCTCCGTATTCTTCACAATATAGTGCGTAACCGCCTCTTGATTTAAAACTACCTGTCCCTTTCATATCATCAAATTGTCCAGTAACAGGAGTCCAACCAATAGGTGAAGCCATTTCATCCCATAGCACACGCTCACGCTCTTGTACCGTTGTTTCCTCCACAGTTAGGGGATAACCAATACGGAAATAGTTTCGTTCTAAAGGATATTTACCAAACCATACATCTAAAAAAGTGCTTGGTTCTTTTACAGTCATTTCAATTAACGCTGGAGCTTCTACACTTCCTTTATTCGTGAACTCTGAGGTAATCTCAGTTGACCAACTTTGAGTGAATGTGTGAGTCTGTACTTTCCCTAATTTATATGGTGTGGGACAAACAAATTTAATTGTACCGATGCCAAGCGTTACAAATTCATCTGGATCAAAACTATCATCCACTACTGCTAAATATGTTCTATTTGGTTCTACATCGAAAGTAAGCTCTGCTGCTTGATCTGTAATTAACCAATCTGCAATTTCTTCTTTTATGATTTCTAAATCTGATCCATCAGGAACGATAATTCCTACAGGGATTGATAAAACACGCATTTCCGTTTGTGTGTTTAATAATCTTGCACCTGGATATCCAGGAACACTTAAAAAATTCCTTTTTAACGGTGCCCAAGCTGGTCTTTTCCATCCTTTTGCAATTTGAATAAAGTTTTTACGTTCCTTGTTAAATGTAAAAGAGCTCACTTTAACACCCCATTTCTTAATAAAATAAAAGAAACCCAAACCTAAAAGTCTGCGTTTCTTTTTGCTTCTCTTTCTTGATATTCGGTTGTATAGCGATAAGTACCGCGTGCTACATCTCGCCCATCTAAAACAACAGGAACTTCTACTACTAATTCGCTGCCCTGCATTGGACTTACCCTGTTATCACCGGATGATCCAGGAGAGTAATTGAATACTTGATTTGCAACGCCGCTGGTCATAGCTTGTCTACTATTTGACATATTTCCATATACACCACTCATAACAGTCTTTAGACCTGACAACTGACTCATAGAACTAGCCATCATACGACTCATATCCCCCATCAATTGATTCATTGTTCCTGTTATACCAAGCGATTTTTCTTTTGATGATAAAGGTGTAACCGTAATGGAATTACCTTTCTTAGTAAATAATTCTGGTCCGGCTTCTCCGGTAATAAATGAACCATCGCCTACAGGTTTTCCACCTTTAGCAAGCATCGGAACATATGGAATCGTTGGGGCGCTCACTCCAGGGATTTGATTTAATAATTGTGCTGGTGTATTGAATGCGGCAATAAATTTATTTATCATATAAATAATTCCGTTAATAGCTGATTTTATACCACTTTTAAGACCACTCCATACACCAAGCACAGCCGATTGCATACCGTAAAAAGCTCTGTTAACAGCGTTAGTAACCCAATACACAGGAGTCATTATTGCGTCTGTCAACCCAGTCCAAATCGATGATGCTGTTGATGTAATACCACTCCAAATACTAGAAAGCGTGTATTTAATTCCATTCCACACGCTGCTACTCATACTACTAATCACATTCCATATAGATGAAATAACTTCTTTAATATTATTAAAAATAGACCTTGCTGTTGAAACCATTGAGTTCCATAAACTAGATAAGTAGTTTGTAACAGCGCTCCATACTGCACTTGTAGTAGAACTAATCGTTTTCCATGTATTTATAATCCATTCTTTTATTGAATTAAAAATTGGTACCACAAAAGCAACTATTCCGTTCCAGCATGATTGCAAGAAACTCTTAATTGCATTCCATACATTTACTGTTGTTGTACTAATTGTATTCCACACCGCAATGATCCAAGTCTTGATTTGTTCAAAAATCGGCACAACAAATGCTACAAGCCCATTCCAACAGGAAACTAAGAAATTCTTAATCGTTTCCCACACAAAACTTGTAGTAGAACTAATCGTATTCCAACATTCAGTAATATAATTCTTGATACTTTCAAATATTGGAGTAGCAAAGTATAAAATAGCTGTCCAAATTGCTTGCAAGTATTGAGTAATGAAATTCCATACAGTTTGAATAACTGTTGTAATTCCATTCCAAATAATAGAAAAGAAATCAGCAATTCCTTGTAGTACAGGAGTTATAAAAGCAACTAGTCCATTCCAGGTGCTAATGAAAAACTCACTAATCGCTGTCCACACTTCAGAAGTTGTTTGTTTAATACTGTTCCAAGCTGCTGATAATGTCTCAACTACACCATTCCAAACTCCGGTTAAGTATTCGACAATTGAACTCCATATTTCTGTAGTATTTTCAACCATCGTATTCCATGTTCCAGTTAATAAATCCCTGATTCCATTCCATAGCTCTATTAAATATTCTTTAATTGAATTCCATATGGATGATGTGGATTCACTGATACTATTCCATGTATCACTCGCCCATTGTGCTATACCTTTCCATATTCCTACTAAGAAATCTCCAATTGCCTTCCAAGTATCAATGGTCCATTTCGTGATAGAATCCCAATTTTTATAAATAACTACACCTAAAGCAACTACAGCGGCTACAATCAAAGCGATTGCTGCTATCCATCCCATCATTGCGGCCCCTATGGTCGATATGACAACAACTATTGGTGCTAAAGCCATAAACGCTCCTGAAATTACACCTATAGCTACTGCTATAGCTGCTAATGTAGCTGCTAACTTTGGATTATTAGAAATCCAATCCGCAATTTTAGCAACAACATCAGCTATAACTCCAAGAACAGGTTTGAGGGCCATTTGTAAATCTTGCATTGCTTTTTGGAATTTAACTGCTGGGTTTGCATCCATTTTCTTAATGGAATCATTCAATTTATCCTGTTGCTTTCCAAAATCAACTGTTTTCTCTTTCGCACCTAGCAAAGTATTAATGATGTTTTGCCCTTGATCTTCATACATTGTCATTTTGTTATCGTAAAGGCTTTTTATCCTCTACTTCCGGGGATTTCTCCGCATTATAGGATGTTAACTCATCCTCGGCTCAGCATATATTTTCAACCTATAGGGTTGTCGTTCACTCGTGGGAGTATTTTATTCTGTAATACAGGTTCAACTCCTATGCGTTACGGTGAGCCACATCTTTTAAAATGTGCTTTACCACGGTATTAGCACCACCTTTACATGCTGAGCTTTCACCGTTTTTGAACGATTTTATTTCGGCACAATTTATCATCTACCGAAAAATTTAACACCTAATTCATTTCGTTTTGTTTCATCATCAACCTCTGATAAAGCTTGTGCGATTTCAGTCATAGCTATTGAACCTGCTTTACCACCGTTAGCTACAGCTTTCCCCCATACCTCAACTTGTTCTGCTGAAATTTTTGTACCTTCAAGAGCTTCTGTCATAGCTTTATCGACACCTTGACCGAATTCAGCCGCTTTGATACGACCTTCTTTCAAACCGTCTAAGAGATTATCAATCATTTATATTCAACGTGATTCGCAACGTCACGCCCGTTCTCTTATGAACTGCTATACGTCACCGCATAGATTAGACTATATCTTCAACTACTTGAGTTGCTCCCCATTTCGAGTGTCATTTGCTTACACCCTACGTCTTTCGACTAGTCGTTGCACGTTCCTTAACTAAAAGGCTTCGCTCAGTATTGTCTCATTTGAGAGTTTCACTGAATTAAAGGAGTTTTTCATTGTACGTCGCCATACAAGGGAACTATAATCTAATTCCAGGTTCCTGTATCAACACCAGCTTCCATAATTGCCTGTACTTCTTCAGCGCTGTATCCTGCCCTTGTAAGCTGCCCTCCATATTCGGCAATAATGTCTAGCTGTTCAGGCGGAAACCCTATGCCTAACAAAGTATTCGTCATAGATAGGGCATGCTCTTGGGATAGCCCCAACTCATTGCCAATTTCATTTGTCTCTTGAATTAACTCAGTAAAATCAATACCTGCATATGATTGAGAAATAACAGCTGCGCTTTTTACAAAAGAAGCATTAGCTTCATCACTAACACCTTTATTTAATGCCCATTGTCTCCTTACACCTTCAAGAGCTTCTTCAGCATCTAATCCATAGGCTGAAATACCTCTTGTGGCTTCCTCTACTGATTTTTTTGAGGACTCAGGAACATTGAAGCTTATGTCAATTTTGGTTTGCAATTTTGACATATCCATCGATTTTTCAATAGCGGCCGCAATTCCGCCACCTGCTGCCATTCCACCGATGACATTTTCTAATCCTATTTTTAACCCCTCAAATTTTTTCTCTGTTCTACCAGCTTCTTGCTGTAAGTCCCTTAATTCATTTCGTACTTGTTGAATGGAATTACCAGAATCTACAGAGCGTAGCGCTCGCTGTAATTTTTCAATGTCACCTTCCGCTCCTAACGCCTCACGACCAATAAGGCCAATCGCTTGGTCTAATTGTCTACTTGTTGCTGTGCCGCTTTTAATCGCATTCACAAGACGATTCCCTAATGCTCCTGCAAAATCATCAACACTTTTCCCAGTTGCGCTAAACAATGTTTCTAATTGCCTTGTGGAACTCGCTACATTATCTTGTTCAGCCTTCATGTTTCCAAGCTTATTTTTCAGACCATTAAGAGACCCTTCTGTAAATTCAATCTCACGCCTAAAAGCACGATATTGTTCTTCAGAAATTTTACCGTTTTGAAATTGGGCTTGTACTTGTTGTTCCGCTGCCTTTAATTTATCTAATTTCTGCGTTGTATTTTCTATTTGTTGTGTGAGTAACTGTTGTTTTTGCGCTAATGCTTCCAAATTACCAGGATCAAACTTTAGTAACCGTTCAACATCTTTCAACTCTTTTGTTAAATCATTACTACGTTTATTTACGTCTTTTAAAGCATTTTGAAGACCTGTAGTTTCACCAGCAATTTCAATCGTAATACCTTTAATTCTTCCCGCCATTTTCTCACCCCTTTCTTAGAATGAATCGAAGTCTTTTTGATTTGCTTTTCTAACTTCTTCTTTGTCCGGATTCTCCATTTCGGCGAATTCAGCAATGTAGTCAAAGCAATCACCAATTGTCATATCTTCTAAATCCCAACTTGTTAGTTTCGCTTTATAACAAAGAGCAAGGAACGTATCAGTGGTTAATTCTTCATCACTGAAAGTCCCTTGCTCTCCATTACTTTTCTTTATTTTTTTTTTGCGCCCATCGTACTTTGAATCATGTCCATAATTTCTGGAAGAATCTCAGAGATAGGGAACTCGTCAAAACCATCTAACCATGTAATTGGATCAGCAATTTCTGGATTTGCTGCTTTCGCATATAACCAAACTAGATCATAAACAACCTCAAAATCTACTTTACTTAAATCTGCATTTGCTAAATCAATAGTAGCGTCAGCTTGAGGATTTGAAGGAGCAATAACTCCTAATTTGAACATATCTGCAAATAAATCACGTCTAAATTGTGCTTTATACTTTTTAACTGTTGCCGCTGTACTTTTTAATCTGACTTGTTTTCCGTCTATTGTAATTGTCTTTTCCATTTATTTACGCTCCTTTTGATGCTGCTGTTTTCTTTACGTACACTTCTTTGTACCAGTTATCGTAAAGAGCTTGAGTTGTTTTAGAAGTTGTTTTTGTTTTAACCATACGTTTTCCATTAATATCAATAGGGCTTGATACAAATTTAAGTTCATTTGTATTTGGCTCCGCTGAATTGGTTTTAGTTTTAGATGCAATAGTTGGTCGGCTTGCTGAATTATTGTACATAACGTGTCGAGTCGCATTTACATCACCATCAAACTCAAACAATAAGGCGAATGGATTACCTTTCGCATCAGCTAACTCATTTAATACCCCATCTGTTTCATCTAACTGTTCACCTAACGCATCAATAGCAAATTGTTCAGGAACAGTCGCAATAGATAACGTTCCATCATACCCCTGGTTATTACTCGCTGCATAGTAAAGCATGTCATCCGCATAGAATTCAATTAAATCTCCGCGTGGATCAAATGTTAATTCAACAGCACCTGGAATCGGTATTGGTGTTTTAAATGTAACAACCCCATCCGTAACGTCATAAAGTGCGTAATAAACATTTTTCAAACCAAATGCGACTTTATTTTCTTTAGTCATTTACATCAACCTCGTTTCATATATTTTTTGAAATAATTTCTCAGATTCAATAAAAGTCCCATACGATTCATAAGGAATATCATGATCGTCTAGGACTTTTTCAAGTTTTGCTTCTGCAACTAAATCTTTTTTAGTTGTGTAAAGCTCAATATTTGCATCGTCTATCTTGTGATAAACCTTGTTATCAGCCATTAAATTTGCTGATCCATCCACAAGGATACAAATATAAGGTGGTGCTGGCACTGACTTACCTGGCGTTGCTATGAAATGCGAATAAGCCACAGGATAACCTGTAGCTTCAAGGATTTTTGTTAATTCACCTAATGTCATTATTCAAGCGCCCTTTCAATCTGTCTCGGTAATTCATTAATTACATACTCTTCAACTGGACGAATATGTACTTGAGCCGGAACACGTCCACCACCAGCCTTTGCATGGCCATTTTCCAAAAGATGCGTTAGTTGTCCTTTGGTATTGTGGACGACAACGCTATTACCTTCTTTTTTCTTACGCCACCCTTTACGATAAGCACCTGTTTTTTTAGGACCACTTTGTCTTAATTTACTTACAGCAAGATCGGCTACTTCTTCTTGTGCTGTTAGCAATTCTTCTTCTACAACATTTGCATACCTTTGTAATTCTCTAGCAAGATCGCTCGCAAAATCGTTCATATTAAACATGCTCCTTTGCGATAATAGTCAATGTTTGATACATTTCATCATCATTCATTGGAGGTTCGATAATGTCAAAGATACGACCATTCATTTTAATTCGCATTAATTCTGTAATACCTGTCGTATGAGGAATTACAAACCGATAAATTCTTGTAGACTGTGAAGCCGAAGCTTCAATGTATTCCGAACCTTTTACCGTTTTTATCATCGACCATGCCTTTTTTACTTCTTGCCAAATACCTGTTTCGACTTCTTGATTCAATTCATCTTTTATTACTTCAGGTTGTTCGATGATAATTCGATTTCTAAAATCACCTGTATTTAGTGGTTTTTTATACTGAAAGGGACGCATATTAATCACCGTCCAATTTAATTTCTTCTAATGCTTTATCGATGCCTAAACTATTAATCTGACTTAAAAAATTCTTGTCAAAATACTCTAATGCATCGTTATAAACATAACGAGAGCGTTCAAAGACTAATTCTTTGAACTCCTCGTCATTATTTAAATCATAATCCCCACAAACCCTAAGTAACGCCTTATTAGACGTAGAAAGGATGCGCTTTAGGTTATCATCTTCCTCATCACCTAAGTGCATCCTCTCTTTAAACTCCTGTATAGTTACATCTGAAATTACTGTATTCATTCACATCATCCTTGTGTCGGTGGCGTTACTTCCTCAATTTTCAATTCATAAACTTGTGCTGCATATTTATCTTTTGGTTTACCTGTAGCATATTGTTTAGCGATATAAAGTGTTGCATCCTCTAACGCTAACGTTTGATCAAACTTTTTAATCGGCTCCGTTCCACCCATTGCTGCAATATACTGCCCTTTAACAAAAAACAACACTTTCCCTTGAGGTACAAACACTGATTCTGTAGGTGTTGGATTAAATGGTAAGCTCGTTACATAAACCCCAGCTGCATTTAAAGTTGTTGCATTTGCTTGAACATCAAATGTGTCAAAGGGATTCGTCACCATAACTACTTTTCCAGCAATATTCTTCGGCTTATCTGCATCTTTACCATCAGCTTTTAATTTTTTAGCAAGTAACTTAACAACATTTTTTAATTCATTAATTGTTTTACAACCTGGCTCAAACGTTAAAGTACCAGCAACTTTTTTATCTGGATACACTCCACCCGTAACACTTCCACTGGGATCTTTTAATAATCCAATAGGTTCATTTTTACCTGTACCTACTACAAATCCTCTTTCTAATCCAACTGCCATTGCTTCTGTAATCATTGCACGTACATAACGTTCTACCCATACTGGTCCTAAATTTAACATATCATTTGATAATGGAATAAATGCTGTTAATTTAAGTTGCGTAATAGGTTCTTTTCGGAATGTAGCATTTAATTGTCCTTGAATATCACCAAATAATGGTCCCCATACAGCTGCACCTTCTGGATCTCCATAGATAAGTTCTGTAACAGCTCCTAAATTTTCTAACCCAATATGTTCTAAGAATGGATGTCCACTTACTAAATCATCAAAGATTCTCTCCTGCGTTGTTTTAGATAGAATCTCAGTATCTTTAAATCCACCATCTTGCACAACCGCGTTAAAGAACTTCATTTCCTCACTCGTTAATACATTGGAACCACGAGATTGCATAATAGAACGGTCTACCATAGATTCATTTACTTGATTTAAAATATCTACTCGCACATCTGTAGCAAGCGCTTCAATCATCGAATTTAACGCCGCTGATTGCTCTTCTGCTGTTCCCTCTTGTGTTGCTTTCGCAAATGCTAATTTCTTTTCTTCAAAATTATTAAATTTAATCACCATATTTTATTTTCCTCCTAAAGTTAAAAAGAGCGTACTCAGATTCTGTTTTGTATTAACAGGCTCTTGAATAGGCTCTTTTAGATTTTGATTATTTGGTTGTTTTGTATATTTAGCTACTAAATCTTCTTTGAAATTTTCTACAACTTCCACTTCTTCATCTTCTTGCGTGTCATCAATTTCAATTTCATCCGCAATTTCATCCGCTAAACCAAGAGCAACTGCTTCCTCTGCTGTTAGCCAAGTTTCATCTTTTAAAAGTTGTTTTAGCTCTTCATCTGTTCCAACAAAACGTTTCTTATAAGATGCTGCTAAAGCTGAATCAATCTTTCGTAAATCTCGTGCTGTTTTTTCAAAAAGATCTGCATTTCCATATTCAAAGGTACTCGCTTGATGAATCATCATCATAGTATTACTAGGCATAATGATTTTATCACCAGCCATTGCAATTACAGATGCGGCACTAGCTGCCCAACCATCAATATGAACTATAATTTCTGCACTATGCTGCTTTAACTGATTACAAATTGCTACACCATCGAACGCGGAACCTCCACCCGAATTAATATGAACGTGAATTTTTTCTGCTTTAACATCTTGAATTTTTCTTCTTACTGCTTCAGCATTATTTTCACTAAACCATCCGCCAATTGATCCATAAACGGTTAATTTGTACTCATTTTCACCTTTAGCTTCAAAACGAATATCTCGTTTTAAATTCAAAAGCTTATTCATATTCACCTGCTCCATCATTCCTCACCTCCTTTTTCTCCATTCATTTGAGTATAGTTTTTTGTAATATAGTGTTTATCCAAGTTCGGATCATTTGAAGCTTCATATCCTCCCTCCAATCTAATTTCATTACCTGTAAAGGCACCAGAAGAAATAAGTTTATCAATGCTTGTTGCAAGATCAAAAATACTTTGATAAGAAATAGATTTAATTTCTATCCTTTGTCCTCCAAGATAATCTTTCATCTCAAAAAATTTCACATTTGATTCATCGGATAATTTCTTTAGTAAAGGATTTACGGTGAATAGCATGTAGTTTTTCGTTTGCTTTTCTACATCAGCCATTTCCCCATATATCAAAGCAGTAGGAATACCCATCGCCATTGCTACTTGATTTAAGAAACCATTTGTTACTTTATTGATTTCTTCCACACTCGGACCATTAGCGGAGCCGTTATATACTTCATCGTATTTTATCCCTTTTTGTTGCGGCACAATAGCTATATCTTTCGTACCTATCGCCTTATACATGTTGTCTATGAATTCTTGTAACTTTGTTATTTGTTCCTCAGTTTTAGCACCAATCATATCCATGTCAACTGTTCCGCGAACTTGGTTTTTACGTTTTTGAGAGTTCAATATCCTACCGAACAAATCCCCATAATCTGCAAATAATCCATCAATAAGTGGAGATAATTTATCATTCCGATACTTCAAATGAATAACTTCGCTTTGCTTAAAACTTCTCTTAAACGTATAATCTTTTACTATTACATCGGTAAAATTATCTTCAAACACAGCATATTCATTATGTTGAAATCCATCTGCAATGAGTAAATCACCATCATCTGCTTGTATAACTAAACACTCATTATCATAAATAAGTTTACGAATAAATCTTTCCCAAAAGGTGCTCGCGGTCATATTTTTGTTTGGTCTTACGTTTAATCGATAATAAAGCTCATTCTTCTCAAATGCTTTACCATGTCTTACTCTGAATTCAGATTGACTAATGGTTCTTCCTAAAAATGATACACATGTATCAATTGCCAATCGTTTCATATGAACCCTGTTTGCTGTATCAGCAATTAAGTCCAGATCAAGCATAAATTCCAGCTCTTTATTTCTTTTAAATACAGAACCTAACCAACCAATGATTATCACCCCCTTTTTTAGAATTTTATATCGCTTAGTATGAAGTCGGTTGCTTCTTGTATTTCATCTGCTCGATAAAGAGCATGAACAAAACACTGAAATCCATCTGTTTTTCTACGAACAGGCTCTTTCTTTTCATATATTTTATTTCCATCACCTTTTATAACAACCAACACGTTTTGAGTATACCAACGCATTAGCGGATTATCATCAAATATAATTTGTTTATTCGCAAATGCCATTTCAATACGTGGAGCTAATAAACTATGAATTGCTTTTGGATTTCGTATTACTTCTATTTCAAACCCTTCCGCTATTAATAATGGTCTTATTGCTTCCATTCTGAAATTATCAGCTATAATCTTTTTAACCCCATATTGTTCTCGCATTTCTACAAACCAATCAACAATATGCTGAGGATTAATAGTTGGTTCATCCACAACAGTTAGTAGTCCTTGCTCTTCCCACTCTTTTATAGGAGCAAATTTCTGCTTTTTAAATTCACCTGCTTTTTTAGAATATCCGTAATAGATATCAACAAATTCTTTCCGAACAAAGGAATGAGTTTTAAAAATGTATTCACCATTTTGTCTAAATAAAAGACCACATGCTGCAAAGTCTCGAATACTTGCAAAGTCTAATGCCCCTATACATTCTTGAGCATATAAATCAGGAAATGGACGATTTGTAGCAAGAATTTCTGACCATTTCGCAACAGATCGCTCCAAATTTGTAACTGGCAAGTTCATTCGTTTTGTCATGAACTCCTCTCGGTTGCTTGGATCATCCTCTAAATCCTCGTATTCTTCTTTTATCGTTTCAAGTAACCCCTCAGCATACTCACTTAAAGGATGAGATAACATTGGATTCGCCATTTCCCAATTATCGATATCATCGACTTCTTTTTCATCATTTAATTTACAAATGAACGGAAATATAGCATTGGGACGGGCTTCACCATTTAAAACTTTCATTGCTTTTTCTTTTTGCTTATCTAGAAATCCGTCTCTTACATACCCGTCTGTACCAATGTAAAATTCACGAGGGTTTTTCTTTTTCCCTAAACCGCTAATGTGGACTCGAACATCTTTATTGCTTTCATATTGATGTATTTCATCAAATACAACCGCGCCATCACGCAAACCATCCTTTGTATCTCCATTAGACGTTCTAAACTTCAATATACTTCCTGTAGCTTTAGAAACAGTTTGGGTTAATGTGGTTTTAAATGCTCGTTGCAATATTTCATTTCGTTTGACGCATTTATGAACTTCATCTGGACTGGTTTTTGCTTGCTCTTCACTGTTTGCAACAACAGAAATGTTATACTCCGTGATACCATGCATTTCACTAATTAAAAAATGAATGATGACTGATATTAATCCGTTTTTACCGCCACCACGTCCTAGCATCCACAAGAATTTACGATAAAATACACGTCCGTTTTTCTTATAAAACAAAAAAACGAATGCTATTAAGAATCTCTGAAATGATTGTAGCGGGAAGTACCATTTCTCCCCAAAGCGGATACACTTCTCAATCATTTCATCATCAAAATACAAATCGTCTCTGTTTAAAACATACTTTTCTAGATAGTCAATTAACAGTTCTCTTTCTTTGTTGAATTTAATTTTTCCACTTCTATAAAGCTTAATGTATTCATCTACATACTTTTGCCTGATCATATTAAATCACTTGGACTGTATCCCGTATTAGAAGCACCAACTTTAGGAACAAATTTTATATCTCTTCCTAAAGCAATTAAAGAACTGTTAATTTTGTTCCGCTCACTTATAAGAGGGTGGGCTTTAACAAAAACTTGAGAACCATTTTTTACTGTTACAGATTCACCTTCTTTATTAATGGTTTTATTTATTTTTCTAAACGCTTTGACCAGATCAATATATCTTTCTACTTTTTCAACTTCGATTAAATCTGTAATATCAATATTATTCATGAGCTGTTCTTTTAACCTCACAATACTAACAGCCATCTACCCACCCCCCCTTACGTGCGTAATTTCGAAAAAAACCTGACAGTTAACCCCTCCTCCGGTGCCCCTTAGAGCATTTTTTGATGAAATTTTTTAAGGGGGGGTGTTATTATCGAATCATTTTTACCACTTTTCATCGTTTTCCCATTTATTCGGTCTCTTTTCAAAGAATCTTCCATGTTCTTTATTATGGCAATCCACACAGACTGTTTCGAGATTATCCATTTCTAATGCAAGTTCTGGATGATGTTCAAGCTCTTTGATATGATGGACAACGAGTTGTATCTTCTTACGCTTGGCACTCTCACTGTATTCATTAGTGTCCACACGAACACTACCATTGCGCTTACACTCTTGGCATTCATAGTTGTCACGCTTCTTTACTTGTTCACGTATACTCTTCCACTCACCACTGTCATAGAACTTACGCTTCTGTTGTTTAGTTTTATATTCATTCATCTGTCTTTACCCAACGTATTTGATTCTCTCTATCTCTTTCCAATAAATCTTTTATTGGCGTTTGCGTGAGATATTCTATCGAGTAAAGCATAGGTTCCTGTCCGTACAGTTTGTAATACTTGAATCGATTAACATCAATACCAGCCTTCTTATTTACTTTCTCATGTGGCTTAAGGTATTTGATATATGCTTTCTTATCAATAGGCATAAGACCAAGCGCGGCAATCTTACCGTTTAAAACGCTATTCAATTCCCTTCACTCCTTTACTTTATTCTTATAAACCTTACCAGCAATCCTCATTGTTACTAACGCTGGCCACACAGGTGTGAAGATACAAATAAGAAATAACATTACCGCAATTGTTATCATCTCCTGATTAGGATCACCCTTATCATCTTTTAACAACTTGCGTACAGTTGAATGCATCCCTGAAGAAATGTAAACCATACCTACAATAAGATAAGCTAATAACCATAGCATTCTATCTCACCCCTTGTTGTTTAATAAATCATCCATCAACTTACTAATTAAACTTGTTATAGCTTCTTTCTTCTCTTCCGTCTTTGTTCTCTTGTTTAATCTATTTAATACTTTAACTACTGGTCGCAACGTTTCTAATTCCACATACTCTTCAAGCTTGTCTTCATCAATAGCATTAAGGGTTGTACCAAGAACGATTGCCTTCTCGAGTTTCGTTAATTGCATCTCTTCTTTTCTCCTTCCTCAATCTTTCCACGGAATTGAATATCAAGACATTTTTCGCAATAGAAACTCCCAAAGATATGGATAGATACTTGTCTGTTATCAGCTTGTATCTGTGTTGTTTTACTATCCATCAATCGATATTTATGTTCACATTCCTTATGCTGATTGATGTGTTTCTCATACTTCCCTAACTTCCACATATCTACAAAAGCACCGTTACATTTCGGACAAACAGTTACTTCTTGATATTCTTCTTTGGATGAATGATGCACTTTGTCTTGATGCCCACACACTAGACATACAGCTTTATTAAAATATCTTGTTTCTGTACGTACCTCACACATCTATACTCACTCCTTAATCTCAAGGAATTCATCTATCACTTTATCTAATACATTAATAAGCGCTTCACGCGTTTGCTTTGGTGTCGTAATATCATTTATTTCGTTATGCAAAGCTACCGCCTTTTCAAATTTCTGTGGATCAATGTTCTCCTTGGCTAATTCCAATCCAAGAACGTTATTAATCAACTTACCAAAAACAGCTGTTTGTTCTTGTTTAGTTAGTTTCATTTGTTCTCACCTACAATAGTAATTTTCTCCGCTTTAATTAAAATTCGTTCCGCACTCTGATCCACGACCGAAGTTTTACCATCTTTGCTAATAGTAGTGACTAAATTTGTTTTCATCCTTCATCCTCCTCAAAAAAAGCACCCGAATGGATGCTTTTTTCATCATTTTCTTATTTACTTTTTAATTACGGTATGTGAAGTTTTATTCTTCTCTCAGCTAACAACCACGACAGACACCATCGGAAAACTTATCAGGTTCTCCTAATTCTGTCTACCTAGGATGTTGTTAGCTCAAAGAAGAGCAAAAGCTCTCCTCATTCACGGTAACATTCAATCAGTACCATCTGCTGGTTTCGGATTTTATGTGCCGCATAATGAAGCCGTTTAGAAAATTAGAAACAACATAGTGAGTTGTGTTTTCCGCCACTTCTCACAATACAAATATATCACGTTAATTCCAAAATAACCGGCACATTTCCTGCCAAAAAGCGGTCACGACTCTGCCACTTATTTTATATTTCCTAACTATCTCTCACTCTTATGTATTTTTTACTAATGAGTTACCCATATCTTGTATTGTGTGTAACTGACCCCTTCGCTAAATCCCTTGGTATTATTGACTTAATTAAACTTTCCCTTTTGAGTTACACAGTACGAAATTTATGAGTAACTGTATAGATTTAAAAAGAAAAAGCAATGCTTAGATTTTAAACCTAGTCATTGCTTTGTCCATTGCATCTTGATTTACCCCTATATAACGTAATGTAACCTTCTCTGACGAGTGATTGAATATCTCCATGAGTAATGCTATGTTTTTCGTTTGCATGTACATATGATACCCGTACGTCTTTCTCAATGTATGCGTGCCTATTTCATCTAATCCAAACTCTGATGCTGCTCCGCTTAGTATCTTATATGCCATACTACGACCAATAGGACGATTCCTACCTTGTCTACTTTGCAATAGGTACTCATTATCTTCTCTTTCTTCAATAAACCATTTAAGTTCTCTTTTCAGTGCTGCAGTAATTTGTATTCGTTTCTGTTTCCCTGTTTTCTTTTCCCTCATAGATATATGACTGCCTTTGACATCCACTACCTTCAATTTCAAAATGTCCGAGATTCTCAGGCCTGTATTGATTCCCATAATGAAGAGAATGTAATTACGTAAGCTCTTTTCCTTAAAATAATCTTTTAGCTGCTGTATTTGCTCCGGATCACGTATCGGTTGAACAAAATTCATTATTCATTCCCTCCCGTTTCTTCTGTCTCGTAAACTTCTAATCCAAGTGCAAAAGCAAGCTTATAAAACGCTTTAGACTTCCAACGTCGATAAGTACGCTCTGACATCCCTATTTCGTTATAAACCATGTAATCGCATACGTCCTCTTCTTCTAAATAACGTTTATAAATAATATCTCTTTGAATGCTTCCTGCACGTCCGTTCCCTAATCGTTTTAGAAACTGCTCAATACGTACTGACATTCTTTCAAGCCACTCTTCTCGTTTACTTTGTTGGATATTTGCTATAGCAACATCTTCTAATGGTTTTCCAACTGTATGTGTAGGACCATGCTCACGTATTTCATAAGAAGGAGTGACTTTCATTTCTTTACGCATCATCCCAAATTGTCTATGTATGCGTACGCTTTCCAACACACCTTCTAATTCCTCTTGTGTTGCTACTCTATCGATTTTTGGTAAGAAAGATAATTGTTTAGTCATGTAAGACCACTCCTTTTTATTTTTAAATTACTTTTGTCTTAATGCTCCACGTCTGCGTTCATAACGTGGTCCATGAATCCCCATTAAATCTTCAATATCACGAGTGCTTAACTTCTCTTTTCGTTTTTTCTTAGTTTTCTTTTTTGCTTGATTCGATTGCTTTTTCCACTCGCGTAATTGATCTTTTAGTCCCTTCATATTTCCCCATCTCCCTTTTCAAAATAAAAAGGACACCTATTCCTAAAACAGCTGTAATTGCCGCTTTAATGAATTGGTGTCCTCTAGTTTTCTAGCCGGACTATATTTATTTGTTTTTAGCCTTCTTGCTTCCCTTATAAAATCCATACCGATGATCGACCTCTGAAATAAAAATTACAAGTACCATAACAAGTCCTGCTTGTATGAAGCTTTTTGTGTTACTAAAGGTCACAAACATAATGATTAAGTAAAGAGCCCAATACATTCCGAAAAACTGTTTACTATTCATTTTCTATTCCTCCAGTATTGCTATTTTATAATTCCAGCTTGTACAAAAATGTTTCTCCAAGCTTTATTAACTTGATGCTTCTCCACTTCTTTTGTGCGACGAGCAATTGCTTTTCTAATTTTTCTTTTCTTCGAAGCTTTCATTCTCCCAACCTCGCTTTAAAAGGATTATTTTGTTAAAATGATTTCTTTAATTCTTTTAAGCTTGTCTAGGTTGTTATCATTTAATGCTTCTCGATCAATACCGATACTTGCTCTTCTACGTGTATTCAATGCTTCAATATAACAAGCGTGATTATTTTCGGTGTCTTTAGCTAACATTTGAATGCCTTGGAAAGAGGCATCGCATACATATCTAGTGTTTTCGAACAACTCCTTCCAATTTTGCTCGAGATATAATTTCATGTAATTCTCTATATCCTCACCACAAGAAATATCTATTTCTACTTCAAATTGGTCATCCATTGTCATTACAAGAAAAAGCATATTTGCTCTAACCTCATTTAAGTTACCGATGTTTTCTTTCATTTCTCTTCCCCCCTGAATAAAACTCAATATTCCGTCAATACTGTAGATGACACGGTAATCTTTTCTCCTTGTTCCCCCTTGGAGAACCGAGCAGTTAGCTTTTGCTAGCTGCTCTTTTGATTTGCATCCCAACCATGGATGCAGTAGTTATATAACTTTCCATCAATATGCTCTGTACGTCCGTTGTATTTAGCTTTTGTCCCACAAACTTCATTAACTTCTAGAACACTACTTCTTGCTGTGAAAATATCATCTGAGCTTGCGAGGTAAATATAGAAATGTCCTAATCCTGCGTTACGTACCATCGCTTTTCCTTTGCAATCTTTCTTCAGTTTATTTCTTAGTGTTTCAATATACATTTATCACACCACTTTTCTACAAAATGAAATTTTTATTAAGAAATTAGTCATTCCACTTAAAACGGATGTAATGTTCGTAGTAAGATCCGCCTAAAATATTTTTCTTTTCTTCTTCCTTAAATTCAACCTTCACACCGTCCAGCAATTCTTGTAACTTTTCTATAAATATTTTTGAACACATCATATGCCGATTTGGATGCTCATTATGGATTTTATATCTATGACCTGAATATCCGCTTTCGGCACTTTTAGTTATTACGCTTTCCATTTCTTCCGCAAATTCCAATACCTTTTCATCGATGGCTTTTTCTTGGAGTTCCTTTAAATTCCCTACAAGAGACATATCCATTCCCCCTTTTCTACTAAAATGAAGTTTTTATACTAATTTCCTTCATCTCTCATAATCCAATTCAATCTCATAAGCACCTGGTCCAAGATACCCATTTGATTATTAACACCATCACGATATTCCTCACTATGAATTCTTGAAAAACCATTCTGGATCCGTTTTAAACCTGATTTCCTTCGTTCCAAATCAGTGATAAGTTGCTTAACTTCTTCCGACTTCAAACCGCACATCCTTTCTATTCAAATAACGCTTTTATTCACTTATGACTTTTACAATATCCCAACTATATTTCCATTCATTATAATCAGGGTCTTTTTCCCTTTGTAATTTAGCTACTTGTTCTTTTGCTATTTCCTTTGTTGGGCAAACGCACTCTATATCAAAGTAAGCTTCATCCGTATAATGTCTTAATGTAACTACATACATATTCATCTCTCATTCCTCTTTTCTTAACAAAATTCAAATTTGGTCTTACTTCACATCCACACGCTTTTGACTAGCTTCTCTGCTAAATCCATCTGGGTATCTTTTTGCCAACTTAGAGATATTCATTTGAGCGATATCTTCTAATGTATATCCCATCTCGTGGGCCATAATGGAGATATAGTACATGATGTCCCCTAACTCTAATGCCAACTTATGAGTATTCCCGTTCTCTTCTCCTGGACAATGCGCCGGATCAAATCCATGACCATGAAAGATAGCTTTTTTTACGATATCAGCAACCTCACCAGCTTCTCCCGTAAGCCCTAATGCTGCATTTAAAACGCGTCCACCGAAATCATTATTTGCATTCCATGTACGTAATGTTGCTTCCTGATATTGATCTAATTCACAGATTTGATTGATATCCATTACAGCTTGTCCTCCCTTTGATTCACTAACTAATTTAGTTGTTGCATATACACCGTTTCCCATTGCTTTCATTTTGTTTTCCCCTCTCTTTAACAAATTCCTAATCCTATCGGACGATTTTCAATTAAATACTTATCAGCCTGATCTATTATAAGGAGCGCAACCTCCGCTTGGTGTCTCCTTAACGCTTTTGCCATCTTCGGTAAGCTCATACCTTGACTCCACATTTCACGAAAACGTACTACATCTCTTTCATCCCAAATGAAGTTAGCTTCTTCTAAAGCGATGTAAATTTTCAATCTTGATTCCTTCATCGCCTCATGATTTCTTGCTACACTCATAAGCGAACCTACTTTCTAAAAATGATTATTTTATCTTTTCAGTAAACTTAGTATCCACACGATCAACTTTACCGTTTACCCAAACCGCGACTTGCTCACCAAATCCGCTCATTGGTGGATTTACTGCTGTTACAGTTCCGTCCTTCACTATTAAAAGCTTGTTGCTGCTAACATCAATTTCTATTTTTTTCATATGTCCCTCTCCCTTTTACTACCGCATGTACTCAACAACATCAGGTTTAAAGCCGCTTCCTAAGTAAACCCTTACCGGAATAGCTTCTTTTTTATCCCTTGCTGCCTTACACAACTCTTCAGCTGTATCCCAATTGAAAAACTTATCTACAGCTCTTTGAAATCTCCAAATTGCCATTACATATTGTTCAAAGATGTCATAACGATCATCTTGTTTAGTTGTGCGTGGTAATTCATCTGTACCCTTTGCATTTCTCGGAACTTGGACACGTACATCTGCATATGTAACGCGTCCCATTCCTCTTTTTACATTTGCTTTCATTACATCAAACTCGCAAATCGCTGGCTCTACATCGAAAATATTCAATTGTTTAGGCATGTTCCTTCACACTCTTTTCAAGAGAATTAAGTAACTCAAGTGCCCCTTCCTTACTCAAAAACATTCTGCCACCTAACAATTCGATGTTGGAATCAGATACTTCACCAGTTACAAAGCATGACTTTTCTTGTTTTCTTAAAACGACATTTTCCCCATCAACATGAAAGTCTATTGCTGTTCCTTCAGCAATCCCCAAAGTTCTGCGCAACTCTACCGGAATTACTACACGCCCTAGCTCGTCCACTTTTCTTGCAACACCTGTGTTTTTCATACCTTGCTCCCCCTTGTTAACTAGCTTTTTGTTGTTTTTTTCTTTCTAATTCTTGTTTCATTGATTCAAATTGTATTAACCATGCTTGCCAACGCTTATCGTTTTCTGCTTGCTGTTGCTTTGCTACTTCACAATTACAACCGTTCGTTTCGATTACACCTGGATACGTTTCTTTACGGATAATTCCTGTATCATGACATAATACACACATGCTTATTCCTCCTTATTAGAAACCTAAATTAGCAAGCCTTTGATCAGCTGTCGTAAATTTCAATACCTTTGAATCACCTAGTAAACGACTAACTGTTTTAGCATCGTATTTATTAAAAAGTTGTTTTCCAGTAAAGTTCGTTGTTGTAAATGTACTCATTCCTTGTCTAGCATTTGATACCGCATATAACAGCCGTTGTATGAAATCGGAAGCTTGTCTATTTGAATCTGTTGAACCACTTTCTGCCCCAAGATCATCTAATACTACAAAATCAGCTTGTCCAATTAATTGAACGAAATATTGAAGTGTATATTTACTGCTCTTATCATCGAAAGAATCCATAATCATTCTTGTTATCGCTTCTAATTCAACGTATAAGCAACTTTTCATAAGATGGTAATTTTCTTCTCCCTGACTGATATCCCAGAAATATTGATTTAATTCATGAAGCATACTGTATGCTAGGAAACTTTTCGCCGTCCCTTGATTTCCTGTAAATACAACTTTTCTAATTTCCCCGTTCTTTAAATCCTCCAAAGTCTCTTCTACAGCCTTCTTGTGACTAATCGTTTCATCACAACCGATTCTGTAATCAGATAATCTTGAAAGAGGAATTTTCTTATTTGTAATAACACTTGCCTTTTCCAACATGTTAAATTTCTGTAAACGGCTAATCTTCTTATAATGAGCATTAGCTTGTTCTTCCAAAACCTTGTTGTTTTGTTCAACTACACATCTAGGGCAAACAACTTGTCCTTTGTATTCAATCATTTGAACTGGCTTAATGATTTTTTGTCCACCTATTTCATAAGAGTGATTCATACATTGATCAGAATGGTAAGTCACCTTCGATTCCAGGGATTCTGCTAGCTTTTTCATTGGTGTTGCCATTTCTATTCGCTCCTTTTTTACCTTTGTTTTTAAACTCTATTTCTGCTGCATTCACATCAGCTAAATTACGAATGTTTTTGTTAACCCACTGTTTTAAAATACCCTCCGCATAATTCCACTTCTTCTGCTGTTTCAAAGCACGTTCCATAGCTGCTTGTACAAGTTCTTCGTTTGTATCATTTACCCATTGCGAAATACTTTCAGCTATGAATGAATTTAAAATACCGAAATTATTTTCGTAGAAAGAGAAGATGCTACTACTACTTACATTCTCTGTAGTAATCCTTGTAGTAATCTCTGTATTTGTCTTTACTTTGAAGTCAGGAGACTCCTTACTTGTAAGTGAGGAGGGTGTTGACTTAGAAGTACCCACCCTATTTACTTCTAAGTAACCAGGGTCTTCTTTTATTGTTTGATACATACTAGAAATTTTCTTGATTTCTGTTGGTACAGGTTCTACAAACATTACGTTATTTAAAATTTTCCCATCAGCATTAATAGTCCTGAACTCGACCTTTATAAGTAGCATATCCGTTAATAAATCACATGCTCTTTTGACTTGTAATTTTGTAAATCCAAAAGTATCCGCTAACTGTCGATAGTTTTTTTGTAATTTATCAGCTTTAAATTTTTTCTTGTAAGTTACTTTTCCATTTATTTCATCACGGATAACTGTTGGTCTATACCAGTAAACAATTTCACTCAAAACCATAATTGCTACAATGTGAGGCTTACCATTACTAAAAGTGATGTAATTAAACCATTCATGATCTACCACATTGCCTTTGAAATTTAACCCACCAATTTCAGTTACTATATTTGACATAAACATTTACCTCCTTATACAAACCGCCACATATGCTTGTCCACTTTCGATAATTCGTTGAATTTCATAATGCGGATAACCAACATTGAAATACTGTTCAATCATTTTCTTTAATTCATCCTTGTTCTCTGCTAAGTCCCAGAATTTATTAGGTAATAGCACTTGATATTCGTTTAAATCCATGTACTATACCCCTACTTTCCGTGATATACTTATAACAAGTTGTTTTTTCTTAAGGACCCACTGCCATGGGTCTTTTTATTTTGTTTCACATCACTCCAAGCCCATTTTTTTATTGGCTCATAAGTGATGTAAAGCAACCATGAACCACCTGTGATTGAAAATCCGAATATAGCTAATGCTGTTAAATCTTCCATTATGCTGACACCCCCTTCTCTAACCAATTAAAGAATGCATCCCTTGGAACTACTTTTTTTCTCCCTAGTTTCACTAAAGGGAAACCCTTTTGATCCATAATCTCGTAAGCTGTTCTTTTCGCTACTCCTAATATTTCTTCTAGGTGTGTCACGTTTAACATAATTGGATAATCCTTTGTACTATCATTAGTGACTGGAATGCTATCTAGCTTTTCTACAGTTGTTTGCCTTTCATCTTCTTTATTGAAACGAAGTAACTCAATCGCCTCCCAAAATTCTTCATCGCTCCATCCTTTTTGAGCTGAAAACTTTGTGACTGCTAACGCTATTTGAACTGTTGAATTTTTCATGATTCTTCATCCTCTCTTTTTATGTCGTCAATTTGACGAATATCATTCAAAAAAATTTCTTCAATAGTTACCCCTAGGCTTTCCGCTAATTTTGGAATTTTATCAGCGTTTAGTTTGCGCTGACCATTTTCAATATAAGAGATAGCCGAAGAACCGCTAAAACCAAGCATTCTTGCTAATTCCCCCTGAGTTATTTTCTTTTTTTTACGTATATCACGTATTCTCATGCCTATAGACAAATGTTTCACCTCCAAGTCGTCATTTTGACGATTTGTTATTTTTATTATATGTCGTCATTTTGAAGAAGTAAACATGTTTTTTGTCATTTTGTTATATTTTTTTTATCAATTTGATAAAAAACAGTGTAAAGTCGTCAGAAAGTATATATACTGTAATTAACAACAATTCGAATGTAATGTAAAACACACATAGAAATTTTTTTATAAAGGGGAATAAATTTATGACTCTAGGAGAAAGATTGAGAGCCTGCCGTGAAAAAAGCGGCTACACACAAACGTATATAACTGAAAAACTAGAAATACACCGTGGGACTCTATCTAGTTACGAATCCGGGAGACGAAAACCAGACTATGATACTTTATCTAAACTAGCTGATATTTATAAAGTATCTGTAGATTTTCTACTAGGAAGATCCACTGATGAAAGATTAACTGCAGAACAAGATAAACAAGCAACAGCAATGGGGAAAAAGATTGAACAACTAATCTCTAAACTATCAGAAGAAGAACAGAAAAAAGCTTGGGAACAGTTAGAAATGTATGTACAGTATCAACAAAACAAAGAACAAAAATAAAAAAGCTAACCTCTATGGTTAGTCTTTTTTATTTTTAAACACATCGTCTAGTAAATGTTTTAATTGCTCCTCAGTATTAGGAGTATTTCCCTCTAATAACAACTTAACTGCTGCTTCTTTTGCTACTTGCTCTTTTACCATTGTAATTTCCCCCTACACCCTCTGTATATTTTGTTTGTAATTTAATATTTTTTTAGAATTTCACTTTATAGCAGATTATAATAACCATTAAATTCTTTATAAGAATAATAATTGGAAAAAAATAGGTGTCGATTTTTTATCACTTAGCTAAAAACCAACATTCCCCAAAAAGTACGAAAGGACGCTGCGATGTACGCAACGTCCCTTTTTTATTATTTATATTTTTAATATTAATGTCCACCCGGTTCAACCATCATATATTGCACTTGATTTTCAACTGGTTGTTCTTTAATTTCCTTAGTTGTTGCTCCAACATTTACTGATAGAGTGAACGCACTCATAATACATAAAATTGCCATACTTAATTTTTTCATCCTCATCCCACTCTCTCTTCTGTTCTAGCTAATATACGCTTTACAGCATTAGCATAATGATAATTTCCAACACGTTCAAAACGCTTCAAAGCTTCTCTTAATCCCAGTATATCATTGTTAATTCTGGAAATATAGTACATTATGAACGGAGATACAAATTTTCGTTCTTTGGCTAGTTCTTCAAACATTTTTAAAGCTTTTTCTTTATCACCATATAAACCTTCATAATAAGCTATTTCAGATGTATCAATAGATGTAAAGTCTATTTTGTCGAGATTGAACCCGTTATCAATATAAAGAAAGGCTAGTGTGGATTGAAACGATTTATACTTTCTACCATTTTTAGAAATGCCATTGTCTTCTAAATACTTTAGACTTTCTAACAAGTACTTTTCAGCCTTAAGTACGTCTGTAAATAAAAAACTCTCACCAAGGCAACATAATGCTGTTGCTTTTATAACTGGCACTTCGATATCAGAATTCAATATTTCTTCACACTTCTTTCGGCAAACCGCCACATCTTCATTAAAAAGATTAATATAAGCAATTCGATCATTATAATGCATCTCTAGACAAGATTTTATGAATCCTTTGTTTATCTCGTTAAGGTTTTTTTCTACTTTATCAGTATAAGGAAGCATTGCTCTATAATTAAAAATATCATACATTGAAAAACTGTAGAGCATATTAACTAAAACTTGAATTTCTGAATCACTAGAAAAAGATATTTCATCCATTTCGTCGATCATTAACTGTCCACGTTTTTTATTTTGATTTCTAAGGTTATATAATTCATAAATTTTAAAGTATTTTATTAACTTTTTATTTTTTTGATGCTTCTCTATCAATTTGTCTATAACCTCGTATTCACCAATTCCTTGGCAATAGCATAGAGCTTTACGAATATTTAAATCTCCCCTACACAACATGATGAACTCGTTTAAAATACTTTTTCTTTCTTCCGTATCCTCAAAAAGAATCGAAACTACTGGTAAAAATTTATCAAATTTCATTTCTGATGTTTTACCACTTACTGCATCCGTTATAACAACTCGATCTACTCCAGTTTTTCGTTCAATATCCGGAAATGTTAATTCTCTTCTATCAGCTTGTTTTTTAATACGATTCATCAACTTCTTCATTTTTGCTCCTCCTATTTGGAACAAAGACGCTTCGCTTTTTCTCAAATTAAACAATAGGAAAATCATACCATAGTAATGATTTAGTATTATCGGCATGTTATAATGTAAGTGTTACTCGTGTAGTAACCGAAAAGAGACTTATGGCAGATGTTCCCCCTCGTGAGTCGGGCGAACGGTGTAAGAGTGGGCCAAATCACTCTTACACACGCTGTGAGTCTTTTTTTCGTTCCGCTTATTTCATTATCATAATAACACAAATTTCCCAAAATTCGGTCATGCAATTATCAGACAAGTGTTGAGAAAGTTAAAAAACCGTTCTACAACAATGTTTCTCGTATTCAACGGAACAGAATATGCAATTCTACATATTTTCATTTTAAGAATCCATATGAATATTTTACCACTAACCAGCAAAAATAGGAACATAAGTTCTTGTTTTTATTCATTTTTATATCATTCAACAATCACAACATGTAATAATGATTGTTTCACAATCATATATAGTATGTTGAATGCTTAAAGACTATACTCGAATTATGAAAGCGTTAGAAGTATTTGGTCAAAATTTAAAGAAGCTTAGAAAATCTAGAGATTTAACACAAGAACAGCTCGGTGAACAACTAAACCTCAGTCGCAATCAGATAAATAATTATGAGAATGCAATGTTTGAGCCGAGCATGGAAACACTTCTTCAAATCAGCTCCTTTTTTGATGTATCGTTAGACCTACTATGTAATGGGTATAGCAATACAAACGACAAGATGTTACGCAATACTCTCGAAGAAGTTCAACAAACGTATGCGGCGTTAGATGAACCTCGAAGAGAGCGTTTCTGCAAACAACTCGTATTTTATTCTAAAGTCTTAGCCGAGACTGACGAGTTGTTATGATTTGATTGTAGAAGAAATGTTTTCCAATTTCAAATTGTAAAATATTCATTTTTTTACAATTTGAGAAAGAGAGCTATTTAGCTCTCTTTTTTTATTTGTTCTTTCGACAAAATATGACAGAATAGTTGTAACTGTTTCTGTTATGATGTTCTAGAAATCTTACATTTTACATAACTGGAGAGATTATAATGAAAAGAACAACTGAATTTGTATTAGGTCTTATTGGTGGTATTTTTGGTATTATTTGCGCATTTATCGCTTTAATGATCGGTGGGATGGGTGCTGCCTTTGAAGCTGAAGGAGCAAATACGATCATCGGATTAGGTTGGGGTGCTGTAGGCCTATCAACCTTAGGAATCGTTGGTTCTGTTATGGTAAAAAATAAAGCGAAAGTTGGCGGCATTATGATGACTGTTGCTGCTATCGGTGGATTTATTTGTATATCTGCATTTTACTTATTACCAGGAATATTATTGTTAATCGGTGGATTAATGGGTATCTTCCGTAAAGACAAAGCTGCTGTATCAGCTTAATTACACATTATGTTAAATAAAAATAGAGGGCGAAGCTCTCTTTTTTTGTATATTCAAAATATCTTGTACTCAAATACTGGAAATTTTGATACTATTTTATTATTAAAATCTAATATATAAGGGGAGAAATACGGGTGGAAGTTGAAAAGAAATCAAAGGTTTGGGAGTATATCGGATGGGGGAGCTTCATTTTAGTCGGTTCTTTCTTATTTTTTTGTGCTTTGATACTAGTATTTGGTGATCCGAAAACTAAATACCAAGCTCAAGAGGTTACAACTGAAGGGCAAAAAGTTAAAGATGCTGAAAAAGATACTAAAAAGGAATATTCGATTGGCGAGACTATTAAAATGGGTGATCACAGATTGACTGTAACTGATGTGAAAAAATCTTCTGGTGGAGAATACGATAAACCAAAACAAGGCTATGAATACGTATTGGTAGCAGTAAATATCTATAATGGCGGTAAAGACGATATCTCATACAATCCGTTTGATTTTGAAATGAGGAATAGTCAAGGTAATATCACCAGAGCCGTACCGTCGATAATTAACCAAAATACACAATTAAGCGCTGGTCAACTTGCACCAAATGGACAAGTAGCAGGAACTGTTGTATTTGAACAACCTATAGGGGAGAAATTAAAATTACAATTCACGCCTAATTTCTGGAGTAAGAAAAAGATTATCATTAATCTTTAAAATAAAAAAGCACAAGGAAAGGGAATCCCATGTGCAATAATAACTTAGGTAATTCCACAATAACATGAAAGCCCCCATATTTAGGGCTTTTCTTTTTGGTTAAAATACTGATTTTGTATAAAAAAATAAGCCCACAAATTAAGTGGACCTAGAAGTATGGATACATATATTTTAACATAAAGACACTTAAATGAATTTATTTAAGTGTCTTTATGTTAAAATATAATAAATTATTTAAATAATACATTAATAATATGTGAAGATAGTCTATTTATTTTATAATTTTTTACCTTTATATTATTTTAAATTTTTAAAATTTTAAAAGTTTCGTATAACCTTAAAATATCTGGTTAACATTATAATCGTAACTACAAAACTAAAAAGGAGTGTATTTTAATGTCAATTGAAATCACAGATCATGTTGTAAATTATTTAGCTCAAAATTTTGTTGGCAGAGAAGTATTTGAACATGACAAAGAAATAGATAAACATAAAAATGCTCTTGGTATTGGTGATCGAACTAACGCTTCTGGAGACGCTAAAATAACTGCCGCTTCAGATCATAATGGAAAAATAGAAAAAGAAAAAATGTTTAGTGGTTATGGTTATCAAGCAGAATTGAATGTATCATATAGATACGAGAGTCATACAAGTTCAGAAAAATATTCAATCCCTGGGGGCGCATTAATCGATCATCCTTGGGGTAATCTACATCCTTCTGGAGAAATAGAATTTCATATTCATGCTGGTGAGGATAGTAACTGGAAAGTTGAAATATCTCGTATGACTTTTGATACTGGTGATGACAGACCAAACTCATTTATTAGGGATTATGTCGCTGTTAAGTTCCGTGATGTTATGGAAGAACTTCTAAAAGAAGCGGTAAGCAGCTCACCGAATCCTTAACTAAGCCAGCTAAACTTGTTTTGCAAGAAGAAATCAGGCTAAATAATATTGTAATAAAAAAGACGCTCACTGAGTGTCTTTTTCCTTTTTCTAATACTGGAATTATTTGTGATATTCGAATACTATTGATTCAAGGAGGTATGGATAATGAAAGGATATTTTAGAAAACGTGGTGAAAAGTGGTCATTTACAATTGATATTGGACGTGATCCTCTTACTGGAAAAAGGAAACAAAAAACAGCATCAGGCTTTAAAACAAAGAAAGAAGCCGAACGTGCATGCAATGAGCTTATCCACCAATTTAACACTGGAAGTCTAGTTGATGATAAGAATTTCACTCTTAGTGAGTATTTACAAGAATGGCTAGAAAACACAGCGAAGCAAAGAGTAAGGGAAACTACATTCACCAATTATAAAAGAGCTGTAAATAGTCGAATTATACCTGTGCTTGGTTCGCACAAATTAAAGGATCTAAAGCCCTTACACGGACAACGATTTGTTAAATCCTTAATTGATGAAGGGTTGTCACCTGCATATATTGAATATATTTTCATTGTTTTAAAAGGATCATTAGAAGATGCTGTTAGATGGGAACTTCTGTTTAAAAACCCATTTCAACATGTGGAAATACCTCGACCACGAAAAGTGGTCAATGCTACGTGGTCAATTGAAGAAACAAAAAAATTCTTAAATCGTACAAAGTTTGAAAATGTAATCTATTATCATCTTTTCTTATTAGCATTAAATACAGGTATGAGACGTGGCGAAATACTTGGTCTGAAGTGGAAGAATTTCGATTTGAATGAAGGTAAAATAAGCGTTACAGAAACACTTATTTATGATGAAAATGGATTTAGATTCACGGAACCCAAAACACACGGGTCAAAACGTTTAATTTCTATCGATCAAAACTTATGTAAAGAATTTAAGTCTTATAAAGCTAAACAAAATGAGTTCAAATTATTATTTGGGCAGTCATACGAGGATAATGATTTAGTTTTTGCTAAAGAAACTGGACAGCCAATATTACCACGAACTATGACGACTACTTTTAATCAATTTATAAAAAAAGCCGATGTACCTCAAATTAGGTTTCACGACTTACGACATACACATGCAACAATTTTATTGAAGCTGGGTATTAATCCGAAAATCGTAAGTGAGCGTTTGGGACACAGTTCAATTAAGACCACATTAGACACTTACAGTCATGTTACTATAGATATGCAAGAAAGTGCTGTTTTAAAGCTAAGTGAGGCGTTAAAATCATAAAAAAATTGTTGATGTGGTCAGAATGTGGTCAAACCCATCAACAATCTTATTAAAACCCCTTTATTTCAGCGTTAATTTAACCACGTTCTCAACATGAGCTGTATGTGGGAACATATCAACTGGTTGTACATATTCCACTTCATAACTCTTCATTAATGCTTGTACATCACGTGCTAATGAAGAAGGATTACAAGATACGTAAACAACTTGTTTTGGTTTCACTTTTAAAATTGTTTCCAGTAATTTATCATCGCAACCTGTACGAGGTGGATCGACAACAATTACATCTGGACGCCATCCTTCTTTTACCCATTTCGGTAACCATTGTTCAGCTTTACCTGCTTCATATTTCGTATTTGTAAATCCGTGACGCTTCGCATTTTTTCTTGCATCTTCAATCGCTTCTGGAATTACATCCATACCACGTACTTCCGCTGCATCATTTGCAAGCCAAAGACCGATTGTACCAACACCACAATACGCATCTACAATTTTCTCATCGCCTGTTAAAGCAGCTGCTTTTTTCGCTTCATCGTATAAAACAACTGTTTGTTCTGGATTTAACTGGAAGAATGCACGTGCTGATAATTCAAATGATAAATCACCTAGTGTTTCTTGAATTACTTCTTTTCCAGCTAATTTAAATGTTTTATCACCGAAAATAACAGATGTTTTACGCCAGTTTACGTTTTGCATAATTGATTTAACAGCTGGCATCTGTTTTTGTACTTCTGCGATAAATTGATCTTTATTTGGTAATTCTTCTTTTGTTGTAATAAGTGTAACTTGTACTTCCCCTGTTTGAACTGCAGTACGTGTCACAATTGTGCGTACTAAACCTTTTTGTTTTTTCTCATTGTAAATAGAAACATTTAATTTTTCTAATATACGTCTTACAACTTTTGTCGCTTCATTCGTTGCTTTATGTTGAATCATACAGTGAGCAATATCAATTAACTGATGTGAGTTTTGCTTATACAGCCCTGTAATAACCTTTTCGTCTTTACGTCCCACTTGTAATTGACTCTTATTACGATAATGCCATGGGTTTTCCATACCAAGCGTTGGACGAATTTTTTCTTCCAAACTGTTGTTCATATACTTCTCGAATGCTTGTACAACGATATCACGCTTTTGATTTAATTGTTCTTTATAATCTAAATGTTGCAGCTGACAACCGCCACACTCTTCATATACCGGACATGGTGCTTTCACACGATGTGGTGAAGCTTTACGAACTTTTTTCACTTTCGCTTCAGCGAAGCCACGCTGAATTTTCGTTGTTTCAGCAACAACTTCTTCTCCTGGTAATGCCCCTGGAATGAAAACAACTTGTCTCTTAAAATAACCAACGCCTTCTCCGTTAATCCCAAGACGTTTAATTGTCACAGGAAACGTTTGACCAACTTCCAACTTACTCTCATGTTGCTTTTGTATCATTATTACACCTCTACTCTATACTTTTCCATAAATATAACGCTGCATAACTGCAGTATGGTTCACACTCTTGTTTCACTTTTTCTAAAAATGCATCATCAGGTTTATCATCTAATTGAAATACACCTTGCACTGCACGCTGAATCCCAATGTCCGCTTTCGGAAACATATTTTTCCGTCCAAGCCCAAACATTAAAAAATTTTGCACTGTCCATGTACCAATCCCCCTAATTGGTAACAATTGTGCGGAAACCTCTTCATCCGCCCTGGTTTCTATACTCGCTAAATTTAATGTACCGCTGACAATACTTCGACCTAACCCTACTATATATTCAGCCTTTCGCTGACTAAACTTCTGCTCTCTCAATTCTTCTATTGAAATATTTGCTAATATTTCTGGAGTGGGGAAAAAGAATACACCGTTCTTCTCTGTTCCATACCGTTTCACAAACTGTTCTGTTAACACAGTAGCAAATTTCAAATTTATTTGTTGATGAATGATACAGCGAAGAAGACAAGCAAAATAATCAAACTCTAAAATAATTGGAGTATAAGCATATGTTTCAAATAGTGGACGTAATGATGTGTTTAAAAAATGATTTTGTATATCTTGAAACGGTTCATTCCAATGAAAAATGGCCCTCATTCGTTTCATGACTTTCTCCGGATCTCCTGCCTGACTAGAGATCCAAAACTGTGGATTTTGAACAGTACCAATCCCTTGCAAGCGAACAACAATCTGTTCCTCGTCTATACAAAGCGGGACATAAATGACTTTCTCATCTAATTGAATGACGTTAAGAGGATCAAAAGATAAACGTTTTAATACTTCTTCAAAATGATACGGATACTCTAACGTAACATGTTCGCTCCACATACGTTTCCCCATCCTTTTTACACATCATTATAGCATGAGAAAACCGCAAGCATACATGCTTACGGTTGATTGCTTTTTACTAAGTCATCTAGACTTTTAAAATGATACCCTTTCTCGCGCAAATCATCAATGATTTTCGCAAGTGCTTCTGCATTATCTTTTGATATTGCATGAAGTAATAAAACAGATCCTGGATGAATCATCGTCATTACATTATTATGTGCATATTGCCATCCTCTTTGCTCGTCCACTTTCCAATCCAAAAATGCAAGTGACCAAAATACATTATAATAGCCCATTTCTTTCGTAAGAGCCAATGTTCTTTCACTAAATACGCCGCGCGGCGGACGTACATATTTTACTTCTTTTTGCCCCGTTACTTTTTTAATCTCTTCCGTTACACTCGTTAATTCTTCACGAAGTTTCGCATCATTTACCGTTGTAAAATCAGGATGACTCCACGAATGGTTTCCAATAATATGTCCTTCATCCTTCATTCTTAATAACAAATCTTTTTGTGTTTTTATATAATGACCCGTTACAAAGAAAGTTGCCGGTACTTTTTTCTCTTTTAATACGTCTAAGATTTTCCCTGTGTATCCATTCTCGTACCCATTATCGAATGTTAAATAAATATCTTTTTTCTTTGTATCCCCTAAATAAAACCCACCATTTTTTTGTAGTAATTCTGTATATAGCTTCCCTGCATCTGGTACTGTTTCATTTTTAGGACGCGGGATTCCCCAGTTATGTGGAGTATTTGTATAAGCTAATGTTGAAACTGGAACAAGTGCCATCATAATTGAAAAAATGAGACCGATATATAACCATTTATATTTCATAAATAGTCTCCTTTCCATATATAATCGTACTTGTAGTTTCTGTTGCCGTGCATTCTTTCATGCTGAACATGTTTTTCTATATATACCAAAAAAATGCATCTCGAATGATTCGAGATGCATTTTTGTTTACTTAAATACTGGCTCTTTAAAGCTAGCTAATTTTTCAAGTGATGTTTTATCAACATCTGCATGTAAGCTATTACCATGAGAATCCATCGTTACAACCGCTTTAAATCCTTCGATACGTAAATGCCACATTGCCTCTGGAATACCAAATTGTAAGAAATCAACATCTTTCACTTCTTTAATACATTCAGCATAATATTGCGCTGCACCGCCAATTGCATTTAAATATACACCACCATGCTCTTCTAAAGCCGCTAATGTTTTCGCACCCATACCACCTTTTCCAATGACAGCACGAATACCGAATTTCTTCATAATATCGCCTTGGTACGGTTCTTCACGAATACTTGTCGTTGGACCTGCCGCTTTAATTTGCCAGTTTTCATTTTCATCTTTCACGACAACTGGACCACAGTGATAAATAACTTGTCCTTTTAAATCTACTGGACAATCGTTATCCATTAAATGCTTATGGATTGCGTCACGACCTGTATACATCATGCCATTAATTGTTACAACATCACCAACGCGAAGTTCTCGAATTTGCTCTTCTGTAATTGGTGCTTGTAATACAATCTCACGTTGCTCTGTTTTTTCTTGCGCTTCTTGCTGAAGTGTATCCTCACCTTCTTGATATAGCCAGTCCATAATTTCACCTGTTTCAGGATCGATTGTTACGCCAAGGCGGCGATATGCCCAGCAATTATACGCAACAGATACGTAGAAACTAGCGGGCAGACGATTATACACGCCAATTTTACAACCAAGTAAAGTCGTTTCTCCGCCAAATCCCATCGTACCAATGCCAAGCTTATTCGCATTTTCTAATACGTACTCTTCAAGTTTTTGTAACTCTGGTACTGGATTGACATCATCTAATGTACGGAATAATTGATTTTTTGCTAATTCGTAACCTGATGTGCGGTCTCCCCCGATACCAACACCAATTACACCTGCACTACAACCTTGACCTTGCGCTTGATATACAGCATGAAGAAGGCATTTACGAATTCCTTCTAAATCACGACCAGCGCGTCCAAGTCCTTCTAATTCACACGGTAAGCTATACTGTATATTTTTATTCTCACAGCCACCACCCTTTAGAATTAAGCGTGCATCAATATAATCTTTTTCCCATTGTTCAAACTTAATAACCGGTGTACCTGGTCCTAAATTATTTCCACTATTGTCTCCAAAAAGAGAATCAACAGAATTGGGACGAAGTTTACCATCTTTTGTCGCCCGCTCAAGCGCATTATAGATAGCTTCCTTCAACTTTAATTGATTCACACCAACTGGTGTATAAATTTTAAACGTTGGCATCCCTGTATCTTGGCAAATTGGCGAGATGTTATCATCAGCCATTTTAATATTATTCGTAATTGTGCCAAGTGCCATCGCAGAACGAGTCCCTGAATTTTCTCGTTCTTTCGCTTGTTGAATCGCACGACGAACATCTTTCGGTAAGTTCGTTGACGTTTCAACAATTAGTTGATACATGCTTTCTTGAAGCTTTTCCATTGTTACTTCCCCCTCAATTGTGAACGCTACCAAAACGTTATGAGCTGAAAATTCCATTGTTATGCTCTTCAGCTTTTTATTTGTTTCACGCTATTAAAGCATAAATGAAATTTTTCACAACTTGATTATACCTTTTTTTCTACCGTCCTTCTATTATCCATACAGAAAAAGGCTGCCAATTTTGCATTGGCAGCCTTTTTAATATATTATTCGTCTTTTTTAAATTGCTCACATTTTAATTCTAATTCATCTAACATCGCAAGAAGACGATCTACATCCTCTAACTCTACTTCTTCAGGTTCAATTGTATCAATTACTTCAATGAACATATTTAAACGTTCTTTTAAATATACTAGTTGTGAATCTTTATCTTCAATTGCTTTTCCCATGAAGGCACTCTCCTTTTAATTCGAGTTGCTTTTATTATACCGCAAAAATGATTGCTATGGGCATGAAATTTCATCAATTTTATCACAGTCATTCATTCAAATGTAAGCCCTCTCTCTTTTTTCACAAAAAAGTTTCACTTTATAAAAAGTACATATTCTTCTATTATAGAGAATGGACAAATTGTTATTTCAATAGTCAAAGGAGTATTTCATATGACGATATCACAAAAAATGAAGCCGATTACTCCTTCTTACGATCCATGGGAAGCGTATATGGACCTTGAAGAGTACGGCAAACTACTATTAACAAACGTTGAGTTTACAACGACAACGTTATGCAATATGCGTTGCGAGCATTGTGCTGTTGGTTACACATTACAGCCGAAAGATCCAAATCCGCTTCCGATGGAGCTTTTATTAAAAAGATTAGATGAGATTCCTCATTTACGTTCTTTAAGTATTACTGGCGGAGAACCAATGCTTTCAAAGAAATCCGTCGACAACTATGTAACACCACTCTTAAAATACGCCCATGAACGAGGCGTTCGCACTCAAATCAACTCAAACTTAACTATAGATTTAGCACGTTACGAACAAATTATTCCTTATCTAGACGTATTGCATATATCCCATAACTGGGGAACAATTGATGACTTCGTTGAAGGTGGATTTGCAATGATGGAACGTAAACCTACTTATGAACAACGTGCAAAACTATTTGAACGAATGATTACAAATAGTAAAGCTCTATCAGATGCAGGTGTACTCGTATCAGCTGAAACAATGTTAAACAAAAGAACTCTACCACATATTGAACATATTCATCGTCAAATTGTCGAAGAGATGGGCTGTAAACGTCATGAAGTTCACCCGATGTATCCGAGTGATTTTGCGAGCAATCTAGAGATTTTAACAAAAGCTGAAATTCGTGATGCAATTGAGCATTTACTAGAAATTCGCGATGAAAATGTATGGATGTTATTTGGAACTTTACCTTTCTACGCTTGTAGCGATGACGAGCGAGACATTGCCACATTTAAGAAATTACAAGAAAGCAAAAATGTAACAGTTCGTAACGATCCAGATGGTCGTTCTCGTTTAAACGTCAACATTTTCGATGGAAATATTATTGTAACTGATTTCGGTGACGTTCCCCTTCTAGGTAACGTACAAACAAACACACTACAAGAAGCGTATGACAAATGGAGTGCTTCAAAAACAGCACAATCATTAAGCTGTCACTGTCCTGCAGTAAAATGCCTTGGACCAAATGTTCTTGTAAAAAATAGCTACTATCCGACAGAAGATTTCTTATCAAAAACAGCAAACATAACATTTTAAAGTTGAACCAATTGCCCACAACTAGCGGGATAAATAAAAACGTCAGCTTATAAGCTGACGTTTTTTTCATATTATTGCGAGTGAGAAGATGAAATGAATTTAAAATATAAATGATCATGAATTGGAATCGCCGCTCCAATTCCTTGTGAGGTAATATTTTTCACTACAAGCCTCTTTTGATTTCCTTTTAACACAAGGTACACTTCTCCAAACGTTACTTTTCCTTTTTCATTTACTGCTGGTGTATAAGCGTATAAATATCCAAGTTGACTCGGACTAATATTATACACACGCTCATGTCCAGTACCATAACCAATGGTCGTTTTAAATGAAAGCGGCAATTGTACTTTTTCAAGTGCTTTGAGAAGCATCATTTTTTTCACATCCGCAGTATTTTTCATATCTGCTGTTAAATCACCTTCAACCGTCTTTTGCGTTTCTTGCTTATAGCGTAGCGGATATAAGCGATCCCCTCCGCGATTATCGTACACATTACGATTTACTTGTTTATATTCCCAATTAATCGATGTATCAACCGATTCATAATTTAAAGCCCATTGACCTAAATAAATCTTCGCTCGGTACCCTACCGCAAGCGGAGCATTCGAAATTGTCGTTTCATTAAACATTCGAATTAAGTCCGGATTTTCAATTTTAATATTTGCTGTTTTCAATAGTTCTTGAGCAAACTTACTCGGTTGTAAGCGCGGCAAATCTTGCGCATCATTTGGAAACGTATTGTCTTTAGAAATATTTAAAACAGATGAAGGCATTTTTGTTTCTACCGTTGTCTTTGCAAAACTCATGTTAGGAAATAATAGAATAAACGAGACCATAGTTGAAAGACATATGCTGTATACTCGTTTCACCTGTCTGGCTCCTTCCTACGTAAAGGTATATATACTACTTTGTTTATTGTTTTCTCTCAATACAATTGTTATGCCTATTTTTCATAATAAATAAAAACCAATTCCCATAATGACATACGCTGCTAATAACGTACCGCCTTCAAACCAATTTGTATCTCCATCATTTGAAATTGCAATTGTTAAGAAAACAGCTGTAATCATAGAAACAAGTTCTGGTATTGTAAATACTAAAGGCATCCTTTGCGTGAATAACATAGAAAGCAGTACTAATACAGGAGCAACAAACATGGCAATTTGTAACGTAGAACCGACTGCAATTTCAACTGCAATATTTACTTTATTTTTATACGCCATAATAATTGCAGATGCATGTTCCGCTGCATTCCCAACAATTGCAACGATAATAACTCCTATAAATAACTCTGACCAACCAAATGACTTTGCAACTGTCTCAAATGTATGCACGAGCGCCTCTGACACATACGCTACCGCAATTGTCGCTATTGCTAAAATGAGTAGTGCTTTACCTTTCGACCACTCTGGTTCTTCCTCATGAGCGACTTCATCACTTTTATGCTGATATACACCACGATGCGTAACTAACTTAAATAGCAATGCAGCAAGGTACATAATAATCATAATAATAGACACACCGATACTTAATTGATACGTCTTTCCAGCATCCATCTTCATTGAAAAAATCTCTGGAATAACAAAAGCTACTACTACAGCAAAGATTAATAAAGCTGAATTATGCCTTGCATCATACACATTAAAACTTTGTCTTTTGTATTTAAGCCCTCCTATAAAGAAGGATAGCCCTCCTACTAATAATAAATTTCCAAGTACAGAACCCGTTAATGAGGCTAACACCACTTCAATTAATCCCGCCTGAAGTGCAAAAATGGAAATGATCAGTTCAACAGCATTACCGAAAGTAGCATTTAATAATCCGCCTATTCTAGGTCCAGAGACAATTGCCAAACTTTCTGTCGCTCTGCCCATAAAGCCTGCTAATGCGATAATCGTAATACAATACACAGCGAACATAATTGTTTGAGGCCAATGAAGCGTTTTTCCAAGTACAGAAAGTGGTACCCCGATTAGCGCTACTATAAGAAATATTTTATTAAACATGCTTTTCATCCTTCCATCGTATGTATTTCTCCTCGATATTATTATTATTCTTCTCCTAACTTGTCCGATTTCATCACAATTACGTTTAAAAAATCGGATTGAAGAAAACAGTATAAAAGATATTCAAATTATCTTGTTTAAACGGAGAAAACAATAAATTATGAACAGGGGTTAAAAGCATGCATTTAAAAGAAAAAATTGAAACTATTATTTGTGGTCAACGAACTGGTGTATTATCTACTGTACGTGAAAATAAACCTCATAGCGCCTTTATGATGTTTTTCCACGAAGATTTTGTGTTATATGTTGCAACAGATCGGAAATCAAAAAAGATAACAGACATTGAAAACAATCCAAATGTCCATGTACTACTTGGACGAGAAGGAAAAAAATTAGATGAAGATTATATTGAAGTTGAAGGCTTAGCTTCCATCGAGGAAGACTCCACATTAAAAAACAAGTTTTGGAATAATAGCTTAAAACGCTGGTTACTTGGTCCTGAAGACCCTAATTACGTATTAATAAAAATCAATCCTGACACAATTTATTACATCGATGGTGCTGGTACGACGGAGCCCGAGTTTTTACGACTATAAAACAAAACAAGCCCCCTTTAGGTGGGCTTGTTTTGTCGAAAAGTTCTTCTAAAAAAAACAATAAAATAGGTGGAACTTTCTAAAGATTCTGTTATATAATAGCAGTAACTTAAATAAACTGTATTAAAACAGATTGAGGGGAGAAATAAAATTGATGAAAAGAGAAGAACGCAAAAACATGATTGAGTTTATTGAAAAGAAAAAAGGGATTGAGCGTGATGAATTATTGTTTATGACAGACGATGAAGTAGAACATATTTATAATGTAACGTACTTTTTCTATGAGGAAATTGCAGAGTAGTATAATAGTCCCCACCTTATTAGCAACATAAGGTGGGGATTATTTCGTTATTTATTCCGCTATTTACGGGGCGGTAAAATCCCACTGATTAAAGTTTCATTTTATACGTGAGAATGGTTTTCATGTATAATAATGTAAGATTGGAGGAATTTTACTATGAGTTCATGGCTCTTATTCGCACTATTATCAGCAATTGCTGCTGCCCTTGTATCTATTTTTGGAAAGATTGGTTTAGATGGAATCGATGCCAATGTTGCAACAACGGTTCGTTCTATTATTATGGCATTATTTATGGTGGGCGTTATTATTATCCAAGGTAAATTTCAAAATATCGGCGATGTACTGCTAAATAAAAAAGCACTGCTCTTTATCACATTAAGTGGGGTTGCAGGTGCTTCGTCATGGCTATTTTATTTTCTTGCCCTCAAAACAGGGAAAGTTTCACAAGTGGCTCCTGTCGATAAATTAAGCGTCGTATTTTCTATCATTCTCGCGATGATTATACTCGGTGAAAAGTTAAACTTTATGACTGGCGTTGGTGTAGTCTTTATTACAGCTGGTGTATTATTTATTGCTTTCAGCTAAAAAAACCGCTATTAGCGGTTTTTCTTTTTCTTTATATAAAACCATACAATACATGTAACAACTACTGAAATGCATAAAATCCATATTCCGTAATGATGTAGACTATACTCAACGAAACGCCACTTCTCTCCTAACTTCCAGCCAAGTCCAATAAAAACACTTATCCAAATAAGCGCACCACCGTAAGCGTACAAACAAAAACGCCAAAGTGTTAAATTCGACATCCCAGCAAAATAGGCTGTTAAATGACGTACTCCCGGGATAAAGTAACCAATCATTAAAAGAAAGGGGCCATACTTTTCAAATAAAATATGCGTTTTTTCAATGTGATGTTCTTTAATTCTAATCTTCGGTCCATATTTTTTTAAAACAGGGAGTCCAAGTTTTAAACCTAATATGTAGCTTAATGTAATACCTAACATCGCACCAGCCATCCCGCTTAAAAAAGCAGCAGTTCCTGACATAACTCCTTTAGAAACATTATAACCAACGAAAGTCAATAAAAACTCGTCTGGTATCGGTAATCCAACAATTCCACCGGCCAACGCTATAATAATTCCAAAATACCCATAATGCGCGATTAACTCGCCAATATGTTGTTCCATTCGGAAAACACATCCTATGCACGATCGTTATTCCACATTGTGCCCTTTCTATCTTCCAGACAAACATGGTATACATATTCACTATACATTGTTTTTATAATGAACTCTACTTCTATCCATTCCTTTAGCAGGAAGAAAGTGAACCATTAATTGTGCGCCGAACTCCCTCCTACTTCCCTTATATTCACCGATTTTTGAAGCGCTAGTCTTACTACCCACAAATGGCGGGATTAAAAAATAAAAATTCATATGCTTGTTTTTTTGTTACAATAAAGGAAAGTTACTTTTCGCAACGGTTTAACTCTCAGGAAAAATGATATATCCAGCAAAAACATAGTTTGGTCGATATAATGCAACTTCTACCTATTAAAAGAACATACACCCTTTACATACAACATCATTTTTCTAAATTATACAGGGGGAACGAACATGACCATTGAAAATCAATTTATCCAAAAGGTTTACTATAAAACATTTTTAACAGAAGAAACTTCTACTCCAGTATCAGAAGTACTCGGTGAAGCATATATAAATGAATCCACAAATGAATTCTCCAACATTTCTAATATCCGCTTTGCTCAAGGTGAATTTTATTACCAAAATAAAGACTTTGAAGCAGCGATATTTAAATGGGAGAAAGTAAATAACGAACTTGCACTTTGGGCAACCAAAAATATTGCAGATTCTTATTTTGAACTAGGATTCTTGCCAAAAGCAGAAGAAATTTATCAATCTATTCAAACGGAAGATACAGCTCTTACAATGGAAGTTTCCTTACAACTTCTTTCTCTTTACATCGAACAAGATCGTTTAGGTCTAGCATTTAAGACGATTAGTGAGGCTGTTGCATTTCAACCTGACTATCCAAATATTACTGCAATCGCTCGCTCATTCTATGAAAAACAAAAAGATTGGAATAATGCTATCGAGCTTGCCGTTCAAGAAGGAATTCGAACAAAATCGTTACACTGGTTCGATACTTTAATCAATTATGTGAATCAAGGATTCACGAAACAAATCAAACCAGAATATTTCTATGAATCTTTAAAAGCTTTATATGCCATTGATCAAGTCCAATTTAAAGAACTTGTTATTGCGCTTTGGAACAGCTATCAAAATGAAAACTTGCATCTACCTTGGGTTCAAACAATAAATCATTTATTCTTACATATTGAAACAGACAACAATGACGATTGGCATGAAATTGTTGAACGCTATCAAAATACGTACTTTGAGTTAATTACTGGTGAGCATTTCATGCATGAAATGCAGGGACTTGTACCAGATTTATTAACAAATTGGTTTAGTTTAACGAAAGCAAAAGATGCCCTATTTGTCTCTGCTGCAGTGTTAGCATGGAATGAAGTTTCACCTACAACTTTAGAGTCATTACTCGTAAAAAGTGCTGGAGCCCTACTTTCTAATTCAACAGCTGAAACAAATGTAAATATGGAAACAGTTTCTCATTTATTCGAAACGATTGCTGTATGGGCTGAAAAAAATGATGTGGATTTAAGTCATCAATTTACGTTACTCGTTCACGAACTGTGTGATTTAAATGTTACACAATTACTAATAGCGGGAACTAGTGACCATGATAAATCATCATTCATCAATTCAATATTAGGAGAGAACATCTTAACTAAGACCTTAACAACTCCTATTCTATTTAAAGATGATAGCCAAACTGAAATAACAGAATTCACTGCGCTAGATGTACACAATATACCGAACTTTGATGAATTCCATCAAATAATGGCTACATCTTCCCAGTCAGAACTTGAGAAAAAATGTATAGAAATTAAGTTACCGAGTAGATTTTTAAGAAAAAATAAGTTTGCATTTCTTGTTACACCATCCATTCAAGGGCAAGTGGATAAAAACAGCTCATATTTTGAATACTTACAAGCAGCAGATAGCCTTATTTACGTATTAAATTCTGCTTCACCATTACATGGTGAAGAACTTGATACATTACTTTATTTACGGGAACAAGTGCCAAATTTACAAATTCATTTCGTATTACACACAAATAATACGACCAATAATGAAAAACTAATGAGTAAGATTAAAGTCCATTTCCCAAATGCACAGTTCTTCCCATACTCTCCTTCACAAGAGAGTAGCCAACAACTTGGGGACGTGACAGAGTCTATTCTTTCTAATTTGGCAGAACGTAACATGGAACAAGAACGTATAGAAAAACTAATATGGTTTACTCAAAAGACAATCGCATACCTTGTAAATGAACGTGTGGAGTTAGAAAATACATTAGTGAAATCAGTACGCTGGAATAAACATATCTCAGTTAAATTAAATGGATTTATTAACAACCTTACTGCTCTTGAAAAAGATAAAATTCGTTCTATTACAGAATCTTATCTTTTAACGAAAGAAGAAATCACACGAGATATCCATTCTCAAATCCCTGAATTATTACAGAGTTGTTCTGACCTTGTTCAAGAAGATAGCGACTTCAAATTAGTTCATGAAGAATTAAATACTGCGATGAACGAACGAGTTCAAAAACATGTACAACAAGTGCTTCTTCCTAAATTTACTGGTTCTATTCAAGAGTGGATTGAAACAGCTCATAATGAATTTATTCAAGCTCAATCTTATTTAGATGAAATGAGTGAAACGTTTAATAAATTATATAAAGAAGAACGCATGAAACTTCCTTGCGATTTCAAATTACTAGATGATTGGCATCGAGATGTTGTACGTATGACAAATCGAATTACAGTATCGAACATCAATATTTTATTACGCTTTACACCGACACAATTTTTCTTAAAGAGTGCGGGAAAACTATTTGGTAACATGCAAAAAAATCAATCTATGCTCGCAAACAAATATAAACAATACATTGAAACGGAAGATTATACGGAAATTGCTCAAACAATCTCAAAACAATTCTTCCTTCAATTTGAAGTATTTGAAGGCGCATTAGAACGAGATATCATGATGTTCTTTAAAGATCCACTTAGCATACTGAAACAAAATGTAGAATCAGCTCAACTTGAAATACAGGAAGACGAGCAAACATTAGCAACGTTAAGAAGCAACCCAGAAACTTATCACGATCCGTTAGCATTCTTTAAACTGCAACTATTGCAGCACAAATTCGTTTTAAGTACGAACAAAAACAATGAAAACATCTATGAATTTAATGAGTCTCCTACGATTTAACATAAAAAACCAAGCAAATGAAATTTGCTTGGTTTTTTACTTTAATTCATTATTTTCATATGTTCAAATGGATAATAAATCGCCGCTAATTCTCCCAATACATCTTCTCTATCAATAAGTCCCAAACCATTTCTACTATCTCTGCTTATTAAGCGATTATCCCCCATAACAAAAATCTTATTTTTAGGAATTGTAATTGGTCCAAAGTCCTCTGTTAAATTCATAAGTTTTTTTTCAGCTTGTTTTTTATTACTATACAAATACGCTTCCTGTATCACTTCATGATTCACATATAATTGATCATTTCTCACCTCAATGACATCACCAGGCAAACCAATAACCCTTTTCACATAAAAATTATCCGTCTTCACAACAATAATATCTTCTCGCCCATAACTTTCAAATTGCTTTGCTAACTTATTAACAATCAGCTTATCCCCATCTTGTAACGTTGGCTTCATGGATGCTCCTTTTACAGTCGTAGGAAAAAACAAAAAGATTTTTGCCAAAAACACCAACAAACATGCAATTGCAATTGTTCCAAAGAATTCACGCAAACGTTTTTTCTTTTGCATCATTCCACCATCTCATCATCTTTTTACTTTTATTATAAGGACTTCAACTGTATAATTTCCACAAAATTCTGAATTGCAAAATCGTAATATTAAAAACTTTTAAATAATAATATTCAAAAATATATTATCTACATATAATATATCTTACACTTATTATTTTATATTTATATTTACTTAAGAGGACTTTTTCTATGAAAGTTATGCTTAAAAATGAAAATACCGGCCAAATTAAACAAGCAAAAATTGGTTTTAGTTGGACTGTATTTTTCTTTGGTTTCTTCCCTGCTATATTCCATGGAGATTGGAAATGATTTTTAATTATTTTAATCGCTAGCATGTTTACGTTCGGATTCTCTAACCTAGTCTTCTGCTTTATTTACAACAAGCTTTACATCAATGATTTATTAGCTCAAGGTTATAAAGCAGCTGATAAATATAGCCTTTCTGCTCTACAACAAAAAAACATCGTAGCATCGTAGCATAGTAACAAAAAAAGATACTCTCAAAATAGTCTATCCACTATTTTTGAGAGTATCTTTTTATATTCCCACATATACAATACACATTTGAGCCGCTACATATGTAAACCAAATCCAAAGTGGTTCATACTTTAATTTGCGCCCTCCAATATCTGTCACGCCTATAACAAAATCAGAAATCACAAATAGTAAACCACCAAAAGCCGGTATCCACCATATTCCTGTATTCTCATAGTATAGGGCGAATGCAAAGCAAGCCATTCCTCCAACCCACAATCCGTAAATTAGAGCTCCTATCGTAAACAATTTATCTTGTTTATCATTTCGTATAAAAAAGAACCATCCTATAATTAGAAAGAGTCCGTATACGAGTAAACCAATCCAAAAACCATTCCATGAGATGCCTGTTTGCAAAAATGCTTTTACATAAAAACAATGCGCAAGCGCGAAAGTAATCATCCCTCCAATTAATCGATGACCAATTGGAATCAAACCTGCCATAAATAAATCTCCTACAGTTGATAACGTCATACCTAGTGCAACCCACGTACTATACGCTACTGATGGATCTTGTAACCATATCCAAATTGCACTTGCTGTTAAAGAAAAGCTAAGAATAAGACGTACTGCTAAAGGTAACGGCATATTATTTCTTGTCTTTTTTGTCTGTCCTATTGCATACATTGCACCAATTAAAAAAAGAATGATTTGCCCAATTAACACCATGTAAAGTAGATTCATAACATGTTCTCCTCAATAAATGCTTTTTGTATCTTTTTTCGTTACACCTAGTCTATTATCCTTTTTCTATATAAAAAAAGAAGAACAGTACTGTTCTTCCATTGTAATCGTTTTCCTGTTATCTATGCTACTTGTTTTGCGTTCGCCCTTTTCTGCTTAGCTGTCGTCCGATTCACCACGATAATTCCCGCGGCTACACATGCCAAACCGAATAATACAAATGAATGAATTGCTTCTCCTAAAATCATGCTCGATAATAACACACCAAATACAGGTATAAAGAACATGTACATTGATACTTTTCCAACCTTGTTATACTTCATAATTGTATTCCAAATGCAAAAGCCTGCTGCGGATAAGAAAGATAAATAGATAAGCATAAATATTGCATGTACACTAAATGTAAATGGCATTACTCCAACTTGCAGAGCTCCTATACATAATAGCCCGATAGAACCAAAAATCATTTGGTATGCTGTCATATAACCAACATCTAATGTTTTGCTACCTTCTTTCGCCAATATGTTTCCATATGAATACAACATTGCTGCACTAAGAAGTAATAAGCTACCAATTCCGAAATGGAATGACAAACTACCATCACTCGGTACATTTACTAAAATGACACCACAAAAGCCGATAGAGACCCCAATTATTTTTCTCATATTGAGCGCATCATCTTTATATAAAAAGTGCGCAAGTAAAATTTGAAAGAATGATGATGTTCCTGAAATGATAGCTCCTTCAATGCCAGAACTATAACTCATTCCAATATAAAAACATATATATTGAAGAAATGTTTGAAATAAACCAATTTGTACTAACTGCTTCCCCGTTCCTTTTTTGAAGCTCATATCTTTTCCTAACACTTTAAAGAATAATAAGAGCATGACTCCAGATAAAAAGAAACGATAACCAGCAAATAATATTTGCTCCCCAACTTCTTGTGGCTGAATTCCAAGTTCAGCGTAACTTAATTTAATAAATGGGAATGCGCTCCCCCACAAAAAAGTCGCTACTATTGCAGCAATTAGTACGCCAATCGGATGGGTAAAAAATTTCTCTGTCTTCACTTGTTGTCTTCCTTTCCGATCTTTTTATGAACAATATTCATATATACCAAAGGAAGTGTGAAAACACAAGTTTTCAGTTTATACGCAAACAAAACATATCATCTAACGAAAAAATATGCTATACTATAGAATAATTACAATATAATAACTATTAAAATCAGGTTCAACAGAAATGCTGCTATCCATTATGGATGGCAGCTTTCGTCGTTTTATAGGGGTTTCGATTTTGATTCTTTTTCTCAATAAGAATTTGGAAGGAGCGAGTAGTAATGAACTCAGAAGTAAAAACATTACAAGTACAAAAATCTATTTCTCATCCCTCTTTATGGGATACATTAAAGAAACATCATGAACTTATATTTGCAATCGCATCTGGTATTTTCATTTTAGCTGGTTGGTTATTCACAAAGAACGATGCAATGAATGTAGGCATTACTTGCTATATCCTTGCTTATATAGTTGGTGGATATGCAAAAGCGAAAGAAGGTATTGAAGATACCATTGAAGAGAAAGAGCTAAATGTCGAAATGCTCATGCTCTTTGCTGCTATCGGTGCTGCAATCATTGGCTACTGGGCAGAAGGTGCAATTTTAATCTTTATCTTCGCACTAAGCGGTGCGATGGAATCTTATACATTGAGTAAAAGTCAAAAAGAAATTTCAGCGCTTCTTGATTTACAACCTGAAGAAGCATTACGTATTTCAAATGGAATCGAAGAACGTGTTCCTGTTGGACGATTACAAATTAAAGACATTATTTTAATTAAGCCAGGTGAGCGCGTTCCTGCTGACGGTACGATTCATAACGGTGAAACAAATATCGATGAAGCAGCAATTACTGGAGAACCTATTCCAAATGAAAAAAAACATGGCGATGAAGTATTTGCCGGTACTGTAAATTTACGCGGTGCTATCGAAGTTAAAATTACGAAGCCGAGCGATCAAACATTATTCCAAAAGATTATCCGTCTCGTCCAAAGTGCACAAAGTGAAAAATCACCATCACAACTATTCATCGAAAAATTCGAAGGAACATACGTAAAAGGTGTACTACTCGTTGTTGCGCTTATGATGTTCGTTCCCCATTTTTTACTGGACTGGAGCTGGAATGAAACGTTTTATCGCGCTATGATCTTACTTGTAGTCGCATCTCCTTGTGCACTCGTTGCTGCCATTACACCAGCAACGTTATCTGCAATTTCTAACGGAGCAAGAAATGGAATTCTCTTTAAAGGTGGCATACATTTAGAACGCCTCGCTTCAGTAAAAGCGATCGCCTTTGATAAAACAGGAACATTAACAGAAGGAAAACCTACCGTAACAGATGTATATGTTCGAGAAAGTATGACAGAAAAAGAAGTACTTTCTATTACAGCATCAATTGAAAGTCACTCTACACACCCTTTAGCTGAATCTATCGTTAAATATGCACAACATGCGTATGACATTGCATTAACAAAACCAGAAAATGTTGAAGATGTAACTGGTTTTGGACTCAAAGGAATATTTGAAAACAAAGCTTATAAAATAGGTAAAGCTGATTTAATCGGTGAAGAAACAAAGACATTTCATAATGGTATTTCTGCCTCCCTTGAAAAAGAAGGTAAAACTGTCGTTTATATTAGTGATGAGAAAGGCATTCTTGGACTTATCGCTTTAAAAGATACGCTTCGCCAAGAAACAATAGCTGCTATTCGTGAATTACAAAGCATTGGTGTCGAAGCAATTATGATTACTGGAGATAATGAAGAAACGGCAAAAGCAATTGCCTCTGAAAGTAATATAAAGGAATATTACGCATCATGCTTACCAGAAACAAAAGTTGAAACGATTAAAAAGCTAAAAGAAAAATATGGGACAGTAGCAATGGTCGGAGATGGTATAAATGATGCTCCTGCACTCGCTACTGCCAGCATTGGTGTAGCAATGGGTGAAGGAACAGACGTAGCTTTAGAGACTGCAGACGTTGTACTTATGAAGAACGAATTATCCCGCCTTTCCCAAGCAATCCGTTTATCAAAACGAATGAACCGTATTGTAAAACAAAACGTAATCTTTTCACTAGCTGTAATTGCAATGCTGATTTGTTCAAACTTCTTACAATTTTTAGCTCTTCCATTCGGTGTTATTGGGCATGAAGGAAGTACGATTCTTGTCATTTTAAATGGCTTACGATTATTAAAAGGAAACAAATAAAAACGGGCCCCTCATAGAGGACCCGTTTTTTTAATGGTAGCTATTATGCCCGTTCGCACTACTACTCGTTTTATGCTTTGGATGCGAACTGCTCTTTTGTTTATTGTTATTTTTGTTGTTGTGGTTCTTTTTATTATTACTCATGAAATATCCCCCCTGTTCCCTATTATTATGGAACAAGAGGTCATTTTTCATTACGGGAATTATTGTCACCCGTCCTATAATGATGGAGTAAACCATTAATTTCACCGCCAAGTAAAATTACCCATCCAGTTAAGTAAAACCATAACATTAAAATAATGATACCACCGAGACCACCATATGTATTGGCGTAATTCGCAAACTTATCTACATAATAAGCAAATGAGTACGATACCACAATCCATCCTACAGTAGCAAATGTTGCTCCTGAAATGACTTCTCTTCTTTTTAACTTTCGATCTGGTGCAAATGTATATAAGAAACTAAACAAGGCAAATAGTACGAAGAAACTCGCTACTAAGCGTGTAATGCTCCATACGAAAGAGAAACTATCTGATAAACCGAGTGCTTTAAACACGGCTGCTCCAATAACTTGTCCGAATACCGGGACAATTAAAGCAAAGACAATCATAAAAATGATAGCTAATGTAAACACAATTGATAACGCTCTTGTTGTAATAAAAGAACGTGTTTCTTTCACGTCATAGGCGCGGTTAAAAGCATTCATAACCGCATTAACACCATTTGAGGCAAACCATAACATGGATAATAAACCAAATGATAATAAACCACCATTTTGCTGATTTACAACTTTATCTACATTTACCTCAATTAAGTTCATTGCATCATCTGGTACATAAACCTCTAATAAACTAAGCACATCCTCTGTTTGAATGGGAATAAATCCAAGAAGCGTAATTAAGAAAACGAGCCCAGGAAAAATTGCAAGCAAGAAGAAATAAGCGAGCTGTGCTGCCAAGCCCGCTACATCATCGCGCATCGTTCGGTCATATAAGTCTTTACCAAACGAATAAGTACGATGTCTCCTCACCTTTTCTAAAATTTTTCTCATATATGTTTAAACGCTTTTCTTCTCTTCTTTATCTTGCTTCAACTCAATGTACGCTTCAGTTTTTTTTTCCTCTACATTTGAGTCTTTCATAAATAGTTCACGCGCTTCTTTCATACCGCCATCTTCAGCAACTACTGGCTCTTCTTCTGCTTTCAGCTCATCTACCTTTGAAGATACAGCTTGAATTTCAATCGTTTCTGGCTTCTCTGCTGGCTCAACCTTTTTCTTACTAAAAATTTCTTTCGTTTCTTTTAACGTCTCTACAACAGACGGCGTCAATTTTTTAATTTCTGCTACTTTCGCTTTTACTACATTGAAGTCAGCGAGTTCGCGTCCTTTATCTGTAACAGTTTGCACTTTTTCTTTTATCTTCGCATTTTCACCGATTTCAATCATCTTTGTTTTTGCTTTTTCCGCAGTATTTTTTACTTTTTCACGGTTTTCCTTCTTCAACATAGATACAGCTACACCTGCAGCTACACCAATCGCAATGTTTCGAGCAATATTATTTTTCTTTGCCATATTCCTTCACCCTTTCATTTCTTATATTAGAAAGTATTTCTTTCTAAGCTTCCTCATATTCCTTGTTCATTTCGAATGAAAGCTAATAGCTTTGCACACCCTTCTGTTACAAGGTCATATACTTCTTGGAAATTCCCTGTATAGTAAGGGTCGGGAACGTCTGTCCAGCCACCGTCTGGAACAAAATCGGACAGTCTACCAATATAGCCTCCAGTTTTACCTAAACTTTTTAAATCTGCTATATTCTTGTTGTCCATGGCAATAATATAATCAAACTTTGTTAAGTCTTCTTTTTCTACTTGCCTTGCTTTAATTCCTTCAAAAGTGACTGCATTTTCTTTTAAAATTTTTTGTGTTCCTTTATGTGGCGGATGGCCAACATGCCAATCTCCAGTTCCTGCAGAATCAATGACAATTTTCTCCTCGAGTCCCTCTTTTACGACAAGATCTCGAAAAATCGCTTCTGCCATCGGTGAACGGCAAATGTTCCCAAGACAAACAAACAATACTTGAACCATATATTTGTTTCTTCCCTTCTTGGTGCATTTCTTAATATATACTTATAGTATAAACAACCAATTATTAATTATAAAGGAAATCCCTACTAATTTAATAGGATTGAAAAGATTCATTAACGAAAATGATAAAAAATGTTAAGATATCCTTATGTTATTTTAAAGGGGGACACTTCGGTGGATTTATCCGTAAAGTCAGAAGAAAACGTTGAATATATGGTCGAAGCTATTAAAGAAAAATTACGTATGGTTAATGCTGGAGCGATGAGAGCTGCTAGCTTTAATGAAGAAATGTACGAAGACTTACGTGACATTTATGAGCATGTTATGAAACGTGAAACATTCAGCATCAGTGAAATGCAAGCTATTACAGAAGAATTAGGTACATTAATTAAAAAGTAAAAAAAGCCTCGTTATATGAGGCTTCTTTTTATTTCCAACAAATTCATGACAACTCTTCTCTTCCCTTCAACTAACTGTAAAATATTGTACAATAGAAGTAGAACCTCACCTTAGATTTTTTCTCCATACATACTACTCACAAATAATAGCAACACTACCATTGCTAACTGTTTTTACTGGAGGTGCTTACTTATGAGCAATTGGTACAGTAAGACGAAAGATCAAACATTAATCGACCTAGAAACAAACGAACAACACGGTTTAACAGATGAAATTGTAAGTGAACGTTTAAAGCAATACGGCTCCAATGAATTAGCTACAAAACAAAAACGCACGTTATGGCAGCGTATTTTCGCCCAAATTAATGACGTCCTCGTATATGTCCTTATTATTGCTGCCCTTATTTCTGCCTTTGTAGGTGAATGGGCTGATGCAAGTATTATCGCGCTCGTTGTAGTTTTAAACGCTGTTATCGGTGTCGTCCAAGAATCAAAAGCAGAACAAGCTTTAGAGGCATTGAAAAAGATGGCGACACCTAAAGCTATCGTCAAGCGAAATGGTGAACTAAAAGAAATCCCATCTGAACAAGTCGTTCCAGGTGATATTGTCATGCTGGATGCAGGACGTTATATCCCATGTGATTTACGGCTTATCGAAACCGCAAATTTGAAAGTTGAAGAATCTGCTCTAACTGGTGAATCTGTCCCTGTTGATAAAGATGCAATCTACCATCCTTCTATGCAAAGTGATGAGCAAGTACCACTGGGTGATCAAAAAAACATGGCCTTTATGTCAACGCTAGTAACATACGGACGCGGAGTCGGTGTCGCTGTTGAAACTGGAATGAACTCACAAATTGGTAAGATCGCTACCCTCTTACATGAAGCAGACGATGATATGACACCACTTCAAAAGAGCTTAGCACAAGTCGGAAAGTATTTAGGCTTTGTCGCTGTATCTATTTGCGTCATTATGTTTATCATCGGTTTTTTACAGGGACGAGATACGTTAGAAATGTTTATGACTGCTATTAGTTTAGCCGTTGCAGCTATTCCAGAAGGCTTGCCAGCTATCGTTTCCATCGTTCTTGCAATTGGTGTGCAGCGAATGATTAAACAAAATGTTATCATTCGTAAACTACCAGCTGTTGAAGCTCTCGGTTCTGTCACAATTATTTGTTCAGATAAAACAGGTACGTTAACGCAAAATAAAATGACCGTTACTCACTTTTATAGTGATAACACATACGACCACTTAGAAAACTTAAATGTAAATAATGATGTACAACGTCTATTGTTAGAAAATATGGTGCTATGCAACGATGCTTCTTACGGTTCCGACTCACAAACAGGGGACCCTACAGAAATCGCCCTTCTTGTTGCCGGAAACACTTTTAATATGCAAAAAGATCATTTAGAAAAGATACATGAACGCGTTAACGAACTGCCTTTCGATTCGGATCGTAAAATGATGTCAACCGTTCATACATACGATGAAAGCTACTGTAGCATGACGAAAGGTGCCATTGATAAACTCTTACCTCGATGTACCCACATATTTAAAAACGGTAAGATCGAGGTTCTAACAGATGCTGATAAAAATCAAATATTAGAAACTGCCGGGTCAATGTCTCAAGAGGCTTTAAGAGTACTTTCATTCGCATTTAAACAATACAATTCAAACGATGTGGATATAGATCATCTTGAAGAAAACCTCATCTTTATTGGTCTTGTCGGTATGATCGATCCACCGCGAACTGAAGTAAAAGATTCCATTACAGAATGTAAAAAAGCAGGTATTCGCACAGTTATGATTACTGGTGATCATAAAGATACCGCCTTTGCAATTGCCAAAGAACTTGGTATTGCCAAAGAAATATCTGAAATTATGATTGGAACTGAATTAGATAACATTCCAGATACAGAACTAGCAAATAAAATTAATCACTTAAATGTATTCGCCAGAGTCTCTCCAGAGCATAAAGTAAAAATCGTAAAAGCATTACGTGCAAAAGGAAATATCGTTTCTATGACTGGTGATGGTGTCAATGATGCTCCATCTTTAAAGCAGGCTGATGTTGGCGTAGCGATGGGCATTACAGGAACAGACGTTGCAAAAGGAGCAGCGGATGTAGTGTTAACAGATGATAATTTCTCATCTATCGTGAAAGCTGTTGAGGAAGGTAGAAATATTTATCGTAACATAAAAAAATCAATTCTCTTCCTACTCTCTTGTAACTTTGGAGAAATTATCGCTTTATTTTTAGCGATTTTACTCGGCTGGGCAACACCACTACGCCCTATTCACATTTTGTGGGTCAATTTGATTACAGATACACTACCTGCATTATCACTTGGGGTTGATCCTGAAGATCCAGATGTGATGAAAGAAAAACCACGACATGCGAAAGAAAGCTTATTTAGTGGTAGCGTTCCTTTTCTTATTTTCAATGGGGCTGTCATTGGACTTTTAACGCTAACAGCCTTTATCATCGGGGCAAAATTCTATACCGGAGATACAAATTTATTTCCTCTTTTCCCAGAGAAAATTGATGAAGATGCTCTATTACACGCTCAAACAATGGCATTTGTCGTTCTTAGTTTTTCTCAGCTCGTTCATTCATTTAACTTGCGTTCAAGAACGAAATCCATTTTTTCAATTGGGATTTTTACAAATAAATATTTAGTCTTCTCCCTTCTTATCGGTGTTCTTATGCAAGTTTGTATTATCTCCATCCCACCTCTTGCAAATATATTCGGTGTACATGCATTAACGATGCGAGATTGGGGATTTGTTCTCTTATTAAGTATTATTCCACTTGTTGTGAATGAGATCATTAAATTAGTAAAGAGAAACTAAAAGGCAATGAGGATTATTCCTCATTGCCTTTTCACCTATTTCACTATTTGTGGGAGATGTCCCCGCCGATTAAAGTTTCACTTTATCCTTGTAATTCTTTTTTTATGTTCTCTGTTAACGTAGCCATACGCTTGCGGCTTTCCTCACGCTCACGTTTATTTTGCTCTTCAATTTGTTGTGTTTCTTGCATACCTCTTGAAATAATGTTCCAAGTTTCCTCAAGTGTTTCCATCTTAATACTAGAAGAACCTGATAATCTCGCTACTTCCACACTTTGCGTTGCGATATTTTGTGCATTCTTCTTAAGTAATTCATTTGTGCGGCGATCAAGTTCAGCCATAGAATCTGCAACAAGCTTTTGACGTTTCGCATTTACCGCTTGAATAATACCATTTTTAAAGATAGGAATCGTTGTAATAAATGCTGTATTGATTTTACCAATTAATTTATTATTACCACGTTGAACCATACGAATTTGTGGTGCTGTAAGTAGCGCAACCATACGTGCTTTTTCTAAATCATCAATACGCTGCTCTAAAATTTCAACAGAGTTTTTCAGTGATTCTAATTCAATACCTGCTAATTGGTCATTGTTACGCACACGTTCTTCGTACATTGGAACCAACTCTGTATTTAAACGCTCTAATAACATTTCCCCTGCTACTACATACTTTTCTAAGTCTAAATAATATTTTAAATTTTGCTCATATAAACCATCTAACGTACCGATTGATTTTTTCATTTCATCTTGATACTTTGTAATTTCTACGTATACTTTATCCATTTCGCGACCCATTGTTTGGTACTTACTAAAGATTTGTTCAATCATTTTATCAGCTTTTTTGAACATACGTGAGAAGAAACCGCTTTTCTCTTCCGCAAAGTCTTTGCTATCGAATCTATCCATAATTTTACCAAGCTGTTTTAATAATTCTCCAGAGTCTTCTATTTTTGATAAAGACATTGTATGTAAAATTTGATCAGCGAAACGTGAAATTTCCATAGATGGTTCTTTTCCAAGTTCAATTAATTCTAATTGATCTTTAATATCTACCGAATTATAAATACGTTGCACATCTGCATCTTGTCTAAGTTGTAAGCGAACATCTTGTGCTGTTTGCTCATTTAATTCTGTTTTCGAATCTAGTACGACTGGGTTATTCATATGGTATTCTCCCTTTCCTTATAAAAATGGACGAAATAGTCCTTTTATTGTTTGTGATAAATTTTTATAGGCTGATGAACTATGAAACTCAAGATCGAAATTAACTTCTTCAAGCCAATGCGAATCAAATGCTGCTGCATCAATATACGGTTCAATATCATTTCGTCCCGTTGGATTGAAGTGGAATACATCTACTCCTATTTGATTTAAAAATAGTAATAAAACAGCATCCGAACGGCTTAATTCTCCGCTCTTCTCATTATTAAATATAACAATTTTAGGTACTTCTTGCGAGTAATCAAATTTCTCAAGTTGCTCTAAAATGTTCGGTGGTATTTGAGAAAGCTGTGCGAAAACATACAGTGCTACATCTTGTTTCGTCTCTTTCGCAATGGGTTTACACATTTCACTTTCGCACGTATGGATGATCGCCTCTGCAATACCATGTTGCAATCCTTCTGGCAAACGTTTATGTGGCCACCAATGACTGTTCATAATTAAATCAGGGTGTAATTTCCCCCCGCGGTCTAACGCATCTCGGTAATGATATTGGAAATTCGCTTTTTGTTCTTTCGTAAACGGGAATGTATTAATTAATAAACTGTTATCAAACGATGTAACAGCCTTTAATCGCTGAAAATATTCTTTATCATTTTTTGAGACACCTGATATTTTCGCAAATAAAGAAGGGATATAAATGTGTTTATTTTCAACAAAGAATGTTGGACGCACAAATGCCTTTTCTTTCGTAATTAAAAAGAGTTCATCATACGTTGTTTTGAGCGTACGAGCTACAGGCGTATAGGAACGAAATTGCCATGGCTTGTACAGCAGTGAGTTATCGTGGTGAAGTACTTGTTCAATTTCTTTTGAAGCCTGATACGCTACTGTCGCAACTCGCTCACGGCGGCGATCTGGAAATGGTTCAAGAGAAATCCGACTTGGATAAGACACAACAAAACTTCTTCCTTCCTCATCAACATTCTCAAATCCATCTTTTCCTTCTGGGTGATAATAAAGTACATCGCAACCGAGCATAATAAGAAAGTATAAGAAATATATACGGCTTTCCTGTGCATCACCGTACCAAATGATGCGTGGCATTTGTTTCTTATAATTAATCGTAGAGAACCACTTCGCTACGTAATTGTCACTTAACTTAATCATATCGATTAAGAAACGACGGAATCCTTCTGTTTTTAATGATTGGTTATGTTGTTTTTCATACAATTTCAATACAGAAATAAACGTCGTATGTATATAATGCTGTAAGTCAGGATTGTCTACTTGTGGTAATAGTTGTTTTCCAGACAGATGGGCGACAAGCCTATTTACTGTAAGGCCATTCGGTGCTTCTTGATGTAATGTAAAAACCTCTTGGATATGGCGCAGTTTTTCGGGATCAATCACCTTATTTAAATTTTGTTCATGCAAAACCACAATCCCTTTTACTTCACTATAATCAAATAGCTCATTGAAATATTCATCTACATCATTAGGAACACCAAGAATACGAGTTGCTATATAACTAAACTTCATCTCATTCTCTGTCAGTTCATATTGTGGGCGTTTTTCTAAAAGCGCTTCAAATTGCTTTAAATCTGATTCGTCTTTTAATGCACATGGTTGAAGTGTAAAACGTGAAAACACAACAGTTCACCTCCAAAAACATTTACTTTTTTTTATAAAGTCTCTCTTCTATTATAAACTATTTTTAGTTATAAAAAATGGGCGCTCGCATAACGAGCAAACCCATTTCAATTATTTATGATTATTTTTAGTAGCTGCAACTTCTTCTTTAGCTTGTCCAGAATTCTTCATGTAGTGAAGTATAAACGTTGCTCCAAATGCTACAACTAAAATAATAAAGAATAGCGTATGGCTTACTTCAATATGAATAACAGACAATAACATTTTTGCTGCAATAATTAAGATTAAAATATATGCTGTCGTTTCAAGTTCTGGAATACGCTCTAACAATTTTAAGAATACGCCAGCGATACCGCGCATCATTAAAATACCAAGCATTCCGCCTAATAATAGAATCCAAACTTGATTTGATACACCAAATGCAGCAAGTACGCTATCTACAGAGAACGCGATATCCATTAATTCCACCATCGCAACTGTTCCCCAAAAGACACCAAACATTCTGAAGAGAATACTGTTTTGGTTCATACCATGAGCTTCCTCTTCTTCTGCGTTACCTTTTCTTTTATCAATGAAGTATTTAACCGAAAGCCAAGCTAAGTAAAGTGCACCTAACACTTTTACCCACGCTAATTTAATTAAGAACATTCCAATTCCAATCGCAATAAAACGGAATACATAAGCTCCAATAAGTCCATAGAATAATGCTTTTTTACGCTTTTCTTCCGGAAGGTGTTTTACCATTACCGCTAATACAAGTGCGTTATCAGCAGATAACAACCCTTCAAGTACAACAAGTGTACCTATTAATCCCCAAGATACTGGATCTTGCAACACTCTAATCCACATGTCCAAGTCGAAAAACTGAGCATACGTATCAAGGATTCCTTGCAAAATACTCATCTTACCTTTATCCCCTATTCTTTGCTAGATTTATAGAAAGGTCAAAAAAAGGAAACGAATATCGTTTCCCTTCTTATGCATCCAAGCCATACGCTCTTACAAGCGCACCTAATCCACCTTGGAAACCGCTTCCTACTGCATTAAACTTCCACTGTCCATTATGACGGTATAATTCACAAAAGACAACTGCTGTTTCGATGGAGAAATCTTCCCCTAAATCAAAACGAAGAACTTCTTCATTCGTTTCTTCATTTGCTAAACGAACGAATGCGTTTCCAACTTGTCCAAAGTTTTGATTACGGCCTTCTCCATCATAAATTGTAACTGTAATAGCAATTCTGTGCACATCTGCCGGAACTTTCTTCAAGTCTACAACAAGTTGTTCATCATCGCCTTCACCTTCACCTGTGCGGTTATCTCCTGTATGTAGAACAGATTCACAAGGAGACTGTAAATTATTATAGAAAATAAAATCAGTTTCCTTCGTACATTTTCCATTCGCATCTAATAGGAATGCTGATGCATCTAAATCGAAATCTGATCCACCGTCATAAGATTTAATATCCCATCCAAGACCAATTACTGCTTTTGTTAAGCCAGGGCTTGTCTTACCTAAATCAATCTTCTGTCCTTTTTGCAATTGAATAACCATTTACATTCACCTCTATATTTTATATCTTAAAAAATATACCCATCAGTAAACATATGTTTCACCGATGGATATATAAAATCTATTACTCTACATCTAAACCGAAATTATTACATAGAGACGCTAATCCGCCCTGGAACCCACTTCCGATTGCATTGAACTTCCAGTCACCTGCATGACGGTATAATTCCCCTACTACAACAGCTGTTTCAATAGAGAAATCTTCTCCTAAATCGTAACGAATTAACTCTGCATTCTTTTCTTCATCTAAAATACGTACGAAAGAGTTAGAAACTTGTCCGAAGTTTTGGCTACGACCTTCTCCATCGTAAATTGTGATTGAGAAACAAATACGCTCGATATGTGCAGGTACATTTTTTAAATCTACTTTAATCGATTCGTCATCGCCTTCACCTTCGCCAGTTCGGTTATCTCCTAAATGCTCGACAGCACCATTCGCACCTTTTGGATTATTATAGAAGACGAAATCCTCTGCACCTGAAACTTTACCGTTAGCACCTACTAAGAAAATACTAACATCTAAATCGAAATCGTTTTGTCCGTCATAACGATTCGTATCCCAACCAAGTCCTACAAGAACTTTTGAAAGACCTGGATTTGTTTTTGTTAAGTCTACCTTTTGTCCTTTTTTCAATGAAATTGATGCCATATTCAATTCCTCCTCGGTTTATTTTATTGATAACGTGATACAATCTCACTTAAGTTTTTATCTTGTGTGCCTTCTCCAACAGCTGAAAACTTCCATTCACTTCCGTGGCGATACATTTCACCTGCAATTAGAGTCGTTTTGCCAGCATAATTATCCGATAAATTATAGCGTGCTAATTCTTCACCAGTTTGCGGGTTTTGAATACGAATATATGCATTACGAATCATCCCGAAATCTTGACGACGATTTACACAGTCATAAATATTTACAACGAATACTAAACGATTAATACGGCTCGGAACTTTATGTAATTCTACGAAAATTGTTTCGTCGTCACCAGCGCCTTCACCTGTTAAATTATCTCCTGAATGAATAATACTACCACAAGTAGAAAGTTTGTTTCCGAAGTAAACTAAATCGTTTTTGTTTAAAAAGCGATCCCCTTCTAACATAACAACAGATGCATCACAATCTACACTTGGTTTACTTCCAAATAATGAAGACAGAAACCCACCTGATTGTCCAATTGGATCCCAGCCTAAGCCAACCTGTAGTTTTGCTACTTTTGGTTGTCCTTTCGTTAAATCGATCTTTTGACCTTTTTCTAAAATAATAGGCATGAAGTTTCTTCCTTTCTACAAAGCATTTTCCAAATCGGAAAATATTGTATTCTTCCCTTATATTGTAGCATTATTTACCTAGTGATAAAAAGGATAAATTCTCAGTTATATGAAAACATTCATATAACTTATTTATGCTAATGTAAGAAGTGGTAAATAGCACCAACCATTCCTGCACAATTTCCGTTTTGTGCAAGTTCAATCTCACAATTATTATAAATCTCTTTATTTAAATATTTTTCTACTTCTCTTTTTACTTCTTTTAAGAACTGATTTCCCCTACCAGTAATTCCTCCACCTATAACAATCATTTCTGGATTAAAAATATAAGCAAGGTTACTAATTCCAATCGCTAAATGTTTAAAGAAAACCTCAACTGCTTGCGTAACTTCTCTATCTCCTTTATCATACAGTTCGAAAATCGTTTTTCCATTCCAATCACTTTCACCTTTATATTTTCGCACAAGACGAATTAACCCTGAAATGGAAGCGACCTCTTCAAACTGCTTTCCTTCTATTAACATATTTCCCCATTCACCAGCACTAAAAGAATGTCCTCTGTATAACTCTCCATCTATAAATATCGCTCCTCCAATACCAGTTCCAAGAGTAAGCATAATAAAATTTCTTTTTCCGTTTCCAATACCTTTCCACTTCTCACCCAAAGCTGCACAATTCACATCATTTTCAACGGATACAGGAACTTGTAATCCCCCTTGCAATCTATCAATAATAGGAATAGTCGCGTAGTTCGGAATATGCTCCGCCCCTCCCGTTACAACCCCTTTATGAATATTAACAATTCCCGCAGTACTAATGCCAATTCCCGAAATCGTATGTTCATTCATTAATTTTCGGGATAGAAGAATAAGTTTTTGAATGATTTGTTCCCCACCCAAATGAATTTCTGTTGGAACTGTTTTATGCTTTAGTACTGTCCCTGTTTCTGAAACAATTCCATATTTAATTTGTGTACCACCAATATCAAATGCAATATATTCTTTCATCTGCTGTCACTTCCTCTACTGTAATGAGTGTAAAATTCTCACTGCTCCACTATTTATAAAGTGAAACTTTAATCAGTGGGGTTTTGTTCATCCCCCACCTAAATTCTTTGCTTTCGCTGAATTTTCAGGTGGGGATCTTACTACCCGTCAAATAGCGGGATAAAGAGTTTACATTAACTCTTTTCTCTCTTCAAAAACACACCACCTTTTTCTATATATAGTTTTTTTTGCATAAAACTCTTTTTCCTAAGAAATATTACAAAGGGATGTATTTTAGATGGAATATTAATTTCTTAGGAGGAAAACAATGACGAAAATCTTCATTTTAGCATCAACACTCTCTTTATCTTTTTTTAGCGGTTTAAATATCGGTAATGCAACAACGGAAAACTTCTCTCCAGCAGCAAACGCAATTGTACAAAATAACGATCATTTAGCAGAAGGCAACTCAAAAGATAATAATAAGCCACCAGGAAACAGTGGTTCTCAGGACGATAGTGGTTCTGGTGGCAATGGTTCCGGTGGTAACGGTTCTGATGGCAGTGGTTCTGGTGGTAATGGTTCCGGTGGTAATGGTTCTGGTGGCAACGGTTCTGATGGCAGTGGTTCTGATGGCAGTGGTTCTGGTGGCAATGGCTCCGGCGGTAACGGTTCTGGTGGTAACGGTTCTGATGGCAATGGTTCCGGTGGTAACGGTTCTGGTGGCAACGGTTCTGGCGGTAACAGTTCTGATGGCAACGGTTCTGGTGGCAACGGTTCTGGTGGCAACGGTTCTGGTGGCAATGGTTCTGGTGGCAATGGTTCCGGTGGTAACGGTTCTGGCGGCAATGGTTCTGGTGGTAACGGCTCTGGCGGCAATGGTTCTGGCGGTAACGGTTCTGATGGCAACGGTTCTGGCGGCAGTGGTTCTGGTGGCAATGGCTCCGGCGGTAGCGGTTCTGATGGCAGTGGCTCTGGTGGCAACGGTTCTGGCGGCAGTGGCTCTGGTGGCAGTGGTTCTGGTGGCAATGGCTCCGGCGGCAACGGTTCCGGTGGCAGTGGTTCTGGTGGCAATGGCTCCGGCGGCAACGGTTCCGGTGGTAACGGTTCTGGTGGCAGCGGTTCTGGTGGTAACGGTTCTGGCGGCAACGGTTCTCAAGGTGGTAACCGTGTTAAAGGCGATAGCAGTTCTCAAGGTGGGAATGGCTCACAAGGCGGCAACCGCGTTAAAAGCGATAGCAGTTCTCAAGGTGGCAACGGATCCCAAGGTGGGAATGTAAAAGATAATGTGAAAAAAGAAGGCGATAAGTTACCTAATACGGCAACGCATTATCCTGCATCTATTTTAATGGGACTTTCAACATTCCTAATCGGTATGTTACTATTTATTCGCCGTAAAAACGCAAAATAAAAACACATCCTTCCATCTAAAACATACATGAAACAAATTGCAAAACTAAAAAGGACTTTGGATTGCATTTTATTATGCAGCCCAAAGTCCTTTTTATCATCTATCAAAAAAGCATTAATACGCTTTTCCCCAATACACCATTTGTTTAGCTTCTTTACCACAATAAATACATTGGTCAGCTAAATGCTCTTGCTCAAAAGGCATACAGCGAGAAGATACTCCAACTTCTTCTTTTAGCTTCTCTTCACAAGCTAATTCTCCGCACCACATTGCCTTAATAAATCCTTGCTTTTCATCAGCTACTTTTTTCATCTCTTCGAAATTCGTCGCACTATACGTATTCTCATCGCGGAATACTTTTGCCTTATTAAATAAAGAATTATGAATTTCCTCAAGTAGTGCTGGAATACGTTTTTCCAATTGATTCATTGATATAAATTCTTTTTCTTTCGTATCTCTTCTAACAAGTACAACTTGATTCTTTTCAATATCTTTAGGACCAACTTCTAATCGAATTGGAATGCCCTTCATTTCATACTCATTAAATTTCCAGCCTGGTGTTTTATTACTAGCATCTATTTTTACTCGTGCAACCTTTTGAATATGTTCTTGTAACTCTGTTGCTTTCGCTAAAACTCCTTCTTTATGCTGAGCAATCGGCACAATAACAACTTGTACTGGTGCGACTTTAGGAGGCATTACAAGACCATTATTATCGCTATGAACCATAATAAGTCCACCTATCATTCTTGTTGATACACCCCAAGATGTTTGGTGTACATATTGCCACTTACCGTTGCGATCTAAAAATTTAATATCAAATGCTTCAGAGAAATTCGTTCCAAAGTTATGGGATGTTCCTGTTTGAAGTGCTTTCCCATCATGCATTAAACTTTCGATCGTATAAGTTGCCTTTGCTCCTGCAAACTTTTCTTTTTCTGTTTTTTGCCCTTTAATTACTGGTATCGCTAAGTAATCTTCACAGAAAGAAGCATATAGATTTAAAATATGTAACGTTTCAGCTTGCGATTCTTCTGCTGTTTCATGAATTGTATGACCCTCTTGCCATAAGAATTCCGTTGTACGAAGGAATGGTCTCGTTGTTTTCTCCCAACGAACTACTGAACACCACTGATTATATAACTTTGGCAAATCATTATAGGATTGCACAATTTTTGAAAAATGCTCACAAAATAAAGTTTCAGATGTAGGGCGTACACAAAGTCTCTCCGCTAACTTTTCATCCCCACCATGTGTCACCCATGCTACTTCAGGAGCAAATCCTTCTACATGATCCTTCTCTTTTTGCAATAAACTTTCTGGAATAAACATTGGCATATACACATTTTCATGACCAGTTGCTTTTAACTTCTCATCCATAACTTTCTGCATATTTTCCCATAAGGCATAACCGTACGGGCGTAGAATCATACATCCTTTTACACTTGAATAATCAACAAGTTCTGCTTTTTTTACAATATCTGTGTACCACTGTGCAAAGTCCTCTTCCATCTTCGTAATCGCTTGTACTTGTTCTTTTGCCATAGTCAGTCTTCCTCCTTTTGAAAATACAAAAAAGCCCGTGTCCCTAAATAGGGACCGAGCTTTGCCGGCGTTACCACCCTGATTCATGCACAAAAATTGCGCATGCTCTCTTTTTGATAACGGGAAATTCCCGCTGCATATGCAGAACGCAAAGGTAGGTTCCATATCGCCTTTTTAAGAATCTTTCAGCCTGACGGATTCTCTCTCTGCTAAAAAGATTGAACATGTACTAGTCCTTTTTCATCGTTATAACGAAATAAATTTGTTGATTATCATAATATAAATTCTTTTTTAAAACAATAGCTAATTTTCTCATCTTTATATATTCTTTTCATTTTCTGCAGTTTTATACGTAGCTTTTTCGCGAGATTTTTACAAGTTGATGTGCAATCATACCGATAAGTGTACCAAGTAGAACGAAGAAACCAATAAATCCATATCCCATTCCTTCCCATCCACCAATCACCATCATTGTAACGGGAAAAGATGCTAAACACAGAAGTATTAAACTAAGTGCAAATATAATATCGAACTGTTTGTTTGGAAACCGTTTCTTTAGTAAATACGAAATAGCAAATACAAGGATAATCGTAATTCCGCCAATGATGTAAAAGATACTAAATCCATCTAGCCACTCCATAGTATTCCCTCCTTCCATTCATTCCCTTATACTTAATTACATGTTTAATTTTTCTGAAAATAAATAATAAATTTTTACCTAGAAATATATTTTTATTACTAGGTATTAATAGTAATATATAAGAATAGGTTTTATATAATCAGGAGGGAACTTTATGGATAAAGCATTAACAAATCACGTCATTATTTTATCTTTCGATTGCTTATCAGCTTTAGATTTTCCTATATTACAAAAACTTCCTAATTTCCAAACATTAATAAATAAGGGCGCGATTGCGAGAAAAGTGGAACCTATTTATCCTTCTGTAACATATCCAAGTCACTCAACAATCGTTACTGGAAACTACCCTAATAAACATGGTGTAGTTAGCAATACGTTACTTCAACCTGGACGCGAGTCACCAGATTGGCATTGGTACCGAAAATCCATTAAAGGAACAACGTTATACGATGAAGCACGTAAAGCAAATTTAACGACAGCTGCCCTTCTATGGCCTGTTACCGGCAGAGCAAATATTGATTACAATTTACCAGAAATCTTTCCAAATAGACCGTGGCAAAATCAAATCTTAGTTTCATTATTTAGCGGTAGCCCGCTATATCAATTAGATTTAAATCAGCGCTTCGGCCATATACGAAATGGGCTGTCACAACCTGAACTCGATGATTTCGTACTTGCTTCTGCTGTGCATACAATCCAGACGAAGAAGCCTAATGTCATGTTTGTACATTTCACCGATTTAGACACTCAAAGACACTATCACGGCTTTGAATCTAACGAAACAATAGCTGCTATCTATAGACATGATGAACGGCTAGGAAAAATTATTCAAGCTTTAAAAGACAGTGACCTATACGAAGAAAGTACAATTATCGCTCTCGGTGATCATAGCGCCTTAAGTGAAAACAAAGCCATTCAATTAAATGTACTATTTCATCAAAAAGGGCTTATATCTATAAATTCAAAAGGAAAATTAGTAGACTGGAAGGTCTATTGCCAAAGTTGCGACGGCTCTGCCTATGTATATGTGAAGGACAAAAATGATACGGATACAATTCAAAAAGTACAACTACTACTTGAAGAGTTACTTCAAAATAAACAAAACGGTATTGAATTTATGCTTCATGATGAAGCTGCAAAAGACTGCGGTGCAGATGGTAATTGTTTATTTATGTTGGAAGCACAAGAAGGATATTATTTCACTGAAAACTATACAGGCGATTTTATAAAAGAAATTACTGAAAAAGATGTTACGCCTAGTAAAAAATATACATTTGGTACGCATGGATACTCTCCAACAAAACCTAACTATGAAACAATTTTTATCGCTGCTGGGAAAGGGATAAAAAGCGGCGTTACCATTCCGTATATGAGACTTATTGATGAAGGTCCAACTATCGCTAGACTACTCGGTTTACACTTAGGTGAAACAGACGGATCAATTGTAGAGGATTTACTTCAATTGTAAAGAACTGTGTATATATGTAAAAGTTATGTAAAAATCATCACTGTTTCTCTTTTTATAATTTTTATTTTTGTACACTGTTAGTAGAACAAATTTAAGGGGGAACATTATATGAAAAAAATGTCCAGACAAGAAAAAAGCTGGATATTATACGATTGGGCGAATTCGGTATATTCGCTCGTCATTACCACTGCATTATTTCCAATTTACTTTAAAGCAGCTGCAAAAGAAGCCGGACTATCTGGTGCAACTTCAACGGCATATTGGGGATATGCGAACTCTTTCGCTACACTTTTAATTTCTATACTTGCTCCTATTCTCGGCACAGTTGCTGATTATAAAGGATTTAAAAAACGATTTTTCACATTCTTCTTTGGACTCGGTATCGTATTTACAAGTATGCTAGCAGTCGTCCCAACATCTCAGTGGTACTTATTACTAGGCTGCTATATGCTCGCATTAGTCGGTTTTGCGGGAGCAAACATTTTTTATGATGCATTTTTAGTAGATGTTACCTCTAAAGATAGAATGGACCGAATTTCTACAAGGGGCTTTGCATTAGGTTATATTGGGAGCACAATTCCTTTTATCGGTTGTATCGCTCTTATTATTCTTGCTCAAAAAGGAACTATCCCTTTATCAGTCGGCATTGCTAGTCAAATTTCGTTCGCAATAACAGCTCTTTGGTGGGGATTATTTACAATTCCAATGTTAAAAAATGTAGAGCAAACACATTACATTGAACGTCATCCAAGACCAATTGCAATGAGCTTCAAACGCCTTGCTGATACTTTTAAAAATATTAAAGAATATAAAACTGTATTTATGTTCCTAATCGCTTACTTCTTCTACATTGACGGGGTCGATACAATTATTACTATGTCTACCGCTTACGGAACAGATCTCGGTATTAGTGCAACGAATCTATTAATCATCTTATTTGTCACACAAATTGTAGCTTGTCCATTCGCCTTATTATACGGAAAGTTATCAGAAACATTTACAGGTAAAAAAATGCTATACGTCGGCATTATTATTTATATCATTATCTGCATATATGCTTATTTCTTAAAAACGACACTCGATTTCTGGATTTTAGCAATGTTAGTTGCCACTTCTCAAGGTGGTATTCAAGCACTTAGTCGTTCCTATTTTGCAAAACTGGTACCAAAAGAATCTGCAAATGAATTCTTCGGATTTTATAATATCTTTGGTAAATTCGCGGCAATTATGGGGCCAGTATTAGTCGGTGTTACAACGCAATTAACAGGAAAAACCAACGCTGGTGTCCTTAGTATTATTGTACTGTTCGTTATCGGTGGATTCTTACTAACTAGGGTTCCCGAAAATGATACATCCGTTACACCACCTAGTCCAAAAACTAAAACGCTATAAAGAAAAGATCCTCTTCTCATGAGAAGAGGATCTTTTCTTTAGTTTTAGCGATAACGTCTTACAATTAAAAATTCTACAGCCGGCTTTACAACTATCGCAGCGCATAACGCAAACAAAAGAGGTATGTTATGAAAATCAACCCATTTATTAAAACCTACCGATGCCAAACTTTTAAACATATAATGTAATGCGATGCTACAAATAAATAGTGCATACCAGTTTACTTGAAGTTCAGTTAACCAATAATAAAGTGCAAACACTAACGTACTTATAGCTACTAATGCCGTAACTACAAGACTTATTTTCTCTTTCCCCAACAACTACTCCCCCTACAGCTTGTACAAAAATAGTTTATCAACAGTTGTTCCTAATACTTCAGCTAAACGGAATGCTAACGCTAAGCTTGGATCATATTTATTATTCTCAATTGCATTTATCGTCTGTCTAGAAACTTTACACTTATCAGCCAATGCACCTTGTGAAATATTGTTTTCAGTGCGTAATTCATAGATTTGATTTTTCACACCATTTCTCCTAACCTGTAAAATCGTTTTTACATCATCAGTATATAGTTGGGGCATATCATTGTCAAAAGATTGCCGCAAGAAAAGGGAGCAATTCTGCTCCCTTACAATAGCTATTTCGAAACTAATCAATTCGTCATTTCCTCTCGATTCACAATATCTTCTTTCTTTATTTGCATACGTAAAACCGGACCTATTGCTAACAAAATAAGTGACATTGCTATACAAAATACAGTAACTAGTGAGGTCATCTCCTTCAATCCTCCAGCTAGTGAAGTTCCGATTAACATTGCCCCCATAAACAGTGGTAAAATTGTTCCATTTACTCTTCCAATCATATTTTCTGGTACAAGTTGAATCATAAGCGTACCGACGACTATATTAACACAAGCTAAACAAATACCTGTTCCAAACCTCATGAAACTAGTAATCCAAAATGATGTAGATAGCCCTTCTACTAAAAATGACATTGCTAATATGCTCATACCGAATACAAACATCTTTTTCGGGTTCACTTTTGAAGCGAAAACTGCAGCAACAATACCACCGATTAACATACCGATTCCATCAGCTGCGGCTAAATATTGAACTGCTTCCTTTTCCATTCCAAGGCGCTCTATTACAAGAAATACCTCTAATGGATTCGTTAGTCCAACAGCTAAGCCCATAACGGTGAAAGTAATCGTAATCATACGTAAATTTTTCGTGTGAAGAACGTATTTCCATCCTTCTTTTATATCATTTTTTAATGAACCTCTCGCCACTTGCTCTTGTTCCACCCATTTTGGTAAAAATGAAAGGGCTATAGCAGATAACAAAAATAAAATGATTAAGCTATATAGTGACGTAAATAAACCAAGTTGTGTGTACACAAGCGATCCTACTACTGGCCCAAAAATCAGAAATAATGACTGTAACGTTTGGTTAAATGCAATCGCATTTGCTACCTGCTCTTCTTTTACGTAGCGCTTAAATATACGCGAAGATGATGGCTGAGAAAACTGACCTACAATCGCGGAAATGAGTGTTGCAAAAAATATAGCCTGCCAATAATCCAGCTTTAACAACAAGACAATTCCTATAATAGACAGTACGCTTAATACGTCTCCAGCAACCATCGTTCTTTTCGGATTCCAGCGATCAGCTAGTGCACCACCGATAAACGAGAAAATAAAAATAGGTGCATATTCCATAACCGATAACAACGAAACTGAAACTGGATCATTATTCGTTCGCTCCATTATGAAATATAAAAGAGCCATATTTCTGATCCAAATTGCAAATTGTTGTAAAATATCAGATGCCATAACGAGCATAAATGCTCGGTTTTTAAATAAAGCGTTCATTTTCATTCCCCTTTCATAAACCGACCGTTCGGTCTAATTTATTTTGTAAGAAAAGCAACTGACCTATTATTCAGCTGCCATTCCTTTTAACAATACATCTATTGCCTTTTTATAAATACGTTGCAGTTCTTTATAATCTAACTCGTAGTAAAGTACTCCAAGCCCTGATAATAATCCATTCACAATATACATAAGATCGCGCGTATTCTCTTCACGAAACTCTCCAGACTGTATGCCTGCTTCAATTAGTTTCTCAAACATAACATATGATTCTCTAGTTAAAGCTAACAGTTCATCCAGAATTTCTTTACTTACAACTTGGCTCATAGAGAATTCCTCTATTGCATTTGAAATGGGTTGCTGTATGTCCTCTACATAATATTCCGCGAGACCATATAGTTTTGCAGTACTCGTACTATACAACTTCTCTTTTTCATTCCATTTTTCAAGCCAATCATACGTATGCTGTTTTACTACAAATAAAAATAATTCTTCTTTACTTTTAAAGTGATAATAAATGCTTCCTTTACTTCGCTCTGTAATTTCACAAATCTCTTCCATAGATGTAGCTGCATAACCCTTCTGTGAAAACAGACTTTCTGCTTTATAAGCAATTTCTTTCTTTATCTCTTCTGTACTTCTTCTCATATTTACACCTCTTTAAACCGACCGTTCAGTCTAATAATAACAAATAAAAAACCTCTATCGCAAGAGGCTATATTCCTTATTTAAGAAAACGTACTTTCAAACCACGTTCGAATCATATGTATTATTCCAATTTTAAATCCTAATTTAACAAGAAATACGCCTCCCGCAGCTAATAAAAATAACATTACTTTCCCCTTATTTTTCACTTTCGGTTCCCTTTTCATTTCTATTCCCCTTATTACATTAAAAATATTAATCAAACGTTTGTTTAACTGTTTTTATGCATATGTAAGCCAACTAATCAAACGTTTGTTTAAAAAGAAATACGCCCCCCTATAGGGCGTATTCTCATCAATCACCGCCGCCTCCACCACCGCAGCTACCTCCACTATCTCCACCAAAAGAACCTCCGCAATCATGTGAACCTCCATCGTGCGAGCCATCATTATCCGATCCAGCAAAGAAAAATAATGGTGATGAGCTGTTGGATGAATTATGAATGTTATTTTGTTTTGTAAGATTTACCTTCTTTTTGTTTGATCGAACTGCTGTTACGATTGTTCCAACTACAACAAATAATAATATGACAATAATAAATTCCATATAAAAGCCTCCCTTAATCTTTGAATAATTGAATGGTTCTTTCTAGATTTTCAAGTGAAATGAAGCGCGATTCACGAAGAATTTCTTTTCCATTATAAAATAATAAAACTGTTGGTCCTGTAAATACTGCATATCGCCCTGCGATCTCTTGCATGTCTTGTAGTAATATTTCTACTTTCTCTACGTAATCATAATTCTCTAATACGCAATTTACTTTTCTTAACATAACATCACAAACACCACAATTTTCCGTTTTAATAAACAGCAGTACTAATTGTTGTCCTTCAATATATGTCGCTAATTCTTCTATCGTTTCAAATGTATTCATCTTATCCCTCTTAGCGTAATTTACGAAATACTTTACCCTGATACATACGAAAAGCTGAACTATCTTTAATCTTTCTCTTTTCCATTACCTGCTGAAAACGCAGCGTTTTTGCTGTTAACTCTTCTTGTAATTCTTTTCTCTCTACTTCATCATAACAGCATGCAATTAAGTTTTCTATTTTTAATATATCTTTTTGTAGTTCCATTTCTGGTGGAATCATACCCGCATTTTTTAAGATTTTATAACTCATTCTAAGTTCTGGAGGTACCATTGAAAGGTCTTCTAATTGTAGTGGTTTTCCTTTTCCCGGAATATGATCAAGGTCTCCATTCCGTATTGCTTGTCGAATTTTTTCTTCAGCAATGTTCAAAAAGACATCCACACCATTCGCTCCTTTACATATTTTTACTATTATTTTACATGATATTTTCTCATCTTGCTACGCTATTACAAATTGACTGTATACAATTTTTTCTCAAATTTAATTACAAGGAGCCTTTTCCTCCCTAATCAATATTTTATTTTCATGTGTAGTCTGTGTTAGAGCCATTTCATATTGAGAAAATCTTTCCGAATCAAATAAAGCGTTTACACTAAATCTTACATTTGCTACGATTTAATCACCCCCAGCTCCCTTGTATAGACTTCGTGATGTCTGATCATTTTTATCTAGACGTTTCATACGTCTAGATTCACTTTGGTTTACTGGCGTACGCCTTTAAATATATCTTTTATTTTGAAAGGAGAAATGACTATGAGCTCCAAAAAATTCACATTGCTATTACTATCTCTACTACTCTTCTTACCTCTTTTTCTCACAAACTTTATTACTCCAAATGTTGCATTAGCAAATTCACCAAAGCAAGGTCAAAAAATTGTTGGGTATTTTCCTTCATGGGGTATTTACGGACGCAATTATCAAGTTGCAGACATTGATGCATCCAAGCTAACTCATTTAAACTATGCTTTCGCTGATATTTGCTGGAATGGAAAACATGGAAACCCTTCTACTCACCCTGATAATCCGAATAAACAAACGTGGAACTGTAAAGAGTCTGGTGTACCACTGCAAAATAAAGAGGTCCCTAATGGTACTCTCGTACTCGGTGAACCATGGGCTGATGTCACAAAATCTTATCCGGGATCAGGTACAACTTGGGAAGATTGTGATAAATACGCCCGCTGTGGAAATTTCGGAGAACTGAAACGATTAAAAGCTAAGTTTCCTCACTTAAAAACAATTATTTCCGTTGGTGGCTGGACTTGGTCTAACCGTTTTTCTGATATGGCCGCTGATGAAAAAACAAGAAAAGTATTCGCTGAATCTACAGTAGCTTTTCTTCGCGAATATGGATTTGACGGCGTTGATTTAGACTGGGAATATCCGGGTGTAGAAACGATTCCTGGTGGTAGTTATCGTCCTGAAGATAAGCAAAACTTCACCCTACTCCTTCAAGATGTTCGAAATGCATTAACGAAAGCTGGTGCAGAAGATGGTAAACAATACTTACTAACAATCGCATCAGGTGCAAGCCAACGTTATGCTGATCATACAGAGCTAAAGAAAATCTCTCAAATACTGGATTGGATTAATATTATGACATATGATTTCCACGGTGGATGGGAAGCTACTTCTAACCATAATGCAGCTCTATACAAAGATCCAAATGACCCAGCAGCAGATACGAAATTTTACGTAGATGGTGCAATAGACATTTATACAAATGAAGGGGTTCCAGCGGATAAACTCGTATTAGGTGTACCTTTTTACGGACGTGGATGGAAAAATTGCGGAAAAGAAAATAACGGGCAATACCAACCTTGTAAACCAGGTAGTGATGGAAAGCTCGCTTCTAAAGGTACTTGGGATGATTACTCTACCGGTGACACAGGTGTGTACGATTACGGTGATTTAGCAGCTAATTATGTTAATAAAAATGGTTTTGTTCGCCACTGGAACGATGTAGCGAAAGTACCTTATTTATATAATGCGACTACAGGCACGTTTATTAGCTATGATGACAACGAATCTATGAAATATAAAACAGACTATATAAAGACAAAGGGTTTAAGTGGCGCAATGTTTTGGGAACTAAGCGGGGATTGCCGTACAAGTCCAAAATATAGTTGTAGTGGGCCAAAATTACTTGATACGCTAGTAAAAGAATTACTTGGTGGACCTATTACTCAAAAAGATACTGAACCACCAACAAACGTAAAAAATATTGCTGTTACAAATAAAAATTCAAACTCCGTTCAATTAAACTGGACTACATCTACTGATAACGTAGGAGTTACGGAATATGAAATTACTGCCGGAGAAGAGAAATGGAGTACAACAACAAATAGCATTACAATTAAAAATTTAAAATCTAATATAGAATACACATTTTCAGTAATAGCAAAGGATGCTGCTGGGAATAAATCACAGCCTACTTCTATTATTGTAAAAACAGACGATACTAACACAACACCTCCTGGTGGAAATGGGAATGCTACCTTTTCAGTCACTTCAAATTGGGGAAGTGGTTACAACTTCTCGATTGTAATTAAAAATAGTGGAACGACCTCTATTAAAAACTGGAAATTAGAATTTGATTATAACGGCAATTTAACACAAGTTTGGGATTCTAAAATTAGTAGTAAAACAAATAATCATTACGTAATTACGAATGCAGGATGGAATGGTGAAATTCCTCCTGGTGGATCGATTACAATCGGAGGGGCAGGAACAGGCAATCCTGCCGAACTTTTAAATGCATCTATTAGCGAAAACTAAACGTAACCTCCATTAATTATTTCACTAAAGTTTGAATTTAGGTTTGAGTGCTCTATCCTAAATTCAAACTTTTAATTTTATGAAAAATCACAAATTGATATTATAATAACCTATTATAATCATATTTAGTTTCTAATATGAAGTTCATGTGAAGTTCATCTGAATTTTACATGAATTTCCTTTAAGTTCTATTGTCTTCCTATACTAATCACATTATTCTTTACATATAGGAATTATTTTCATTCCATTTCAAACTATCTATATATATAAAGAAAGATAGTCGCCTGTTAGGGAAAGGCATCTAAATATAAACATAACATAAGAAAAAGCACGCTTATAAGCGCACCATAAGAGTGCTTCTTCATACAATTCTCATGTAAGAGTTCTCGAAAATCATGTTAATCACAAAGAAAAGGCATTAGCTTATACAAGCTAATGCCTTTTCTTTATTCATATCGTTCAGCGTCCCATTCTTCTATATTCCATACTTTTGTTATCCATGCTTCATAGAAAGAAGGCTCATGTGAGACAAGTAAAACTGTTCCTTTATATTGTTGTAACGCTTCCTGCAAAGACTTCTTTGTTTCTATATCCAAATGATTAGTCGGTTCATCTAAAATTAAAACATTGCTTTTCGTTACGATAAGTTCACATAAACGTACTTTCGTTTGTTCCCCGCCGCTTAATAAACGAATAGGTTTTAATACATGTTCTTCTTTCAATCCACACTTTGCTAATACTTGGCGTACTTCTTTCTTTGTCATATCTGGTCGTTCTGCCCAAACTTTTTCTAATGGTGTTGTTTCTGAAGCAAACTCCTCCTGCGCAAAATAAGCAGGATTTACTCGTTCTCCAACAGAAATTGAACCACTTAGCGGCTTTATTTGACCTAATAACGTTTTTAACATTGTCGTTTTTCCAATCCCATTATGACCAACAATCGCTATCTTTTCTCCTTTTTTTACTTGCAAATTCAATTCTGGACATAACGGAGAACTATATCCTATCCTTAGTTTTTCAGCCTGTAATATGCGACTAACTGGCTCCTCATAAACATTGAAATCAAAACGGGATCGAGGTACATGATTAACCTTTTCAATCCTTTGCATTTTCTCCAATACTTTCTCTCGACTTTTAGCCTGTTTCGCTTTTCGAATTTTATTTTTTTGAATAAATGTTTCTAACTGAGAGATTTCTTTTTGTTGTTTCGCATGCGCCGATTGTAATTGTTTCCTTTGCAATTGATAACTTTGCACAAATTTTTCATAATTTCCTACGTACCGCTTCACTTTCCGTTCTTCTAGATGATAAATAACATTCGTAATATTGTTCAAAAATGCTTCGTCATGTGAAATGATTACATAAGCTTTTTCATACAGTCTCAAATACGATTGCAACCATTCTATATGGGCTGTATCTAAATAGTTTGTTGGCTCATCTAGCAATAAAACATCAGCTTTTTCTAAAAGGAGCTTCCCAAGTAATAACTTTGTTCGCTGTCCTCCACTTAACTTTGAAACATCCTTTTTAAGCCCCATTTCAAATAAACCTAAACCGATTGCTACTTCCTCAATTTCTGTATGAATTTGATAGAAATTAGAACTTTCCAATATAGTTTGTAATTCTCCATACTTTACTAACAACTTTTCTATTTCTCCTGCTCCATTCATTTCTTCAGCAATTTTTAACATTTCACATTCAACCGCATACAAATTAGAAAATGCACTTTGTAAGTATCCCTCAATTGTTATTCCTTCTTGTAAATCCATATACTGCTGTAAAAAACCTACCTTCACATGTGGAAACCATTCAATGTTTCCGTCATCATGTATAAGTTCTCCTGTTAAAATCCTTAACAATGTTGATTTTCCAATTCCATTTTTCCCAACTAACCCAACATGCTCGCCCTTTAATAGTCGAAAACACGCATTATATAAAATGGTTTTCTCACCATACGAATGACTTACATTTTCTACTGTTAATATACTCATTTTTTTCTCTCCTCTACTTATAGTTCATAAGCTAAATAGAGAGAGCAACAGTATAAAGCCTTATTTAATTGTATATATAAAAAATGGGTAAGGTGAATACACCTTACCCATTACATATTATAGTAAAAAAGGATTAAGGTTCTTTACCTGCTGTCTTCAATTTAGCTTAATCGTTAAAAATGGGCAGACTTCTCCCGCATCAAGCTAAAACCATTTGAAGAACAGTTGATAAAGTCATTTTATCCTTTCACTCCTTTAACATTTGTTATATTAAGAGTATAAACTACTCTGTTATATTTTATTCTCTATTTTTTCTTTTGTTCCTTCTCCGCTTTTTCATTTTCTGCGTAAATTTCTTTATACATCTTTTCTAATGCATATGGACTTGTAAAGATGAGCGTTAACGATTTCCAAATATAAATTCTTCTTTGTAGTTCTACCCCATACTCTTTACTAACCATATTTTTCACTTCTGGAATATGTTCTTCGTTTTGAAATTGTTGTACAGATTTCAATTCCTTCGTCTTAAAATCCGTTAAAAGGCCTATTACAGTTCGTCCATGTTCCTGCGACCTTTCTTCTAAATCAAACTGAATGGAATGAACAAAACCTAAAACATGAAAGATTTGAGCATGCAACCCGACAGCAGCACGCTGTTCCATTAAGTTGTAGCACTCTCGTTTTAACCCTTCTACCATTTCTAAAGAATTTCTATTAACTTTTCTTTTGCCAACAAACATAATTTTTACAATATGAGCGACTGCTCCCATACTTTTTAATACACTCTCTAAAACTTCTACCGCATCTTCCACATAACCATTTGAAATTATAGAATGAATAAATTCATCTAATACCACTTGAAACTTTTTAATTAAATGTAAATCGCGTAATTCTGGAACATCTTCTCTCAATTGATTCCGGCCTTGAACCCACTTTAAAACTTCTGACATCTCTTCTTCTTTTAATTCATGATGTTCCATACCATACTTCATTAATAAAATATGATTTTTTAATAAGGACTTTCCTTCTTCAAGATTGTCCGGCGTTAATGAATCAACTATTTTCTCTATAGATTTCATCTTTCTCCCCCTATATAAAAAAGCCTCTTAACAGTAATTATACCAAAAACTGTTAAAAGACTTTTTCTATTTTTTCATATAAGGAGCTAATACTCTCAGAATTTCTTCCTTATCCTTCTTTAACTCAAGTGATGTTAACATATCCATCGTTCTCGGTCTAGGTAATTTCACTTGTACCTCACCAACTATTGAGGCTGGTCTTTGAGATAAAATAAATACGCGATCTGAAAGCAAGATTGCCTCATCTAGGTCGTGTGTAACCATAACGATTGTTTGCTTCTCTTGGTGCCAAGAGTTTAAAAGCCAGCTATGTACTTCCATTTTTGTAAAGGCATCTAATTTTCCAAAAGGCTCATCAAGTAGCATAATTGGCTTTTCACATAAATATGTGCGCAAAAAACTAATTCTTTGACGCATACCACCAGACAATTCATCTGGATAATGGTCTGCATATTCATCTAGTTCAAATTGCTTTAATGCTTCCATTCCCTCTGTCAGCCTTTGTTTTTTCGGTTTCCCTTCGATTTCCAATGGAAGAACTATATTTTGCAAAGCTGATCGCCAAGGTAATAATAAATCTTGTTGCGGCATATAACTTACAACATCTTGCTCTTGTACGTGCCTATCCTTATACGTTACATTCCCACTTGTTGGGCTTTCAACATTTGCAATTATATTTAATAATGTGCTTTTCCCGCAACCACTCGGTCCTACAAAGGAAACGAACTCTCCCTCTCGTATAGAAGCACTAATATTTGCCAATACATTCTTTCCATCAAAAGCTTTTACAATCTCTTTTATTTGTAATCCACTCATTTTTCACTTGGAAGGAACTCATTTGTAAAGGCATCTTTCACATCAATTTTCTTCTTAATAACTTTGTTATCATATAAGAAATTCATGTAATTCGTCCAAACTTCTTCCTTCTGTACTCCCCACGCTTTTGCATCATCTTGATACTTCGTACTTAACCATTTTTGACTTTCTTGTACTAATTCTTTATTCACATCTGGAACTGCTTTAATTAAAATATCAGCAGCTTCTTTCGGTTCTTTAATTGCAAAATTATAACCTTCTGTCGTTGCACTCATAAACTTTTTCACAAAGTCTTTATCTTGCTTCGTATGTTTTTCACTCGTAATAATAACAGGGCTATAGAAATCAAGCGCTGGGTCTAAGTCTTTCACCATAATCGTATTTAACTCTTTTCCTTGGCGCTTCGCTTCAATTCCATCCCATCCGTAATATATCCATTCAAAGTCTGCATCACGACCGATTGATTTAAAGAAATCTGTTTGTCCTAAGATGATTTTTTCAACTTTATTAAAATCAGCTTGATGCTTCTCCATGATTGTCTTCAGCGTTGCTTCTTCTGCTGGTCCTCCCCAGCCACCGTAACGTTTACCTTCAAAATCTTTTGGTGACGTCATATTATCTTTTTTAAGTGATGCAAAAGCTGAAGTGTTATGTTGGATGATTGCTCCTACAGATACAACAGGAATACCTTCCACACGAGCCAACGTTACATTTTCTTGTGCGCTTATTGCGAAGTCGGCTTTTCCAGAAGCTATCATTTGCTCCGCTGTCACATTATCACCAGGCTGAATAATTTCTACATCGAGGCCTTGCTTTTTATAATAATCTTTCGCTTGCGCTACATATAGGCCAGTATGATTCGTATTCGGAAACCAATCTAATACTACTTTTACTTTTTGATCTTTACTTGCACTTTCTTCTTTCTTCGCCGGATTACATCCAGCCACACCTACTGCTAATAAGGCAGCCAACATAACTTTTAAACCTTTTTTCATTTTCTGCCGTCCTTTCTATATATCCATGGTGCTGTTATTCTTGCCATAAACTCCACGATAAAATACAGACATAATGTCACCATAACAATAATTGCTGCCACACCAAATACTCGGGCTGTTAAAAAGGATTTTGTAGCCCTTGTAAGCATAACTCCTAATCCTTCGCTTGCACCGAGCCATTCCCCAATAATTGCTCCCATTACGCTATATGTAACTGCAATTTTTAAACCTGAGAAAAAGTATGGCAGCACTGCTGGAAACTTTACTTTCTGGTAAACTTGCCATTTCGTTGCCTTCATCGTTTGCAACAACTTCAACATATTTTTATCTACCGTTTGAAAACCTTCTAAAATGCTAAGCGCAATTGGGAAGAAACAAACAAGTATTACTACCATTACTTTCGGTAGCATTCCATATCCAAACCAAATAATAAATAACGGTGCAAGTACAACGATTGGAATCGTTTGTGAAATAACAAGCAACGGATTTATTAAAATACGAAATAAGGGGATAACATCCATAATAATTGCAATACTTGTCCCAATTAAAATCGCAAAAAACAGTCCGATTAGAACCTCTTGTAACGTTTGCATCGTATTCGGTAATAGTAAATCTTTCATTCCAATTAATTCTTGAACAATGGCAGAAGGCTTCGGTAAAATCCACGGTTCAATTTTAAATAATGAAACAGATCCTTCCCATATCGCTATGAGAAGGATAAGCCAAATTGTTGTAATTATTTTAGATTGCTTCTGGTTTTGCATATTCATCACGGTACTTCCAAACCTTTTCATCTATCGTTACACCAGTGCTTGGACGATAATGGATTTTAATAGAAGTAATCACTTCTTCTGCTCCAGCATCCACACAAGCTTGTTGCGCACGTTTAATGATATCAAGAAGTACATCTAATTCTCCTTCCAGCGTTGTTTCCATTGCCCCTACTTCATAACGAACTCCCGATTGTTGTACAACTTCAATTGCTTTATCGACAACAGAATACACATCTTTGTTCTTCGCTTGTGGTACTACTGAAAATGAAATCGTAACTTGTTGTGACATAGTAAAATCCCCCTTATAAAATGAAATGTTAAAACAAGAAAAGGCTTTCCTACTGCGTAGGAAAGCCTTGTATGCAAGTTATTATAGAATAACATATGCTACATCACTTTAAGTAACTCCCTACGCTGGCATTATCCAGATCAGGTTGAGGGTCGATGTTTGTTTACATCCTCTCAGCCAATTGGCTCCCCGGTCCTTAATTCGTTTTCATTGTAGCATGATTTATTTTATTGAACAAACAAAAGCACGTATAATCATTTCATTTAACTTTTGAATTCCCCTATTAACTCTTGTAACTCCTGTGAAAGCCAGCTTAAAGAACTAGCTAATTCAGCAATATCTTGTACAGACATTTCCTGCTCTTTCATACTTTCTTCAATATTATTACTACTATTTGCATACGTATTTGCAATAAGTGATAGTTCATTTACAACACGAACAATATTTTGGCTATTTTGCAATATATCACTTGAATTGCTAGAAACAACTCTAACTTGATTTGTAACAGATTGTGCTGATTTTGAAATTTTTTCAAAGAAAGCACCACTACTTTGAAAAAGTTTAATTCCGGATTCTACTTCTTTTGAAGCTTTTTGTATTGAAACAACAGCTTCTTCCGTTTCAACTTGTGTTTCCCCTATTAATTTCGCTATATCTTTTGCTGATGCTTCCGTCTGCTCTGCTAATTTACGCACTTCATCAGCAACAACGGCAAATCCCTTTCCGGTTGCCTCAGCACGTGAAGCTTCAATAGAAGCATTGAAAGCTAGCGAATTCGTTTGATTTGAAATACCTGTAATTACGTTTACAATATCACTAATTTCTTTTGATCTTGTTTCCAAAGAATGAATGATAGAAGATAAATCTTGTACTGCATTTTGTATTATGTTCATCTGATTAATCGCCTGTTCAATAACACCATTTCCTTTTACTGAATGATGCTTCGTACCTTCAGACTCTTTTGCCATTTGTTTTGCAATATTAGTTATCTCTTCCATCCTATCTTCCATTTCATATACAATACTTAAATATTTTGGTACTGAAGTTTCTTGTGATTGAACGCCAGCCCTTAACTCAACTATAGAACTTACGATTCCTTGGACTGCCATGCTATTCTCTTTCGTACTCACTGACAATTCTTGTGAAGATGAGGAAACCTGTTCTGCTGTCTGTTTCACTTTATCTATAATTCCTTTAAACTTCTCGATGGTATTATTAAAATACGCATTAATAATACCAATATCATCTGGTCTTTCCTCTAATTTAATACTTAAATCACCTTTACCAACTCTGCGCAATCCTTCACGTAAATCCCGCAATGGAGCAAGCGCGTTACGTACAATTAAGAATTGAACAACAGTTGCAATTAAAACAGAAATACAAATAAACATTAAACCTTGTATAATGAACTTTTCCTTTGTACTAGGAACAATAGAGGCATCTACATCTGCTGCAACTAGTGCCACAATGTTACCTTCTCCATCTTTAATTGGCTCTAATATCGTTACCCATGTTCCTAATGCGTCTTCATATATTTCTGTCATGTTTGCTTTTTTCGTGCTCATTACTTTATCATATGCTTTCATCCAAAGATCTGGTTGTTTATAATATTCTCCCGGCCTTACTTCAACAACATTTGCTAAACCTGTAGACAAATCAATGATTTGCAGCTCACCTTTTTCATTTTTTTTCGCTCCAACGATATACGTTTGTCCAACACTGTTCAATTCTTCCGTTGATTCATCTAATTTCTCTGTTAACTTCTCTCTCTTTTCTCTTTCTGCCGTTGGGTCTTTTGCAACATCTCTTAATATTTCTTCATCTAATTTATGTAATACCGTATCTCCTGTTTCAAAAGAGTGCCTTTCAAATATAGACATCATGCTATTTTGAAACATGTTAAAACTTAATGCTCCCATAGTACCAACAAGCGTTAAAATAACTAACACAGTTAACAATACATTTTTTTGAAGAAATGATAACCTGTGCCAATATTTTTTCATTAACATCACCTTTCTTAATTAACTTAATATAAAGTAAAACTATTAAAATATAAACCTCATTAACAATCGATAAAAGTTCTCATTTGTTTATAAATAAAAAAAAGACCAATGAAAAGAGCATTGGTCAAGACCAACCCTATCCGTCCGGTAACTGGCTAGCATAGCCTTTCGGCCTTAGCTCCTTTAGTTTTGCGTCCTAATGTTTCCATCAGTTTGCCTTTCTCGCTGAACGAGTTGAACGATATGGGAGTTCTATGAGAATTAAATTATTCTCTATCAAAGATTACAACATAAGAATTAAAATGTCTACCTATTTAGAGATGCAAATGTAAAGTTTCAATGGATTATTTTTTCGAAATAATTTAACAAAGTACGTGAATGTTATATTTCTTGTGTTATATAATAAAAAATGTATATAACACAAGGATTATTTTGAGTATTTATTTTAATTTTCATTCAAATTAAATTATTCGAATATATCTTAACTAATGAATTTCGGAGGTAGTTTATCATGTTTTGGCTACAATTTCTTACGTTACTACTCTGCATTTTTATTGGCGCACGCTTAGGCGGAGTTGGTCTAGGAGTAATGGGTGGCGTTGGTATGGCAATACTTGTTTTCGTCTTTCACTTACAACCTACAGCTCCTCCTATTGATGTAATGCTTATGATTTTAGCAGTAATTACAGCTGCCGGTGCACTGCAAGCCGCTGGAGGAATGGACTACCTTGTTCATCTGGCTGAGAAAGCATTACGAAAAAATCCAAAGCGCATTACATTCTTTGCTCCAATTGTTACTTATTTATTTACACTGTGCGCAGGAACTGGTCACGTTGCTTATTCTGTACTTCCTGTTATCGCAGAAGTCTCTCGCGAATCTGGGATTAGACCGGAACGACCAATGTCAATTGCCGTAATCGCTTCTCAACAAGCAATTACAGCTAGTCCTATATCAGCTGCAACAGTTGCACTTTTAGCAATGCTAGCTGACTATAAAATCACCTTATTAGATATTTTAAAAGTCAGTATTCCTTCTACCTTCATCGCTTGTATGGTAGCTGCATTTATTGCTAGCAAAATGGGGAAAGAATTAAATGAAGACCCTGAATACTTGAAACGTTTAAAAGAAGGAATGATTCCTAAAATTGAAGAGAAGAAAGAATTTGTTGGTTTAAAGGGCGCTAAACTATCCGTTATCCTTTTCTTAGTAGGAACTTTCCTTGTCGTCCTTCTCGGTTCATTTGAAGCACTTCGGCCAGGATGGATGGTTGACGGGAAGTTAGTTCGTCTTTCCATGCCAAACACAATTGAAATGGTTATGTTAACTATCGCAGCTCTTATTATTATTTTCTGCAAACCAAATGTAGAAAGCATCGTGTCTGGTAACGTCTTTAAAGCGGGGGCAACAGCAGTTGTTGCTATTTTCGGTATCGCTTGGATGGGAGATACTTTCTTTAACGGAAACTTAAATATGATTCAAGGATCAATTCAACACCTAGTAACAAGTGCACCATGGCTATTTGCCATCGCATTATTCATTCTATCTATTTTACTATATAGCCAAGCAGCAACAGTACGTGCTTTAATGCCTCTAGGATTATCACTCGGTATTCCACCAGCACTACTAATCGCGATGTTCCCTGCAGTAAATGGATACTTCTTTATTCCAAACTATGGAACAATCGTTGCTGCCATTAACTTTGATCGCACTGGTACAACAGGTATTGGTAAATATGTTTTAAATCATAGCTTTATGATTCCAGGCCTAATCGCAACATTCACTTCTATCGGAATTGGAATGCTTTTAATATCAATTATGTTTTAAAGAAAAAGCACAAACCTACAATTTTAAAGGGTTTGTGCTTTTTTAATCAAACGTTTGTTTAAATATTTTTAACCATCCATTATGTTCTTTACTATTTTTGTGAAGTTCCCTTTTCCTACAAACTCCTATTTACTTCATCTACTAGCTTCTTCGTACTTTCATACGGAGATTCAGCTAAACTAATCGCGGAAATAACAGAAACACCGTCCGCACCGGCTTCTATAACCCCAGCGGTATTTTCAATTGTAATGCCACCAATCCCAACGATTGGTATTGTAATTTCTTGTTCTCTAAAATGAGCTAAACCTTTCGTTCCTTGCACAGCTTTCGTATCTTTTTTCGTACTCGTTGGGAAAATAGGCCCAACACCTAAATAATCAGCTCCGTTTTTAATTGCCCAGCGTGCTTCTTCAATTGTATGGGTAGATACACCAACAATTTTATCTCCCATTTTTTCACGAACAGAAGTAATTCCTTCATCATCTTGGCCAACATGCACGCCATCTGCATCTAACTCGAGAGCTAGTTCCACATCATCATTTACGATGAATGGTACACCGTACTCCTTACAAATTGCTTGTAGTTCTTTTGCAAAACAAATACGTTTCTCGCCCGTTAAAGCGTCTTCCCCCTTTTCACGGAATTGAAAAATTGTTATACCGCCTTCAAGTGCATCTCTCAATACTTGTAGTGGCTCCTTCGCACAATTGTTACTTCCCATAATAAAATATACTGATAGTAATCTAGACATTTCAGCCTTTGTAATACGTGACATCTAGTTCCCCTCCTTACTATATAAGCTCAATCTTCCCATACTTCTCAATATCATCTGAAGTTGTATTTGCTAACTGGTTTAAAAATTCAATTTGGAAACTACCAGGTCCCTTTTCCACTGTCTTAGCAGCTGCCAGTTCCGCAGCTACACCATAAAACGTTAATGCCGCTACCGCTGCCTTTACATAATCCTTTTCTACTGCTACAAATGCTCCTATTACAGAAGTTAGTAAACAACCAGTTCCCGTAACCTTCGTTAAAATAGAGTGACCATTTCGAATAAGAATCGTTCGCTCTCCATCTGTAACAACATCTTCTTTTCCAGTAATCACCGCTACTGTATTTAATTCATCCGCTGTCTGCCTTGCAATACTTACGACATTGCCATTTCCAGCACCGGCGTCTACCCCTTTAATTTCCCAGCTCTCATTAATAACGTTCGCTATTTCAGCTGCATTTCCGCGGATAATCGCTAAATCAATTTCAGCCGGAATATGCCTCGCAACTTCTGTTCGATACGATGTTGCTCCTGCACCAACTGGATCAAACAGTACTGGTACATCGTTCACATTTGCTGATTTACCCGCAAGTAACATCGCTTCTACTTCTTCAGGACGAAGTGTCCCCATATTTAATACTAGCGCTCCAGCAATGCTAGCCATTTCTGCTACTTCTTCTTTTGCATACGCCATTACAGGCGATGCCCCTAACGCTAACAAACCGTTAGCTGTAAAGTTTGTTACAACAACATTTGTAATATTATGAACGAGCGGATTAGATTCTCTCACCAAATCCACTACTTTACTAATTTCTTTCATATTCATCCTTCTCATCCCCTAACTATAGTGATGGGAGATACACAAAAAGACACTTTGCGCGTATGCAAAGTGCCTGAACATGTGCTTTTACACTCTCCCTACGCTGGCATTATCCAACAGGTTCAAATGGTCAATGACGGATTAGTCATACTCTCAGTTTGTCTCCACAAACTCCCATGTGTTTAGTATTCATCTACTTCAAAGTCTACTCTTATTCTACTAAAATAACAAGTTCTTTACTTTTCTATTTCATATAGAAGCAACTGATAAAACAATACGCATAATAAATAAGTATCTATTTTTCATAGTCTCATCATTGTGCATATTATGTTCTATCGCCATCATTTGATTTCAAACAGATTTCGTTCACTCCACTAAGAAACATTCAAATTTGGAGCGAAACTGAATCTCAAGAAGATGTATGCTATAGTTAACGTATGGAAATTTGAAAGGATGTTTTAAATATGTCAAAAAGCGTTATAATCGCTGAAAAGCCTTCCGTTGCACGTGATATTGCGCGTGTACTTAAGTGCGATAAAAAAGGAAATGGCTACCTTGAAGGTAGTAAATATATTGTAACTTGGGCTTTAGGTCATCTTGTTACATTAGCAGATCCAGAAAGCTATGATGTGAAGTATAAGCAGTGGAATTTAGAAGATTTACCGATGCTACCAGAGCGTTTGAAATTAACGGTGATTAAACAAACAGGGAAACAATTTAATGCTGTAAAAAGTCAGCTACTTAGAAAAGATGTAAATGAAATTATTGTAGCGACAGATGCTGGGCGTGAAGGAGAATTAGTCGCTCGTTGGATTATCGATAAAGTTAAAATACAGAAACCTATTAAGCGTTTATGGATTTCATCTGTTACTGATAAAGCAATTAAAGATGGTTTTGCAAATTTAAAACCAGGTAAAGCATACGACAATTTATACGCTTCAGCAGTTGCACGTTCAGAAGCTGACTGGTATATCGGCCTTAACGCGACTCGAGCATTAACGACTCGCTTTAACGCCCAGCTGAATTGCGGCCGTGTACAAACACCTACTGTCGCTATGATCGCTAATCGTGAAGATGAAATAAAGAACTTCAAATCTCAAACTTACTATGGCATCGAAGCACAAACAACGAATCAGTTAAAACTAACTTGGCAAGATGCAAATGGTAATAGCCGCAGTTTTAATAAAGAAAAAATTGATAGCATCGTAAGAGGTTTAGATAAACACAATGCTACTGTTGTGGAAATTGATAAAAAACAGAAGAAGTCATTCTCTCCTGGTCTTTACGATTTAACTGAATTACAACGTGATGCAAATAAAAAGTTCGGTTACTCTGCGAAAGAAACGTTAAACATTATGCAGAAATTGTATGAGCAACATAAAGTGCTAACGTACCCTCGTACAGATTCACGCTATATTTCATCTGATATCGTTGGAACACTTCCAGAACGTCTAAAAGCATGTGGCGTTGGAGAGTACCGTCCTTTAGCACATAAAGTATTACAAAAGCCTATCAAGTCTAATAAGTCATTTGTTGATGATAGTAAAGTAAGTGATCATCACGCAATTATTCCGACAGAAGGATACGTTAACTTCTCGGCCTTCACAGATAAAGAACGTAAAATTTATGATTTAGTTGTAAAACGTTTCTTAGCAGTTTTATTCCCGGCATTCGAGTACGAGCAACTAACGTTACGCACAAAAGTTGGTAATGAAACATTCATTGCACGCGGAAAAACTATTCTGCATGCCGGTTGGAAAGAAGTATATGAAAATCGCTTTGAAGATGATGATGTAACTGATGACGTAAAAGAACAACTTCTACCTCACATTGAAAAAGGCGATACATTAACTGTAAAGTTAATTATGCAAACATCAGGTCAAACAAAAGCACCTGCACGATTTAACGAAGCGACTTTACTTTCAGCAATGGAAAATCCTACGAAATATATGGATACGCAAAATAAACAACTTGCTGATACTTTAAAATCAACTGGTGGATTAGGTACTGTAGCGACACGAGCTGATATTATCGACAAGTTATTCAATTCGTTCTTACTTGAAAAACGTGGTAAAGATATTCACATTACTTCAAAAGGCCGTCAGTTACTTGATTTAGTGCCAGAAGAACTGAAATCTCCTACACTAACTGGTGAATGGGAGCAAAAACTCGAAGCAATTGCAAAGGGTAAACTAAAAAAAGAAGTATTCATTTCAGAAATGAAGAACTATACGAAAGAAATTGTTTCTGAAATTAAATCGAGTGATAAAAAATATAAACATGACAACATTTCAACGAAGTCTTGTCCAGACTGCGGGAAACCAATGCTAGAGGTAAACGGTAAAAAAGGAAAGATGCTCGTTTGCCAAGATCGTGAATGTGGTCATCGTAAAAACGTATCTCGTACAACAAACGCTCGCTGTCCGCAATGTAAGAAGAAATTAGAATTACGTGGTGAAGGTGCAGGCCAAATCTTCGCATGTAAATGTGGCTATCGCGAAAAACTTTCCACGTTCCAAGAGAGACGTAAAAAAGAATCTGGAAACAAAGCTGATAAGCGCGACGTTCAAAAATATATGAAACAACAGAACAAAGAAGAAGAACCATTAAACAACCCGTTCGCAGAGGCATTAAAAAAATTAAAATTTGATTAAACAAAAAGGTTCCTACCTCTCTCGGTAGGAACCTTTTATTTTAGTGAATGATTTTACTTCCTTTTGCATTCTCAACAAACTTTTCACTCGATTTGTTAATTGGTGTTTTCAGTAATAACGCAGCGACAATCATAACTACTACGAAAGCACTTAACACAAGTAAATCTCGCGTTACGATATCCCAAAGCATTCCGCCTACTGTTTCACGAATTGCACTAATTGCGTATGTGAACGGTAAGAACGGATAAATTGCTTGGAAGAACGCTGGTGTCATTTGAATTGGGAATGTTCCGCCCGATCCTGCTACTTGCAGTACAAGTAAAATGATCGCCATCGATTTCCCAACGTTTCCGAAAATAGAAACGAGTGAGTATACGATACAAACGAAGACTCCACCAATAAATAAACTAAATAACACAAACCAGAACTTATCGACTACGTACGTACCGAGTAAGAATATATCTCCCATTGATACGATAAACGCTTGTGAAAGACCTATCGTTAAGAATGTTAATAAACGTCCGAAGTAAATTTCATGGCTCTTATAATTCGCGCCCTCTTCATGTACTTCTACTGTTAATAATGAAACCATTAATAATGCGCCTACCCATAATGCAAGCACTGTATAGAATGGTGACATCGCTGACCCGTAGTTTGGCATCGCAAATAATTTATTCTCTTTTAAATTTACTGGATTCGCGAAGTAATCACTTTGCTTTTCAACATCATTTTTCAATAAGCGTATGATGTCTTTTATATCCTCTTCAGATTCAAAATCACGAATTTTATTTGCTAAGTCTTTAATCTTTTTCTCAGTTTCCGGCATGTCAGCTTTAATGTCTGTTAATTTCTTTTTACCGTCTACTAAGCCTTTTGATGAATCTTCTAGTAACTTTTTAACATCTGGAAGCTTTTTATCTGCTTCTTTTAAAATTTGAGATGTGTTTTTAGACATACGTTTCGTACGTTCAATTGCTGTGTTAAAGTTTGGAACGATTTCCGAATCATACGTTGCTAAGAAATCGCCTAATTGAGCTGAAGCATTTTTAGTAGCTTCATTAATACTTTCTACAACCTCTTTTGTAGGCTTCTGTCCATTGTTAATTAGTGTAGTTGCTTTATTCGTTGCATCTATACCTTTTTGAACAGAATTTTGTATTTTGTTCAATTTTGCAATTCCACCATTAAGGTTTTTTCCGCTATTTACATCTGCTAATACCTTATTTGTGCTTTCTAGAACCGGAATCGCATCACCAATTAGATTATTAGTAGCTTGTAATTGACCATTTAAATCGTTTAAAGATACTTTTGCCCACTCTAAATCAGTAACACCTTTATTTGATATGTTTGCCTTAGCATCTTCAACACCATTTTTAAACTTATCATATTCATTTTTCACACTATCATATGCTTCATTTGCATCAACTTTAGCTTGATCAACTGTGCTAACTGCTTTTTTATAATCTGCTACAAACGTTTCATTATAATCTTTTTCTGCTTGATCAATTAATCCATTTGCTGCATCTAATTTTTGATTTGCTACATCTGTTACATCTTTCTTTACTTCTTGTCCTGTACCGATAACATTTACAATATCTTTAATGCCGTTATTTGCATTTTCCATACTACCTTTAAGCTTAGTTAAGCGATCCACTCGCCCTTGGAAAAAGCTTTGACCAAAATCAGTCGTCGCCGATTTTTGAAGCTCAGTAAATACATTAATAAGATATGCAATACTATCTGTACGACCTTGAAGATTTTCAGAAACCGCATTAAGATCTTTTTTTGCCTTTTCTGGATCAAATTGACCATTTTGCAATCCGTTTACAACACTTTTCCCGTATGTTGTTCCTGCACGTGCCGAGTTTAAAACGTTATTCACTGTTTGATTAATATTTCTTGCAATATTTTTATACCCTTCATCGTTCAACTTTGAAAGATCCGGACGTGCTGGAAACTCAGGCAACCCTTTCATACCAGAAAAGTCTATTCCCGGGTGCATTAAAAAATCTGTAAAAGCATTAGCTTTATCCATTACATTTTTAGCTGCTGTCAAATGATTTCGTATCGTCCCAGGTGCATTTTGCAATGTTTGATCATTGTTTGCAAAGAATTTATCTAAATTCCCTAACGCTTCTTGCCCATCATTAATAACACTTTCTACAACCGGTAACTCTTTTTGTGCTACCTTCACAACATCTTCTGCTCGAGTCGCATCATCTAACGCCTTATCCATCAGTGTATTCATTTCTGGGAACTGCGCTTCTAACTTAAATACAAGATCTTTTACTTTCTCGATACTTGGTAAGTTTGTTTCTAAATCGATTCCAAGATCATTAAAAACTTTAAAAATCTCACCGTTTGCTGTTTTAACAAAGTTTTTACTAATTTCTTCTGTAATACCTGATGCACCTTTTGCTGTAATTTTCGGTGCAATCGCATTTACCTTTTCATTTACATAGTAATCAAGTTCTGGTTTCTGCGGATTTTCATCCAGAACAGTTGCAATCTTTTCAGAGAAATCTTTTGGAATTGTAATACTTGCATAGTAATCTCCGCGCTCAACTCCGTGAATTGCTTGTTTTTCATCTACAAATTTCCAACCAAGATTTTTGTTTTTCTTAAGAGAATCTACAATCTCTTCACCGATATTAATATCTTTCCCTCTTAAATTAGATCCTGCATCTTGGTTAGAAACTGCAATGGGAACCTCTTTTGTATTTCCATACGGATCCCAGGAAGCTTTAATGTTAAACCATGCATATAAAGATGGTAAAATCATTAATCCTAAAACAATAACAATTGCAGCCCAATGTTTAGCTACATTCCGTAAATCTGTCTTATAAATACGCCAAATTTGTTTCATAGAAGTTATCACCTAATTATATATTTTTCCTTCTTTAGAAAATGATACATACATTTTGCAATTATATCACTTTCTACATCGTGGATTAAACGAACATACACTATTTTTCCCATTAAATATTTCACTTACTTCATTATATAACGAAGTAAAAAAAGTATGCATACAAAATGACCAAATTAGTTTTACATTCAATAATAACAAATATATAGGAAATGTCATAAAAAATACAAGTATTTTCTCTTGGAAATACTTGTATTCCTCAAAAAAATCCTCACAGCTTTTCATCATCTGTGAGGATTTCTTCTATTATATATCTACTTGTACTTCTACACCGAAATGATCTGAAATTACATTTCTGTTCGTACCATTAAAAATGACTTTTGAAAAACGAACTTTTTCACTTTGGTTACACAATATTAGATCGATTCGTAAGTTATGTTTATTTTCATCCCAACCAGCAATCTCACCTTGGACAGTTGTTCCTTCATCCTTCTCTATTGCTAGCTCATATGTGTCATACAAACCTTTTTGCATCATATATTCATAGCCTTCACCTTGTAAACGAGCGTTATTATTAAAATCACCCATTAAGAAGGAAAGTTCATTACTGTCTACACGCCCCATCAAACGATTAACTTGATCTTTGAATGATTCTTCTTCATCATTCCACCAACCGAGGTGGCAAGAGTAAAACGTGATGTTCTTATCATTATAAGCAATTGTCGCACTTACAATTTTGCGTGTTTTCCAATACGTTGTATCCTTATTTTCTGAAATAAAGAACGTATCTTCTTTTACAACATTATGCTTCGTTATAATCGCTAATCCTTCTTCATACACATCATAACCAATATGAGAGAAATCCCAAGTAATATTGTAATCTTTTACATGTAACGCTTTTAACTCTTCTAATAGTAAAAGTCCAAAATTATCTTCTTTCTTGTTACCGCATACATTTTCAGCTTGTATCGACTGACTTACTTCTTGCAATGCGATGACATCGTACTCTTCTTCTTGAATGACTTTAGCAAGATATTTTATCTTTTCCATTTGATTCTCTTCTTGCCAAGAGTGACAGTTTAAAGTTAGCAATTTCATCTTATTACGCACCTAACATATCTTGAATGTCTGACTTTAATACGTCAGCTTTCGGACCATATACTGCTTGTACACCTTTATCTTTTACGATAAGTCCTAAAGCACCATTTTGTTTCCACTGTGCTTCTGGTGCAACAACATCTAAATCTTTTACTGTTACACGTAAACGCGTCATACAAGCATCTACGTCAGCAATATTTTCTTTACCACCTAATAAATCAATAACTTTTGTTGCTAATGAACCATCCTGTACATTTCCTGTTCCTTCTGATGACTCATCTTCATTATCAATATAGTTACCTGCACGTCCTGGTGTTGGTAAATTGAATTTTTTAATTAAGAAATTGAATAATGTAAAGTTCAGACCAAAGAATACTAATGAAACGATAACGAAATTGATTAAATCTCTAGTTAGTCCTGCATTAACCATCATCGGTGTACGAGTAATTAATTCAATAAATCCAAATGCGTGAACACGTAAGTTAATTAAATCTGCTAATGCGAATGCAAGTCCTGTTGTAATTGCATATACAACATATAATACTGGAGCAATAAACATGAACATGAATTCAATTGGTTCTGTTACACCTGTTAAGAATACTGCTAATGCAGCCGATAAGAACATTGGTTTATACTTTGCACGTTTTTCTTTATCAACATTACGGAACATCGCGAAAGCAATACCCATTAACGCTGCTGTTGAACCAATAACTTGTCCAGCTTTGAAACGAGCTGGTACAACGTTATTTAATAAATCGTTATATGCTTTCGTATCTCCATTTGCTAGTAAATTATTTAAGTCTGTAATCCATGCAAGCCATAATGGATCTTGTCCTGCTACAATTTGTCCAACTTTTGAGCCAGTTAACATCGTATATGTTCCGCCTAGCTCTGTGTAGTTCATCGGAATCGTTAACATATGATGTAAACCGAATGGTAATAGTAAACGCTCTAACGTTCCATATACAAACGGTGCAACAACTGGTGCACTATCTTTAGATGCTGCAATCCAGCGACCGAATTCATTTAATCCACTTTGGATGAACGGCCATAAAAGTGATAATACAATTGCAGTGACTGTAGACCAAACAATTACAACGAATGGTACAAATCGTTTTCCGTTAAAGAATGCTAATGCCTGTGGCAGTTTATTATAGTTATAATATTTGTTATATAAAGTAGCTCCTAAGAAACCTGTGATAATCCCTACGAAAACTCCCATGTTTAATGCTGGTGCACCAAGTACAGAAGTAAAGTAATCTTTTACAACTAAATCTCCTGCTAATACTGAAGAAACTTTCGCTTTTGAATCCGCTAACATTTCAGCGTTTACGCCAAATATAGCTCCTGTAATTCTGTTTGTTAAGACGAATGCTAATAGCGCTGCAAATGCACCACCTGCGCGATCCTTCGCCCAAGATCCCCCAATTGCTACTGCAAATAAGATGTGTAGATTTGTAATAATTGCCCAACCTATGTCTTCCATTACGCGAGCGATTGTATGAACTGCGTTAATATCCCCAGCAGACATCCCAATTAACTTACCGATAGAAATCATTAAACCAGCTGCTGGCATTACAGCTACAACAACTAATAATGCTTTTCCGAACTTTTGCCAAAAATCAAAAGACGTAATTTTCATCTGTTCTTCCTCCCCTTTATTTATAACAACATAATGATTTAAATTATAATTTCTGTTTCTCTTATGAAAACGATTCCTTATGTTACTTTATTTTTATCTTTACGCAACCGTTTTCATAAATCTATTTTAATAAAAGCGTTTTCACTTTGCAATAGAAATTTATTTTTTTTCATAAAAAAAGATGCTCTAAGAGCATCCTTTTTTATTATGAAATACGATAAACCCTTGTTTCATAAGGCTTTAACGTGATTGAAGTTACTTGTTCATTTTCCGCAACTTTATAGTTATTTAAAAGCAAACGTTTGCGTTCTAGTGCGAATGAACCCTCATTATACACAGCTTCCTCTTTTGAGATATTGCTAATTACAACGACTTTTTCATCGTTTAATGTACGTGTATATGCATAAATTTGCGGATCGTCTTCTAGAAGTAAATCGTACGTACCGTAATTCAGTACATCGTGCTCTTTTTTCAAGGCAATCATTTTCTTATAGAAATTGAAAATAGAGTTTTCTTCATTCTTTTGCTTTTCAACATTAATTTCTTTGTAGTTTGGATTCATACTAAACCAAGGCGCACCTGCTGTAAAGCCAGCATTCATCTCATCGTTCCACTGCATAGGTGTACGAGAATTATCGCGGCAAGAAGCCCATATAATTTCCATCATATCTTGATGTGGTACGCCCTCTGCAATTTTCTCTCGATATAAATTTTTAATTGCTACATCATCATAATCTTCAATATTTAATAATTGAACGTTCGTCATCCCAATTTCTTGTCCTTGATAAATAAACGGTGTACCGTGCATAAAGAAGTACATTGCTCCAAGAGCTGTTGCACTTTCACGCCAATATTGTTTATCATCTCCCCAAGTTGAAACGATACGTGGCTTATCGTGATTCTCAATATATAAAGCATTCCATCCTTTATTTTCTAACCCTTTTTGCCATTTCGTTAATACCTTTTTCAGCCCTACAACATCAAGATCTTTCTTCTTTTCTGCATCCCATAAACTTAAATGTTCAAATTGGAATACCATATTGAACTTGCCTTGCTCTTCTCCAACCCAAAGCTCAGCATCTTCAATCTTAACGCCATTCGCTTCACCAACAGTCATAATATCGTACTTAGAAAACGTATTCTCTTTTAACTCTTCTAATAAAGGCTGAATACCATCCACATTCATATGTTTATCAAAAGATGGTACATACTTTAATTCTTTTGGATTTGGCATATCTTTGAAGCCATCTTCTTTTTTAATATGGCTAATCGCATCCACTCGGAAACCATCAATTCCTTTATCAAGCCACCAATTAACTGTATCGTATAAAACTTCGCGAACTTCTTTATTCTCCCAGTTTAAATCTGGTTGTTTACGTGAGAATAAGTGTAAATAATATTGTCCTGTTACTTCATCATATTCCCATGCCGACCCATTAAAAATACTTTCCCAGTTGTTTGGTTCCGCACCATCTTTACCATCGTGCCAAATATACCAATCACGCTTCGGATTGTCTTTAGATGAACGAGACTCAATAAACCATGGATGTTCATCACTTGTATGATTAATAACTAAATCAATAATAAGCTTCATATCACGCTTATGAACTTCATCTAGTAACGCATCAAAGTCTTCCATCGTACCAAACTCATCCATGATATCTTGATAATCACTAATATCATAACCATTATCATCATTAGGTGACTTATACATTGGACAAATCCAAATTACATCTATACCTAAATCTTTTAAATAATCCAGTTTCGCAATAATACCTTGTAAATCTCCAATACCATCACCATTTGAATCCATAAAGCTACGTGGATAAATTTGATAAGCAACTGCTTCTTTCCACCATGTCTTATTCATAGTCCTTCTCTCCTTTTGCATCCCATCGGAAATTTTATGCAAACGTTTTCGTAACACTATCATAACAAAATATGAATAGTTTGCAACTGTTTTCATTGAACTCTATGTAGATTCCTCATTCTTATGCTTTATTTATTTCTCACAAAGGCAAATCTCATTCCTCACCTATTCTTGTCCACACAGGTTACATACGATTTTCATATATTAATAAAAAGAACTGCTTATTTTAGAAAGGAGTGATCAATTGAAACAAACAAAATTAACAGGTCGTATCGTTGTTCCTTCAGATCCTGACTATGACGTAGCCCGAATGAATTTAAATTTAAGTATTCCAAAACTCCCTTGTATTATTGTTTTTTGCCAAAATAAAAATGATGTGTGTAACGCCTTAAAATGGGCACGTGAACGTCATATACCATTTCGCTTAAGAAGCGGACGTCATAGCTATGAAAATTTTTCTCTTCTAAATAGAGGACTTATTATTGATGTGAGTGAAATGCATCGCATTACTGTTAATACAGATAAATTAACAGCAACAATTGAAGCTGGTGCAAACCTTGGCACTGTTTATAAAGAGCTTTGGAATTATGGTGTGACAATACCGGCTGGTACAAGCGCAAGCGTTGGAATTGTTGGATTAACACTTGGCGGTGGCATCGGTATGCTTTCACGCTTATTTGGATTAACATGTGATCAATTAGTAGAAGTCGAAATGGTACAAGCATGCGGTAAATTCGGAGCAAAAATCATTCGCGCAAACGAACATGAAAACCATAACTTGTTTTGGGCGTGCCGCGGTGGTGGTGGTGGAAACTTCGGAATTGTTACTTCTTTAACTTTTCGAATGCATCCTATAAAAAATGTATCAATCTTCTCAATTACATGGGAATGGGAAGAGTTTATCGCTGCATTTCAAGCGTGGCAAAACTGGGCGCCTTATATAGACAAACGTCTCACTTCATCAATTGAATTATTCGCAAAGCAACGAAATAAAATTGAAGTAAAAGGTGAATTTGTTGGCTCTCCCTCTGAACTCCATTCCTTATTATCTCCTCTTCTTGAAACTGGTACCCCCTCTCTCTTTATAGATGAAGTTCCTTATATAAAAGCTGTTGAATTTTTTAACAGTGGGAATATCCCTGAAAACTTTAAGCGCTCCGGTTCCTACGTATATGAACCTATCCCTCTTAAAGGCCTTCAAATCATGAAATATTTTCTTTCTCATGCACCAAATAAAGATGCAAGTATTTGGCACCAATCGCTCGTAGGTGCTGTTGAAAATATTACCCCTACTGAAACAGCTTATTTCCATCGTAAAGCAATTATTGCACAAGAATACATTACCTCTTGGAAATGCGATGATGAAGAAAATCGCAATATACGCTGGGTTAAAGATTTACGAGAAAGCTTAGATCCTTATACACTAGGTGACTATGTCAATTGGCCCGATATCGATATTATAAATTGGCAAACTAGTTATTATGGTTCTAACTTTCAAAGATTGCGTAAAGTGAAAACCATATATGATCCTTGCAATGTTTTTCGTTTTCAACAAAGTATCCCTCCTTTTCATACGTAAAAAAGGAAGAACAGAATACTGTTCTTCCTTTTTACATTGAAAATCGTTCAATTGTTTGTTTCAAGTCTGCTGCTTGCTTCTCTAAATCCTTTAACAATTGATCGATTACTACCATATTTTTAGATTGTTGCAACGTCACACGTGCTACTTCTTGTGAACCAGCTGATGTTTCTTCAGCAATTGCTGCTACAGCCTTTGTTTGTGCTCCTGTTTGATGAATGTGCCTCACTTGTTCGTTCATATAGCCACTAATTTGCTTCGTTGCATCGGCTACTTCCATAACACTTGATGACATTTCTTTTAAAATTAATTCCGTAGCTTCCCCACGTTGTGCCTCTTCTTTAGCTATTGTCACTTGTTCTGTCATTTTCATTGCAACTTGTTGTACTTCATCTTGCATATTTCGTAATAACTGCGATATGTTTCTTGCAGAATGATCACTTTCATCAGCAAGTTTCCGTACTTCCTCCGCAACAACTGCAAAGCCCCTTCCATGCTCTCCAGCACGAGCCGCCTCAATAGAAGCATTTAGTGCTAACAAATTCGTTTGACTAGCAATCTCACTCACAACAGAAACAATATGTTCTACTTGTTTCATTCGTTCTTCTAATTTCTGTACATTTTGCATCGAATTTTCATTTTCTTTTGCCAATGCTTGAATACCTTGAATTAAAGAAGTAAAGACTCGTGTACTTTGCCCTAAAGCTTGAACCATTTCTAAAGACAACTCGTCAGACTGTTTTGCTTTTTCTTCTACTTCACTCGCAATAGAAGTTGTTGTATCAACAGCAGAAACAATCGCCTGAATGGAAGCAGCTGATTGCTCAGCGCCAGAAGAAATCTCTGTAAGAGTTTCAGACACACCTCGTGCTTGCTTTGTTGCTTCCCCTGTTTGCCTTCTAATTTGCTGTACTTGATTGTTTGTATACGAAAATGTTGTATCAATATTTTTTACCATGCCCCTTAAGTTTCCTAACATCATATTAAATGCGACACTTAAAGATTTAATTTCATCATCTGCCTTCGGTAATGGAACATCTTCACGAATATCACCCTCAGCCGCTTTCCTTGCCGCCTCCTCTAACTTTCGAAGCGGTTTAATTAGAAATATGGCTGCTCCATACGCTAATATTCCAGACCATACTACGCCTAATAGCATAACAATGATATTATAAACGGTTTGACTTACATAATCTTGAAAATAATCATATATAACGTAAATAAAAATTAAACTTGTCGAATATGTAATAAAAGCTAAAATTGTAGTGAATAGCATAAGCTGCATACGTAAGCCAAAGGAAAATGTCTTCCTTTCTTTTTCCATTTTTTCTTTCCCCCTTTTTATAAGCAATATAAATACTACCTATATATTATTATCCATATTTTCATTATAGAAGGATATAGGGATTTTTAAAATTTATTATTTCCTTGAATATCAAATCCCACGAAAAAAATGAAGGATTCTGACAATTTGTGGCTAATAACAGAAATAAGGGGAAACATTTGTAAAATATATTTTTGACTGGGGGTTTTGTATGATTCAGGTTCGAAATCTAGTAAAATCATTCGGCTCGCTTGATGTTTTAAAAGGAATTGATTTACAAGTAAAAGAAAAAGAGGTTGTTGTTTTAATTGGTGCCAGTGGTTCCGGTAAAAGTACATTACTTCGCTGTCTTAACTTTTTAGAAATGTATGATGAAGGTGAAATTCACTTACAAGGTGAACGAATTGATCCACAGCATTCAAATTTAAACAAAGTCCGTGAAAATGTCGGAATGGTTTTTCAGCACTTTAACCTCTTTCCCCATATGACCTCGCTAGAAAACATCATAGAAGCACCTATCCATGTAAAAAAATTAGAAACAACAAATGCAAAGGAAATTGGAAATCAGCTTTTGCAAAAAGTCGGTCTACAAGATAAAGCAGATGTAACTCCCCACCTCCTGTCAGGTGGTCAAAAGCAGCGTATTGCCATTGCACGAGCTCTTGCTATGAATCCTAAAATTATGCTATTTGATGAACCTACCTCAGCCTTAGACCCTGAACTTGTTGGAGAAGTATTGCAAGTTATGAAAGAACTTGCTGAAGAAGGAATGACCATGGTTATTGTTACTCATGAAATGAATTTCGCAAGAGATGTAGCAGATCGCGTCATATTTATGGATGATGGAAAGATTGTAGAGGACGCTCCGCCAGCACAATTCTTTTCAGCTCCATCACATGAACGAGCAAAGCAATTTTTACGCAACGTTTTATAATGTAACTTCTGTTTCAAATGAAAAGAAATACATTCATACGGTGCACAACTAATTGTCCAAATAAAATATCTCAGTAACATACTTAAAACCATCCGTATGATCAATATATAGGAGGGGTTTTATGAAAAGAAAACTATTAACCATTGTTGCGAGTATTACATTATGTACATCCTTCATACTAGGAGCCTGTAGTAAGGAAAGTGCTACTACTTCAAATGGTGAAAAAGAATTTCGTTATGCGATGAGTGGCTTATATAAACCTTTTAACTATAAAGAAAATGACGGAAAGCTTGCCGGTTTTGATGTGGAAATTGGTGAGGCACTTGCGAAAAAAATGAATATGAAACCCACTCCTATTACAAATCCGTGGGAAACGCTAATTCAAGGTCTACAATCGAAAAAATATGATGCTATATTGGGCAGTATGGCAATTACAGAAGAACGCTTAAAAGCCGTTAGTTTCTCCAATCCTTATTATCGTTCTGGTGCCCAAATTTTTGTTGCTAAAAAGAATACATCTATCTCTTCTCCAGAAGATTTGAAAGGTAAGAAAATTGGTGTTGTAAAAGCTAGTACCTTTAAAGACCTTGTTGCAAAACATACAAATCAAATCACAGAATATGATAGCGATATTACTGCACTTATGGACTTAGAACCTGGACGTATTGATGCAGTAATCACTGATCAAATGGTTGGTTTACGCATGATCAAAGAAGGTAAATCAAATATAAAAGAAGCTGGAAAACCATTAAATCTTGATGAAATGGGAATTGCTATTCGTAAAGATGATAAAGAAATGGTTGAGAAAGTAAATAAAGCTTTAGATGAAATCATTAAAGATGGTACGTATGAAAAGATCAGTAAAAAATGGTTTGGACGTAATATTCTCGGTGAAGAGGAAAAAACGAAGTAAATTAGCTAGTCAAATGTTTCAGACATTATGCCCCACTTTTTATGTGGGGTATTTCATTCCCTACCAAAATCCATACAATATGAGGTGACACATATGTTTGAAATTTTTATGTCTACTTATCCCACACTCTTAAAGGCTACTATTGTCACATTACAATTAACACTAACATCCCTATTAATTGGTTCACTAATTGGATTACTATTCGCTTTTTTTCGAATCTCTAACAATAAGATTTTAAATAGTATTGCTCATGTATATATCGCCATTATTCGTGGTACACCTTTAATTGTTCAAATTGCCATTCTCTATTTCGGTATTACATCGATTATTGTCTTCACTCCTTTTTGGGCAGGAGCAATTGCTTTAGCAATCCATAACGGTGCATATATTACTGAAATTTTCCGCGGATCCATTCAATCTGTCGACCGTGGACAATTGGAAGCTGCTCGTTCTTTAGGCATGCCTTATCCTTTAGCTATGCGCCGTATTGTATTACCACAAGCATTTCGTCAATCTCTTCCTCCTTTAGGAAATCAGTTTATTATTGGATTAAAGGACTCTTCTCTCGTTGCATATGTAGGATTGTCCGAATTATGGGGATCAGGTTTATCAATTGCTGCAAGTAACTTCCAACAGTTAGATACATACATAATCGTTGGTTTATATTACCTCGTACTTGTTCTTGTATTTACTTATTTTGTTAATCTTTTAGAAAAACGCCTACAACGAAAAGAAACAAATTCAGTTCAATTTAGTAAAAAGAATAAAAAAGAAGTCTCTTTATAAAAAAAAGCAAGCCTGAAATGGCTTGCTTTTTCACTGCAAAATATATCAATTTTTACTGATTTACTTTTTTAATACTCTCTTCTTCCTCTATATGTTCCTCACGATATGAAATATTATGAGGATCTAGTCCATTTCCTAAAGAACCATAGAAATGCTCTCTATGCGGATCCACTAATTCACTTCCTTGATAATACACACGTGGTGTATTCCATAGCGCTGCCAAAGCTTTTGTCATTGGCATCTCATGATAGCGTTCCGGCCACATTTCTTTAATTTTCTCTTTTACTAACGGATAGTATTTAGAGCTCATAGCAGGGAACAAATGGTGTTCTGTATGATATGAGAAATTGAAATGTAAAACGTCTACCCAGCGCGGCACTGTTACTGATAAACAGTTCGCTAACGGATCATTTACTGGAACAATTGGATTTAAGCGATGATTTGTTGCGATATATGCCATTACAATAAAGTTAGCAATTAACAATGGAATTACATATGCAAATAACCATTTTCCAGGTCCCATAATAAACAATAAACTAATCCAAACAGTCCAAGGCAAAAGAAGTTGAAGCCATACAGATTTTTGATTGGATGACTTAAATTCCTTTATAAAATGAAAGAACATTCGAGTCGAATGTAACGTAAATTGAATGGTTAGTGACAGAAAACTAAAGAATGAACGAACATGAAGAGGCATGCGATATACCCACCTCAAAAACTTACTCTTTTTCAGTTTCTCCAGTGTAGGCCATGCATCTGGGTCATTCTCTTCATGTTGTGTATGAACATGATGCGTTGCATTATGCCACTTTCTCCAAAGCTTCGGGCCAGTTGATAATGGCATAAATGCTATCGCGCCTAAAAAATCACGAAGCCATGCTTTTCTTACCACTGTTCCATGTAAAATTTCATGTCCTAAAAATCCAAGTGAAGCAAAACATAATCCAAGAACAATCGCAATTCCTAGATTCGCCCACACATTCAATTCAAATACACCAATCGATATTAACCCCGCCAATGCCACAAGCAAATAAGCCAGTCCACCAAATAAACGAGTAGGAACTGGTTTAAATGCTTTTTTCGGCAAATGTGGTGATACACGTGCTGCATACCACCCAAACGTATGAAGCTCCTTCATCCTTTTGCCCCTTTCTTATGCCGCGCCTTGCGCAACTTACATATATCAATTCTTGCTTCCAGATTGATTTTACTAGGTGATTAAAAAAGCATCTATTATAAGGAAAATATACTCACTCTATCGTCACTTATTTTTCGCTTTTATTATCAATGAAAAACATTTCTCTTTTTACTCTCTATCAACCTTTCCACATGATGAATCATATCAATAGAATTTCTATATTGTCAACAACTTTTATGACCTAGTAATAAAAGTTGGTTATATTTTTATAATTATACTTTATTTCACTAAAGAATAAACATATATTTTATAAGGTTTCGCTCCTTATTTATATACATACAATTCCATCCTACAAACTCTATTTTATTCAAGAACTCTCGTTATAAACAACAAATAAACTCACCTGAATCTAGCTTTACACAACTCATACCTCTTCATACCGACAACACCAAATAATTATATTAAAATAATTATATCTCTCTTTTAATAAAAATAGACTCTTTCTAAAACAGCGCACATGAATTTCATATCATATGGAAATATTAAAAGGAAAATTGTTCTAAAATCGGGAGGTTTTATAATGACAAGCGATACATTTCCACAATTCCCATTATCTTATTGGATTGAATCTACTCAGGTCCCTGCTTTTCCCCCTTTATCTGAAGATACAAAGACAGAAGTTGCTGTTATCGGAGCTGGTATTACAGGCATTACGACTGCCTATTTACTTGCAAAAGAAGGTATGAACGTTGTTTTAATTGATTCTGGGCTTATTTTAAATGGAACGACTGGGCATACAACAGCAAAGGTAACAGCACAACACGATCTTATTTATGATGAATTAATAAATCATTTCGGTGTGGAAAAAGCGAGGCTTTACTATGAATCAAATAATCATGCTCTACAATTCATAAATGAGACGGTGCAAACATATAAAATCGACTGTAATTTCTCAAATGAAGATTCATATTTATATACAACTACTGATAATGGATTAAGAAGTTTATCGAAAGAATATGAAGCCTATCAAAAATTAAATATACCTTGTGACTATGTTCAATTTCTATCAATTCCGATCCCAGTACAATCTGCACTTGTCATGAAAAACCAAGCACAATTCCATCCCCTCCTTTATTTGAAAACACTTTTAGAAAAGTTTGTGGAGATGGGCGGAAAAGTTTATGAACAAACAACAGCTATTGATGTGGAAAAGGGTGATTATCCACAAGTCATTACAAAGGGCGGACATCGCATCACTTGCAAATATGTTGTCTCTTGTTCACATTTTCCTTTCTATGATGCGAATAGCTTTTTCTTTACGCGAATGTATGCCGAACGCTCTTATGCTCTTGCAATCAAAGCAAAAACGGATTATCCAGGTGGCATGTATTTAAGTATTGATGACCCAAAACGTTCCTTGCGCTATACAACAAACAATGGAGAAAAATTAATTTTAATTGGCGGAGAAAGTCATAAAACAGGACAAGGAATAAACACAATGCTTCATTATGAAGCACTGTATTCTTTTGCGGAAGCAACGTTTGGAGTAGATGAAGTTCCCTATAGATGGTCAGCACAAGATTTAATCACGCTAGATAAGCTTCCTTATATCGGACATATTAACGAAAGAAATCCAAATATATTTGTTGCAACTGGATATCGTAAATGGGGAATGACAACTGGAACTGCTGCCGCTCATTTACTGAAGGACTCCATTCTAAAAGTCCACAATCCCTATAAGGAACTGTATGCACCATCACGCTTCCATGCAAATCCAGATATAAAAACATTCCTCTCCCAGAACATTGATGTTGCGAAACATTTAATTGAAGGAAAGATTGAAACCACATTACGTAAGCCAGAAGATCTCGAAGTTGGTGAAGGATCTGTCGTACATGTTAACGGAAAACGAGCAGGTGCTTATAAAGACAAAGATGGAAAATTACATATTGTCGATACAACTTGTACACATCTCGGCTGCGAAGTTGAATGGAATAATGGTGATTGTACTTGGGACTGTCCTTGCCACGGTTCACGCTTTTCAATTGAGGGAGATGTTATGGAAGGTCCAGCAGATCAACCGTTAAAACGAGTTGATAATGAGTAAACAAATAAAGAAGTTCAACAGGTTTCCTGTTGAACTTCTTTATTTGTTATAAAACATTTTCAGATAAATCCCGATACAAGAAGGAAAATATTAACATAAAATAAAATAATATATTCATCTACAAATTAAAAGGAGTGAATATTATGCAACCTTCAGCTCCACCTCATCTAGAATCTACAGAAACTATCTTTTCGAGCTCTATTACAAAACTTGTTGTTTTTATTTGTTGGCTAGCTATTCTAGCTGATGGATATGATTTAGGTATTTACGGGGCCGTTCTGCCAAAGCTCCTAGAAGACAAAAGCTGGGCACTTTCACCAGCACACGCTGGTACAATTGCTAGCTATGCTTTATTTGGGATGTTTATTGGCGCTATTCTAGTTGGAACCATTACAGATCTAATTGGGCGAAAATGGACGCTTATATGCTGTTTAGCACTTTTTTCTATCACAATGGGTCTAGCTGCACTTGCTCCTTCTCCTGAATTATTTGGTTTATCTCGATTTATTGGAGGAATCGGATTAGGCGGTGTTATTCCAACAGCTTCAGCACTTACCGTTGAATATTCACCAAAAAAGCGGCAATCTTTTATTTATGCTCTTATGTTTACTGGCTATCCTTTAGGTATCGTGTTAGGCGCTATTTTGTCTATGTTCCTGTTAGAAGATTTCGGATGGAGAACTATGTTTGGCATCGGAATGATTCCACTGCTCCTCATTCCTTTCATCATTCGTTATTTACCTGAATCCATTCAATTTTTATTATCACGTAATCGCCAAGAAGAAGTAGAAAAAATCCTTCATCGTTTTCAAATTGAATTCCATGAAAACGATGAAACTCATCAAACCTCATCTAATATACGAAAGAAAAATGGATTTCTTACTTTATTCTCAAAAGAATACATAAAAGCAACGCTGCTTTTTTGGATCACTTATATAATGGGAATGTTTTTAATATATGGTTTAAATACTTGGTTACCGCAGATGATGCGCCAAGCAGGATACCCTCTTGGATCTAGTTTATCATTTCTACTTATGCTAAATATTACTGCCGCTATCGGTGCATTATTTGCTGGAGCAATTGCGGATCGTATAGGAGCTAAAATTGTTATTAGCATCTCCTATCTTATGGCAGCTATATGTATTGGACTATTAACAATTAAACCATCTGTTACAACCATCTACCTTTTAATTGGTCTTGCTGGAATTGGATCAGTCGGCATTACTCAAATATTAAATGCATATGTAACACAATACTTCCCATCCCATATCCGGGCTACTTCCTTAGGCTGGGGACTTGGACTTGGCCGAGTTGGTGCAATTGCTGGTCCTATTCTTGTCGGTATTATTATGACAATGCAGTACGACTTAGCATGGAATTTTTACTTATTCTCATTCGCAGGTCTTCTCGCAGCTATATCTGTTTTCTTTATTCCTACAAAATGAAAAAGAGCACAAACTCACTTGTGCTCTTTTTCATTTACTGCAAACAACATATCTCGAAACAATGTATTTAAACTCTCAATGTCGATTCCTAATCCCTTTTCAATTCCTTTTACATATTGCTGGTAGTAATGAAGTTGTTCTTCTAAAAATTGATTCAACACCTCAATTTTTAATCCAATATCTAATTCAGTACCTGCCTTTTTCTTTATTAACAACTGTTCAATTTCATCTAATACACTGCGTTCTAATGATAACTCTGTAATCAACCGATCAAATTCTACAGGTGGTAAAGTCTCTTTCTCCTCTAACCATTTACAAGCTAAAATAGGACGTAATACATAGAAGTACTTTTTCAACTTTACATTCTCACCTTGCAAAAATTCACGATAATTTTTTGAAGCCATATGTAGGTAATGATATATCGTTGCTTTTGGATCAAAGTGCTTATCACTCATTTGCTGAAGTTGTTCTGGAAAATGAGAGTTTTTCGAATAAAAAATCGGCGATCGAATCCATTCGAGTAAAGCTGGGTTTGACTTTGCGAATAATTGTAACGCTTTTTTAATATCCCATCCGCTTATATCTAAATCATCACTAATCGGATACTCAATTACATCTCGTTTATCATGAATTGATAAATACCATTCGACCGGGTGCATATAAACGAATCTAACATCATAATCACTATCTTTCGATGGAAATCCCCAAGCACGACTCCCTGATTCCACTGCAAATAAAATTTTCACATCATTCTCTTGTTCAATTCTTGCTAACTCCAACCTAATTTTCTCTCTCATTTCATACCCTCTCCATTTTTTGATTATTTCCTTGGAAATTCGACAAATATACTACTAAGTTTACTACATACTAAAATAGCTGTCAGAAAATTCCCGACAGCCTACCAAAGTTCCTTATTTTTTACTTGTTCTTTTCTGTTACACTAACCGCAATTCGTTCAAACTCTTTTTGAATCTCCTCTTTATATGCGTCTACTTTTGAAAAATCCATAGCAGCAATATAAATTCGTTCTAATTTATCACGAACTGATTTCGCTTTCGCTAGGAAAGACATCGCCTCATTCATTTTTGCTTTATATTGAATCGACACGTCACGAATTTCTGTCGCATACTTCTCATCTGTCCCTGGTGTCACAATCAAGGCATACATATCTATAATTTCATCACCTTCGCGGCTCGGAAAATATTCATGTGGTGCGGTACTATCAAAAATTGCAAACCCTAATTCTCTTACGATAACCATATCAAGACTATTTGGATCAAATCCACAATGATATACTTCAACTTCAAATCCTTTTTCTTCTGCTGCCTTAGCTAATTTTTTAAGCATTGTTGATTTCCCAGAGCCTGGGCGTCCTTTTATAAAATAACGATGTGGTAATCCCTCTGTTAAATTCGGAACAAAATCAACTGCTCCTTTCGGTGTAGCTGCCCCTAAAAACCGGTGTTTCACAAGCGATTGTTTCCCGCCTTTATCTGTAAATAACTTCTGAATCAGCTGATCGGTTAGTTCATTTGCTTTATTAAAATCAATATTATTAATATATATGTTCTCCCACTCATCATGTATAACTAGTGCCTCGTTAAAACATGCGTAAGCAGTTTGAAAAGCCTTACTTGCTTCTGAAACAAATCGTTCAATTTCCACCTTCTGCTTTCTTAATTTATCTGAGTCCCAAGCAACCCCTAAATTAATATACTCTTCGACAACTCCTGGCATTTTCGGCTCAATAACATGCGGTGATGTTCCATCAACAATTCCTACTTTTAACTTCGGGATAATTACACCATCAACCGATTTATTATCAGAAGAACAGTGTAAAAATTCAATATCATATCCTTTTTCAACCCACTCACGACCTATTGCTTTGATTAAAGAAGATTTCCCGGTTCCAGGACCACCCTTTAAAATAAATAACCTGTTTAGCCCTTTTAAATTCTCGTCGTATAAATTATGAAATCCTCTAGCTGTATTTCCACCAGCGTAATAATTCAATACATTTCCTGTCACTGCACTCACTCCTTCGCAGCATTCTATTTACATAAGCTACAATATGCGAGCAACTTTATTTGGGTGAATACCTATTTTGTATTGCACGAAAAAAGGAAATGAATTACAATTTAAAAGTAGTGAATATTCAGAAACGAAAACTTAATATGTCTTTATCAAGAGAGGCAGAGGGACCGGCCCTTTGACGCCCAGCAACCTCAGTTTATATAAACTGAATAGGTGCTAATTCCTGCAAAATGCATTGCATTTTGAAAGATAAAACGTAACTATTGTGTGCAAAACTCATCTTTCTTGATTATGAAGGGTGAGTTTTTTTATTTCAAAACATATATTGGAGGTATTTAAAATGAAAGTAATTGACCTATCACAAACATTTGAAAACAATATGTCCCAATTCCCTGGAACACCAAAAATCAATTTAGGAGCCATTACAAGCGTTGAAGAGACAGGCTATCAAGTTACAGATTTTCATTCTGTCGTTCATGTTGGCACGCATTGTGATGCTCCTGCTCATTTCATTTCAGGCGCAACGACTATTGATCAATTACCCCTAGATCAATTTGTAGGCGAAGCTGTTCTTATTGATGTAACTCATATTCAAGAGCGAAAGTTACGTAAGGAAGTATTACACAACGCTGACATAAAAGAAGGAGATATTGTTATTTTCCATTCCAATCTATCTACTAAATGGAATACAGAGGCGTATGAGCAAGAAGCTTTTTATCTTTCTGAAGAATTAGCCGAGGAATTAGTTCAATTAAAAGTAAAATCGGTCGGCCTAGATTTCATTTCTCCTGATGAGGTAACGACAGAAACATCACCAATACATCACATACTACTTGGGAATAATATTTATTTAATTGAAAACTTAACAAACTTAGATGCAATTCACACGAAACGTTTCTTTTTCTCAGCGGCACCTTTAAAAATTAAAGATAGCGACGGTGCTTTCGCAAGAGCATTCGCTGTAATTTTTTAAACAAACTATACAAAAAAGCAAAGATCATCATTGACCTTTGCTTCTATTTTTTTTATTTAAACTAAGAAAGAATTGCTCAACACGAGGACGTAACCAAGCTAAATAATCTTTCTCTTTCTTCTTTGTACAAGCTATTTCTTCCCCATCTACCATTCCGACAAGCTCTAGCTCTAACAGTTGCCTCGTAAATGCTAGCATATTTATTTCTTCGTCTGGATACTCTTCTTTTAATTTCTCCTCAATTTCCCCTAATAAAAAACCGTCACGCATCATTGCCAATGCATCAATCCAAAGTGGCGGCATTTCATATTTTTCTCCTGTAATTGTATCTTTTACAATATAATTCTTTTGCTCTTTTCGAAATTGAATCGTGTGTAAACATACAGTCGAATTTAATGTTAATTCCATCATACCACCTCTTTCATAATATCTGCATAGAAAAAAGGATGCGCGTGCACCCCTTCTTTCTCTAACACTACCGAACCGTTACATGAATAACAAATCTCATGTCGATATTTTCCTCCATTATAAACGAAGTATTTTATAAAAAAAACCCTTCTTGAAACATTTTATAAAATGTTTATATTTACACAACAAGAACACTTTTCTGAAAAATATTTTCCTCTAGCATATTATGCTGTCGGTAAAAAAATTTCCACTTTCGTTCCTATTCCCATGCTACTTTAAATCGCGATACTTCCTTGATGTTCCTAAATAATTTTATATGTAATCATTAACCCAAGTCCCGTACCATTCTCCTTTGTTGTGTAAAAAGCCTTTTCAACCTTCTCTATACCAAAGCCTTGATCTTCAACAGAAATATACAAATGCCTTTCAGTTTTTTGATATGCACGAATATGAATATCTCCACCTTCTGGCATTGATTCTATTCCATTTTTAATAACACTTGTTTTAATTTTTTATCATCACCATTTATAACAGGTAGATTTCCATCTACTTGCATATGAAATGTCACTCTATATCGCGCTACATAACTTTCCATTAGCTGTACAACATATAAAAGGATTCCCGTATATTACACCATTCATAATTCGTTGATTTCGGTTTTCCTAATAACATCAATTCACTAACAAACCCGTTAATTCTTTCAAATACTTTTAAGGCTTCTTTTTCCTCATAAATAAAGCTTTTAAATTTGTTCATATAAATACTCCTCATGTTCTATACAAACACTCTACATATTATCTCCTTAAATTATCAGTATGAAATTGCTTTCAGGGCAATACGAAAAGGAAGGGGATCCCCATCCCCCTCCCTTTTCACTATAACTTATATCCATCTTACCCGATCATGTAGCAATCCATCCGTAAAATCATTTCCCCCTACTACAAAATCCTTCATATATAAATTTAAATATTCTCCATACTTACTTTCTGTATTTAATAATAATTCCTCTACATAATAGGCACCTTGTTTAAAGTTATCGAAAAGTAAACTACACAAACCAGCATAAATTCCGCATCCTACTTGGAAGTAAGTTGCATTTGTTTTATATTTACGAAAAACTTGACTGCTATTCATCACGTTATACATATATGTCTCGCTATTTTCATAAACGAGTAATACACCAACTAGATCCTCGCCAGCAATCTCTTCTTCCGCTGGATTAAATACTTTACGATTCCAGTTCCATAAATCTTCTACCTTATCTAAATTCTGCCTAATTACATTTGTTGTATACTCGTTAATTCGGTAAAGAAACCCAACTTCCATATTGAAGTTTTTCCCTAAAATTAAAACTTCCTCATGTGGCATTAAACAACCATAAAACTCTTTCTCTCCTAACTTTACTTTATACTCTGAAGCATATACATCTTCATAAAAATAAAGGGGACGATGATGACTCATATACATCGGATAACTCCATATCGCTTCATCTAGAAATCGCTCTACTGCCCATGAAGCATACAGTGTATGTGGCTTTATTAGTGCTGTATCATTCAAAAATGACGTATCATGTTCTACTATATAGCATGCTCTTGGCTTTTCCTGTGGGCGTTCCTTCATAAGTTCAACAACCATCCACTGAACAACACCTGGATTCATACCTGAGCCTATAATTGCCTTTGTACCTGTAAATTTCTCTTTCTCCTTCTCAAACCTCGTATATCTTTCCGTAAGCTGAAAGCCGATTAAACTATCGTCCTGATCTACTGCCTCATTTTCCAAAGCTGAATTAATATAACAAATTCCAAGTTCATTACAACAACTTAATACTCTGATTGTATCTGCCCCTGAAACATCAATAACAACACTCGTACTACTTTCTTTTAAATGCTGTTTAAATGTCACTACATCTTGAAGGTCGATTTCATATAAAAACAATTGATCTTTCAAATTTGGAAACAACTCATCATAATAAGTCCTATCTTTTTGTTTTATATCAACCAAATGAAATGTAACATTCTTTATCACTTCATAAATCGGGTCTTTTTCATTTACTATCGCTTGATTTAAAATTGCTAAAACTGCTTTTGCTGCTCCACCAGCACTACCAAGTAATGTAATCGATAACGAATTTGGAAACTGCTCCACAAACAAAACCCCTTTAATAAATTAGTTAAGCAGTTCTCCCTCAAAAAATAAATTGAATACATCAAAAGACAGCTCGTACATATTTTTTATGATTTAGCACAAGATTTCCTCTTCAACGTTCACACTAACACATTTATATTCAATTCATTTTTCCCCCTCATATTCAAATCGAGCTAAACAAATAGGCTCGACCTTTTCTTCTGCATATAAAAGAAAAAGCCAGCCCTTTCAACTAGTCTACGGACAATGGACAGATTTCACGTGTTGAATATTCACATACATTTTTGCATCACGTGCTTTTAATATTTCAATATGCCCTTCATCAATCTTTGCCATCTTTCCGATCTTATTAGATTCCTCACCTAAATCGAACACCATAATTTTGCCGGACATTTTAATAAGCTGTTCTTCAAATGTTCTAGCTAACGTAATATTTAATGGATTCACGGGGAGTTCATTTTTATTGAGGGCGTACGGGACTTGATTTTCTTTATACGGAATTAACCATTTCAAATGCTTTAAAGATATATATACTGTTTTATAAACTGGACTATAAAAAACAATATAATCGTTCATTACACTTGTAACATAACCATGTATTGGAGCATTTCCTGCTACATAAACTTCTGTAAAAATCCCTTTAGAAGTACTTAATACTTTTCTCAAAGAAATGGAAGGTGATTCCCTCTTAATTACAGAATCAACATCTGGTTTTGATATTTCTTCATCATGTGGTCTTAAAAATTTATAATATTGTACATGGTATAAAGATATATATACGTAGTCTTGTCCGTTGTAAAGAACAACAATATCATTTCCTACGTCTATTAATACACCTTTAAATCTTTTTTCACCGATTAATTTAACATATATATTTTCTCCAATACTTTTGTTTAACTCATTCATCTGTATCCTCCTTCCTATGGATTTCTTCTTTCCTGTCTTTCATTTCTAAAAAAATAATCAGGGCAAAGTTCTGTTTTAATAGTAAGTAATTCCTTTTCATACTATCGAAATAAGAAATTGTTCTTCTCTTTCCCTCATAATGCCCCTCTTATTTATTAAACATTATTCATCTTCATTCTTTTTACATTTCACTACTTGACTCACACTCTTAATATGATAATTAATGATATAAATGACTTCATCGCAGTTTACTAGTGTAATACATTCTTCATGCACTTCACCTAATAAACCTTCCACGCACTCTGGACCACCACGATTAATCTTTACCCACTTATACTTCAAGTCACGTAATACATCGACAAAAGTATCTTCATCAGAGCAGAAATATGAACTATAACAATCGCCACATTTACTTTCTTTCACTTTCTTAACTAGACTCTTCACATGTTTCAACTGATAATATACTAATTCACCATGAGGTAATTGTAGCGTTAGATAATTTTTGCCTAACGCTACGAGCTCACCCACTCGACTTTCTGGTCCGCGAAGATTTACTTTTACAGCCTCACCAACTAAACATTTAATTTGGTCACAGCATAATACATTCTCCAATTTCGTATCCCCCTTTCCTCTTATCTTCCTCTACTTGATTGTCTTTGTGCACGAGCGCGACCTGAATTATTGCTACTATTTTCCTTACTGCTACTATCATCGCTCTCATCGCTCTCTCCGCATGCTAATGCATTATAGTTAACGCTTTTAATATGCTTTATTGCAATTAATATAAGTTCCTCTTTTACGATTAATGTTACGAAATCACAAGATACATCTTGCAAAATGCCTTCTACTTTCTCTGGACCACCGCGATTAATTTTTACCCAGCAATATTTGAAAGTTTGAAGTAGTGCCTCAAAGTCTTCTGCACATTCGCAATCTTCCCACTCGGAATCACTTGATCCACAGTCTTTCGCATTTTTTGTAATACTTTTTAGATGACTAAGTTGATAGTAATAAAGCTCACCTTTTTCATTCTGCAATACGAAGTAGTCCGGACATACTGATATTATTGTTCCTTTTTGAGATTCCGGACCACCCCTGTTTACTCTCACATAAGATCCAATTAAGTCTTTCAGAAAATCACAATGAAATAAACTCACGAGAAAACCCCTTCCATTAATTTATAAGCTTTTGCACTGATAGTATATGTATCTGTACAGGTTACGTGCTCTATGTTTGTCCTAGCTGTAAAAAAATATGCTTTTAACATGGTAGACTACTACCTATCAAATTCCAAAAAATCCTGGGGACTCCTTAAAATTTTGATATCTTGAAACTAAAAATCCCGTATGAAGATACATTTCTGCATATCTTCATACGGGATCTCCCATAGTTTAATCTTCGTCTTTAACATCCATATCTTCTGGAATTGGTTCGTTCAATATATCTTCCACTAATTGCTTATATTTCTCCATTTGTTCTAAATGTGTATTGAATTGTTCTTTATTTAATAAATATTGCTCTCCATCAAATAATGCACGAATTTTCTTTTGCTGAATTAGCTCTTCAATATACGACTTTGGTAAATTCAAATACTCCGCAGCTTCTTCTACTGTTATATACAACGCGTTCATTCCTTTATTATTTTTTCATATATACTGTATCTTACTTTATTTTTGTAAACAAATAAAAAAGATTTTGTAAATGCAATTTAAAAAGAAGGTGGATGCATTCCATATATTGTATAATAATATAGTAAGGATTTTTTAAATATAGAATGGTATTACCCATTTACACAAAGGAGAGTTAACATATGGCTACTCGTCACATCATTACAATGTTAGAAAAAACATTACAGGTTGAAACAGAAAACACAATTTCTCATTTAACTACATCTTTATCTGATCGTATTCTTTCTCAAAGCTCAGTAATACATGAAAACAATTGTTACCATACAATTGGGGAATGGTACAAAAATCATTTTTTATTCCAACAAGATGATTTCCTTTGGGCTAAATACGCTTTCTATGACGCATATTGTGAAGCTATAAAGGGACAAGGACATCTTACAAAACGCGTCCGTCAAATATTAGAATCATTAGCTCGAATGCATGGAAAACAGTATATTGCGTCTATATTAAATATGCCATTTCCTAACGAACGAGCTAAAGGGACAGCATAATGTAATATTGTTCTGCGTCAGCAAAACATAGATTCATTGTTTTCTAGGAAGATTTACAAATAAAACGTTCATATCACATGAACTGATGAAACCGGTGTCATTATAATGATTGAAAATATAGTAAACAGGAAAACCCCCATTTACCTCTCTTATCACTCGAATAGAGAAGTAAATGGGGGTATACTTGTTTTTTTATTATTTCATCATCTGCTTGATCAATTCACGATTTCTCTTCTTAAATACTTCATTATGCGAAGAAACCATTCCGTACTCACTTGCATCTGGTTGAATAAATTGTTTCGCTTTATTTACAGCATTTCCAGCATCTTGGAATGCTCCCGCGATTAAGTGTAATTTCCCTTCGTGCTTTAAAATATCTCCCGCAGCATATAATCCATCTACAGAGGACTCACTATTCGCATTACCTGCAATATAATAATTATCTATAATTGCAACGTCTAACTCACTATTTTCTAATAACGTAATGTCACGTTCATATCCATGGTTAATAATCACTTCATCAATAGGTAAATGTGAAATTTCACTTGTTTCATGATTCGTTAATTCTACATATTCGATCGCTTCATGATTATCACCAGCAATGAGTTTTGTAATCGATGTATTAAAGAAACACTCCGCCGAGCTGTTCAGCAGTTGTTTTACTTGTGCTTCATGGCCAGATAATTCTTCTTTTCTATATGTTACATACACTTTTTTCGCAATTGGTTCTAATTCATTTGCCCAATCAACAGCAGAATTTCCTCCGCCGGAAATAATGACCGTCTTACCTTTGAAACGCTTTAAAGATTTCACTGTATAATTTAAATTAGATACTTCAAATCGCTCAGCACCTTCAATTGATAACTTTTGAGGTTTCAATATACCACTTCCAGTTGCGACGATAACTGTTTTTGAAAAATGTTCTTCTCCAGTGATCGCTTTTAACGTAAAAGTGCCATCTTCGTTACGAATAATCGATTCTACTTTTGTATTTAATACCACTTCTGGCTTAAATGTTAGCCCTTGCTGTACAAGTTGTTCAATTAGTTTATCACCTGTAACTGGCAGCAGCCCTCCTACATCCCATATCATCTTCTCTGGATAAACATGTATTTTTCCACCTAACTGTGGTTGAAATTCTATTATTTTCGTTTTCATCTCTCTGAGTCCACTATAAAAAGCTGAATAAAGCCCTGCAGGTCCTCCGCCTATCACAGTTACATCAAACAATTCTTCTTGATTCATTCGTGTCACTCCTCAGCTACTAGTCGTTGATTATCATTCTCAATAAAATATAACCTGTTTCCGCAAAATTTACAATCAAAATTACTATTGACAATACACCTATATAAAATTATATTATTTAAAGAATCAATAGTGATAATCATTATCAATTTGTTAATAATTAGCAAATTTGAGATTACATCTTCTTTTATTAATATGGTTAATACTATATTGTAGTATCTCATATTCAAGATTTTTAATAAGCATTTTGCATTACCACTACTCTTTCAAAAAGATTGCAGTTAAACAAATTATTATATACACATATCATCTATGTTAAAGGAGAAAGACAATGAAAAAGTTATTTATTTCACTAACAGTTCTTTTCGTTCTTGTTATGAGCGCTTGTAGTAATGGCTCTACAGACAAAAAGAACGATGCAAAAGGTAGTAAATCAGAAACAATTACATACCAATCTGAAAATGGTAAAGTAGAAGTTCCTGCAAATCCAAAACGCGTTGTTGTTTTATCATCATTCGCTGGTAACGTAATGTCATTAGATGTAAATCTTGTTGGGGTAGATTCATGGTCTAAACAAAACCCACGCTTTGATAGCAAACTTAAAGATGTTGCTGAAGTATCAGATGAAAACGTTGAAAAAATCGCTGAACTAAATCCAGATTTAATCATTGGTTTATCAAATATTAAAAATGTTGATAAGTTAAAGAAGATCGCTCCTACTGTAACGTACACTTACGGAAAAGTTGATTACTTAACACAGCATTTAGAAATCGGTAAGTTATTAAACAAAGAAAAAGAAGCAAAAACTTGGGTTGATGACTTCAAGAAACGTGCACAAGACGCTGGTAAAGAAATTAAAGCAAAAATTGGTGAAGATGCAACAGTTTCTGTTGTAGAAAACTTCAACAAACAGCTTTATGTATACGGCGAAAACTGGGGCCGTGGAACAGAAATTCTGTACCAAGAAATGAAATTAAAAATGCCTGAAAAAGTAAAAGAAAAAGCATTAAAAGAAGGTTACTACGCATTATCTACTGAAGTATTACCTGAATTTGCTGGTGATTACTTAATCGTAAGTAAAAACAAAGATACTGATAACTCATTCCAAGAGACAGAATCATATAAAAACATCCCAGCAGTAAAAAATAATCGCGTATACGAAGCAAACATGATGGAATTCTATTTCAATGATCCACTTACATTAGACTTCCAACTAGACTTCTTCAAGAAGAGCTTTCTTGGTAAATAATACAAACATGAGGAATTCTTAAATTAAGAATTCCTCTTCCTTTATTCTATGAACAGAAAAGATGTGAAACGAATGACAAAAGATCACGACAATCCACGTTCTATAGCTTTTACATACAAACTCATTTTGAGCATAATTGCATTCTTTCTTATTTTTATGGTGGCAATGGTATTAGGTGCTGCAGATACTTCAATAAAAGACGTATGGTTAGCACTCACATCCTCCGCTAAAGGGGACAAAATATCTATTATTCGCGAAATACGTTTGCCACGTGAAGTTGCTGCTATTTTTGTAGGAGCGGGCCTTGCTGTTTCTGGAGCAATTATGCAAGGATTAACACGAAATCCACTTGCAGATCCTGGATTATTAGGGCTATCTGGTGGAGCAAATGCTGCACTTGCGTTAACGCTAGCCTTCAACCCTTCCATAAGCTATCTTTACTTAACATTTGCTTGCTTTATCGGTGCTGCAATTGGCGCGATTATGGTATTTGGAATTGGTATGGTGAAAAAAGGCGGGCTGTCCCCTCTTCGAATTGTATTAGCCGGTGCTGCCGTTTCAGCATTTCTACTCGCAATTTCAGAAGGAGTCGGTATTTACTTCAAAATTTCACAAGATGTATCACTTTGGACTGCCGGGGGCGTAATTGGAACTACTTGGAGCCAATTGAAAATTATTATTCCAGTCATTTCAATTAGTATCTTTATCGCTATCTTACTAGCAAAAATATTAACAGTTCTTAGTTTCAGTGAAGAAGTGGCTATTGGACTAGGTCAAAAAATTATTGTTATTAAAACCATTCTATTTATCATTATTATCTTACTTGCTGGTGCTTCTGTAGCGCTTGTCGGAAATATGGCATTTATCGGTTTAATGGTACCTCACATGGTACGCCCAATTGTCGGTCCAGATTACCGATTTGTTATACCGATGTCAGCAATTGCTGGAGCTTCCTTTATGCTACTTGCAGATACAATCGGACGTACTATTAACGCTCCATATGAAACACCAGTTGCCGCTATTGTCGCAATTGTAGGGCTGCCATTCTTCCTATTCGTTGTACGTAAAGGAGGAAAAACATTCTCATGATGCAATCTATTCTAAGAAAACAACGTCTTATTATACTCGCTTTACTAATACTGACCATCACCACCATTGTAGTTGGAATGGGACTTGGTTCAGCATCTTTATCTTATGATCGACTACTCCCAACATTAATGGGACAAGGGACTTTTAAAGAGGAGTTTGTTTTATACTCTTTAAGACTACCTAGAATTGTTATTACATTATTAGCTGGTATGGCTCTCGCTTTATCAGGGGCTATCTTCCAAGGAATTACTCGAAATGATTTAGCTGAACCTGGTATTCTCGGAATCAACTCTGGGGCCGGTGTTGCTGTTGCTATTTTCTTTTTATACTTTCCAATAGATGTAGGTTCATTTCTTTACTTACTACCAGTCGTTGGATTTATTGGAGCTTTTCTTACAGCTGTTCTAATCTACGTATTTTCATATAGCAAATCAACTGGGCTTCAGCCAATTCGACTAACATTAACTGGTATTGGTTTTTCATTTGCACTATCTGGAATGATGATTGTCCTTATTTCATCCGCTGATCGTATGAAAGTGGACTTTATCGCCAAGTGGATTGCCGGAAACATTTGGGGAGATGACTGGGTCTTCGTTTTAGCAATGCTCCCATGGTTAATCGTATTAATTCCGTTCGTTTTCTATAAAGCAAACCGATTAAACATTCTAGCATTAAACGAGCCAGTCGCAATCGGTGTTGGAATTGAAATTGAAAAAGAACGCAGATACTTATTAGTTGCAGCCGTTGCGCTTGCTGCTGCAGCTGTTTCCGTAACAGGAGGAATTAGTTTTATCGGACTAATGGCTCCTCATATCGCGAAATCTTTAGTAGGTCCAAGACATCAAATTTTCATGCCTATCGCCCTTTTAATCGGCGGATGGCTATTGCTATTAGCAGATACAATTGGCCGAAACATCGTTGAACCTAATGGCATCCCAGCAGGTATTGTCGTTGCTTTAATTGGTGCTCCTTACTTTATGTATTTGTTGCTTAAGAAGGCGTAAAGAAACCCCCTCAAGATTTTTTCTTGAGGGGGTTTTTATTTCATTCTACTGCTGCCCATACCCTTCAAACTTCTTAGCCAAATTCGCCATCTCATCTTCTGGCAATAGTTTCGGCTCTCCGACGCTTTTTGTTTGATAGTAAATTTGCGCACAAAACTCGATTTCTTCCGCAACAGTAAATGCCATTTTTATGTTATTTGCACCTGCAATTAAACCGTGGTTCTCAAGTAAAACGGCACGGCGATCTATCATTCCTTCAAAAGCAGCATCTGCTAATTGCTTCGTACCAAATGTTTCATACGGTGCACAGCGAACATTCGGGCCTGCAAAAGCAATTAAGTACGATACAGCAGGAAGCTCCCATCCTAATGATGCAATCGTCTTCGCATAAGGTGAATGTGTATGCACAAGCGCATTTATATCTTCACGATTTCTATAATAAATAAGATGCATATCTAACTCGCTTGATGGCTTTCTCTCTCCCTCTACCACTTCACCATCTAAGTTTAATATAACTACATCTTCAGGTTTTGTTTCATAATACTCTAAACCACTTGGGCTAATTGCAACAAGACCTTGCTCGCGATTGAAAATACTAATATTGCCGCCTGTCCCCTTTGTTAAACCGCTAGAAATCATTTTCTTTCCATACGCTACAATTTCTTCTCTTTCTTTTTGTAATAACATATACATCCCCCTAAGTATGAAGCTTATGATGACTGACTTTTTAAATCTATCTACTTATTGAAATAGCTTTTTTAAATTCTCCGTAAACGGTGCTTTTACAATCCCTTTTTCCGTAATAATCGCTGTTACATTTTCATGTGATGTGACATCAAATGCCGGATTATATACTTTACTTTCTTTCGGAGCAGAATATTGTCCGAAGCGATTAATCACTTCAGAAGCATCTCTTTCCTCAATTGGAATTTCTTTTCCTGTCGGTGTTTTTAAGTCGATTGTCGGTGTTGGTGCTGCTACATAAAACGGAATGTTGTAGTATTTCGCTAAAATAGATACGCCTAATGTCCCAATTTTATTTGCTACATCACCGTTTGCTGCCACACGGTCACACCCAACGATTACAGCGTCGATTTTTCCTTGTGACATGACCATAGCTGCCATATTATCCGTAATAACAGTAACATCAATCCCCGCTCGCTGTAGTTCTAGTGCTGTTAACGTTGAACCTTGTAATCTAGGACGTGTTTCATCCGAAAAGATTTTTAAGTCCCATCCTTTTTCTTTCGCTAAGTACATTGGAGCCGTCGCAGTACCATACTTAGTCGTCGCTAACGCACCAGCGTTACAATGTGTTAATACCCCCATTCCATCATGGAATAATGTTAATGCATGTTCTCCAATTTGACGGTTAATTTCTTCATCTTCTCTATGAATCTCTTTTGCCTCTTCTAGTAATCTATCTTTCAACTGGGCGATTGATAAGTGCGCGTTCTCTGTCGCTACCGCCTCCATTCTTTCAAGTGCCCAGAATAAGTTTACTGCTGTCGGCCTTGATGTTGCCAAATATGCACATACTTTTTTGACTTCCTCTATAAATTCTTCCACCGTACTTTGATTAACTTCCTTAGCTCCTAAATACACACCATAAGCTGCTGAAACACCAATCGCTGGTGCTCCTCTTACTTTCATTACTTGAATGGCATCCCACACACTTTCAGCTGTCTTGAAAGATTCATAGACAACTTCATTCGGTAATAATGTTTGATCTAATAAAACTAAAGCATCTTCTTTCCACTGAATTGGTATTAATTGCTCTTCCATCATCTTCTCCCCTTACTTCGCGTAGTGCATTGACTGTTCTTTTAACGTTTCTACAAAGCTTGTGCCTGTTTTATATTGATTCGCTCGTAAAATAAACTTCTTCGCTACTTGAAGACAAATGCGTTCCGCTCTAGCACGTGCTTCCTCATTCTCAATACAAGTAATATCTTTCACTTTCGCTAGCCCAACAATACGACGAATTAACTCAAGGCCCGTCACTGCAGCCGTATCTTCTAATACAGATTGTAAATATACTTCGTTAAAGCCTTCTTCCTTCGCCATAATCTCGGTCACATGGATATTCCAAGCATCTAAAAACTTCTTCTTAAATAAATCAATTACCTCTACCATTGTCGATTGTAGCCAACCCATATACGTATCTTTCTCAGCTCCAAGCGCCATGGTCGCATCTGCATTCACCCAAGCAAACATTAAATTTGCCATTACATTCCCAACGTCATATCCCATCGGTCCATAAAAGGCAAACTCAGGATCAATAATCTTCGTGGAATCATTTTTCACAAAAACAGAACCAGTATGCAGATCACCATGAATAAGCGCCTGTGCATTCGTCATAAAAGAAAACTTAAGTTTTGCTACTTCCATACGAAGCTCTTTATCACTATAAATATGCTCTCTAATCCATCCTTCATTTAACGGAAATAACTCGTTACGCTTATTATGATTTGTAAATGGCTCAGCGTAGACGAGTTCTTCTGTAATTTCACATAACTCAGGATTTATATAATTTTTCACAAGTTCCTTCTTTTCTTTATGATTCATTACAACATCTGATGTTAATAAGAGTGTGTTTACCAAAAAGGTCGTTACATCATCCGCAAGCTTTGGAAACATTTGATGATTTATAAGTGCTGTACGTAATATTGTATGGTCCGATAAATCTTCCATTACGCAACAATTCATAACACTATCAAACAAATACACCGTTGGAACAAGCCCAGGTGCTAACTCCTCCTCTAACTGCAATACATCCGATTCTATACGAATACGATTCGTCGACAACTTAAACTCATCTGAAATACGCGCTGTATGCCCAGCTTGCTTTACAATGACAGAAATATTCTTCTGTTCACCCCAAACGCGGAACACATAATTTAAATTCCCATCACCAATTTCTTTACACTGTAACCCCTTTGCACTCTCAAACTTACATAATTTCTCTTTCACATATGCAATCACATCGTTAGCTTCCATTAAAAAATACTTCGTGAACTTAGACATGGTTTCCCCTCCACACTAATTGTAAGCGTTTTCTAAAAGCCGTAAAAAATAATAGACTGAAATCTTTTCGATCTATACTATATCTTTATTGTTGCAATACATATCTCGTTTTTATTATATCTTGTTAGAAATGAGCGTCAATATTTCTATTTCTCATTGCAATCTACTTCTTATTATATGCATTTAAGATGACAATAATTGTTCACAAAGATTCCGATACATTTTATTTTATTTATCGCACAATTCTTTGTAAAATAGAAATAAGCAGTTCCTTTTCAAATCTACAACTTCTAAGAAATATCTCCTTCCTAAGAATTTATACTTACACCATATCTCTAACATACACACTACTCTTTCAAACACTCATTGAAAATTTATGACATGAAAATTACCTTTTAATTCCCTAACAACCTTAATTGAGAATAAATATTAATTAAATTGGTATAAAGTTGGTTTATTCTCTTGACAAAATAACCACTTCTATATGATAATTAATATCGAATTAGAATTATTATAGTTAATTAAAAAATATATTTTATGAGCACACTATTTTTTGATGCTCAAAACCAACATTTAGGAGGAATTTTAATATGTTATTAATCGGCACAGAAGTAAAACCGTTTAAAGCTAACGCTTACCATAATGGAGAATTTATCCAAGTTACTGACGAAAGTTTAAAAGGAAAATGGAGTGTAGTTTGTTTCTACCCAGCTGACTTCACATTCGTTTGCCCAACTGAACTTGAAGACTTACAAAACCAATACGCAGCTCTTAAAGACTTAGGCGTTGAAGTATACTCTGTATCTACAGACACTCACTTCACTCACAAAGCATGGCATGATAGCTCAGAAACTATCGGCAAAATCGAATACATTATGATTGGTGACCCAACTCGCACAATCACTACAAACTTCAACGTTTTAATGGAAGAAGAAGGTCTTGCTGCTCGTGGTACATTCATCATCGATCCAGACGGCGTTATCCAATCTATGGAAATCAATGCTGACGGTATCGGCCGTGACGCAAGCATTCTTGTTAACAAAATTAAAGCAGCTCAATACGTACGTAACAACCCAGGTGAAGTTTGCCCAGCTAAATGGCAAGAGGGTTCTGCAACACTTAAACCAAGCCTTGACCTTGTAGGCAAAATCTAAGGAGTTCGATCAAAATGATACTAGATGCAGATATAAAAACACAACTATCCCAATACCTTCAGTTAATGGAGAACGATATTTTACTTAAAGTAAGCGCTGGAGACGACGACGTATCTAAAGATATGTTAGCTCTAGTAGACGAATTAGCTACTATGTCATCTAAGATTACAGTAGAAAAAGTTGAATTAGAGAGAACACCAAGCTTTAGCGTAAATCGCCCTGGTGAAGACACTGGTGTCGTATTCGCTGGTATTCCATTAGGACACGAATTTACTTCATTAGTGTTAGCTTTACTACAAGTAAGTGGACGCGCTCCAAAAGTTGAACAAAAATTAATCGATCAAATCAAAAACATTCAAGGCGAATATCATTTTGAATCTTATATCAGCCTAAGTTGTCATAACTGTCCTGATGTTGTACAAGCTCTTAACGTAATGAGCGTTCTAAACTCTGGTATTACACATACTATGATTGATGGCGCTGCATTCAAAGAGGAAGTAGAAAGCAAAGACATCATGGCAGTACCAACAGTTTTCCTAAACGGCGAATCTTTCGGAAGCGGTCGTATGACACTTGAAGAAATTTTAGCTAAAATGGGTAACGGTCCAGATGCATCAGAGCTTTCTGATAAAGATCCATACGATGTTCTTGTTGTTGGTGGCGGCCCTGCTGGTGCAAGTGCAGCGATTTATGCAGCACGTAAAGGCATCCGTACTGGTATCGTTGCTGAGCGCTTCGGTGGTCAAGTAATGGATACTATGGGTATTGAGAACTTCATCAGCGTAAAACGCACTGAAGGTCCTAAGCTAGTAGCAAGTCTTGAAGAGCACGTAAAAGAATACGACATCGATGTAATGAATCTACAACGTGCAAAACGTTTAGAGAAAAAAGAACTTATTGAAGTGGAACTTGAAAACGGCGCTATTCTGAAAAGTAAGAGCGTAATCGTTTCAACAGGTGCTCGCTGGCGTAACGTTGGCGTACCAGGTGAAGCTGAGTTCAAAAATAAAGGTGTAGCATACTGCCCACACTGTGACGGTCCATTATTCATCGGAAAAGACGTAGCTGTTATCGGCGGAGGTAACTCTGGTATTGAAGCAGCTATCGACTTAGCAGGTATTGTTAAGCACGTTACTGTTCTTGAATTCATGCCAGAATTAAAAGCTGATGCTGTATTACAAGAGCGTCTTAACAGCTTACCAAACGTAACTGTTTTGAAAAACGTTCAAACGAAAGAAATCACTGGTACTGATAAAGTAAACGGTATTTCTTACATCGATCGTGAAACTGAAGAAGTTCATCACGTTGAATTACAAGGTGTATTCGTACAAATCGGTCTTGTGCCAAACACAGACTGGTTAGGCGAAACAGTTGAACGCGCTCGCGGTGAAATCGTAACAGACAAGCACGGCGCTACAAACGTACCAGGAGTGTTTGCAGCAGGTGACTGTACAAATAATCCGTACAAACAAATCATCATCTCTATGGGTTCAGGTGCAAACGCAGCTTTAGGTGCATTTGATTACTTAATCCGTAACTAAGTATATAGACGTGAGTAAAGAAAAGCAGGTGCCAAGGCACCTGCTTTTTTATATTCTTAATGTATAAACTAAAAATCTCTCATTCCCATTCTTCTCATAAGCACCCGGCAACCTTACTTCCCTCTTCAGCTCAAACGCAGTCTGGTTCTCTAAGAAGAAAATATAATCTTCAGAAGGATAGTATAAAATAATATCCACTTCTCTCTCCGCTTCTTCTACCGAAAGTAAAATGTTATTTACTACGTTCATAAATACTTGTACAGAAAATGGATTAAAGAAATAAAACCGGTTATCACGTGAATCAATCTCATATTCTTGCGCTAAACAGCATTCAAACCCAATTTTATCTTTACTGTTTCTTACCTTTCGTGCATAGCGCTCTAGATTATCCATTGCTTCTTTATAAAACTCTTCATTCATTTCAATTCCAACCGCTGAAGCACCACACTTATGGTGCATGTAAAAGTTTAATCGTCCTTTTCCGCACCCAAAATCTACAATTCGGTCGCTACTTCTTATTTCATATTGATTCAATAACTCATCTAATCCGCTATATGGCGTCGGTTCATAACGGTGATAATGCATAGATTTATTAAAGCCCTTTTGCTCACCGACAGTTTTTATATGTAATACAGCATCGTAATATTGTTCGTTCATTCGTCTTCTCCTATTAGAAAATGGTACTTATTATTATACACCATGTACTGGAGACTCATTTTGCATCAAGTTTACTGGTACGTAAAATTATATAAATGATTTTCTGAATATATCTATCGTAACTTAGAATATATCAACGATTTTTTCAATATATCGACTTAACGACAAATTACTACAAAAAAACAGGAGCTCTCTAGCCCCTGTCCTCTAATACTTTCCATACAGTTTGTTTCAATATTTCTACTCCATCCATAATACAACTATGATCGAACTTCATATATGGATGGTGTAATCCAGGTTGTAGGTTGGCCCCTAGCCCAAGCATGACAGCTTTTAAATGTGGTCTCTTCACTGTGTAGTAATGGAAATCATCGCTTCCTGTCGTATACAGTGGTCCAGTGCATCCCTCTTCCCCGTACACTTCAAGAATGCCTTTTCGCATAAAGCGCTCAGCTTCTTCTGACACTTCAGCTCCTGGTGCGAGATCAATCCACTCATAAGATACTTTAGATCCCATTGATTCCGCTGATAGAATTACTCGTTCTATTTTTTGCTTCAATTCATTTAATAATATGTTATTTTCTGCTCTAACATCTAAGCTAAAATGCCCGTTACCCGGAATAATATTCAAATTATCCCCGCCAGCCTGGCACCTTGTCATCTTCACTGAATATGAACTTTGCGGTGGTAGCCATATATTTTTCAAACCGATATTGATCATAGAAATGACATCAATTGCATTTATCCCTTGATGTGGGCGTGCCCCATGTGCATCATCTCCATGAATCGTTCCTTCTAAAAATCCTGCTGCTCCGTGACGAATAGATGGGGCAGCTTGTTTCAAAGGTAGTTCTTCAATCGGTCTTAGATGAACACCAAATAAGAAATCAGCATCATCCACAGCACCCTTATCTACCATCTTTAAAGAACCATTTCCTTTTTCCTCTGCCGGCTGAAAAATAAATCTAACAGTACCGCTATCCCATCTCGTATTCTTCAATTGTAAAATAAGCCCCATCACAATTGTCATATGAGCATCGTGACCACATGAATGATTCGCTTTAAACTCTCCGTCCACTTCTTGCCAAAGTGCATCCATATCGGCACGAATTGCAATAACTGGATTTCCGCTTCCAATTTCAGCAATCACGCCTGGGCAATCATCAAATATTTTATATGAAATTCCTTCTTCTTTTAAAAAGTTAGTAATATACGCTGTCGTTTCATACTCTTTCCAACTCACTTCAGGGTTTTCATGTAAATGCTGAAAAATTTCAGTTAACCGCTCTTGTAGTTCTAATGTTTTCAAAGCTACATTCTCCTTCCCAAATTCCAAAACCATTCAGGTTAATTATACTTATGAAAAACAGATGTTTTTATGAACATATTGAATTTTAAGAAAAAAGTCAATTGTTTATTTTTAAATACGATCGACAACTCACTTCATAACGATAGAACATTCCTTATTTTCTGTTTTTTATTGACGCTCATATCAATTTTTAGTTATTATAATTTAATAACGTCTATTTTGCGACAATTCTAAAAATACAAACATACATAATGAGGAGGCAGTTTATGAAAAAAGAAATACCTTTTGGCGTAGCAATAATCCCTATTATCATTACAGTTGCAGTTATGATGGTTACAATTGTTGTATTAAAACAAAGCCCTCACGTCCCACTTATTATCGGTACAACCGTTGCTTCTATTGTCGCTTGGCGTTACGGTTACAAATGGCACGATATCGAAGAAGCAATGTATAAAGGAATTCGCCTCGCATTACCCGCTATCGTTATCATTATTCTAGTAGGTTTAACGATCGGTGCTTGGATTGGCGGCGGAATCGTCGCAACAATGATCTATTACGGTTTAAATCTTTTAACTCCATCACTATTTTTAGTTTCAATTACAATTATTTGTTCTATTGTTGCATTAGCTATCGGTAGCTCTTGGTCTACAATGGGAACAATTGGTGTTGCAGGAATGGGGATTGGCCTAAGTATGGGAATCCCAGCTCCAATGGTTGCCGGTGCTATCATTTCCGGTTCTTATTTCGGCGATAAAATGTCACCGCTTTCAGACACAACAAACTTAGCCGCAGGATTAACCAATACAGATCTATTCACACATATTCGTCATATGTTATTTACTACAATTCCAGGTTTAATTATTACTCTTATCGTTTATGCTTTCTTAGGAAGAAGCTTCGGCGATAACAATATTGATGCAAAAGGTATCGATCAAACGTTACAAGTATTGCAACAAAACTTTGTTATCTCACCTTTCCTACTAATCATACCTGTAGTCGTTATGGTATTGGTCGCTAAAAAGGTTCCTGCTATACCAGCTATTCTCGTAGGTATTATTTTAGGATTTTTATCACAAGTCTTTATTCAAGGTGGTTCTGTCTCCGCATCTGTCGGTGCACTCCAAAATGGATTTGTCATAGACACTGGCAACAAGCTAGTAGACGAACTCTTTAACCGCGGTGGCTTAGATTCGATGATGAATACAGTTTCTATGACAATTGTCGCTATGACTTTTGGAGGAGTATTAGAACATACTGGCATTCTTCGCTCAATTGTAAATCAAATTTTAAAATTAGCGACATCAGCAAAAGGACTTATCGCTTCTACTATCGCGTCTTGCTTTGCAACCAACCTTACTTGCTCTGAACAATATATTTCAATTGTTGTTCCTTCAAGAATGTACGCAAATGCATACACAGAAAAAGGACTACATTCTAAAAATTTATCCAGAGCATTAGAAGATGGCGGAACATTAACTTCTGTTTTCGTACCTTGGAATACATGTGGTGTATTTATACTCGCAACACTTGGAGTTGGCGCATTCGAATATGCTCCTTATGCTATATTGAATTTCATCGTACCTATTATTTCAATCATTTACGGCATAACTGGTCTCACAATTACGAAACTATCAGACATTGAAAAAGCGGAACTACTAAAAAAACAAAAGGCACAACTAGAAGCTTAAAGATACCGGTAAATTCATTTCATATATTGCGCGAGGGCGCCCTTGTTGATAGGGCATTTCCTCGCCGCAAATATGAGCATACCCATAATCAACTAGTTTCTTTAATAACCTTTCTGTTGATCGCCGAGTCACTTGTAAGTATTCAGAAAGATCCGCTGCTGTAAACTTCAATGACGGATGTGATTGACTAAATTGAATAATTTTTGATAAGTTTGCTGGACTCAGTTTCGTTTCCTTCGCTATTTTCATGAGTTCCGGGTTTTCATTCTTCAAACTTTGTACTCTCTGTTCTTTCGGGAACGGACCAAATAGTTCTTTATCACTTGTTAGTATATAAAAACAGTGGTCTATTGGATTATTCTTCGCGAAACTTTGAGCGATTTTAGCATTTTGCTCTGCTTCCTTCACAGTTTTTCCGTAACCAAACCCAATAGCTATCGTTCCTTTTATACTCGCAAATAAATTATTTATCATATTTGTTTTTATAATCGATTCAATATCACCACGAGTCGTATACAAAATGAACGTCATTTCATCAACTTTTTTAAATGAACCACGCAGTTCTTTTGAAATGACATCTAATTGCTCAAGCAAACCTTCTCGTAATTCTAAAGAAGAAATCATACAAGCACCAACAGTAGCTGAATGGCTTTTCGCTAGCTCAGCTTTTATTTTCGCATCTTTTAACCCATTTATAATCGATTGCTTCAGATCTATCATACGCTCTGAAGGAATACCTATTTTTTGAAGTTCATCATAGACAGCATGAATACTAGTTAAAGCTAAATGAGCTTCCCCAGATCGATGTTTAGTTACATGAAAATCAATAACTCTCTTTATTTCATCTTTACTCCACAGCATATTTTCATAATCAAACACTTGCGGACTTTCTTTTATACCGATATCATGGAACACATTTGTAATGAATGAGCGGTCTACTAAATCAATTGAAATGTTATGTGGTTGAATACCTTGGTGATACATGACAGAAAGAATGGAAGATACGACCGTTGTCTCGTCTTGCTGTAAGTACGTACTTGGAATTCGTAATTGTTCTCTTATTTCTTTTGCCATATAATAAGGTAAAGCACCTGAGAAAAAGATGAAGTCACAAGGCTTTAAACGCTTTAAAAGTTCAGAAGATTCCGCCGGATGAAGGTAAATATATGGATCAATCTCTATTTCTTCTAGTTTATGAGCGACAGGTAAAAGTGTCTCCATAAACTCTTTTGAACCGACAACTGCAATTTTTATCATCATTTCTCTAACTCCTTATCATTAATTAACGACTATTTAACGTCAACTATATCAAATGTACAAAACTATTGTAAACAGGAAGGGGTCTCTACCTAATGAAAATTACAGCTATTCATCTTTACGCAATTCGTTTACCACTTCGCGATCCGTTTGTTATTAGTTATGGTTCTTATTCTGATATGCCTTCTATTATCGTCAAAATGGAAACAGATGAAGGCATTATCGGATACGGTGAGGGCGTCGCTGATGATCACGTTACAGGCGAATCATGGGAAAGTACTTTCCATACTTTAAAACATACACTTGCTCCTGCGCTCATTGGGCAAAATCCAATGAATATCGAGAAAATACACGATATAATGGACAATACAATTTACGGTGTTCCTACTGCAAAAGCCGCAATAGATATTGCTTGTTTTGATATAATGGGCAAAAAACTAAATCAACCTGTATATCAATTAATTGGCGGACGCTACCATGAAGACTTCCCTGTCACTCACGTCTTAAGTATCGCCGAACCTGAAGACATGGCTGAAGAGGCTGCCTCTATGATTCAAAAAGGTTACCAATCTTTCAAAATGAAAGTCGGTACAAATGTAATAGAAGATGTAAAAAGAATTGAAGCGGTACGTGAACGTGTAGGAAATGATATCGCGATTCGTGTTGATGTAAACCAAGGATGGAAAAATAGCGCCAACACATTAACGGCACTTCGTTCATTAGGTCATTTAAACATCGACTGGATTGAACAGCCTGTTGTCGCAGAAGATATTGACGCAATGGCTCACATTCGTTCTAAAACAGACCTTCCGCTTATGATTGATGAAGGATTAAAAGGTTCTCGTGAAATGCGCCAAATCATTAAATTAGATGCGGCTGATAAAGTAAATATAAAACTAATGAAATGCGGCGGCATATATCCCGCTGTAAAACTCGCTCATCAAGCAGAAATGGTCGGCATTGAATGCCAAGTTGGATCCATGGTCGAATCATCCGTTGCCTCTTCCGCAGGATTCCATGTCGCTTTCTCGAAAAAAATCATTACGAGCGTTGAACTTACAGGTCCATTAAAGTTCACGAAAGACATCGGAAACTTACATTACGAAGTACCATTTATTCGCTTAAACGAAAAGCCAGGACTCGGCATTGAAATAAATGAAGATATATTACAAGAACTAACCGTCTTTCAAGACGTTGTACGCTAAAGGAGGACTAACGCATGACAGTTCTATACAAAGGAGCATTAAAACAAAATAACGAGTCATTTCACGTTACATTACTATCACTTGAGCATATCGAACACATCTTATCACTACAAAACGTTGTAGTTAAGGCGCTAGAAGATAAAAGTCGCTTACAACCACTCTCGCTAGAAGAGTTTCAATACATTCTAGAAGGAAACGGTATGATGATCGGTGCTTTTATCGAGAACAAACTCATCGCATTTCGTGCCCTACTCGTCCCTCCTATCGACGACGAACATTTAGGACTTGATATTGGCATAGCAGAAAGCGAACTACATCGCGTCATCTATCAAGAAATTTCAAATGTTCACCCGAACAGCCGAGGAAATGGGATGCAAAAAATATTAGCGACAGTCATCATGGACGAATTACAAAACAAAGATAGCAAATACGATTACGTTTGCTGCACCGTTGCTCCTTTTAACATTCCAAGTTTAAAAGATAAGTTTGCGCAAGGAATGGAGATTGCTGCATTGAAGGCGAAATATGGCGGGAGTATGCGGTATGTTTTTGTGAAGGAATTGCGTGGAGGCAAGGAAAGAAATTGGACGGATGTTAAGAGTGTTCCGATGAGTGACGCTGTTGGACAGCAGGCTTTACTTTCGGAGGGGTATCGTGGGTATGGAATGGAGAAAGTAGACGGAGATTTTGTTGTGAAGTTTAGACGATGATTTATATACCTGAAAAAAAGGAGATGTCTGCTGTGACATCTCCTTTTACTTTCTCTTCATTGAAAAATGCATTGGTAAATGAAATTATATAAGCGTTTTTTTGAACATATCGATTGTAACTCCAAATATATCAGCGATTTTTGAAATATATCGACTTACCGACAAGTATTGATAATAATCGCAACCTATATAAAGTTCACCATTAAACCGTCATCTTCCAACTAGATAACGCTAACCAATTCTCCATTTCCTTATAATCGGGCATTATTTTCCCGACAAGACGCCAAAAAGATCGATCATGATTTAAATGAACCATATGGCACATTTCATGAACAACTACGTAATCAATTACTTGCTGTGGTGCCATCGCTAGCTTCCAATTGAATGTTAGTTGTAGATTTGAATCACAAGTTCCCCACGTACGACTACTATCTGTAATACGAATAGAACGCGGTTTTGTTTTGAAGTTACTTTGATGCACTTTAATACTCTTCTCTACTAATGACTTACACTGCTTATAGTAAAATCGTTTTAACGCTTGTTGTATTTTCTCATCCTTAAGCTCTTTCACATAAATATGTAGCTTATTCCCTTCAAATACTGCATTGTCTTGCGTAATACTTGCATCTTGAGAAATCTGTATCGGATACGTACTTCCTAAATACAGAAATCCCTCTCCTTGATCATAATCCTTTTCCTGTGGTCCAAGCGCTCGCTCTTGCATTTCCTTACGTGTTTTCTGAATCCAATCCCATTTCTCCTCTAGCAACTGGACTAAGTATTCAACAGGTGTTCCCTTTGGAGCCTGCACTTCCACATTTCCGTACGAATCTACAAAAAGACGCACCGACTTTTTCTTTTTATAAGTTATATGAAAATGAATTGTCTCACCTAAATATGTATGTACCATTTCATCACCTAGTGTATTATTTTACAAATAAAAAAGAATAGGACACAAAAGCCCTACTCTACCTATTATATCATTTACCAATTCATCGGACTCATTACCCTCTATACTTTACACCTAATCCCTTAATGAAATTCCTTGCATATCTATCGCCGCACTCTTTGTAATTTTTATGGCCTTTTTTTCTTAATAGTGCGCCTAGTTCTCCCTTTGTTACTATAACGCCTACGCTATCTAATATATCAAGTACATCCTCACTCGTTAAAGATAGTGCGATTTTCATTTTCTTTAGCAGAAGGTTATTCGCACTCTCTTTGCTTTGTACAGGTGCCGGTTGTCCTGGTTTCGGATCTTGCTTCCCTCTTTTTAAAGTAATAAATCCATTTAAAAATGCCTCTAACATCATCATGTCGCATGTTAATACGTACTCATCTTCTATTACATCATCATTTTCAGATTCATGCTGAGGTGCTCTCTTTATTTTTGTAAGCATATCAACTACGTCTTCTTTCGTTACTTCCATACCACCAAGTTTAAAGATTTCTACCATATCTATATCTCTTATATCTAAAGCGTACCTTACTCTCTTTAATATATCGTTGTTGCTCATTGCCATTGTTTTTCCTCCTGAAATGTTGATTATAGTAATGCTTTTAGCATGTATAAATTAATGTCGTCAAGTTACTACTTTAACATTTTAATGGGAGGTTTTGTAGTCTTAGGTGGATTAATGCTTATGGGGGTGATTTTATTTATTAAGAGATATTTCTAATAACGAATTTATTGTATTAGAAATTAAGAAAGGTCCTATCGATAGAAACGCCTTCAATCAAATACTGTAAAAAGTATTTTAGTTGGTAGTCGGATAACTCCTTCCTTTAAGGATGATAGTAATAAAGCAAAAAAAGATGGGGATTTACTATTAATTAACACACTAAAAAATGGACTAACCTGATATAGGTTAGTCCATTTCTTTTTATGCAACTCTAATTTAGTAGGCAACTCAAACGTAAATGTTACGCAAAATCCAGGTGAAATAGATTGATTATGTTTACTTAGGTTTTACTTTTTATTTGTGGTACGGTTCACCGTAACTAATCTAAATGAGGTTATTATTCATTATTTTCATGATTAAATTTAACAAAAAAGGTCGTGCCTTCCGATCCTGTTTGAATTTCTATTTTTGCATTATGACGGGCAGCAATGGCATAACATATGCCTAGCCCCAATCCAGTTCCATTATCTTTTGTCGTGTAAAATGGAGTACCCAGTTTCTCTAATACTTCAGGCCTGATACCTTTTCCTTGATCCCTCACTGCAAGCACCACACAATTTCGACCTTCTTTGTAGGTGCTAATGGTTAGAACTTTCTCTGTGCCCATCGCTTCTAAGCCATTACGATATAGGTTTATTAATAATTGCCGTATCTCATTACGATTTAACAGTAATTCCGGAATGTCATTTGTATCGACTTGAATATCTTTATTTTGATTATACGTATCAATCTTTATTAAAGGAATAATATCGCGGATAATTGAATTTAAATCTAACATCTGCAAATCCGATTTCCTTGTATTACCCATTGAGAGAAATTCAGTAATAATAGAATTGGCACGGTCAAGTTCTTCAATCATTAAATTTAAGTGCTTATTATGTTTCTCATAGGTGGGCTCTTCTTTTAATAACTGCAAAAATCCTCGTACTGTTGTCATTGGATTTCTAATCTCATGGCTGATACCTGCTGCCATTTGCCCTATTAAATCTATGTTCGATAACCTTTTCAATTCCTGCTCATATTGCTTTTTTTCCGTTATGTTTTTAAAAATACAACAAATACCATCATCATACGGGTATGCAATAGCTTCGTGCCAATATTCATCAGAGGTAGAAAAAAATTCAAAATACACTGTAGTTCGCTCTGACATTGCACGATGAAGTTCCTTATACATAACTTCGTCCACGCTACTCGGGAAAATCTCCCATATATTCTTACCTAATACATCTTTTGCTGTTTTTCTTTGCGGAAAATATTGATGCTTATTTACGTACGTAAATTCCCATGTATTATTCAAAGTAAAAAATCCATCCGTAATACTTTCAATAACACTTGTAACTTTTTCATTAGCAACAGCTAGTTCTCTCGTTCGCTCTTCCACCATGCTTTCAAGTCGATCCATATATAACAAGTTGGAAAACGTAGGCGCTGTGGCATCAACGATAGATTTTGCCAGTTGCATTTGGGAATTATCATAATTGTGAGCTTTTCCCTCTTTGCCAACGACGATTACCCCTAATACTTCTCCCATTGAAACCAATGGAATCATCAGTAGACCCTTACTATCTATATTTTTTGTTTGAATAACCTCTTGGATCCTAGCTTCATAGCTTTTCTCCATCCAATCCGCTTCTGTCCAATCACAGTTCTTGCTTAACTTCGTTGTTTTAATCGTTGTTTTGTCTAGGGGGGCTAAAAGGTGGGCTGCCATGTTTTTACTCTCTAAAATCTGTCCTAAGTAAAGAAAACATTTATCAAAACTCTCCTGTATCGAGGAACACATTGATAAATCACGGGTAACATTTAGTAACAGCTGCTTCTCGGCAATAAGGTTTTCCTTTTGTGTTAAATTATTTGCGTTTTGAATTGCGACCGCAGCCATATTTACATAAGCTTCAACACTTTGAATTTCTGAATTTGTTAAGTTCATTGGAATTCCATAATCAAATAAAAAAACCAGACCAAATAACTCTTGCCCAAATGAGATAGGTAGAGCTAATAAGGACTTAATTTTGAACGCAGCAACTGGTCTCGGATCCGGCCGATGATCCTTTGATGTATCAGGAATATAAATGGTTTTTTTAGTTTCAATAACTTCTTTTGCCAGTAAGTCTATTTCAGGATCAATTACCTGAGTATCGAGCGTTACGCCATTTATTGTCTCTGGTTTTCCTGCAAATCCTCTAAATGTTCCATCTTCCTGGGGTAAATAGATTCCAACAGCGTTGCACTTAACAATCTCCTCTGATATCGCCATTGTTACACGCTGCAATACTTCACGTAGTTCTAATTTTGTATTTATTATTTTTGTTATATTCGCGAGCCTAGAATATCTCGCCTGATCACTTAACATTCACATGGCCTCCAATTATAGGCATAATAAAATAAACATGATACTATCATTGAAAATCAAGACCAACCTACCATTTTCACTTTTCTCCTGTATTCTTTTCTTACCCTTTTTTACATAGAATACCTCACTTACTTATGATACGGTTTACCTTAATTAAAATGAAACAGTGTAACTTTCAAAAGTTACACTGTTTCACTACCTTCTACCACATTAACACTCGTCTCAAACTTATCAAGTAATGCGCGTACTTCATCAGTTGATTTTGTGTTCATCAATTGATTTCTTAGTTCAGCAGCTCCAGGGAAGCCCTTTACATAAATTTTGAAGAAGCGATGAAGCCCTGTGATGGAGCGTGGCAGTACTTCTGCATATTGATCTTGAAGATCAAGTTGTAGTCTTAAAAGATCTAAATGTTCTTTACTGCTATGCTCTCTTGGCTCTTTTTCGAAAGCAAACGGATTTTTAAAGATTCCTCTTCCAATCATAACGCCATCAATGCCATATTTTTCAGCAAGTTCTAGCCCTGTTTTACGGTCAGGGATGTCTCCGTTTATTGTTATTAGCGTATTTGGTGCAATACGATCACGTAATTTTTTAATTTCCGGAATTAGCTCCCAGTGCGCATCGACTTGGCTCATTTCTTCTCTTGTACGTAAGTGAATAGAAAGGTTTGCAATATCTTGTTTGAAAATATGCGTTAACCAATCTTCCCATTCGCTTAATTCTTTAAAGCCCAGTCGTGTTTTTACACTGACAGGTAGTCCGCCCGCTTTTGCTGCTTGAATAAGTTCTGCCGCAACGTCTGGACGTAGAATAAGACCACTACCTTTTCCTCTTGATGCTACGTTCGGTACAGGGCAACCCATGTTAATATCAATACCTTTAAATCCTAACTCTGCCATACCAATACTCATTTGACGGAAATATTCAGGATTATCTCCCCAAATATGCGCCACGATTGGTTGTTCATCTTCTGTAAAAATTAAACGGCCACGTACACTTTTCATACCTTCTGGATGACAATAGCTATCCGAGTTTGTGAACTCTGTGAAGAATACGTCTGGGCTACCAGCTTCACTTACTACGTGACGAAAAACAACGTCTGTCACATCTTCCATTGGTGCAAGTACGAAAAATGGTCGTGGTAAATCACGCCAAAAATTATCTATCATTTCAAATTCAAATCCTCTCACTATGAATACAATTTCAAACTCTCAATAAACCAAAAAGCAGATGGTATAGATTCTCCTATATCAACTGCTTTCCTATTATACCAACTTAAGCCAAGCCACACACTCCACATGAGTCGTATGCGGGAACATATCAACAGGTTGTACTTCCTGCGTTTTATATCCGCCTTCTTCTAGTACTTTTAAGTCACGTGCTAACGTTGCTGGGTTACATGATACGTATACGACGCGTTTTGGTTTCATGTCGATGATTGTGTTTAGTAGTGCATCATCACAACCTTTACGCGGTGGATCTACGACCATTGTGTCGGCGACTATGCCTTCTTTGTACCATTTTGGAATAACTACTTCTGCTTCTCCTACGCCAAACTCAGCGTTTGTCATGTTGTTTAGTGCTGCGTTTCGGTTTGCGTCTTCGATTGCTTCTGGGACGATTTCAACGCCGTACACTTTTTTCGCTTTTTGCGCTAGGAATAAGGAAATTGATCCAATTCCGCAATAGGCATCAATTACTGTTTCGTTGCCATCTAATTTTGCATATTCTAACGTTTTATCGTATAGTACTTTCGTTTGTTCTGGATTTACTTGATAGAATGAACGTGCTGAAATTGCAAATTTAATGTCACCGATAAAGTCATAAATGTATTCGGATCCGTACAGTACTGTCGTTGTGTCTCCAAAGATTACATTTGTACGTTTCGTGTTTACGTTTTGAACAATCGATTTTACTTCTGGGAATTTCGCTGCAATTTCTTCAATGATTGCTTTTTTGTTTGGTAATTCTGCTGTACGAGTAATGAAGACAAGCATGATTTCCCCTGTTACTTGTCCGTAACGAGCCATTACGTGGCGAAGTGTTCCTTTATTACGCTCTTCGTTGTATGCCGAAATACCATGTTTTTCACAAATATGTTTTACTTCCTGGATTAATGTATCGTTTTCTTCTGCCTGAATTAAACATGATTCCATATTAATAATGTCATGTGTTCCTTGGCGATAGAAACCAGCTACAAGTCCACCTTCACGTTCTCCAATTGGTACTTGTGCTTTGTTACGGTATACCCATGGGTTCTTCATACCAAGTACAGGGTGCACAGGAACATCGCTTAATCCGCCAATGCGCTGCATAACGTCACGTACTTGTTTTTCTTTCGCTTGTAATTGTCCTTCATATGTTAAGTGCTGAAGCTGACAACCGCCGCACTGATTGTACACTGGGCATTCTGCATCTTTACGATATGGGCTCTCTGTATGAAGCTTCATTAAACGACCAAATGCGAAGTTTTTCTTCACTTTAATAATTTTAATTTGTGCTTCTTCACCTGGTAATCCGTTTTTAACGAAAATAGGATAGCCCTTTACTTTCGCAACACCGGCACCATCATGTGTTAAATCTTCAAATACTACATCTATAAACTCATTTTTCTCAACTGGTGGCGTCATTTTTGTACTCATTTTCCGACCTCTCTTTTTCATAACACTGCGTTACATTTTATCATACTTATATGGTCTATTTCTATCGGAAGAAAAAAAGCTATTGACGATAGTTCTCTGTTAATGTTACGCTACTACTAATTTAATACGGACGATGTTACCTCATATATATTCGATAATATGGATCGAGAGTTTCTACCCGGCAACCTTAAATTGCTGGACTATGGGGAAAACTAATGAATATTAGCCTATGTGCAAAAAAGGACTCATATTGATTAGCTTTCTCTCATAGATGAAAGTGAATCCATATGGGTCTTTTTTTATTTTTATTTTTCTAAAAGGTCAGACATCTTACGTATGACATAAAACCTCTTTGTTTTATTTTTAGTAATATAACGAGCGTTTTATGTACAAACTTTATACGAACTTCTGAAAGGGGCAACTACATGCAATATGTAATGAGCATTATCGGTATTCTTGTCGTTTTAGGTTTATGCTTTGCTTTGTCAAACAATAGAAGTAAAATCAACTTCCGTGCAATTGCTATTATGATTGGTTTCCAAATTTTAATCGGTTGGTTTATGTTTGGCACCAAAATTGGTCAACAAATTATCATCTTCATTAGTAAAGTTTTCAACAAACTAATTAAACTTGGTACGACAGGTGTCGATTTTCTCTTTAATGGAATTCAAAGAGATTTTGTCTTTTTCTTAAATGTATTATTAATTATCGTATTTTTCTCAGCACTACTTTCTATCTTTAGTTATTTAGGTGTTTTACCATTCATCGTTCGCGTTGTCGGCGGTGCAATTTCAAAAATTACTGGTTTACCACGCGTCGAGTCATTCCACGCAGTAAACTCTGTATTCTTCGGTTCAAGTGAAGCGTTAATCGTTATTAAAAACGATTTACAGCATTTTAACAAAAACCGTATGTTCATCATTTGTTGTTCTGCAATGAGTTCCGTTTCTGCTTCTGTTACAGCATCATACGTAATGATGTTAGATGCGAAATATGTACTAGCAGCTCTTCCACTAAACTTATTCTCAAGCTTAATCGTTTGTTCGCTATTAACACCAGTTGATACGAAGAAAGAAGATGAAGTGATTCAAAAATTTGATAGAACTTTATTCGGAGACAGCTTTATCGGCGCAATGATTAACGGTGCGCTTGATGGTTTAAAAGTAGCTGGTATCGTTGCTGCATTAATGATTGCCTTCATCGGTGTGATGGAAGTTGTAAACTACGTAATTAGCGCAGCTTCAGGTGCAATGGGATATGCTGTTACTTTACAACAAATCTTCGGTTATATACTTGCTCCATTCGCATTCTTAATGGGTATTCCAACTCAAGATATTATCCCAGCTGGTGGAATTATGGGTACGAAGATCGTATTAAACGAGTTTGTAGCAATCCTTGATTTAAAAGGTGTTGCATCAACATTATCTCCACGTACAGTTGGAATCGTTACAGTATTCTTAATTAGCTTCGCAAGTATTAGCCAAATTGGTGCGATCGTTGGGACAATCCGTGCTCTTTCTGAAAAACAGGGAAGTGTCGTATCTAGATTCGGTTGGAAAATGTTATTTGCATCAACACTTGCTTCTATCTTATCTGCAACAATCGCTGGATTGTTTATATAATAAAAAACTCCACCTTACTTCTCCTTTTTCAAAAGGAAATTTAGGTGGAGTTTTTTACTTTCTTCTATATGTATTTTTATGTAAACTCCACCAGAAAAATATAAGGTTTTTTCCGAATTATTCCAAAAATGTATTCCCCTCTATATTCTATAGTGATATGATGTACAAGGGTATAATTCAAATTTTTAAAATCGAAAATTTGAGTTAGTTTCACTTATACGAATGATAATTTCAAGACATAAGTGATGATAATTAAAACACAATAGAAGGATGATAGAATGAAAAAATATACATATATCGCTTTACTTTCTTCTGCTATTCTCGTAGGTTGTAACACTAGTAGCACTAGTGATAAACAAATAAAAGAAGCAACGGCGAAACAAACAGTTGAACAAAAAAAAGCGAAAGCGGTTGAACTGCCTTTAACGCAAGGGATTATTACATGGGATCCGTATGAATATAATGCACAAAACACCACGCTTTATACAAAGGATTTAAGAGATTCCTTCAAACAAGTACGTTACACTATTTGGCGTACTGCTGACGGTCCTGAAAGCAAACAAGCTTTTACTTCACAAGAAAAAGAGCGTGACTTTGCCCTCCCACTACATTTAAAATCATTTCATTTAAAACGTGGCGAATTTCAAATTGAAACAGTAGGAATCAAAGAAGATCATACTGAAACAAATCTAGTAACATCTAAAATTACATTCCAGCAACATGTACCCGTTTTAATGTACCATGCGATTGAAAAATACCCTGGGCCAAGTGATGGGGATTACGGCTTATATGTACCACCTGAGCAATTCGAAAAGCATATGCAGTATTTGAAAGATAACGGTTATACGATGCTTACGTTTGAACGTTGGAATGATATAAATCGTGTAAATAAACCTGTTTTTGTAACGATGGATGATGGTCGAAAAAATAATATGAATGCTCTTCATATTTTACAAAAATTAAAGGATGATAGATTCCAACCTACGGCTACTGAATTTCTTACTGCAAATGAGATAGACAAACCAAATCGTCTATCAACAGATGAGATAAAACAAATGATGGATTCAGGCATTTTTTCTATTCAATCACATACTGCTAATCATACGATGATGGCTCATTCAAGCAATTATGATGAGGAATTACGTAGTTCGAAAGAAAAAATCGAAGCCCTTACTGGTAAAAAGGTCATCGCTCTCGCCTATCCAGTAGGTTCTTATAATGACCCAGCTGTTGAAGAAACAAAAAAACATTATGAGTTCGCAGTAACTACTGATCACGGTAATCACATTACAAAAGGGATGCCAAACGAACAGTACTTAATTAAACGCCACTTTGTAGGGCCTAATACATCAATGGAAAAATTCATATCTCTTATAAAGTAAAACTTTAATCAGTGGGGGTTTTGTTCACCCCCACTGATTATTAGCCCTCACCAATCGGGCTTTTACGGGCAGCTGATCCCACCTAACCTCTTTGCTTTTGCTGAATTCTGAGGTGGGGTCTTACTGCCCACAAATAGCGGGATACAGTAAACTTTACTAAAAGATGATAGAAATAGCTCTATTAAAAGTCACTAACCTATCTCATTACTAAAATGATATGATGAACAAGGGTATGTCCCCACCTCTCTTACAGCGGTGGGGATTTTAAATACGTATGCAACATAATACACAATAGAAGGTGATCTTATGAGAAAATACGCAGCAATCGCTTTATGTACGTCTGCCATTCTAGCAGGTTGTAATACTAGCGATGTAAGTCAAGAGCCTAAAAAAGAGAAAAAGGTTCAAGAAGTTAAGAAACAAGAAGAGACTGTGCAAGAACAAGGTAAAATTTCTTATCATCCGATTACACACGAATCTACAAACACTACTATTCATATGACAGATATAAAGGATACTTTAAGTGAGGTACAATATAAAATTTGGCGCACAGCTGATGGGAAGGAAAGTGCTAAATCTTTTTCTTCTAAAGAAAAGGAGAAACAATTTACACTTCCTTTTGACATAAAAGAATTTGAAGGAAAACGCGGTGAGTTTCAAATTGAAGCAATAGGAATGAAAGAAGATGGGAAAAACATTCCACTCACAAAATCTACTATTACTTTCGAGCAAAAGGTTCCCGTTCTTATGTACCATGCAATCGATGATTATCATGGACAAGGCATTAAAGACTTATTCGTATCACCTGCTAATTTTGAAGCCCAAATGAAATATTTAAAGGACAACGGCTATACATTACTAACTTTTGAACGTTGGGGCGATATTAATAAAGTAAATAAACCTATCTTTGTTACATTTGATGACGGTATGAAAAATAATATGAATGCATTTCATGTTTTACAAAAACTAAAAGACGATACGTTTAAACCTACAGCAACAGAATATATGATTGTTGATAACGTTGATGTAGAAGGATCACTTTCTACATCTGATATAAAAGAAATGGTTGATTCCAGCATTTTCTCTATGCAATCTCATACTGCAACACATGCAGACTTGCCGAAAATTACAAACTATGAAGAAGAATTAAAAGAATCAAAGGAAAAGCTAGAGAAAATAACAGGTAAGCCTGTTATTGCAGTTGCTTATCCATTCGGTCATGTGGATGATAAAGTTGTTGCAGAAACGAAGAAATATTATCAATTTGCGACGACAACAAAACCCGGAAAGTTCATTACGAAAGGTGAACCCGATGAATTACTAAAAATGAAGCGTGTTCGCATACACAATTCGACGACTGTAGAACAATTTGCTTCTTCGATTAAATAACGATGAGAGCTCAATATATTTTGAGCTCTCTTTTCACGCTATATTTATATATATTTTTTGAATTTTCTTGTATTATATATAGTAAGAAATCTTTCAAATTAAAGGAGATTATACATATGTCATTTGAACAAACGTTAGAGAAATATGCTGCCCTTGCAGTCAATGTTGGTGTTAATATTCAACCAGGACAAACATTATCAATTAGTGCACCTCTTGAGGCTGTACAATTTGTACGCCTCGTTACAGAAAAAGCATATAAATCTGGTGCAAAACACGTATATGTGGACTGGAATGATGAGACGTTAACACGCTTAAAGTTCGATCTAGCTCCTGAAGAAGCATTCGCTGAGTTCCCATCTTGGAAAGCACACGCTCGTGAAGAATTAGCAAAAGAAGGTGCTGCATTTATGTCTATTTATGCAGAAAACCCTGATTTATTAAAAGGTGTAGAATCAACGCGTATCGCAACAGCTCATAAAGTAGCTGGTGAAGCAATGAAAGTATACCGTGATTACGTACAAGCTGATAAAGTAAGCTGGTGTGTCATTTCTGTTCCTACGAAAGAATGGGCTGCGAAAGTATTCCCTGACGTTGCACCAGAAGAACAAGAAGCAAAACTATGGGATGCTATTTTCAAAGCTACTCGTGCGGATTTAGAAAATCCTGTGGAAGCATGGAAAGAACACGATGAAACGTTACATACAAAAGTTGATTACTTAAACGAAAAGCATTATAAAGCCCTTCACTATACAGCTCCTGGAACAGATTTAACAATCGAACTTCCAGAAAAGCATGTATGGGCTGGTGCTGGTAGCTTAAATGAAAAGAACGTACCATTTATGGCGAACATCCCAACTGAAGAAGTATTTACAATGCCACTTAAAACAGGTGTAAACGGCCAAGTATCTAGCACAAAACCGTTAGCATTTGCAGGTAACATTATCGATAACTTCACGTTAACATTTGAAAACGGGCGTATCGTAGACTACAAAGCGGAAGCCGGAGAAGAAGCTTTAAAACATTTAGTAGAAACAGATGAAGGCTCTCACTTCTTAGGCGAGGTTGCTTTAGTACCTCATGATTCACCAATTTCAAATACAAATATTTTATTCTACAATACACTATTTGACGAAAACGCATCTTGCCACCTTGCAATCGGAAGTGCTTATGCATTCAACTTAGTAGGCGGAAAAACAATGTCTAAAGAAGAACTTGCTGAAAACGGAGCAAACACTAGTATTACACATAACGACTTCATGATCGGATCAGCTGAGCTTGATATCGATGGTATTACAGCTGACGGAAGACATGAACCGATTTTCCGTAAAGGTAACTGGGCATTTTAATAAAAACAAAAGGCTATCTTCCACACTGGAAGATAGCCTTTTATGATGCTGATGAAACCTTAAGTCCAATTACTCCTAAAACGATAAATAGAATACAAAACGCTTGGAATAAGCTAATGTGTTCTTTAAAGAAATATACGCTAATGATTGTAATAAGTAATGTTCCTACGCCAGACCAAATGGCATAAGCGATACTTAAATGAATTTTTTTGACAACGATAGCAAATACGCTGAAACAAATTCCATAAAATACGAAAATAAGTACACTTGGAACGAGCTTTGTTAAACCGTTTGATAATTTCATCGCAATTGTTCCTGCTACTTCAAAAATAATTGTTACGAGTAATAATAGCCAATATACCATACTAGAATCTCCTTCTCTGTTACCTTATAGAGATTCTAGTATACTACTTATAGCCCTAACGAAATATATTTAATTTCTAAATATTCCTCGATACCGAAATGGCCTCCTTCACGGCCGATACCACTTTCTTTAAAGCCACCGAACGGTGCTTGTGCAACTGATGGAAGTCCATCATTTAAGCCAATAATTCCGTACTCTAACGCTTCGCTAATTTGGAATGCTTGACTAATATCTTTTGTGAAAATATAAGCAGCCAAGCCATATGGTGTATTATTTGCACGTTCGATTACTTCTTCAACCGTTTTAAATTTAGCAACTGGTGCAACCGGACCGAATGTTTCTTCATTCATACAAAGCATCGTGTCATTTGCCAATCCAATTACGGTTGGCTGAATGAAATATCCATCTAACTCTGCAAATTTATGGCCACCGTATAAAACTTCTCCACCCTTTTGAATTGCATCTTCAATATGTTCTTGTACTTTCGAAATTGCATTCGCATCAATAAGTGGACCTACAGTTGTTCCTTCGCCAAATCCGTCTCCAACTTTAAGCTGCTCTACAGCTTTTGTGAACTTTCCTGCAAACTCTTCGTAAACTTCTTCTTGAACAAAGACGCGGTTTGTACATATACACGTTTGTCCTGCGTTACGGAATTTCGAACCGATTACCGCCTCTACCGCTTTATCTAAGTCCGCATCATTCATAACAATAAACGGCGCGTGACCACCTAACTCAAGTGAAACCTTTTTCATCGTTTGTGCAGCACTGGCCATTAATTCCTTCCCAATTTCCGTTGATCCTGTAAAGGAAACTTTTCGAACACGTCCATCTTCCATCCACGTATCAGCAATTGCTTTCGCACTACCTGTTACAATATTTATTACGCCTTTTGGAATGTCCGCTTTATGAGCTAATTCAGCTAATTTCAACGCAGTTAACGGCGTTTGACTTGCAGGTTTTACAACTGCCGTACATCCTGCCGCAAGTGCCGGTGCTACCTTTCTCGTAATCATAGCAGCAGGGAAGTTCCAAGGTGTAATAGCTGCCATAACTCCAACTGGTTGCTTCATAACTAAAATACGTTTATTCGGATGAGAAGCAGGAATCATTTCACCGTATACGCGTTTTCCTTCTTCCGCATACCATTCAACAAAGCTATTTGCATAATTCACTTCACCAAGTGCTTCTGCAAATGGCTTTCCTTGTTCTCTCGTCATGATCGCTGCAATCTCTTCTTTATTTTCATCGATAAGTGTGAACCATTTTTTCAACTTCACTGCACGGTCTGCTGCTGTTAACTTAGACCATAATTTAAAAGCTTCATGAGCAGCATCAACAGCTTGCTTTGCCTCTGTTACCCCGCCCTTTGGTACCGTCGCAAATATTTCCTTCGTTGCTGGATTATTTACTTCGATTTGTTCTTGCAATGTAATCCACTCACCATTTATATACATCGCCTTTTTCTCTACATTTACAAACGCCGCTTTTTTATCCAATGTTTTCTTCCTCCTCTAAAAGTTTCTTTATCTTCCTAGTGGCAGCAGATTGACTTATTTTTAAAAACTCCGCTACTTTATAACTCGATCCATATGTTTTATATGCTTTCAAAATAATATTACGTTCTACTTCTTCTAACATTTTATAGAGACTTTGACCGGACTGTTCAACCGTTGATTCTTGCATCGCTATTGGCAAATCTTCTATCGTAACGATATCATCAGTAGTTATAACAATTCGCTCAATCACATTTTCAATTTCTCTATTATTTCCTTCCCATGGGTAACCAACAAACATTTGCAATGTGCTAGGTGCTAATTTTACATTTCGGCCATATTTCTCGTTAAAGTGCTGTAAATAATGATAAATGAGTGGCAAAATGTCTTCGGTTCTTTCCCGAAGTGGCGGAATTAAAATTGGAATGACATTCAGACGATAATATAAATCTTTCCGGAATGTTCCTTGTTTCACCATCATACTTAAATCTCGGTTTGTTGCCGCTACAATTCTAACATCAACTTTTTTTAATTCTCTTCCGCCTATAGGGCGAAACGTTTTTTCTTGCAATACTTGCAAAAGTTTCGCTTGAATTTCAAGCGGCATTTCGCCAATTTCATCTAAGAAAAGAGTTCCTCTATGCGCTGATTCTAATAGTCCCTTTTTCCCTTCACGATTCGCACCTGTAAAAGATCCACCTGAGTATCCAAAAAGCTCTGATTCAATTAAATTCATTGGCAATGCCGCACAATTAATTTCATAGAAACTTTCATTCTTCCTGTTACTCACTTCATGTAAATGACGTACTAATCGACTCTTCCCTACTCCTGTCTCACCTAAAATGAGAACTGTACTATCTACCACGGATATTTTCTTGATTGTCTCGACTATTTTTTGCATAGCGATACTTTTAAAAATAAGTCCTTCATGTTCATATGTTTCTCTTAATTCTTTTTTATATGTTTTTAACTGATTATCCATTTCCTCTACCTTTTGACGTAATTGGTAGAGTTCTGTAAGATCACGAGAATAACTAATTACTCTTCTTAAATTTCCCTCATTATCAAAAACAGGCCTTGTACGAACGTGTAAATACTCTCCTGATTTTGTCGTTTGAACGAGTTCAATCGGTCTCTTTTTTTCAATTACTTCTAACGTTGCCGATGGATAAAAGATACCATCCTTCTGCAATTCTTTCACATGCTTACCTACTAACTCTTTAGCAGCTAGTTGATAGTGCCTTTCACATGTACTATTTACACGCACAACGATTCCCTTTTCGTCAGTCACAAAAATTTCGTCAAACGCATATTCAAATACATCTTGTAAATCCATTAACACTCGTTCCTTTTCTCCAACCATCCTAGCCACCCCTAACTTCCAATCCATCGATTCACTTCACTACCTTTATTATAAAGTGAATTTTCTGCATTTTATATAGAGTCAGCTAGAATGTTTGCGATTTATTATTTAGCTTTTAAACACGAGCAGTATTTGCTTTCTCATAACAGACTTGCAATGATTCTTCAATTATTGTTAATCCTTCTTCAAGTTGCTCATCTGTAATAACTAATGGCATTAACACACGAATAACATTACCGTATGTCCCTGCTGATAGTAGAAGTAATCCGCGTTTGTTTGCTTCTGCGCACAAGTTAGCTGTTAACGTTTTATCAGGTGCTTTCGTCTTACGGTCTTGAACGAGCTCGAATGCACACATTGCTCCTAAGCCGCGCACATCACCGATGCAATTATATTTATTTTTCATCTCTTCGAATCGGTTCATTACAACTTTCCCTAATTCTATCGCTCTATCATTTAAATTCTCTTTTTCTATTACATCAAGCACTGCTAATGCTGCCGCACATCCTAGTGGGCTTCCTGCATACGTTCCACCAAGCTCTCCCGGCGCAGACTCATTCATAATTTCCTTGCGCCCAATAACACCACTAATCGGTACACCAGCGCCTAATGATTTAGATACCGTAATTAAATCTGGAACGACATCATAATGATCAATGGCAAAATATTTTCCTGTACGACTAAATCCTGTTTGAATTTCATCCGCTACAAATAAGATGCCGTGTTCTGAACAAATATTGCGTATTTCTTGCACAAATTTCTTACTTGGAACGATAAATCCGCCTTCCCCTTGAACAGGTTCCATTACAACGGCTGCAATTGTTTCTGGCGCTACTTCTGATATGAAGAAATTCTTAAACTCTTCAATCATAAAGTCATCGTACTGCTCTTCCGTTAATCCTTCTGGGCGGCGATATTCATATGGAAATGGTGCTTTATAGACTTCAGGCGCAAATGGGCCAAATCCAAATTTATATGGTTTTACTTTACTTGTCATCGTCATTGTCATTAATGTACGCCCATGGAATCCTTTAGAAAATGCAATAATACCAGGCCTTTTTGTATATTTACGAGCGATTTTCACTGCGTTTTCAACCGCTTCTGCACCACTATTTAAAAATAGTACTTGCTTATCAAAACTTCCTGGTGCTAATGCCGCAAGTTTTTCTGCTAATTCAATATATGGCTCATACATCATGACATTAAATCCAGTATGAATGTATTGATCTACTTGTTTATGGAGCGCCTCTTTAACAGCTGGATGACAATGCCCTACGTTAATTGTTCCGATTGCTCCTGCGAAATCAATGTACTGATTACCATCAACATCTGTTAAAAGAGCACCATTTGCAGATTGTACAAACGTTGGGATGCCGTTACTTACTCCTTTTGGTACTATATTTTGGCGGCGTTCTAATAAAGACGCTGCTTTCGGTCCAGGAATTTGTTCATTTACTTTAGCAAATTTTTTTGTGTTCATTACGTATCCCATCCTTTTCTTTACATTGTTTTCTCTTTTCGTTGCAAAATGTATGCCAACATTCTTTTCCAGCATTCATCCTACTTACCTTCTATGTCGACATAAAAAATAAGTCTATAAAGACTCATTAAGAGTCCTTATAGACTTATTTTCCTTACACATTAGACTTTCCTTGTTCCCAAGTCAACTCACCCGAATGAGAAATAAAATCCCCAATAGATTGTACGAGCATATCCGCAAGTGGTTCTAATGTTTGACGGTCTCCCGTACCAGATAGCACCCCAATTGCATAGCAATCACCGTTTTTCGCTAAATGTAAATCAGTTGGTGTATCTCCAACGACGGCTACTTCACATGCTTCTAAATGAAACTTCTCACAAAAAGATTCTACAATTCTTTTATCTGGTTTTTGTGCCGGAAATGTATCTGAAGCTACAACATAATCAAAAAAAGACTCTAATTGATATTGTTTCAAAAACAATTCTGTTGGTGCAAAATCATCGGCTGTCACAACACCTAAAATAAATCCTCTATCCTTTAAAACTTGTAAAATTCTCGGTAAATCCGCCGTCATTTTCATATAAGAACGATGCTCATACATAAGAGAAAATAACTTTTCACTTACCCACTCATGCATCTCCTCTTCCTTAGATGACGTAATATACTTACAAAGCCCCTTTGCAACATCAAGGCTTGTTCCTGCCGCTATTGCGCTACGAGGGTTTACAAATGCCCCATCCACACCGATCTCTTTTAATAAATCCTGCTGCATTGACTTTGGAAGTTGATATAGATTTATACATTCCGCCACAAGTTCTTCAGCTACTTTTATCCAAATTGAATGAAAATCCATTAATGTCCCGTCTTTATCAAATAATATTGCTTTTACCTTCTCCATAGCACCCTACCTCTCGTTTCTTATCTCCTCCAGTGTATCAATAAAGTATGGATATAAAATAAACGAATTGTAAAAATACCATGAAAATCAAACTAACTTCCAATTTACAATTCCTCTATATAATAAAAAGGATGCCTTTACAGGGCATCCTCTTGTTGTTCAGGAACAAATAGTTCAAGACAATGATATATATTTTCGAATTCCATCGGTGCATCTCCACCGTATTCACCATCTAAGTTAATCATTAGTTTATCTGGTGAATGCACTTTAATTCGATTTGCTTGTGTGTATAGCACTTTTGGGTTATTAATATGTTCACCACGCTGCGCTTGTGTTGCTGCTTTAATTAAGTCAGCGATAGAACCTTTTTTCAGTACTAATAAATCAAATAAGCCATCATTAATCGATGCATATGGTGCTACTTTTTCGAATCCACCAACTGAACGAGTATTCGTAATTAAAAACATCGTAATTTCTTCTTGTAGCAACTTTCCATCATACTCGATTTCAACATATGTTGGATGTAATGATGGTAGCATTTCGATTCCTTTTAAATAATAAGCAAGTTGGCCTAATACCGTTTTTAGCTTGCTTGGCACTTCATATGTTAATTCTGTAATACGGCCGCCACCAGCGATATTAATGAAATATGTATCATTCGCTCTACCAAGATCTAACGGAACTGTTTTCCCTTCACAAATAATATCCGCAGCCTCTTCAATAGCACGAGGTACACCGATCGCACGCGCAAAATCATTTGTCGTTCCAACTGGAATAATTCCAAACTTTGGACGCTGTTCATGTCCTACTAAACCGTTCACCACTTCATTTAATGTACCATCACCACCAGCTGCGATAACAACATCAAACTTACGATCCGCAGCTTGCCTCGCTGCCACAGTCGCATCTCCAGGACCAGTTGTCGCATGACAAGACGCTTCATATCCAGCTTGTTCTAATTTTTGTAATACTTCCGGTAAGCTCTTCTTAAATAGCTCGCGCCCAGAAGTAGGATTATAAATAATTCTTGCTCGCTTCATCATTTATTAGCACAGGAAATTTCTTTATATATCAAAAAGAACATACCGAACTTCTATTCAGTATTCCTATGCCTACCTCCTCTCATCTTCCTATCCTTCTTTTATCCCGCTCAAACAGGCAGTAAGAACCCGATTCGTGTAGTCCATCAAAAGTAAATATTCATTTCAATGGTTTTGTTTTATTTGACAAAAAATTTATGTCTATCTATTTCCTCACAACAATTTACATATAACGAATAATAATTATCTATTATTTCATGAGATGAAAAAAACCTCTATGTCTAGATTTATCATTATTCCCACCTTTTTGCAACTATCATACCATAGTTGCTATACAAACATTTTTCCACTTTTGACAGTTAATCAAACGTTTGTTTAAACGATCTTCTCTCATTTAAACAAACGTTTGATTAACCTAGAAAAACACCCATGTACGGGTGTTTTTCTGCTTAATCTTTAAAAGTTACTACTATTATCGCTTATTAATCTCTTCAAGTAAGATTTTGTTAACAAGCGGCGGATTTGCTTGTCCTTTTGTAGCTTTCATAATTTGACCAACTAAGAAGCCAATTGCACGGTCTTTACCGTTTTTAAAGTCTTCAATAGATTGCTCATTATTATCAAGAATTTCTGTTACAACCTTACGAAGTGTACCTTCGTCAGAAATTTGAACAAGACCTTTTGCTTTAACGATTTCCTCTGGGTCTCCACCTTTTTCAATTAATTCGTTAAATACTTTCTTCGCGATTTTAGAAGAAATTGTACCTTTTTCAATTAATTGAACCATTTTAGATAAACCAGCAGGCGTTAATGCAACGTCTTTTAATTCTTTTTGTTGTTTGTTTAAGTATGCAAGCACTTCACCCATCAACCAGTTTGATGTTAATTTCGCGTCAGCACCGTCTGCAACAGTTGCTTCAAAGAAATCAGACATTTCTTTCGTTAATGTTAATACGTGTGCATCATAAGCTGGTAAGCCAATTTCTGCAACGTAGCGAGCTTTACGTGCATCTGGAAGTTCTGGAATCGAAGCACGAATTTCTTCTTTCCACTCATCATCGATGTAAAGTTCAACTAAGTCTGGCTCTGGGAAGTAACGGTAATCGTCAGATCCCTCTTTCACACGCATTAAGATTGTTTTCTTCGTTGCTTCATCATAACGACGTGTTTCTTGTTGGATGATACCACCAGATAACAATTCTTTCTCTTGGCGCACTTGCTCGTGCTCAAGACCTTTTTGTACGTAAGTGAATGAGTTTAAGTTTTTCAGTTCCGCTTTTGTACCGAACTTCTCTTGTCCAACTGGACGAAGGGAAATGTTCGCATCACAGCGTAGAGAACCTTCTTCCATCTTACAATCAGATACGCCAGTATATTGAATGATTGATTTTAACTTCTCTAAGTATGCATATGCTTCTTCTGGCGTACGCATATCTGGCTCAGATACGATCTCGATTAAAGGCATACCTTGACGGTTGTAGTCTACTAATGAACCATCAGCTGTATGCGTTGATTTACCAGCATCTTCTTCTAAATGAAGACGTGTAATACCGATACGTTTCTTTTTACCGTCTACTTCAATTTCAATCCAACCATTTTCACCAATTGGCTTATCGAATTGAGAAATTTGATAAGCTTTCGGATTATCTGGGTAGAAATAGTTTTTACGGTCAAACTTCGTTTCCGTTGCGATTTCACAGTTTAATGCCATTGCAGCTTTCATTGCAAAGTTAACTGCTTCTTTATTTAAAGTAGGAAGTACCCCTGGGTATCCTAAGTCAATTACACTTGTTTGTGTATTTGGCTCCGCTCCGAATTCTGTTGGACTCGCAGAGAAAATTTTCGAATTTGTTTTTAACTCAACGTGAACCTCTAAACCAATAATTGTTTCTAAATTCATCTATGCTCGCCTCCTTACAGACTTGCTTTTTTTGTATGATAGTCTGTTGCTTGCTCAAACGCATGTGCAACGCGGTAAATTGTCGCTTCATCGAAGTGTTTACCAATGATTTGTAAACCAAGTGGCATGTTGTTAGCACCGAATCCACATGGAACAGAAATCGCTGGAACACCCGCTAAGTTTACTGGGATTGTTAAAATGTCATTTGCATACATTGTCATTGGATCATCAACTTTCTCGCCCACTTTAAATGCCGGAGTTGGCGTTGTTGGTCCAATAATAACATCATAGTTAGCAAATACATTTTCAAAGTCGTTTTTAATTAATGTACGTACTTGTTGTGCTTTCTTGTAATATGCATCATAGTAACCAGAGCTAAGTGCAAATGTACCAAGCATAATACGGCGTTTTACTTCATCACCGAAACCTTCGCTACGTGTGTTTTTGTAAAGGTCTAATAAATTATTTACATTATCAGAACGAACACCGTAACGTACGCCATCAAAGCGTGAAAGGTTAGCTGATGCTTCAGAAGAAGATAATAAGTAATACGTTGCTAGAGCGTATTTAGAGTGCGGAAGAGATACTTCCTCCCAAGTTGCGCCCATACCTTCTAATACTTTTAAAGCAGCTAGTACTGACTCACGAGCTTCTTCGCCAACACCTTCTCCTAAGTATTCTTTCGGTACAGCAATGCGTAAACCTTTAACGTCGCCTGTTAAACCAGCTAAGTAGTTTCCGACTTCAACGTTAGCAGAAGTTGCATCCATACGGTCAATACCTGAAATAGCTTGTAATAAGTACGCATTATCTTCTACTGTACGTGTAATCGGTCCGATTTGGTCAAGTGAAGATGCGAATGCTACTAATCCGTAACGAGATACGCGTCCGTAAGTTGGTTTTAAACCTACAACGCCGCAATATGCAGCTGGCTGACGGATAGAACCACCCGTATCAGAACCTAGAGAAAATAATACTTCTCCTGCCGCTACAGCAGCTGCAGAACCACCACTAGATCCACCTGGAACGTAATCTAAGTTCCATGGATTTTTCGTAGCGTAGAAACCTGAGTTTTCATTTGAAGAACCCATTGCGAACTCGTCCATATTTAATTTACCGATTGTAACTGTGTCAGCAGCTTTTAGCTTTTGCACAACTGTTGCATCATAAATTGGATCAAAGTTTGCTAACATTTTGCTCGCACAAGTTGTACGAAGACCGTTAGTTACAATGTTATCTTTTACACCAATTGGCATACCGAATAATAAACCATTATCTTCAGCACCAATTTTCGCGTCTAATTCTTTCGCTTTCGCGCGTGCGTTTTCTTCATCTAATGTAAGAAAAGCTTTTACGTTATCTTCAACATCCGCAATACGTTTGTAAGATTCTTCTACTAAATCCGTAACGGAAATTTCTTTGTTGTTTAATTTCTTATGTAACTCTGATACGGAATGATCAAATAATGACATCGAAATTCCCCTCCTCTATTCTAATACTGCTGGAACACGGATTTGATTATCTTTGTGATCCGGTGCATTTTTTAATACTTCTTCAACTGGTAAACCTTTTTCTGGTACATCTTCACGCATAACATTTTTCATAGTTAATACATGAGTTGTTGGTTTTACATCTGTTGTATCTAATTCATTTAACTGTTCTGCAAATGTAACGATTGCATCCAGTTGTTTTTGAAATTTTTCTGCTTCTTGATCAGTAATTGCAAGACGTGCTAAATGTGCTACGTGCTTTACATTCTCAACGGAAATTCTTGACACGGCTAGGCCACCTCCATAATATATCGTTCAATCTACAATACTATTGATGATACCAAATTTTCAGTACTTCAAGCAAGTCAACACACGGCACTTACGGCATTTTTACATAAAAAAAGAAAGGCAAATGCCTTTCTTTACAATTTACTCCTTATCTAACGGTTTATTTTTCGGAAATCTCTCGTTATCTTCTTCATTATCACGAATTGTTTTTTGTAATACAAAACAAGACATCGTTAAAAATAATGTTCCAATTAAATAATATCCTTTTACACTAAGCGTTTCATCTAACGTATAAATTCCAATTAGCATACCTGAAAGTGCACAAACAAATGAAGTCCATGCTAAAAACGTGAACGCTTGCGTATTACGTCTTCTCATCGTTCTCCCCCTCGTTAGCTGTACATCCATTATAGATAAGTATATTTACCACGATGGATTTTTATGTAAATTCTAGTTTTATATTTATAAATCTATCATAAAAGAATACTATTTTAAAGTTAGTTTTCTGTCTAATCTGAAAAAACATTTAAAATCATTGACATTTATTTCAATTCTACATAAAATAAAAACAAATATTACGAACCTCGAAATATACGGGAGTGGAAATAATTGTTGCAATATGAACATTTTTTAGACTTGCTGCTAGATAACGCCAAGAAGCTTTTTTATCCTGAAGAATGGGTAAGCCTAGATTTAACACTTTCTAAAACAGAAGTATTTTGTTTACTTTGGATGGAGCGAAATACAGATATTACAATGACAAAAATTGCTGACCTTCTTGATATACCGATGAGTACAACGACAGGTGTTGTAAATCGCCTCGTAAAAAAGGGATATATTGAAAGGTACCGTGATGAAAACGACCGACGCATTGTATTAATTCGTTTAACAGAAAACGGCGTAATGCTCGTCCAAGAAGTAAAACAAAATGCAGCCCATTACTTTAACCTAGTGACAGAAGCATTATCAGAAGAAGAAAAAGCATTCTTACTACAAATCTTCCAAAAGATCATGAATCACATCGCTACGTCACAGCAAAAAACAGAAGAAAAGGTTTCTACACCTAAAATGAAAAACATTCCGATTGAATAAAACCCTAGTTGGGTTTTTATTCAATATTTTATTTCGATTCTCGTAATATTCGACACTCGAAACAAAGGGGATAGAATAATGAGAATTATTTTGTATACAGGTAAAGGCGGCGTAGGAAAAACTAGCATTTCAGCAGCAACAGCGCTTCAAAGCGCAAAACAAGGATTAAAAACATTAGTAATGAGTACAGATCCTGCTCATAGTTTAGGAGATTCATTTGGTATAAAGCTATCTTCTGAGCCATTAGAAATTCGTGAAAATTTGTGGGCACAAGAAATTAATACGATTTATGAGATGGAAAAAGGCTGGGGGAAATTACAGAAATATATTACGCTACTCTTCACTTCCAAAGCAGCTGATGATATTACAACAGAAGAGTTAACGATGTTTCCTGGTATGGAAGATTTAATTAGCTTACTTCGCGTACTCGATTATTATAAACAAAACACATATGATGTTATTATCATTGATTGTGCTCCAACAGGAGAAACATTAGCAATGCTCAGCTTTCCAGACATGCTCAGCTGGTGGATGGAAAAACTCTTTCCTATTAAAAGAAAAGTTTTAAAAGTTGTTCGCCCTGTAGCTCAACCACTTCTTGGTGTTCCTCTTCCAACCGATGATATTATGGACGAATTAACGAATACACTTGAACAGCTCGGAGAAATGAGAGATATTTTATCAAACCGAGAAATAACAAGTATCCGCATCGTTGTAAATCCCGAAAAAATGGTCATTAAAGAAGCTCAGCGTAGCTTTACTTATTTAAATTTATACGATTATAACGTAGATGCCATTATGATTAACCGCGTCATCCCTAACACTGTCACCGATCCTTATTTTCAAGCATGGAAAGATACTCAAAAAAAATATAAAACATTAATTCAAGATAGTTTTCAGCCGCTTCCTATTTACGAAGCTCCTATGTTTGAACAAGAAGTTGTCGGTTTGTCCATGTTAGAGCGTGTAGGAGACGCTTTATTTAAATCAGATTCTTCTCCTACGAAAGTGAAATTTAACGGGCGCACTCAATATGTAAAAAAAGATGGCGATGAGTATATTTTCGTTCTCTCCATTCCCTTCTCAAACAAAAGTGAACTTTCATTAAATCAAAAAGGTGATGAACTTATCATTCGTTCAGGTTCTGTGAAACGGAACATCACATTGCCAAAAACGTTAACACACCTTTCTATTCAAGGAGCTAAGTTCGAAGAAGATGTACTAAATATTCGATTTGGAGGTGTAGTACATGCATGAGGAACTACTAAGAAAGGTAATTCGTACAAAAATAAAAATCGGTATGAATATATTAGAAGAGTTCCCTACCCCAATCCAACAATCAGCTAAGCAAATACTAAATATTTTGCAAGAGGAGCTAGCTGCTTATCCGAAAGAACAAGAGCACCAAGAAAATAATTTAAAAAGTATCATAATTGAATGAACATCTCTGGATAGAGAGCCTCTCTAGGCTTTCTATCTCCATATTGGAGTGATGTAAGTTGTTGAAAAAACATTCCACTATTATGCTTTGGGTTATTCCCTTGTTATTTTTCATTCATAATCTAGAAGAATCTTTCCAAATGCCTCAATATCTTGCTAATCAATTTTCAATTCATTTTATAACAAGCCAACAATTTTTCATTGCCATTTCCGCACTAACAATCTTTGTCTTACTTATCACCTTTCTATATCAACTAAACTTCTTGTCTTCTATATACTGGATTATTTTTATACAAGGGGCTATCTTCTTCAACTCCGTTCAACATATTATTTTGTTTTCCATATATCGTTCTTATAATCCTGGCGTAATATCAGCAGTTTTCATTGTTATCTTTTCTATTTTCTTTTTTTCATTCGAAAAACACCTCATTTTAAAAAAACAATTCATACTTACACTCATTTTCAGCTTATTTTCTTACCCTGTTATAATTTGGATTACTTTACTATTCGCTAGCTACTTTCATTCATAAAAAAAGACCAGGAAAACTCCTGGTCCATCACTCTACTTAACAAACATTGGATTCTACGTTATACAGAATTGGAAGGTACAGAATTAGGGTTTTGTTTGTTAAGTAGATTATATGTTGAACGAGCTAACAGCGGAGGGGTTCCTACTGTTAATCGTTAAACCCGATAGTTATTTTACGATTTTTTCAAGCTCATCAAGTGAAAGATCTACTGAAATGGAACCATCATTTGTTTCTTTCTTAATTGCATCTGTTACTTCTTTTGAATGATATAGTTCAATTACTTTTTTCAGTGTTGGATCATCTTTATCTTTTGTACGAGCTGCGAAAATATTAATATATGGCTTCGCATTTTCATTCTTTGGATCTTCTAAGAAAATTGGATCCTTCGCTGGATCTAATCCAGCTTGACCAGCAACACCGTTATTAATGACTGAAGCTGCTACATCTTTTAATACACGAGGTGTTTGCTGTGCGATAACCGGTGTAATTTTTAACTTCTTCGGATTTTCAGCAATGCCGCTTGGATCTCCAAATAAACCAAAGTCTTTCTTAAGCTTTAATAAACCTGCTGCATCAAGAAGTTTTAATGCACGAGCTTGGTTCGTTGGATCATTTGGAATCGCAATTTCTGAACCATCTGGAATTTCATTTGCCTTCTTATATTTTTCAGAGTATAAGCCCATTGGTGCAATTTGCGTTGTACCAACAGCTGTAATATCTAACTTATGCTCTTTTTTAAATTGCTCTAAGAAAGCAACGTGCTGGAATGAGTTTAGTTCAATATCTCCATCAGCTAACGCTTTATTTGGCGTTGTGTAATCAGAGAACTCAATTAGTTTAACTTTAATCCCTTCTTTTTCAGCTTTTTCCTTTACAATTTCCCAAGCGTTTCCATCCGTTCCAGTTACACCAATGCGAACTACTTTCTCTTTTGCTCCTGCCCCCGTGTCTCCACTTGAGCAGCCGCTTAACGCTGAAATTCCTACAATCGCTGATAATGCAAATGCTAAAATTTTCTTCATTTTCTTTTTCCCTCTTCCTTTTTATGATCTGCGTAAAAAGACTTTCGCAAAGTAGTTTCCTAAATTTTGAGCTACCTGTACAAGAATAATAAGTAAAACGACCGTTACGAACATAACTGATGTATCAAAACGTTGATAACCATATGTCATCGCTAAGTCACCAAGACCGCCACCACCGACAAGCCCAGCAACTGCAGAAAATTCAATTAAACCAACTGTCATAAACGTAACACCTAAAATCAATGGAGCTAACGCTTCTGGCACAAGAATTTCAAAAACAATTCTAAATGGTGAAGCACCCATCGCTTGAGCTGCTTCAATGACTCCCTTTGGAACTGAAACAAGATTTGTTTCAACCATTCTAGCAATACCAATTGATGCAACTAACGTCATTGGAAAGATTGCTGCTGCTGTTCCAATCGTCGTTCCGATAACACTTCTTGTTAGTGGGCTTAAAGCCACTAAGAAAATGATGAATGGAACCGGACGAATTGTATTGATAATGATATTAAGAATAGAAAAGACCCATTTATTTTCTAAAAAGTTTCCTTTTCTCGTTACATATAAAAGTAAACCTAGAGGTATACCAAGGATTGTAGCGAATATAAGGGTTACAATTACCATTAAGAGGGTATCCCCCGTCGCATCTACTATGCGAGGCCAAAATATACTCCAATCAACTCGCATGAGCTTCTACCTCCTTCAGCTGCACTTGCAGTCTTAGATGTTGTAATGCTTTTTGAATTTCCTTCTGTTCACCTTGCAATTCTACAAGAAGATTTCCAAATAGCACATTTTGGAGTTCAATAATATTTCCATACAGTACGTTTACATCGACGTTATAATTTTTCGCGATATATGATAGTACCGGCTGCCCTGTCTCTTCACCAGTAAATGTTAAGCGATAAATCTGTCCACCATTTTGAATTTTCCCTAGAACACTTTCCGGTAAATGATCATTAATAATGGAGCGTACAAAGTTTTGAGTTGTCTTTGTTTTCGGTTGTGTGAAAACGTCAAACAGTTTTCCTTCTTCAATAACTTTTCCCTTCTCCATTACAGCTACACGGTGACAAATTTCTTTCACAACATGCATTTCATGTGTAATGAGTAGAATCGTTACATTGTATTCTCGATTTACTTTCTTTAATAAGTTCAAAATTTCTGTCGTTGTTTCTGGATCTAAAGCTGATGTTGCCTCATCACATATAAGAATGTCTGGCGATGTTGCAAGTGCTCTAGCAATGCCAACACGTTGTTTTTGACCACCTGATAGTTGCTCTGGATAATAGTTTGCTTTATCTTCTAATCCTACAAATTTCAGCAGTTCGTTTACTCTTTCTTTTATCTCATTCTTTGGTACTTTCGCTAACCTTAATGGGTATGCAATATTCCCAAACACTGTTCTTGAATTAAATAAATTAAAACTTTGAAAAATCATCCCGATTCTTTGTCTTAGCTTTCGTAATTCTTTCGTCGATAGTGATGTAATATCTTTATCATCTATTGAAATCGTTCCTGCCGTTGGTTTCTCTAACATATTTACTAGGCGTAATAACGTACTCTTTCCAGCGCCACTAAAACCGATGATACCGAAAATTTCGCCCTTCTCAACTGATAATGTTACATCCTCCACCGCATGAACAGATTGCCCACCTGATTCATATACTTTACTTACGTTGTTAAAAGAAATCATTTTCTTCCCTCCTATATGCTGTAAAAACTTGAAGTAGAGCTTTCGAGGTAAAATAAAAAGTGCTCTCCTTCTTATCAACCATAAAGATAAGAAGGAGAGCACTTATATGTACTCGTTCACATCTTCTCATCTTCCAAGCCTTTATAGGCTTGCTGGAGTTAGCACGGTATTAAAAAACCCGTTGCTGAGGTATCGTAGGGCCAGTCCCTCCACCTCTCTGGATAAGAATGTATCGATTTAATTGTCGTTTAATTAATTCTCATTATAGAACTCAGAATAATAAGAGTCAATACATTTTTTAGAAAATATTAATTATTTCTCTATTGAAATTTTCAAATAAAAAATCACATACAATAATGATTTTTAAAGTTATGTTAAATTCTCCTCCTTCATATTTTTTAAAAGGAGAATCCTCTCTATAAATTGAATACCATTATTTGAATATGAAATCGGAGGAAGATAAATATATGAAAACAGCTCTTTTACTCGTTGATATTCAAAATGATTATTTTCCACATGGAAAGATGGAATTGCGTAATCCAGTAGAAGCAAGCGAATATGCTAGTCAGCTGCTACAACTCTTTAGAACGAAAAACGAAACTATTTTTCATATCCAACATGTAGCAATAAAAGATGGCGCTACTTTTTTCCTACCCAATACAGAAGGTGTACATATTCATGAAAGCGTACGTCCACTTAGAGAAGAAACCGTTATACTCAAACATTATCCTAATAGTTTTCGCGAAACTGATCTTCTAGAACAATTACAACGTTTAGACATTAAGCACGTCGTCATATGCGGGATGATGACTCATATGTGTATTGATGCTACCGTAAGAGCTGCTTTTGATTTCGGCTTTCCATGTACCGTTATACATGATGCTTGTGCTACAAAAGATCTTTCTTTTAAGAATGCTACGATACCAGCCGTTTATATTCATAACACAATTTTGGCTAGTTTAAATGGAGTATATGCAAATGTAATGAGTACAGAGGAGTTTTTGGCTACAAAAAAACACTCCCTTCAGTGAGCAAAACCGAAAAGAGTGTTTCTTGTCAAACCATAGATTTTCTTTCAAATTGTATTATACAGGAAATCCTTAAAATGAATACTAAAAAATATGACTAATAAGTCAACTTTTCTCGTTGTTTTGTTTCTATTTACATGTTTATCCAGATATTAATAGGGTTTAGCTAGTTCTAATTACCGAATAGTAATATATGGTAATTAGAGCTAGTTTCTCCTATCAAAAACGTAACATATTATTTATCTGTTTGTTTTTGCTTCTTTTTCAAATACTCCGCACGCAAATTTTCAATTTGCTGCTTTTTATCAAATTTGGCAGGCGTCTGTTTTTCATGAAACTTTGCCACAGCTACCTGACTCTTGTAATCCAATTGATATTTTCCCACTTTGTTCACCTACTTTTCTTGTCCGTAAAGAGAATCTATTCAACAAATATAATATATCTTATTTACTGAAGTAAACCTTATTAGTTTTTCTACGTATATCTATCTTAATTCACATATAGCAAGTTTTTCAAAAAAAAGAGATCTTCGCAGGCTGCGAAGATCTCTTCTACTATTTCTTATAAAGTTTCAGAAGTAGTTTTTGCTTGCATGTGAAGTGCTAAGTAGTCAGGGCCACCAGCTTTAGAGTCTGTACCAGACATGTTAAAGCCACCGAATGGTTGGTAACCTACGATTGCACCAGTACATCCACGGTTAAAGTATAAGTTACCCACATGGAATTCTTCACGTGCTTTTTCAATATGATCACGGTTATTAGTAACAACAGCACCTGTTAAACCGTATTCTGTATTGTTTGCAATTGCTAGTGCATGATCAAAGTCTTTTGCTTTACAGAATGCTACTACTGGTCCGAAGATTTCTTCTTTCATTAAGCGAGCATCTTCTGCAACGTCAGCAACGATTGTTGGTTGGATGAACCAGCCTTTAGAATCGTCTCCTTCGCCACCTGTTAAGATTCTACCTTCCTCTTTACCAATTGCAACATAGCTCATTACTTTATCGAATGCAGCTTGGTCATTAACAGGACCCATGTTTGTACCTAATACAGCTGGGTTAGCAACTGTTAATTCTTTCGTTAATTCAACAGCACGATTTAATACGTGATCGTATACATCTTCATGGATTACTGCACGAGAACATGCAGAACATTTTTGTCCTGAGAATCCGAATGCTGATGCAACGATAGATTTAGCTGCTAATTCAAGATCTGCTTCTTTATCAACAACGATTGTATCTTTACCACCCATTTCAGCGATAACGCGTTTTAACCAAATTTGGCCTGGGTTTACTTTCGCTGCACGCTCATAAATACGGATACCTACATCACGAGATCCAGTGAAGCTCACGAAACGTGTACGAGGGTGATCTACTAAGTAGTCACCAACTTCAGAACCATTACCTGGAACGAAGTTTACTACGCCAGCTGGTAAGCCAGCTTCTTCTAATACTTCCATGAATTTCGCTGCTACTACAGGAGTTGTACTAGCTGGTTTTAGTAATACTGTGTTACCAGAAACTAAAGCAGCTGTTGTCATACCTGCCATAATTGCGAATGGGAAGTTCCAAGGAGAAATGATAACACCTACTCCTAATGGAATGTAAGAGAAACGATTATATTCAATTGGACGGCTTTCTACTGGAATACCGTCTTTTAATTTTAACATTTGACGACCATAATATTCCATAAAGTCGATTGCTTCTGCTGTATCAGCATCTGCCTCATTCCATGGTTTACCTGCTTCTTTTACAAGAATAGCAGAGAATTCATGTTTTCTGCGACGAACGATTGCTGCAGCACGGAATAAAATGTCTGCACGCATTTCTGGCTTTGATTTTCTCCAAGTTTGGAATGTTTCATCCGCTACTTGCATTGCTTTTTCAGCTAACTCACGGCTTGCTTTTGAAACGCGACCAACAAGTTCCTCTTTATTTGCAGGGTTTACAGAAACAATTTTGTCTTCTGTAGTGATTTTTTCTCCCCCAATAATTAATGGATAGTCTTGTCCAAGATAAGATTCTACTTTCTTTAAACCTTCTTCAAACGCTAATTTGTTAGCCTCCACTGAAAAATCTGTAAATGGCTCATGTTTGTATGCTACTACCATTTTTTTAGCCTCCCCTTAGAAAAACGTTTACATTTTACAACATTATTCTACACGATAATTTAGATTTATTCAAATATTCCTAGACTTATATTTTAAAAATTAATAAATTTTTAAAATATAATAAAAAAATAGAGTTATACAAAAGTATAACTCTACAAAATATGAGTATATTCCAAAACATTTTTTCCAATTAATAAAATAGTTACTAATAAAAATAAAGTCCTAACATATCCAACACCTTTTTGAACTGCAAACTTTGATCCAAAATAAGCACCTAAGATCATTGATAATCCCATAATAATACCGTATTCAAAATGAATTACGTCTAAAAATAAAAAAGTAATTAAAGATACGATATTACTAACAAAGTTCAAAAGTTTTCCAGATGCTGCCGCTTGAATAAAATCCAAACCAATTAATAAAAATGCAAAAATTAAAAAAGATCCTGTCCCTGGGCCAAAAAATCCATCGTAAAACCCTATCATTAAAATAACAAAGAAAAATATTAATGTTTTTCTTTTCGTCATCTTCTTATAGGTGGATACACTTCCCCAATCCTTTTTCGCAATAATATAAATGGCAATAAACACCAACATCACAAGCACTAACGGACGTAAAATATCCGGCGGAATAAACTTTACTACTAAAGCACCTGCGACCGCTCCTATAACAGTTAACGGGATTAACTTTCCTACAATTTTAAAATCGACCTTTCCTGATCGAATAAAATAAATTGCACTCGTAAACGTCCCCATCGTTGCCGCTAATTTATTTGTTGCAATTGCCGAAGCTGGTGGTAAACCAACAAACATAAGTGCCGGAAGCGAAATTAATCCTCCACCACCAACAACTGAATCAATAAAAGCTGCTAAAAAGCCGAATCCAATTAATAAAATAATGACTTGGAAACTTAATTCGTCCATGTGCCTTACCCCTTACCCCCATTATTTATAACATTTTAAATTATAACAAAATTATTCAAGAAAAAAAGCCGTTCCATAAAGGAACGGCCCTCCTATTTAATCTAAAATTTTCACAAACGGTTCATCTTGCTTCGCTTCACGTATAATAATCGCTTCTGGGCGTTCTACAGATTTAATCGTTACTTGTACTTTCATATAATTCGGGAAGTATTCCATAACAAGCCCGGCTACATATTGTGTAAAGCCTATTATTTCTGCTTTCCCATTAAACTGGACAGGAATATCAAGCTTTATTTCTCTTAATTCATCGTCTCTATACATACCAGTACCGATAACAGCTGTATAGTCGCCTTGGAAATAATCACTTAGTTTTGCTTTAAAGTTCGATACTCTCGCCAGATCTTCACGTTTATTATCTGTTTTCGCTTGTTCAGATGGGAACAAATAATATTTCTCATTAATTTGTTTCCAATCCTCAACCGTTTCACTGCCTTTTTCAACATTCGCATAAGAAACAAAGTTACCTGGCACGAGTGAAGCCTTTGGAGCCTGACGATAAATCGCAAATGTTATCGGAAGAGTTTTTGTTTCAGGATCTTCTTTATGCATAACTTTTATGATTTCTTGCGCCATTTTTTTCCCTTCAGCTAACATTTTTTCTTGTTCAATTTTAGCTTCACGCGGATAACCATGCTCTTCCTCATAATAATGAACCGAGTTCATCGCTAAGCCAACTACAATGCCTTGGCGCTCACCTTTCTCATCTTTCTCGTCTTTTTTCACATAATAATCATGCTCTAAAATATTTGAAATATATATTGGATTTTTTTTATTTTTTTCCTCTAATGATTCAGATCCTCCACCTAACGCTGGGTTTAACCCAATGTTTGGAAATTTAACTGCATCTTTTTTTAACTTGTCCTCTAGTTCCTTTTGTTCAGCATCTGTACGCTTTCTTTTAACAAGCATCTGCAAATTTTGAGTATCTAGAGCACTTCCACCTTTAAAGAAATGATCTTTCGTACTAAAGGATTCTTTTGCAATACGCATTAATCCTGTTTCAAATTCATCTATATCAAGACGATTACTTACTCCTTGTACAACTAAACCACGTGCAGCTCCTGCGTCAAATGGAATAGTCGTCTTATAATATTCATCCGAAATAGAGTACTTCGGAACGATTGCTTGTTCTTTTGCTTTCCCCGATTTCTCAACCACTTTTTCATCTTTATCGGCACCTGTACTACATCCACTTACGAGTAGGCCAAGGCTTAATACCGCTAATGCTATTTTTTTCATGGTAAGTTTGCACCTCTTACTTATTTAGCTCTTGTAAGAACCTCTCTTCATTCCAAACCTCAACATTATGCTTCTCTGCTTGTGCTAATTTCGAACCTGCCGCTTCACCTGCAACAACTAAATCCGTACTTTTACTAACACTTCCTGTTACTTTTCCACCTAATGCCTCAATCTTTTTCTTCGCTTCACTACGTCCCATAACTTCTAATTTCCCTGTTAAAACGACAGTTTTTCCTGCGAAGTACGACTCAACATTTTGTAAATCAGCAATTTTTATACCTTTGTACGCCATATTCACGCCATACTCTTTAAATTGTTGTAATAACTCTAATACGTCTTCATTATCAAAATACGTCACGACGGATTGAGCCATTTTTTCACCAATCTCATTAATTGCTTTTAGTTCTTCTTCCGTTGCTTTCACAAGCGCATCCATCGTTTCAAAATGCTCTGCAAATGTACGTGCTGCTTTTGCTCCGACATGGCGAATACCAAGACCAAATAATAATCGCTCTAATGAGTTGTCTTTAGAATTCTCAATTGCTTGTACTAAATTCGTTGCTGATTTTTCACCGAATCTTTCTAGCTGTAATAATTGCTCTTTCGTCAACGAATATAAATCAGCGAATGTACGAATGTAATCAGCATCAAAGAGTTGTGTAATGACACGCTCTCCAAGTCCATCAATATTCATTGCATTTCTTGAAACGAAATGGATTAATCCTTCTCGAATTTGAGCCGGACAAGTTGGATTTATACAGCGAAGTGCTACCTCTTCTTCTAAACGAACTAGTTCACTCTCACATGCTGGGCAATGCGTCGGCATATGATATTCTTCTTCCTCACCAGTACGCTTATCAAAAATAACGTTCACAACTTCAGGAATAATATCTCCTGCCTTCTTCACAACAACATAGTCACCAATTCGAATGTCTTTTTCACGAATTAAATCTTCGTTATGTAAAGAGGCACGACGAACGATAGTACCAGCCACTCGCACTGCCTCTAGCTCTGCAGTCGGTGTTACAACCCCTGTGCGACCAACACTTAATTCAATACCTGTTAATCTTGTTATAACTTCTTCAGCCGGGAATTTATAAGCAATCGCCCATCTTGGACTCTTTGCTGTAGTTCCTAAACTTTCTTGTAGAGCAACATCATCTACTTTTATAACGATTCCATCGATCTCATAATCAAGATGCGGACGTTTTTCTTGCCATTCTTCTACATAAGCTATAACTTCTTCAATTGTTTCACATGTACGACGATTTGGATTTGTTTTGAATCCAAGTTCACCTAAGAAATCAAGCGATTCACTATGTGATGGAATTGTTTTTTCTTCTACATTCGCAAGACCGTACACAAATATAGATAAGTTACGCTTCGCTGCAATTTTCGGATCAAGTTGGCGTATTGAACCTGCTGCCGCATTACGCGGATTCGCAAATACATCTTCACCATTTTGTTCTTTTTCTTCATTTAACTTAACGAATGAACGCTTCGGCATATAAGCTTCGCCTCGTGCTTCTAACGTTACTTCTTCATTTAAACGGAGCGGGATCGCTTTAATCGTTTTTAAATTTTGGGTAATATCTTCACCTGTTACACCATCACCACGTGTTGCCCCTTGAATGAAGCGTCCTTTTTCATAATGAAGTGAAACAGCAAGTCCGTCAATTTTTAATTCGCATATATATCTTACATTCGCATCATCAATTCCTTGGCGTACTCGTCGGTCGAAATCACGTAAATCTCCTTCGTTAAATGCATTTCCTAAACTTAACATCGGTGACTTATGTGTTACTTTTTCAAATATATCAAGAACAGTTCCCCCAACGCGAATGGAGGGAGAGTCTTCACTCATAAACTCTGGATTCTCTGCTTCTAATTTTATAAGCTCCTGCATATTACGGTCATACTCCGCATCAGAAACAGAAGGATTGTCTAATACGTGATACTGATAGTTAAATGTATTTAACAAATCACGCAGTTCTTCTATACGTTGTTTTGCTATCTCTTTTGACATATCCTCATTCCTTTCCTATTGTTTCGTCACAGGTGCAAATTTAGCTAACAAACGTTTAACACCAATTGGGCTTGGGAACGCAATATCTAATTCTTTTGCATCACCTTCACCTTTTACACTGACAACTGTACCGACTCCCCATTTTTGGTGGGAAGCTTTATCACCTACTGCCCAGCCAATTTGCTCGCCGCCTGTCGTCTTAGCTGCAGGACGCGCGAAAGCTGAACGAGAGCGTGTTGTGGTTGTAGTTGTCATTTTACTTGTAGTTGTCGTTCTGCCTTTTGCACCAAACGAAGTTTCACGCTTTGGCGCTGTTTCATTTAACGATTCTACTAGCTCTGCCGGGATTTCTGTAATAAATCGAGAAGCAGCGTTCATACTTGTTCTACCAAATAAAGTACGCATTTGTGCATTAGATAAATATAACTCTTCTTCTGCACGAGTAATACCTACATAAGCAAGGCGACGCTCTTCTTGCATTTCATCTTCTTCCATTAGAGAACGAGTATGCGGGAATATTCCTTCCTCTAACCCAACAATAAAGACAACTGGGAACTCTAATCCTTTCGCTGAGTGCATCGTCATTAAAATAACTTCCTCACCAGCAGTTGGATCTTCATCGACACGATCAATATCAGCAACAAGCGCTAAGTCTGTTAAGAATGCAACAAGGCTCTTATCTTCGCTTTGAGATTCAAATGTTTGCGTAACAGATAAAAACTCATCTAAGTTCTCTAAACGACCTTCTGCTTCTAAGGTACGCTCGTTTTTCAACATATCGCGATAGCCTGTTTTTTCAATAACTTCTTCTACCAATTCTGTAACAGATAAATACTCTTGCATATTTACCCAGTTGTGTAATAAACCAGAGAATTCTTTTACTGCCTTTGTAATTTTTGCACTTACTCCAACATGCTCAATCTCATCGAATACAGCAGTTAATGAAATTCCATTTTGTACACCGTAATTAATAATTTTATCGATAGAAGTCGCACCAATTCCGCGCTTTGGCATGTTAATAATACGTGCGAAACTAATCTCATCATCTGGATTCCCAATTAAACGTAAATACGCCAAAATGTCTTTAATCTCTTTACGATCGTAGAACTTCGTACCGCCGACAATTTTGTAAGGAATATTAGATTTCAGGAAAATCTCCTCGACCATACGAGACTGCGCATTTGTACGATATAACACTGCAAAATCAGTATATTTTCGTTTTCCCATTTGAATATCGTCACGAATTTTTTTCGCAACAAAATATGCTTCGTCTTTTTCCGTCGCAGCACGGTAATATGAGATTTTGCTTCCAACTTGATTGTCTGTCCATAATTTTTTCGGTTTACGGTTTGAATTTTTTTCAATAACAGCATTCGCTGCATTTAAAATATTTTGTGACGAACGATAGTTTTGTTCTAACAGAATAACTTGCGCATTCTCATAGTCTTTTTCGAATGACAAAATGTTAGAAATGTCAGCCCCGCGCCAGCGGTAAATAGACTGATCTGAGTCACCTACAACACATAAATTTTTAAAACGTGCTGCTAAATGTTTTACAAGAAGGTACTGCGCTTTGTTCGTATCTTGATACTCATCCACGTGAATATATTGGAACTTACGCTGATAAAACTCTAGTACTTCTGGAACACGTTCAAATAGCTGAATCGTTGTCATAATTAAATCATCAAAATCTAATGAGTTATTTTTCAGAAGACGTTTTTGATATTCTGTATATACATCGCTCGTTAATTTTTCATATGGATCAGCGATTGTAATTTTTTTCGCATATTTATCTGCAGATAACAATTCATTTTTCGCATTACTAATACCAGCTAAAATAGAGCGCGGCTCAAATTTCTTCGGATCAATATTGCGCTCTTTCATAATTTTTTTGACTACAGTTAACTGATCGCCTGAATCTAAGATTGTAAAGTTACGATTAATACCAATACGATCGATATCACGTCGTAAAATACGTACACACATAGAGTGGAACGTAGAAATCCAAATATCTTCTGCTTCTGGTCCGACAAGTGTATCAATACGCTCGCGCATTTCACGAGCCGCTTTATTTGTAAAGGTAATAGCTAGTACATTCCATGGCGCTACACCTTTTTCACCAAGTAAAAACGCAATACGATGTGTTAACACACGTGTTTTACCACTACCTGCACCTGCCATTAATAGAAGTGGTCCGTTCGTTGTTTGTACTGCTTTTTGTTGCTGCGGATTTAAACCATTTAATAACCTATCTGTCTTACTCATATACGCCTGCACCTACTCTCCTTTTACTGCTTTAACTGTTTTTAACGCTGCTTTTATATCATCATAAATAATATTTCCAACAACTATTGTATCAGCATACTGCGCCATTTCTTTCGCTTGTTCTGCATTAGAAATACCGCCACCATAATACAACTTCGCTTGTTTTAATTCTGCTTTTACATTTTTAACAAGTTCACTGTCTCCATACGTACCGCTATATTCTAAATAAAATATCGGTAAACGTAATAGCTTGTCTGCTAAACGCGCATATGCAATCACATCATCTTCTGTTACATCACATTTCGCATCTGTAAGCTGGGCTACTTTCGCTTCAGGATTTAAAATACAATACCCTTCCATGAAAATTTCGTCCCAATCCATAATATCCCCAAATTCTTTCAAAGCCTCATGATGAACACCAGTTACCCATTCTACCTTTCGGCTATTTAAAACGCTTGGGATATAATAAAAATCAAATCCTGGTGTAATTGCTTCCACATCAGAAACCTCTAACACACAAGGAACTGCATATCTACGAATGCTAACTAGCATGTGTAGTACATTATCAATTGTCACTCCATCACTTCCGCCTACAATAACAGCATCTGTTCCAGACTCACAAATCATTTCTAAATGTTCGTCACTTAACTCCTTATTTGGATCAAGCTTAAATACATGTTTCCACCCGGAAATATCGTACATGAAAACACCCTTTCTTTTCTCTATTTATATATATTCCTGTTCAAAATAACAGTTTATTTTCATTAGGATTTTTTAACTTCATCTTACATATTTGTTTAAAACGGAGAATTAAATTTGGAATTCCCTCTTCCATAGTTTTTCAAACGAGAGGATTTAACTTTGAACTTCCTTTTATGCATTCTTTCATTATAACAAAAAAAGCTACTTACACACACGCACATTCCAACATCTTTTTCAACGTCAAATGTTGGATTACATATCCCAAAAGTCACACGGGATACTAATAAGAGAAATAGTATTATCTATTTCAACTTTCATAAAAAGGAGTGTTTTTCTAATGAAGCAAAACATCGGTACAATAAATGCCCTAATTCGAATTACACTCGGACTTATCCTCTTCGGCTGTAGTAGTGCTAAACTTGTACGCAAGCCGTGGTGCACTTGGTCTAACGTCTTGCTATGGATTGGTGCAATGAAAATCGCAGAGGGAATTGTTCGTTTCTGCCCCGTTGTTGAAATGTGGAAATTCGGAAAATACATGAATATGGGGGCATTTAAAATGCCTAGCATGAATTTTACTGAAAAGGGACATGCTAAAGAAGAAGTGAATCAAACTTCCAAGCACGACAAACCACAGTCAAATGGAAGTTTTGACGCTTCTGACAAAGAGATTGAGTCAGCGATTGAAGATATAATCCTGGCAAAACCGCTTTGAATCATTTGTCACGATGCAAGATGCTCTCAAAGGGACTTAGCTGCTGCAGTGGGCGGTTAAGTCTTCTTTATTTTACCATAAAACAGAACGTACATTCTTGTTTCGAACCTCAAAATATACATAAGAGATACCTAATCAATAATTTCAGAAAATTAAGTGTAAAGCCCTTGCATAAAATGATATAAAAGTGATATCATTTTTATATCAGGAGGCGATCATATGAAAGAAAAACAAGTTTTTTATGTAAATGGTTTTCTCGGTATTATCGGGATTTTAATTTTAGCCGCTATCGGTGTATTTTTCCTTGTACAAGAAATTTTCATAGGAGCGGCATTAACTATTATTTTAGCCGCCGTTCTTGCTACAGGTATTGGTATTGTTCAACCAAACCAAGCAAAAGTTATTACGTTTTTCGGTAATTATTTAGGAACAATTCGTCAAAACGGTTTATTTTTAACAATTCCATTCGCATTCCGTCAAACTGTATCGTTACGTGTTGAAAACTTTAATAGTAAGAAGTTAAAAGTAAACGATATTGAGGGAAATCCAATTGAAATTGCAGCCGTTATCGTATATAAAGTAGTTGATTCTGCAAAAGCAATGTTCGGTGTTGAACATTACGATCGATTTGTAGAAATTCAAAGTGAAACAGCAATCCGCCACGTCGCAACAAAATATCCTTATGACAATTTCCAAGATGAAACTTGCATCACGTTACGCGGAAATACTGAAGAAATCTCTGAAGAATTAAAACGTGAGTTAGAAGCGCGCCTTGAAATCGCTGGCGTAGAAGTATTAGAAACTCGTTTAACACATTTAGCTTACGCAACAGAAATTGCCCATGCAATGCTACAACGTCAACAAGCAAAAGCAGTATTAGCTGCTAGAAAAGAGATTGTTGAAGGTGCTGTGAAGATGGCGAAAGATTCAATCCATATGTTAGATGAGGAAGGCGTACTTGAATTAGATGACGAGCGTAAAGCAAATATGGTGAACAACTTATTAGTTGCCATCGTTTCAGATAAAGGTGCGCAACCAGTTATTAATACAGGAAGCCTATACTAAAGGGTTGTAAATCATTATGGCTAAAAAGAAAAGCTTTCCATTACGTATTGATCCTGAATTACACGCAGTCATCGAAAAATGGGCGAATGATGAGTTTCGTAGCGTCAATGCACACATCGAGTATTTACTTCGAGAAATGGCAAAGCAAAAAGGAAAATTGAAAAAAGATAAAGATGCATAAAAAATCCCGCTGAGAAATCAGCGGGATTTTTACATATTAGCTTCTCGTCATCTCATGACCAATTGCACGATATCCTATATCACTTCGGTAAAATAGACCATCACTCTCAATTTTGCCGATTTCTTTATACACCTTATCTTTCGCTGCTTGTAAACTGTCCGCCTTACAAGCGACAAATAGTACACGGCCTCCATTTGTTACAAAGTCACCATGCTTCATCGCTGTACCTGAATGGAAAACAATTACATCTTTCAGTGCATCTAATTCTTTAATAATATCACCTTTTTTATATGCTTCCGGATATCCTTTTGAAGCAAGTACAACACCAATTACCGCTTCCTCTGACCACTGTAACGTTAATTCACTTTCATCTAATACAGCGTTACATACATCAACTAAATCATTTTCTAAGCGAGGTAATACTACTTCCGTTTCAGGATCACCAAAGCGTGCATTAAATTCAATTACCTTCGGGCCATCATTTGTTAAAATAAGTCCCGCATATAAAATTCCTGTAAACGAACGGTTTTCTGCAATCATCGCTTTAGCAGTTGGATGTAATACTGTTTTTATCGCCTCTTGAACTGCTGATTCCGGAATTTGTGGTACTGGAGAATACGCACCCATTCCGCCTGTATTTGGACCTTTATCACCATCAAAAGCTCGTTTATGATCTTGAGCAATTACCATCGGATGCACAGTTGTTCCATTTACAAATGCCATTAATGAAAATTCTTGTCCATCTAAAAACTCTTCAATAACGACCTTCTTGCTCGCTTCGCCAAACTTCACATCTTGTAGCATCTCTTTCACAGCTTGTAATGCCTCTTCAAGCGTCATTGCTACCGTTACACCTTTACCAGCAGCTAGGCCGTCAGCTTTAATAACGATTGGCGCACCAACTTTTTGAATATACTGTACTGCTTCTTCATAGTCTGTAAAAGTTTCATATGCTGCAGTTGGAATATCATATTTTTTCATCAATTCTTTCGTGAAAGCCTTACTACCTTCAATAACAGCAGCCGCTTTATTTGGGCCAAACACACGAAGTCCCTCTTCTTTAAAGCGATCAACAATTCCATTCATAAGCGGAATTTCTGGTCCAACGAAAGTTAATTCAACCTTATTCTCTTTAGCAAATAAAACTAATGCGTCAAAATCATTTTCATCAATATCAACTGTTGTTGCAACATCGCGCATACCTTCATTACCCGGTGCTACATATACCTTTTCCACCTTTTCAGATTGCGCAAACTTCCAAGCTAAAGCATGCTCACGCCCACCGCGGCCAATTACTAAAACATTCATATTTCATCCCCCAATACTTAAATAAGTACAAACTAGAAGCTCTGCTCCTAGTTTGTTTTCATATCAATAAAGGTTTAAAAAGGAGGATCAGAGAACCGAGCAGGTCGAGGCGCATTTGACAGGAGGACACGGAATGTAGCTTTCCTACATGAGTACCGCACTGGCAATGCAACGACGACATGCGACAGTTATCTTGACCGGACCTTTTAAACATCCTCTACTAGTGTTTGAAATGACGTACGCCAGTGAACACCATCGTAATCCCATACTTATCTGCCACTTTGATAGAATCTTCGTCACGGATTGATCCGCCTGGTTGAATGATTGCTGTAATCCCTGCTTTTGCTGCTTCTTCTACTGTATCTGGCATTGGGAAGAAAGCATCAGATGCAAGTGCGCTACCTTGTGCTTTTTCACTAGCTTGTATAATTGCGATTTTTGCAGAACCTACACGATTCATCTGTCCTGCACCTACACCAACTGTCATGTTATCATTCGCTAAAACAATTGCGTTTGATTTCACATGTTTTACAACTTTCCAAGCTAGTTTTAAATCTTTCCACTCTTGCTCTGATGGTTCACGTTTTGTCGGAATTGAAATTGTACTTTCATCTAATGATAACGTATCTTCCTCTTGAACGAGAAGACCACCTTGTACAGAAGTTAGTTTTTTGCTTGCACTTGTCGCTTTTTCAATATTTACAGTTAGTAGACGTAAGTTTTTCTTACTTTGCAATACTTCTAAAGCTTCTTTTGAGAAAGAAGGTGCAATAATGATTTCTAAGAAAATTTCGTGTAACTTTTCTGCTGTAGCTTTATCAATTTCACGATTTGCTGCAATAATACCACCAAAGATTGATACTGGATCTGCTTCATAAGCGCGTGTGTATGCTTCATGAATATCAGTACCCACTCCAACACCACATGGATTCATATGTTTTACCGCTACTACTGCTGGCTCTGTAAATTCTTTTACAATACTAAGTGCTGCATCTGCATCGTTAATATTGTTGTAAGATAATTCTTTACCGTGTAATTGTTCTGCGTATGCAACAGAAGAAGTTACAGCGAATGGCGCTTTATAGAATGTTGCTTTTTGATGTGGATTTTCTCCATAGCGTAAATCTTGTTTTTTCTCAAATGTCACTGTTAATGTTTCTGGACTTTCTTCACCCATTTGCTCTGTTAAGTAGTTAGAGATTAACGCATCATATGCCGCTGTATGACGGAATACTTTCGCTGCTAATTTACGTTTCGTTTCTTCTTTTACTTCACCGTTCTCTTTCAGTTCCGCTAATACAACATCGTAATCTACTGGATCTACAATTACTGATACAAATTTATGATTTTTCGCAGCAGAGCGAATCATTGTTGGACCACCGATATCAATATTTTCAATTGCATCAGCAAATGTTACATCAGGCTTAGCGATTGTTTCTTTGAATGGGTATAAGTTAACAACAACAAAATCAATTGGCTGCATACCTAACTCATTCATTTGCGCTACATGCGTTTCATTATCGCGAACTGCTAATAGACCACCATGAATGTTTGGATGTAATGTTTTTACGCGGCCATCCATAATTTCTGGGAACCCAGTTACTTCAGAAATACCAATTACTTGTAAGCCATTTTCTTCTAGTAATTTTTTCGTACCACCTGTTGAGATAACTTCGATCCCTTGTTCTAGTAAACCTTTAACAAATTCCACTACTCCTGTTTTATCTGAAACACTTACTAATGCACGCTTTTTCATTTATCCTTCACCCCTGGTTGTATGTTAGTTAACAGTTGGTTCTTTCACAGATTGAACAATTTGATTCACTGTATTTACGTATAATTTATGTTCAACTTGTTGAATTTTCTTTTGTAAGCTTTCTCTCGTATCCCCTTCAGAAACAACTACTGCTTCTTGCGCAATAATTGGTCCCGTATCCATACCTGCATCTACATAATGAATCGTTACTCCAGTTACTTTCACACCTGCTTCTAACGCTTGACCAACAGCATCTTTCCCTGGAAAGCTTGGTAATAGTGATGGATGAATATTAATAATCTTCCCGCTGTAAGCTTCTAGTAATGTCGGCCCAACTAAACGCATATATCCAGCTAAAATAACATAATCAATTTCATACTCTTCTAGCTTCTTTAATATTTCTTTTTCAAATGCTTCTTTTGACTCATATGCTTTCGCTGAAAAAGCGAAACATGGAATATGATGATAATGTGCCCGTCCAACAGCACGTGCTTCTGGTTTATCACATACTAATAAACTAATATCTGCGTCTAATCTATTTTCTTCCACCGCATTGATGAGAGATTGAAAGTTAGAGCCGCTTCCAGAAGCAAAAACTGCTAATCTACTCATAGTGCTGTGCCCCCATTGAAGGTAACGCCATTCCCTTGTACAGTACGTCCAATAATGCGAGCTGTTTCTCCTTGCTCTTCAAGAAGACGAACAATATCTTTTGCCTCTTCTTCCTTCACTGCTACTACCATACCAATACCCATGTTAAAAATATTGAACATTTCTTTCTCTTCTAGTTTTCCCACTTCTTGAAGTAAACTGAAGATCGGTTGAATTTTCCAAGATCCTAATTCAATTTCTGCACCGATTCCTTCTGGTAACATACGTGGAATATTTTCAATGAATCCGCCACCTGTAATATGCGCCATACCGTATACTTCATATTTCTTCAATAGTTCTAAAATAGGTTTGACATAAATTTTCGTTGGTTTTAATAATTCTTCACCAAGAGGTAGTTCTAAGCGTCCGTAAATGCGATCTAAAGATAGTTCTCCATCTTCTAGTAATACTTTTCGTACTAAAGAATAACCGTTACTATGAATACCGCTAGATGCTAAGCCAATTAATACTTGACCAGCTTCAATTTTTTCACCTGTTACAATTTTCTTTTTATCAACAATTCCAACTGTAAAACCAGCTAAATCGTATTCTTCCGTAGAATACATTCCTGGCATTTCAGCTGTTTCTCCACCAATTAATGCACAACCAGCTTGGCGACAGCCCTCTGATATACCTTTGACGATGTTTTCAATTTTACTAGGTTCAGCTTTACCACAAGCAATATAATCAAGGAAGAAAAGCGGTTCTGCTCCTTGGACAACAATATCATTTACACACATTGCTACTGCATCAATACCTATTGTGTCATGTTTATCTGCCATAAAAGCGAGCATCAATTTCGTTCCCACGCCATCTGTTCCAGATACTAATACAGGTTCTTCTAATGCAAATTTTGATAGATCAAACATACCTCCAAAACCGCCTAGACCGCCTAGTACTTCTTTTCTCATTGTTGTTTGTACGTGTTTTTTCATGCGAGATACCGCTTCATATCCAGCTTCAATATCTACTCCTGCTTGCTTATATGCATTCGCCATCGTTATCTACACCTCGTCTTTTAATTTCTCCCTATACAGGGCCGGCCGTTTTAAGAAAGAAGCTAGCTTCTACATCAAAAGAAGTAGAAGCTTTTTTCTTCTTATTTCATACTTTCTAAAAGCTCTTGCTCATAATCATAAAGAGCTGTTGGATAATCTCCATTGAAGTACGCCATACATAGACCGCCATATTTCCCTTCATATGGACGTCCAATTGCATCTACTAATCCATCTTCACTTAAAAACGTTAAAGAATCTGCTCCGATGATTTGACGGATTTCTTCTATTGAATTATTTGCTGCGATTAATTCTTTTCTCGTTTGAATATCAATGCCATAGAAACATGGATACTTAAGAGGTGGTGAAGCAATTCTTACATGGACTTCTGTCGCTCCAGCCTCGCGAAGCATACGAACAATTCGTTTACTCGTCGTTCCTCTTACGATAGAATCGTCAATCATCACAACTCGTTTTCCTTCAACTACGCCTCTTACTGCTGAAAGCTTCATCTTAACCCCTTGCTCACGCAGTTCTTGAGAAGGTTGAATAAACGTACGTCCAACATAACGATTTTTAATTAATCCTAACTCATACGGAATTCCTGTCGCCTCCGCATAACCAATTGCCGCTGAAATACTAGAGTCTGGTACACCAGTAACAACATCAGCTTCAATAGGGGCTTCTGCCGCCAAACGTTTTCCCATGTTTTTACGCGCTGCATGGACGTTAATACCTGCGATATTAGAATCCGGACGTGCAAAGTAAATGTACTCCATACTACAAATTGCATGATCTACTTCATTTGTAAAACGATCTACGTGAATTCCTTCATCATTGATGATAAGTAATTCACCTGGTTCTACATCACGAATGTATGTTGCACCTACTACATCGAAAGCGCATGTTTCTGATGCTACAACGTAAGCATCTCCCATCTTTCCAATTGAAAGAGGACGGAATCCATTCGGGTCTAGCGCAACGATCATTTCATTTCCAGTTAGTAAAAGATATGCAAACGCACCTTTCACTTTATTTAGGGCCTCTTTTACACTTTCAATTAAAGAATCTTTCGTACTACGTTTAATGAGATGTAAAAGTACCTCTGTATCTGAACTTGTTTGGAAAATACTTCCCTCTGCCTCTAATTCACGACGAAGCATCTTTGCATTAATTAAATTTCCGTTATGAGCTAATGCCATACTATGATCGGAAAAGCGGAATAATAATGGTTGAACGTTAGCAACTTCACTTCCGCCAGCTGTCGCATATCGTACGTGTCCAATTGCTGATTTTCCGTTTAAGCCTTCTAGCTCACCTCTTGAAAATACTTCCGATATTAAACCTAACCCCTTGTGACCGACGATTTTCTCACCATTATTTACAACGATGCCTGCGCCTTCTTGTCCACGGTGCTGTAAACTATGCAATCCGTAGTACGAAACTTGTGCTGCATTTTCATGCCCCCAAATTCCGAAAACGCCACATTCTTCATTTAACCCCTTTATTTCAGCAAGCATGGGATTGCCCCTTTCCAAGCCTTTCTCATTTCATCTACATTTGCTGTAAGTAATACTTCATTTTCTTCATTATGAATTGTTACTTCATTTGTATTTGTCACTTCTCCAACTTGAATTGCTTCTACCGCTTTCTCGAACGCTTCTTTATTTTCACGTTTTACAGTTATAACGAAGCGCGATTGTGATTCAGCGAATAATGCTGCTGTTGCTTCTCCATCTAATTTCACAGTAGCACCTAAACCTTTTGCACCAATTGCACTTTCAGTAATTGCAACTGCTAAGCCACCTTCTGCAACATCATGAGCAGATTGAACAAGGCCAGCTTGAATTGCTGCTAATACTTGTTTTTGGCGCTTTAATTCTACATCTAGATCGATGCTTGGTGACTGACCGAAAATTTTGCCGTGAATCATTTTCTGTAATTCACTTCCACCAAACTCAGCTTTCGTCTCTCCAATTACATAAACTAAATCGCCAGCTTGCTTAAACTCTTGTGTTGTTACATGTTTTAAATCGTTTACAAGTCCAACCATCCCAACTGTCGGTGTTGGATATACAGCTTCACCACTACGTTCGTTATACATTGATACGTTTCCGCCGATAACTGGCGTTTGTAATGTACGACAAGCTTCACTCATACCATCTACTGATTTCTCAATTTGCCAGAAGATTTCTGGTTTTTCTGGATTACCGAAGTTTAAGCAATCTGTAATTGCAAGTGGCTCTCCCCCAGAACATACGATATTACGTGCTGCCTCTGCTACTGCAATTTTACCGCCCACTTCTGGATCTAAATAAATATAGCGAGAGTTACAATCTGTCGTCATTGCTAATCCTTTTTCTGTACCGCGTACACGTACAACTGCTGCATCTGAACCTGGTGTAACAACTGTGCTTGTGCGAACTTGATAATCATATTGATCATAAACCCACTCTTTACTTGCAATGGTCGGTTGTTGTAATAGAGCGAATAACGTTTCTTTATAATTTTCTACTTTTGGTGTTTCCATTTTCATTGCCTGGAATTCAGCAAAGTATGCTGCTTCTTTTGATGGCTTATGATAAATTGGTGCTTCTTCTGCAAGAGCATCTGCTGGAACTTCAGCTACCTTTTCACCTTTATGGAATAAGCGAAGCATTTTGTCTTCCGTTACTTTCCCCATCGTAACGGCTGCAAGACCATACTTCTCAAATAAATCTACTATTTCTTGCTCTCTACCCTTTTTCACAACGATTAGCATACGTTCTTGTGATTCAGATAGCATCATTTCATATGGTGTCATTCCTGTTTCACGTTGTGGTACATCATCTAAGTACATTTCAATACCCATACCTGCTTTACTTGCCATTTCTGCAGAAGATGATGTTAAACCAGCTGCACCCATATCTTGAATTCCAACAAGTGCATCCGACTGAATAAGTTCTAAGCAAGCTTCAATAAGAAGTTTCTCCATAAATGGATCTCCTACTTGAACTGCTGGACGCTTCGCTTCTGAGCTTTCAGATAACTCTTCAGATGCGAATGTTGCACCGTGAATACCGTCACGACCAGTTGATGCTCCTACGTACATTACTGTATTTCCAGCACCGTGCGCTTGCCCCTTTTTAATATCTTCATGATTAATTAAGCCTACGCACATTGCATTTACAAGTGGATTTCCTTCATAACATGGATCAAACTGTACTTCGCCGCCAACAGTCGGAATGCCGATACAGTTACCGTATCCTGCAATCCCTGCTACTACTTCTTCGAATAAATATTTCACACGTGGTGACTGTAATTCACCGAAGCGAAGTGAGTTTAATAGAGCTACCGGGCGTGCTCCCATAGAGAATACGTCACGGATAATACCACCAACGCCTGTTGCTGCTCCTTGATATGGTTCAATAGCAGAAGGATGGTTATGACTTTCCATTTTAAATACAACCGCTTGATTATCACCGATATCTACAATTCCAGCACCTTCCCCAGGTCCTTGCAGAACGCGCTCACCTGTTGTTGGGAATTTTCGAAGTACTGGTTTTGAATTTTTATAACTGCAATGTTCAGACCACATAACAGAGAATAATCCTGTTTCTGTATAATTTGGCAGACGGCCTAAAATCTTTTCAACCATGGCAAACTCTTCGTCTGTTAGCCCCATTTCCGCATATATGCGCTCTTCTTTAATTTGTGTTGGATTTGGTTCAAGCATTAACGACATATGTTTCCCTCCACTGTTTTAAGATAGATTGAAAGACTTTTAACCCTTCAGCACCGCCAAGTAATTCATCTACAGCACGCTCTGGGTGTGGCATCATACCAAGTACATTTCCTTTTTCGTTTACAATACCAGCAATATCTGAAACGCTTCCATTCGGGTTTTCTACGTAACGGAATGCGATTTGATTATTCTCTTCTAATTGTTTAAGAGTCTCTTCATCACAGTAGTAATTCCCCTCACCATGCGCGATTGGAATATTGATTACTTCATCTTTTTCATATTGTGATGTAAACATCGTTTCATTATTTTCAACACGCAGCTGAACTGTTCGGCACATAAATTTTAAGTTTTCGTTTCTCATTAACGCTCCTGGTAGTAATCCTGATTCAACAAGAATCTGGAATCCATTACATACACCTAAAATCGGCTTTCCTTGCTCAGCAGCTTTTTGCACTGCTTTCATTGCATTCGCGAAGCGAGAAATAGCACCACAACGTAAATAGTCACCGTAAGAGAATCCACCAGGTAGTAAAATTGCATCATATTCATCTAAATTCTCTCTATCGTGCCAAACGTAATCTACTTCTTCACCAAGCTCATCTTTAATTGCATGGAACATATCGACATCACAGTTCGAACCTGGGAATACTATGACTGCAAATTTCACTGTGCGACAACCTCCTCAACTTCATAACGGAAGTCTTCCATTACAACGTTTGTTAATAGTTTTTCACACATTTCTTTTACCTTTGCGTCAAGGTCAGATACTGATTTATCAATTGTTAATTCCATATATTTTCCGATTCGAACGTCTTGTACTTCTGTGAACGAAAGACTATGAAGTGCCCCTTTTACTGCTGTTCCTTGTGGATCTAATACGCTTTCTCTTAACGTTACATATACCTTAACTTTATACATGTGAAATTCCCCCTAAACGTTTTAAAATCTCTTCATAAGCTTCTGTTAAATTTCCAAGGTCACGACGGAATACGTCTTTATCAAATTTTTCATTGCTCGTTTCATCCCATAAACGGCAAGTATCTGGTGAAATTTCATCTGCTAAAATGATTTCCCCTTCATCTGTTACACCAAACTCTAATTTAAAATCTACTAATCTTACACGACAGCTTGCGAAATGATCAATCAACACTTGATTGATTTGTAGAGCCATATCTCGTAATACGCTTACTTGCTCTGGTGATGCAACGTTTAATACACGAATATGATCTTCCGTTACAAGCGGATCTCCTAAATCATCATCTTTGAAGTAAAATTCTACGATTGGTTCTGCAAGTACAGTTCCCTCTTCCATTCCTAATCGTTTTGAAAGACTTCCTGCAATTACATTTCTTGTGACAACTTCTAGAGGAATAATACTCACTTTTTTAACAAGTTGCTCTGTTTCAGATAACTTCTCTACAAAATGTGTTTTTATTCCTACTTCTTGTAACTTTCTGAACAATAAAGTTGTAATCTCATTGTTCAAACGACCTTTTCCTGTAATCGTCTCTTTTTTCTCCCCATTGAAAGCAGTCGCACTATCTTTGTACTCTACCCAAACCATATCTGCTGATTCTGTACGATAAATTCTTTTTGCCTTACCTTCATACAGCATTTCTAGCTTTTGCATTTCGCAAGCCCCCTGTAGTTTGAAAAATGTGAATAATTTTTTAATAAAGAATGGCACAGAATGACTCTATTCTGTGCCATATGAAATTTTACGCTTCGTTTAACCCAAGGCGTTCAAAGATTGTATCAACGTGTTGCATATGATGCTCATAGTTGAAACATTCATTAATTTCTTCTTGTGATAACTTGCTCGTAATACGCTCATCAGCTTCTACAAGCTCTTTAAATTGTACTTGTGTTTCCCACGCTTCCATCGCTTTAGGCTGTACGATATCATAAGCTTCTTCACGTACCATACCTTTGTCGATTAATGTAAGCATTACACGCTGAGAATAAATTAAGCCGTATGTTCTTGTCATATTGCGTTTCATATTCTCTGGGTATACAGTTAAGTTTTTAACGATATTACCAAAGCGATTTAACATGTAATTTAATGCGATTGTAGCATCTGGTAAAATTACGCGTTCTGCCGAAGAGTGAGAAATATCACGCTCATGCCATAATGGAACATTCTCATACGCTGTCATCATATAACCGCGGATAACACGAGCTAAACCAGTCATATTTTCTGATCCGATTGGATTACGTTTATGTGGCATTGCAGAAGAACCTTTTTGGCCTTTTGCAAAAGCCTCTTCAACTTCACGTGTTTCACTCTTTTGTAAACCACGAATCTCAACTGCCATCTTTTCGATAGATGTTGCGATTAGTGCAAGTGTTGACATGTAATGAGCATGGCGATCACGTTGCAATGTTTGTGTTGAAATTGGTGCTGCTTCTAATCCTAAGTTTTCACAAACATACTTTTCTACAAATGGATCGATATTTGCGTATGTACCAACCGCACCAGATAATTTACCAACGCGAACTGTATCAGCAGCTTGTTTGAAACGCTCTACGTTACGTTTCATTTCTTCATACCAAAGACCCATTTTTAAACCAAATGTTGTTGGTTCTGCATGAACACCGTGTGTTCTTCCCATCATGATCGTGTATTTATGCTCTTTCGCTTTGTTAGCTAAAATGCTTACAAAGTTTTCTAAGTCTTTTAATATGATTTCATTCGCTTGTTTTAAGATGTAAGATAACGCTGTATCTACTACGTCTGTAGATGTTAAACCGTAATGAACCCATTTACGTTCCTCACCTAATGTTGGTGTTTCTGATACAGCACGAGTAAATGCAACTACGTCATGACGTGTCTCTTTTTCAATTTCATAAATACGATCAATATCAAATGATGCATGCTCACGAATTTTTTTAACATCTTCTTTTGGAATATCGCCAAGCTCAGCCCATGCTTCACAAGCTAAAATCTCAACTTCTAACCACGCTTTAAATTTGTTCTCTTCCGTCCAAATTGCACCCATTTCTGGGCGTGTATAACGACTAATCATTTTTTTCCCTCCAACAGTTGTTCTTGATGGTCCCAAATATGCAAACTCTTCGCTTTTTCTAGAGCGACTTCAATATTATCATTTAAAATATTAACATGCCCCATTTTTCGCTGCGCTTTTGCTTCTTCTTTTCCATACAAGTGTAAATAGCACCCGGTTAATCTATTCACTTGTCTTAGGACCCCTTCTATATGTTCGCCTAAAATGTTTACCATGACAACTGGTTTTAACAAATTTGTTTCTCCAAGAGGTAAATTACAGATTGCTCGAATATGTTGACCGAATTGACTCGTTTCACATGCATCCTGTGTATAGTGTCCTGAATTGTGAGGTCTTGGTGCTAATTCATTAATGTAAATCTCACCATCAGCTGTAGCAAACATCTCTACCGCTAGTGTTCCCACAAGTTCTAGTTCATCCGCGAGCACTTTTGCATAAGCAATTGCTTTTTGAGAAAGTTCTTCTGTAATGCGAGCTGGAACGATAGATTCATGCAAAATGTTATTTACATGAATATTTTCCGCTACCGGAAATACTTTCGTTTCACCACTTACACTACGAATCACAATAACTGATACTTCTTTTTCAAAAGGCACCCATTTCTCTAAAATACACTCTGCTGCATTCGCAAGCTCTCGTGCTTTATCAACGTCAGCCTCACTTCTTAAAACAACTTGACCTTTCCCATCATATCCGCCTGTCGTCGTTTTCAAGACGGAAGGATATGATAACTCAGTGATTGCTTCAGTAAGCTGATCTTGATTTTGAACTAATCTATACGTTGCTACTGGTAGCCCAGCTTTCTCAATCGCATTCTTTTCTGTAAAACGATTTTGTGTTTTACTTAACAACTGACTGCCTTGCGGTAAGTAAGCATGTTTTTCAAGCCATTGTAAACATCTATAATCAATATTCTCAAATTCATATGTCACAACATCACTGATCTCCGCTAAATGCTGAATTGCTTTTAAATCGTCATATGGTGCAACAATTTCAATATCAGCAACTTGTGCACATGGTGAATTTTTTGTAGGATCTAAAACAGCAATTTTATATCCCATCTCCTTAGCTGCCAATGCCATCATTCTTCCTAGCTGGCCGCCTCCAATAATGCCGATTGTTTTTCCAGGTAAAATGATTCTCGTCATACTAGCTCACTACCTTCGCGCACATCTTTTTTAATTGCTTCTCTTCTCAATTCTAATGCATCATGTATATCATCATGGAATGATCCAAGTATTTGTGCAGCAAGTAAACCAGCATTTGTTGAACCAGCCTTACCAATTGCAACAGTTGCAACTGGAACCCCTCCTGGCATTTGGACGATGGATAATAATGAATCTAAGCCGTTTAACGCTTTTGATTGAACTGGAACTCCGATTACAGGAAGATTCGTCTTCGCTGCAACCATTCCTGGTAAATGCGCTGCTCCACCAGCTCCAGCAATAATAACTTTCAACCCACGTTCACGAGCCGTCTCTGCATATTCAAACATATAATCCGGAGTCCGATGAGCAGATACAACTTTTTTCTCATACGGTATATTTAATTCATCTAAAATGTCACAAGCATATTTCATTGTTTCCCAGTCTGACGTGCTTCCCATTATGACTCCAACTAGTGATTTCATATTAGAATCCCCCCGATTCAAATAAAAAAAGCCTGAAATAGAACAGTTTCTCTTTTACTATGAGAGAAAGCGCTCTACTCAGGCATACGTATCCCTTGTGAATAGAAAAATACCGAGTGACTTTCCCTCATAGTCTAACGAATAACGGTCGTTAGGTAGAGACTTGCAGGCCATATCCCCGCGATTATATGAGGTCTTATATATTATTGTTTCTATGGCTATATTAACAATATTTCATAAACAATGTCAATAAATAATCGAATGTTTTTTTATTACTCACCAATAACGTTCGTGTTTTAGTTATATTCAAAAGAAGAATTGTAACTATATGCAAAAAGGATAAGAAATTAGAATATATATTTCTAGAGATCTATTGTACACATAACGGTTTGTATACTTATTCCGTATGCTTTAATATAAAGCATATCATTTATATTCATTTTATTTATAAGGAAGACAATAATGAAAAGACGAACTACACTTTTTTCATTATTGTCTTCCTTTTTATCGCAGTCATTGCTGTAATTATTTAAAATATATACTTGTGGTAGAAATAACGTTTCCTATCATAGAGATTATTTTAGGAGCACTTGGAAAACCTGAAAAACAAAAAATCATTACTATTACTTTAAATAGCTTCATTTTCATTCTTTTTTCTTCTTTAGGGTTATTCAATTTATGGATTATGATATTTGATAAATAAAAATAAACACAAAAAAACCTAAGTCGAATCGACTTAGGTTTTTGCTTGGCGACGTCCTACTCTCACAGGGACAAGGTCCCAACTACCATCGGCGCTAGAGAGCTTAACTTCCGTGTTCGGTATGGGAACGGGTGTGACCTCTCTGCCATCATCACCAAACTATGAAGGCATATTCCTTCAAAACTAGATAACATTTGCTACATATTATATGGTTAAGTCCTCGATCTATTAGTATTCGTCAGCTCCACATGTCACCATGCTTCCACCTCGAACCTATCAACCTGATCATCTTTCAGGGATCTTACTAGCTTACGCTATGGGAAATCTCATCTTGAGGGGGGCTTCATGCTTAGATGCTTTCAGCACTTATCCCTTCCGCACATAGCTACCCAGCTATGCCCTTGGCAGAACAACTGGTACACCAGCGGTGCGTCCATCCCGGTCCTCTCGTACTAAGGACAGCTCCTCTCAAATTTCCTACGCCCACGACGGATAGGGACCGAACTGTCTCACGACGTTCTGAACCCAGCTCGCGTACCGCTTTAATGGGCGAACAGCCCAACCCTTGGGACCGACTACAGCCCCAGGATGCGATGAGCCGACATCGAGGTGCCAAACCTCCCCGTCGATGTGGACTCTTGGGGGAGATAAGCCTGTTATCCCCGGGGTAGCTTTTATCCGTTGAGCGATGGCCCTTCCATGCGGAACCACCGGATCACTAAGCCCGACTTTCGTCCCTGCTCGACTTGTAGGTCTCGCAGTCAAGCTCCCTTATGCCTTTGCACTCTACGAATGATTTCCAACCATTCTGAGGGAACCTTTGGGCGCCTCCGTTACACTTTAGGAGGCGACCGCCCCAGTCAAACTGCCCACCTGACACTGTCTCCCGGGTCGATAAGACCCGTAGGTTAGAATTTCAATACATTCAGGGCGGTATCCCACCAGCGCCTCCACCGAAGCTAGCGCTCCGGTTTCAATGGCTCCCGCCTATCCTGTACAAAATGTACCAAAATTCAATATCAGGCTACAGTAAAGCTCCACGGGGTCTTTCCGTCCTGTCGCGGGTAACCTGCATCTTCACAGGTACTATAATTTCACCGAGTCTCTGGTTGAGACAGTGCCCAAATCGTTACACCTTTCGTGCGGGTCGGAACTTACCCGACAAGGAATTTCGCTACCTTAGGACCGTTATAGTTACGGCCGCCGTTTACTGGGGCTTCAGTTCAGAGCTTCGCTTACGCTAACCCCTCTCCTTAACCTTCCAGCACCGGGCAGGTGTCAGCCCCTATACTTCGCCTTACGGCTTCGCAGAGACCTGTGTTTTTGCTAAACAGTCGCTTGGGCCTATTCACTGCGGCTTTCCGTTAAGAAAGCACCCCTTCTCCCGAAGTTACGGGGTCATTTTGCCGAGTTCCTTAACCAGAGTTCTCTCGCACACCTTAGGATTCTCTCCTCGCCTACCTGTGTCGGTTTGCGGTACAGGCACCTTTTATCTCGCTAGAAGCTTTTCTTGGCAGCGGGGAATCAAAGACTTCGCTCCATAAGGAGCTTCCCCATCACAGCTCAGCCTTCACGATAAGCGGATTTGCCTACTTATCAGCCTAACTGCTTGGACGTGCACAACCAATCGCACGCTTCTTCTATCCTTCTGCGTCCCTCCATTGCTCAAACGATAAAGAGGTGGTACAGGAATATCAACCTGTTGTCCATCGCCTACGCCTGTCGGCCTCGGCTTAGGTCCTGACTAACCCTGAGCGGACGAGCCTTCCTCAGGAAACCTTAGGCATTCGGTGGACGGGATTCTCACCCGTCTTTCGCTACTCATACCGGCATTCTCACTTCTAAGCGCTCCACCAGTCCTTCCGGTCTGACTTCACTGCACTTAGAACGCTCCCCTACCACTGATACCATTGGTATCAATTCGCAGCTTCGGTGGTGTATTTAGCCCCGGTACATTTTCGGCGCAGAGTCACTCGACTAGTGAGCTATTACGCACTCTTTAAATGGTGGCTGCT
>NZ_JAMXKE010000001.1:275000-292500 GCF_024712505.1 Bacillus sp. IBL03825 | reverse complement strand
GCTAAAGATCACGAAATTGATAAAATTTTAGGTTTAAGCATTGGCGCTGATGATTACATTACAAAACCTTTCAGTATTCACGAAGTAGTTGCACGAGTAAAGGCTCTTATGCGGCGTTTTTTAGTTCTTGGAAGTAACACTACTGCACAAGAGAAAACACTTTTAGCTTTCAAAGGACTAACTATCGATTTAAATACATACACAGTTCATACAAATAAAGAAGAAATCAGCTTAACCGGAAAAGAACTGGAACTGTTGAAATTCTTTACTTCAAACCCAGGACAAGTATTTACAAAAACACAGCTTTTCCGAAATGTATGGGACGATAATTATATAGAAGACGATAATACCGTTATGGTACATATTCGAAAACTTAGAAAGAAAATAGAAATCAATCCTTCTAATCCAAAATTCATTCAAACTGTATGGGGAATTGGTTATAAGTTTGTAGGTGAAAAACTTGAAGACTGATAAAACCCTATTCCTTATTTCATTACAACTTATCATTTGCGGGCTTTTAAATATACAAATGGGTCCAAAAGGAAAGATGTCTTTATTTATTACCCTTATTTTAATTACAATGTATCTCTTCTTTTCAAGAATACAATTCATTCAACATCGCAAATCAGTGGACACAAAATTAGGTCGTGTACTAAAAGGAAATTTACAAACGAGATTATTCACAAGCAATGACCCCTCATTACATAGTATCGTTTTTTCAATAAACGAACTGATAGCTGAATTAGAAAAGGTTCGGATCGAAGCAAAAAGATCCGAGGAATCTAGAAAACAACTTTTGTCTAGTATCTCGCACGATATCCGAACACCACTCACCTCTATTATTGGATATATCGACGCTTTAAAAGATGGGGTTGCTGCTTCTGAAATAGAAAAGAAAGAATATCTTAAAATACTTTATATGAAATCAAATAACTTAAAACATCTAGTTAACGAAATATTCAATATGGCAAAGCTAGACGCCAATGAATTTCCACTAAAAGAAGAGGAACTCGACTTTTCTGAAGTTACTAGAGAAGTTTTGATTGAATTTTTACCTGAACTCTCAAAACATAATCTCGAACTACAGGTTCTCATACCAGAATCTACTTGTCCTATCATTGCAGACCACCTTAGCCTTATGCGAATTATGAGTAATTTGATAAAAAATGCCATTTATTACGGAAAAGATGGGAAAACATTAGGGATCGAACTACTAGAAACTGATACAGACTATGAACTTCTTATTTGGGATAAAGGCCCTGGTATCCCAAAACATGATTTACAAAACGTATTTGAACGAATGTACCGAAGCGAACAATCGAGAAACTCCTCTTCTGGTGGTAGCGGTCTCGGGCTTTCAATTTCTAAAGCACTCGTTGAGAGAAATGGTGGGCATATATGGGTTGAAAGTACTCCATGGAAACGAACTACTTTTGGCTTTTCAATTCCAAAATACATTTCTTTTAAGAAATAGTTAAGAAATGATTAATATGCAGTTAAGCCTTCCTTCTTATCATGTAATTAAGAGCTTATAGAAAGTAGGTGTTTCCTATAAATACAATTATAAAAACGACTAACCTTACTAAAGTGTATGGCACACAAAAATCAGTAGATAATCTAAATATTAATGTTCAACAAGGCGAGATTTATGGATTCATAGGACGAAACGGTGCGGGCAAAACAACAACCATTCGTATGCTACTCAGTCTTATAAAACCTACAAGCGGAAATATTGAAATATTCGGAGAGGACTTATTTCAAAATCAAAAAGATATTTTAAGAAGAATTGGTTCTATCGTTGAGGTTCCAGGGTTCTATGAAAACTTAACTGCAAAAGAAAACTTATTAATTAATGCAAAGATAATTGGGATTCACAAAAAGAATGCCATTGAAGAAGCATTAGAAATAGTAGGCTTGCAGCACGAGACAAAAAAATTAGTAGAAAAGTATTCTTTAGGAATGAAGCAGCGCTTAGGAATTGCACGCGCCCTTCTCCATTATCCTGAGCTACTCATATTAGATGAACCAACTAATGGGCTAGACCCCATCGGTATTAAAGAAATGCGAAAACTTATTCATTCTTTAGCTCAAGAAAGAAATATAACAATACTCATTTCTAGTCACATATTAGCCGAGGTAGAACAGTTAGTCGATCGTATCGGAATTATTCATGAAGGAAGGTTACTAGAAGAAGTTTCTCTTGATAAGCTACGTAAAACAAACCGTAAGTACATAGAATTTCAAGTGAATAATGAAAATAAAGCCGCGATGCTATTAGAAAATCAGCTTCAAATTTTTGATTATGAAGTACATGATGAAGGAAATATTCGTATTTATTCTCATTTTGGACAACAAGGATACATCAACAGAACATTCGTTCTAAATGGTGTGGAAGTATTAAAAATGATGATAAGTGAAGATAGATTAGAAGATTATTTCACTAAATTAGTTGGAGGTGGAACAATTGGTTAATCTACTCTATACAGAACTATTAAAACTAAAACGCTCTAATATGTTTTTAATTAGCATTATTGGAGCTGGTGTCGCACCTTTCTTAGTCGTAGTAGCTTCTTATATACATATAAAAACCAAACAGCCCACTCCGACTATTTGGTTCCATCAATTATTTACTGATGTTAACTTATATACTACTTTAGTGATAGGGTTCCCCTTATATGGAGTAGTAATTGCTTATCTTTTTACCCGTGAATATGCAGAAGACACACTAAAGAATTTACTAACTATCCCCGTATCGCGTATTAGCTTTATTATAAGTAAGTTCATCACTCTTTTTCTTTGGATCATGATGCTAACTTTAGTCGCTTGGGCACTTACTTTAATATTAGGGCTATTGGGGAACTTCCCTGGTTTTAACACTGCTTTATTTTTAGGCTCTTTTCTAAAATTTTTAATCTGTGGTGGACTTCTCTTTCTATTGTCTTCACCTATTGTGCTACTAACTCTTGTAATGAAGAGCTATGTACCACCTATTATATTAACTGTCATTATTACAATGACTAATCTTATGCTCGTAAACTCCAAACATAAAGATTTATTTCCGTGGACCGCTACTCTTGATATTGCAAATAATGAATTACAACCCACATATCCACCGGAATATTCTTATATCATCATTGCAGCAACAGCGGTTTCAGGATTTTTTGCAACACTATTCTATTTCAAAAGAGTAGACATTCATTAATTTATAGGAGTGAAACGATGAGCGATATCATTATTGCCTTCATACTCGGTATCGTAGAGGGGTTAGCTGAATTTTTACCTATCTCTTCTACTGGTCACCTTATATTAGTCGGGCATTTATTAGATTTTGAAGGAGAAAGAGCGAAAACGTTTGAAATTGTTATACAGCTAGGGGCAATTTTAGCTATTGCAATTTTATATCATAAACGCCTCGTTTCTTTATGTAATATTAAACCTCTTCTGCGGAAAGAGAAGAAATTCAACGCATTCCATGTATTTCTTGGCGTATTTCCAGCAGTAGTTGCTGGTTTACTACTACATGGTGTCATTAAAACTTACTTATTTCAGCCCTATACTGTCGTAATTGGACTTGTAGCAGGGGCAATTCTTATGCTCTTTGCAGAAGTAAAAAAGAAAGAGGCAACCTCCTATTCACTGGATGATTTAACATACCGTCAAGCATTAACAATTGGATTATTTCAATGCTTAGCAGTATACCCCGGCTTCTCTAGAGCTGGCTCTACTATTTCTGGAGGTCTATTAGCAAAAGTAAATTATAAAACTGCATCTGAGTTCTCTTTTCTCATTGCTCTTCCTGTAATGGTAGGCGCTACAGGCTTAGACTTGTTAAAAAGCTGGAAGTATTTAAGTGTCAATGATATCCCTATGTTTGCGGTAGGATTCATTACCTCTTTTATAGTAGCAATGTTAGCAGTAGTAACATTCCTAAAGCTTTTAGAAAAGATAGGCTTAAAACCTTTCGCATACTATCGTATTTTGTTAGCTATCTTATTTACGCTTTTCGTATTGCTATAAATTCATATAAGTCACAGATAAAAAACCGATATTCAAGTTAGAATATCGGTTTTTTATCCATTTCACATCAAGTACTACCTACTCCAATATGGCATAGCGGGAATAAATCATCATTAATAATCCAAATGTTCTTCAAGCAATTTTAATCTTTACCGTACGACACAATTCAAAATTTAAACATTCCTCTATTAATATGGATGTCTACTGGAAAATGCCATATAGGGACCGAACGTGTCTACAAACCATATTCATTCCACACATATTATCTTTCTTAATTCGCAACACACCGATACAAGTTTTAAATACGTACAAAGATATAGCAAATAAGGAAATTTCCCAGGGATTATAAAGAGACTAAAATTATTAATTAAAGTGAGGTATGAGGTAACGATACAATTGAATCCTTTAGCACAATCATATCGGAATACTTATTGGGGAAACAGTGACAAACCGGAATCTATTACAGCTTGGCAATTCGGTGATTCTTCTAATTATCTCGCACAGTTAGTAATTGACGGCATAAAAACAGCAACATGCTCCGTTCACATTTTTTATGAATTAGAAAATGAATCACTACTGACTACTAACGATTATAGTATTATACTCATTAGTAATAATGAACCTGTAGCTATTATTAAAATAATAGAAGTAACTGTAACACCAATGAATGAAGTAAGCGAAGAATTCGCTATTGATGAAGGCTTAGGAGATCGTATTTATAATTACCGGGAGTTCCTGTTGCTACTTTTAAAGCTATAAGCTTGTTATTTATAACTCAAGAAGCCCATAGATAACTAACTTATTTTATAAAATACAAAAAAGACGAGTCATTCTGACTCGTCTTAAGGTTGCTTGGCGACGTCCTACTCTCACAGGGACAAGGTCCCAACTACCATCGGCGCTAGAGAGCTTAACTTCCGTGTTCGGTATGGGAACGGGTGTGACCTCTCTGCCATCATCACCAAACTATGAAGGCATATTCCTTCAAAACTAGATAACATTTGCTACATATTATATGGTTAAGTCCTCGATCTATTAGTATTCGTCAGCTCCACATGTCACCATGCTTCCACCTCGAACCTATCAACCTGATCATCTTTCAGGGATCTTACTAGCTTACGCTATGGGAAATCTCATCTTGAGGGGGGCTTCATGCTTAGATGCTTTCAGCACTTATCCCTTCCGCACATAGCTACCCAGCTATGCCCTTGGCAGAACAACTGGTACACCAGCGGTGCGTCCATCCCGGTCCTCTCGTACTAAGGACAGCTCCTCTCAAATTTCCTACGCCCACGACGGATAGGGACCGAACTGTCTCACGACGTTCTGAACCCAGCTCGCGTACCGCTTTAATGGGCGAACAGCCCAACCCTTGGGACCGACTACAGCCCCAGGATGCGATGAGCCGACATCGAGGTGCCAAACCTCCCCGTCGATGTGGACTCTTGGGGGAGATAAGCCTGTTATCCCCGGGGTAGCTTTTATCCGTTGAGCGATGGCCCTTCCATGCGGAACCACCGGATCACTAAGCCCGACTTTCGTCCCTGCTCGACTTGTAGGTCTCGCAGTCAAGCTCCCTTATGCCTTTGCACTCTACGAATGATTTCCAACCATTCTGAGGGAACCTTTGGGCGCCTCCGTTACACTTTAGGAGGCGACCGCCCCAGTCAAACTGCCCACCTGACACTGTCTCCCGGGTCGATAAGACCCGTAGGTTAGAATTTCAATACATTCAGGGCGGTATCCCACCAGCGCCTCCACCGAAGCTAGCGCTCCGGTTTCAATGGCTCCCGCCTATCCTGTACAAAATGTACCAAAATTCAATATCAGGCTACAGTAAAGCTCCACGGGGTCTTTCCGTCCTGTCGCGGGTAACCTGCATCTTCACAGGTACTATAATTTCACCGAGTCTCTGGTTGAGACAGTGCCCAAATCGTTACACCTTTCGTGCGGGTCGGAACTTACCCGACAAGGAATTTCGCTACCTTAGGACCGTTATAGTTACGGCCGCCGTTTACTGGGGCTTCAGTTCAGAGCTTCGCTTACGCTAACCCCTCTCCTTAACCTTCCAGCACCGGGCAGGTGTCAGCCCCTATACTTCGCCTTACGGCTTCGCAGAGACCTGTGTTTTTGCTAAACAGTCGCTTGGGCCTATTCACTGCGGCTTTCCGTTAAGAAAGCACCCCTTCTCCCGAAGTTACGGGGTCATTTTGCCGAGTTCCTTAACCAGAGTTCTCTCGCACACCTTAGGATTCTCTCCTCGCCTACCTGTGTCGGTTTGCGGTACAGGCACCTTTTATCTCGCTAGAAGCTTTTCTTGGCAGCGGGGAATCAAAGACTTCGCTCCATAAGGAGCTTCCCCATCACAGCTCAGCCTTCACGATAAGCGGATTTGCCTACTTATCAGCCTAACTGCTTGGACGTGCACAACCAATCGCACGCTTCTTCTATCCTTCTGCGTCCCTCCATTGCTCAAACGATAAAGAGGTGGTACAGGAATATCAACCTGTTGTCCATCGCCTACGCCTGTCGGCCTCGGCTTAGGTCCTGACTAACCCTGAGCGGACGAGCCTTCCTCAGGAAACCTTAGGCATTCGGTGGACGGGATTCTCACCCGTCTTTCGCTACTCATACCGGCATTCTCACTTCTAAGCGCTCCACCAGTCCTTCCGGTCTGACTTCACTGCACTTAGAACGCTCCCCTACCACTGATACCATTGGTATCAATTCGCAGCTTCGGTGGTGTATTTAGCCCCGGTACATTTTCGGCGCAGAGTCACTCGACTAGTGAGCTATTACGCACTCTTTAAATGGTGGCTGCTTCTAAGCCAACATCCTAGTTGTCTAAGCAACTCCACATCCTTTTCCACTTAATACACACTTTGGGACCTTAGCTGGCGATCTGGGCTGTTTCCCTCTTGACTACGGATCTTATCACTCGCAGTCTGACTCCTAAGGATAAGTCATTGGCATTCGGAGTTTGACTGAATTCGGTAATCCGATGAGGACCCCTAGTTCAATCAGTGCTCTACCTCCAAGACTCTTACACTTAAGGCTAGCCCTAAAGCTATTTCGGGGAGAACCAGCTATCTCCAGGTTCGATTGGAATTTCTCCGCTACCCACACCTCATCCCCGCACTTTTCAACGTGCGTGGGTTCGGGCCTCCATTCAGTGTTACCTGAACTTCACCCTGGACATGGGTAGATCACCTGGTTTCGGGTCTACGACCACGTACTAAACGCCCTATTCAGACTCGCTTTCGCTGCGGCTCCGCCTCTTCAGCTTAACCTCGCACGGGATCGTAACTCGCCGGTTCATTCTACAAAAGGCACGCCATCACCCATTAACGGGCTCTGACTATTTGTAGGCACACGGTTTCAGGATCTCTTTCACTCCCCTTCCGGGGTGCTTTTCACCTTTCCCTCACGGTACTGGTTCACTATCGATCACTAGGGAGTATTTAGCCTTGGGAGATGGTCCTCCCAGATTCCGACGGAATTTCACGTGTTCCGCCGTACTCAGGATACATTCAAGAGAGAACGAAGTTTCGACTACGGGGTTGTTACCCTCTACGACGGACCTTTCCAGGTCGCTTCGTCTACCTCGTTCCTTTGTAACTCCGTATAGAATGTCCTACAACCCCAAGAGGCAAGCCTCTTGGTTTGGGCTATGTTCCGTTTCGCTCGCCGCTACTCAGGAAATCGCATTTGCTTTCTCTTCCTCCAGGTACTTAGATGTTTCAGTTCCCTGGGTCTGTCTTCCTTACCCTATGTATTCAGGTAAGGATACCATACCATTACGTATGGTGGGTTTCCCCATTCGGAAATCTTCGGATCAAAGCTTACTTACAGCTCCCCGAAGCATATCGGCGTTAGTCCCGTCCTTCATCGACTCCTAGTGTCAAGGCATCCACCGTGCGCCCTTTCTAACTTAACCAAACTAAAATTAAAAAAATATGAGCTACACTGTTATCTAGTTTTCAAAGAACATACATTTATATATGAGAGATAGTTCTCTCAAAACTGAACAAAACGAAACACGGAAACTTATATTGATGAACAGCGTTCATCAATTCTCCATAGAAAGGAGGTGATCCAGCCGCACCTTCCGATACGGCTACCTTGTTACGACTTCACCCCAATCATCTGTCCCACCTTAGGCGGCTGGCTCCATAAAGGTTACCCCACCGACTTCGGGTGTTACAAACTCTCGTGGTGTGACGGGCGGTGTGTACAAGGCCCGGGAACGTATTCACCGCGGCATGCTGATCCGCGATTACTAGCGATTCCAGCTTCATGTAGGCGAGTTGCAGCCTACAATCCGAACTGAGAACGGTTTTATGAGATTAGCTCCACCTCGCGGTCTTGCAGCTCTTTGTACCGTCCATTGTAGCACGTGTGTAGCCCAGGTCATAAGGGGCATGATGATTTGACGTCATCCCCACCTTCCTCCGGTTTGTCACCGGCAGTCACCTTAGAGTGCCCAACTTAATGATGGCAACTAAGATCAAGGGTTGCGCTCGTTGCGGGACTTAACCCAACATCTCACGACACGAGCTGACGACAACCATGCACCACCTGTCACTCTGCTCCCGAAGGAGAAGCCCTATCTCTAGGGTTTTCAGAGGATGTCAAGACCTGGTAAGGTTCTTCGCGTTGCTTCGAATTAAACCACATGCTCCACCGCTTGTGCGGGCCCCCGTCAATTCCTTTGAGTTTCAGCCTTGCGGCCGTACTCCCCAGGCGGAGTGCTTAATGCGTTAACTTCAGCACTAAAGGGCGGAAACCCTCTAACACTTAGCACTCATCGTTTACGGCGTGGACTACCAGGGTATCTAATCCTGTTTGCTCCCCACGCTTTCGCGCCTCAGTGTCAGTTACAGACCAGAAAGTCGCCTTCGCCACTGGTGTTCCTCCATATCTCTACGCATTTCACCGCTACACATGGAATTCCACTTTCCTCTTCTGCACTCAAGTCTCCCAGTTTCCAATGACCCTCCACGGTTGAGCCGTGGGCTTTCACATCAGACTTAAGAAACCACCTGCGCGCGCTTTACGCCCAATAATTCCGGATAACGCTTGCCACCTACGTATTACCGCGGCTGCTGGCACGTAGTTAGCCGTGGCTTTCTGGTTAGGTACCGTCAAGGTGCCAGCTTATTCAACTAGCACTTGTTCTTCCCTAACAACAGAGTTTTACGACCCGAAAGCCTTCATCACTCACGCGGCGTTGCTCCGTCAGACTTTCGTCCATTGCGGAAGATTCCCTACTGCTGCCTCCCGTAGGAGTCTGGGCCGTGTCTCAGTCCCAGTGTGGCCGATCACCCTCTCAGGTCGGCTACGCATCGTTGCCTTGGTGAGCCGTTACCTCACCAACTAGCTAATGCGACGCGGGTCCATCCATAAGTGACAGCCGAAGCCGCCTTTCAATTTCGAACCATGCAGTTCAAAATATTATCCGGTATTAGCCCCGGTTTCCCGGAGTTATCCCAGTCTTATGGGCAGGTTACCCACGTGTTACTCACCCGTCCGCCGCTAACTTCTTGAGAGCAAGCTCTCAATCCATTCGCTCGACTTGCATGTATTAGGCACGCCGCCAGCGTTCATCCTGAGCCAGGATCAAACTCTCCAATAAAGTTAGTTTGTCTAGCATCTAAAAATAAAAATTGACGTTTCACGTTGTTTGTTTCGTTCAGTTTTCAAAGAACTACTCGGTCGCTCATTTGCGACTCCCTTATGTTAACATCTTCGTTAGTTAATGTCAACTAAGTTTTTCATTTCGTTTGCCGCGTTCTGCGTTATTGCATCGGCGACTTGTTCTATATTACACCCCTATATCCTAATCGTCAATACCTTTTATCCTTTTTATTTTATAAATTCTAAAGGGTATTGAACCTTCTTCATTTATACTCCGTTCCTAGAGATTAATAAACTGATGCAATCACTTTCATAATCGACAGTTTATACTTTCTTACTTACACCTTTCTAAAGAATGAATAGCAAGCCAAACAAATATATATTAAAGGTAGCACTTTTTATTTCGAGTACATTCCAGCTGCATTCACAATTATCTCCTACCACTTCTCTCTAGGAATTATAAATACACCATGCATTTACTAAAAATCTAATTAACTTAGGAGGCGTTATGAAATGCATGTTAATAAGAAGATCATTTATGTATCCCATGATGCCCATTTCCACGGAGCACAACGTCTTTCTTTACATACTATTAAAGCTCTTAAAGAAAACTTTCATTACTCCGTCGCAATTATTTCTATTGGAACGGGCATTTTAATCCACGATTTTCAAAAGTATGGTCCTGTTTATTGCCTAGAGGAAGACTACCCAACGGAAAAAAGGTCGAATTATTAATAAAGAAGTTACTATCACAAGACTATACCATCGCCATATGTAGTACCGTCATAAGTGGTGATATAGTTGCATTACTAGCTAAACACAATATAAAAGTTATTTCATTAATACATGAATTGCCGCATTTAATACAACAGTACTCTGCCGAGGGAAAAGCGAGAAACATTGCCGAGTTTGCTTACAAAATTGTCTTCCCTTCACAGTACGTGTATGAAAAATTCCGTACAATCACCCAATTAGATCATCAAAAATGCCACATCCCCCCTCAAGGTTTGTTTAACCACAATCCTTATAAGAACAATATTGCAAAAGCGAGAAACGAATTACGAAAAAAACACAACCTGCCTCTAGATAGCAACATCATTTTGGGGGTAGGTTTTGCTGATCATCGGAAAGGGATAGATTTATTCTCACTTATTGCTTACTCAGTAAGAAAGGTTCATACGAATATTCATTTTATCTGGGGCGGGAGAACAGATGTTCATTTCTTTAACACGCTATCCCCAAGGTATACAGCACATTTCACATTAGTTGAGCCTACTCCAGATATCGGTTTATATAACGCCGGGGCTGATTTGTATTTATTAACTTCAAGAGAAGATCCTTTTCCAAACGTTGTTTTAGAAGCATTAGATACAAAAGTCCCTGTTATAGGGTTTAAAAATGCTGGAGGTTTTGAAGATGTTGTTACGGAACAAACTGGCGCCTTAGTAGACTTTTTAAATTTACCGCAGTTGCTGGAAAGAATATATGAATTTATTGGAGATGAAGACTTACGATTACAAAAAGGGTGCTTTGGCCAAGAGCTTATTGAAAAAGATTTCAACTTTCTTCATTATATTTATCAATTATTAAACCTGCTTGAACATAATTACAAAAAAATAAGCGTAATCATATCGAACTATAATTACGAAAAATACTTACCTGACCGAGTTAAATCCATATTAAACCAAACCTATCCCCTTTACGAACTAATTTTCCTAGACGATGCCTCTACTGACAATAGCGTATCTATATTTAAACAGCTGCTCTCAAACGAAAATAAGCCCCACTTAAAAGTTCAGCAGATTATTAATGATAAAAACTCTGGTTCTGTATTTAAACAATGGATAAAAGGCGTCTCTGCAGCAACCAGTGATTATATTTGGATTGCAGAGGCCGATGACTTATGTGATCAGACATTTTTAGAAGAAGTAATACAAGGGTTTCATATAAATGGTGATGTTACCTTAAGCTACACACAATCACAACAAATAGATGAGCAAGGAAATATCCTGGCCAATCATTATTTAGATTACACAAATGATATTGATAAAGAAAAATGGAAAAGTTCTTATTTCCGAAAAGGAATAGATGAAATACAAGATACATTACTTATCAAAAACACCATACCTAATGTCTCAAGTGTAGTTTTTAAAAACATAGATATAAAAACAACAGAAAAACAATTAGAAAAGTTTAAAGTAGCTGGTGATTGTTTTTTCTATGTTTCTATTCTTAAAGAGGGGAACATTTATTTCAATCCAAAACCGCTAAACTATCATAGACGACATACAAATAGCGTAACGAGAACAGAAGATTCATATTCCCATTACAGTGAAGTTGTACAAATGCAGAATTTCATTAAAGAAACCTTTACTATCGACGACATTTCAAAAAAAAAAATGTACACATATAGAAAGTATCTTAAAGCATATTTGAAGATTGAATGATATATTTTCTTCGCCATCAGTATCTCTTGTAAGACGTTACTATCATTTAAGGGGGGTTACTCATTGAAAGAATTTATAGAGGCAAATAAAGATTTGATTTCTCGAATTGCACACAACTACAATGTAAATGCAAGTATCCATCCAGAGGATCATATCTTTCAATTCCTTGTCACTAATCCAGTCTTCCCATCTAAAAAAGAAGCGATAGATTATTATTTTCAAGATGGGAGAAAATCTGCAGAAACACTCTTAGATTTAATTACTTCCTTCCATCCCCCTATAGACACTCCAATAAAATTATTAGAATTCGCATCCGGATACGGCTGCGTAACACGTCATTTATTAAACCTACAAACGAACTTAAGTATAACTACCTGCGATATACATGAAGAGGCTATTACTTTTATTGAACGTACATTAAATACTTCCTCTATCTTATCTCACCCTGAACCTGAACAAGTAAATTTGACCTCGTCTACGTATGATATCGTCTTTTGTCTATCATTTTTTTCTCATATGCCTAATACAACTTGGTTTCGTTGGCTTCAAACATTGTATAATGCTGTTTCTCCTGAAGGCTTACTCATTTTCACAACTCATGGTTATCAAAGTAAAAAGTACTTCAGCTTTCCAGATTTAAATAAACAGGGTTATTGGTTTCTCCCTTCTAGTGAACAATTGGATTTGGATGTTCATCAGTACGGGCAAATGATCGTTAGTCCCTCTTACGTATGTGACAAAATTAAATTATTACCCTATAACCCTGTTATCAAAAAATACACTGAAGGTTTTTGGTGGGAACATCAAGACCTTTGGGTAATAAAAAAAGAAATAAAATAATAAACCACGCTCTACTTATACAAAAGTAGGCATGGCTTATTATTTTTTACTATATAAGAACTCTTCAATCCATAGCTTATTTAATCTAATTCCACTTTTGAAATCTATTTTCGGTTCCCAATTACATTCTCGTCTTACTCTATCTATATTTAAAATGATTTGTTGAACATTTTCTTGCCTTTGTTTATAGCAGGTAAAGTCCACTCTTCTTTCCGTTAATTTCTCCAATTCTACTATAATTCGTTTTAAAGAGAGACCCTTGCCGCTCCCTATGTTATACACACAAGATTTCAAACGATTTAAGTGTGATAGTTGTATAGTGATTTCAACTAAATCATCGATATAAATATAATCTCGAATAATCTCTTGTGGATTTCCATATATATTAATCTTTTCATTACTGAGATGCTGATACAAAAAACAGTTTATTGCCCCAACTTTCTTTAAAGGATTTTGATATTTTCCATATGGATTAGAATATCTACATACAACATAGTCAATTCCGTATTTTTTCTTATAAAAGTACAAGTAATTTTCAAGCGACACTTTTGTTATTCCGTAAGGAGAAAGTGGTTTTAATGGATGTTTCTCATCAATAGGTAAATATTCAGGTTCACCATACACGGTGCCCCCAGAAGATGCTAATACAATTCTTCTAATAGGAAAGTTTTTAACGCTTTCCATGAAATTAAGAAAAAAAAAGCTACTGTTCATATCTCCAAAAATATCTTCAATTGAAGTTGCTACATTAGACGTTGCAGCTAAATAAATAATAATATCCACATCCACTAAAGCTTTATATATATCTTCAACATTCGCTAAATCACCTTTAATAAATTCAACATCACTTATAATATTTTGAGGGAAATTATTTATATGTCTGGAAAATACTTTTACATTTTGATCTTGTTTCAATAAACCTAATGCGAGGTTAATACCAATGAAACTATTTCCACCTACTATTAAATAATTATTCTTCCTCATAATATCCTCTCTAGTAATAAGATTTTTGCTTATCACACCTAGAAATACAAATAAACGAAATTGGTCACCTCTATTATTCATTCTCTTATAATTGTATGCCCCTTATAAATTTTCATTATCTTTATTTTATATTTTCCTTTTAGAATCGATACCTTATTTAAGATGACCGCAAAAACACTCATAACTGGTTTAAAGGAAAAAGACTATTGGAGACACCCTTTAATGAGGTATTTAAAATGAAGGAACCAGATTTTCCATTTTGCCTTTCTTGGGCAAATGAACCGTGGACAAAAACTTGGGATGGTCTTGATAGTCACATATTAAAGCCTCAAAATTATGGAGAGTTATCGGATTGGAAAGAACACTTTGAGTATTTATTACAAGCTTTCCAAGATGAGAGATATATCCGTATAGATGATAAACCACTATTCATTATTTATCGTCCCGGGCATATTCCTGATTGTGAACAAATGCTTCATTATTGGAATACACTCGCACAAGAAAATGGTTTGAAAGGTATATACTTTGCAGAAACATTAAACAGCTTTCCACTTCCTAATATAAATGGATTTGATGCTAGCATTCAATTCGAGCCTTTTTATACAATTGCCCATGATAGCTCTTCAGACATAAATAAGGCAATATATGAGTCTGGTAAACAAATAAACGCTTGGGATTATGATAAAGTGTGGATGTATATACTAAAGCGATCTCCTCCAGAGAAAAAAACATTTCCTGGTGCCTTTGTTGACTGGGACAATACAGCACGCCGCAAAGACTTAAATAGCAGCATCTTCCTAGGTTCTACCCCTAGGAAGTTCACGATATATTTAAGCAAACAAATCCAGCGTACCTATTCTCTTTACAACAGCGAGTTTTTATTTATTAATGCGTGGAATGAATGGGCAGAAGGTACTTACTTAGAACCAGATAAAAGGCATGGATTCGCCTATTTAGAAGGAGTTAAGCAGGCAATTAACAGAGGTATGAAAGCATACAAAAAAGACGAGTCATTCTGACTCGTCTTAAGGTTGCTTGGCGACGTCCTACTCTCACAGGGACAAGGTCCCAACTACCATCGGCGCTAGAGAGCTTAACTTCCGTGTTCGGTATGGGAACGGGTGTGACCTCTCTGCCATCATCACCAAACTATGAAGGCATATTCCTTCAAAACTAGATAACATTTGCTACATATTATATGGTTAAGTCCTCGATCTATTAGTATTCGTCAGCTCCACATGTCACCATGCTTCCACCTCGAACCTATCAACCTGATCATCTTTCAGGGATCTTACTAGCTTACGCTATGGGAAATCTCATCTTGAGGGGGGCTTCATGCTTAGATGCTTTCAGCACTTATCCCTTCCGCACATAGCTACCCAGCTATGCCCTTGGCAGAACAACTGGTACACCAGCGGTGCGTCCATCCCGGTCCTCTCGTACTAAGGACAGCTCCTCTCAAATTTCCTACGCCCACGACGGATAGGGACCGAACTGTCTCACGACGTTCTGAACCCAGCTCGCGTACCGCTTTAATGGGCGAACAGCCCAACCCTTGGGACCGACTACAGCCCCAGGATGCGATGAGCCGACATCGAGGTGCCAAACCTCCCCGTCGATGTGGACTCTTGGGGGAGATAAGCCTGTTATCCCCGGGGTAGCTTTTATCCGTTGAGCGATGGCCCTTCCATGCGGAACCACCGGATCACTAAGCCCGACTTTCGTCCCTGCTCGACTTGTAGGTCTCGCAGTCAAGCTCCCTTATGCCTTTGCACTCTACGAATGATTTCCAACCATTCTGAGGGAACCTTTGGGCGCCTCCGTTACACTTTAGGAGGCGACCGCCCCAGTCAAACTGCCCACCTGACACTGTCTCCCGGGTCGATAAGACCCGTAGGTTAGAATTTCAATACATTCAGGGCGGTATCCCACCAGCGCCTCCACCGAAGCTAGCGCTCCGGTTTCAATGGCTCCCGCCTATCCTGTACAAAATGTACCAAAATTCAATATCAGGCTACAGTAAAGCTCCACGGGGTCTTTCCGTCCTGTCGCGGGTAACCTGCATCTTCACAGGTACTATAATTTCACCGAGTCTCTGGTTGAGACAGTGCCCAAATCGTTACACCTTTCGTGCGGGTCGGAACTTACCCGACAAGGAATTTCGCTACCTTAGGACCGTTATAGTTACGGCCGCCGTTTACTGGGGCTTCAGTTCAGAGCTTCGCTTACGCTAACCCCTCTCCTTAACCTTCCAGCACCGGGCAGGTGTCAGCCCCTATACTTCGCCTTACGGCTTCGCAGAGACCTGTGTTTTTGCTAAACAGTCGCTTGGGCCTATTCACTGCGGCTTTCCGTTAAGAAAGCACCCCTTCTCCCGAAGTTACGGGGTCATTTTGCCGAGTTCCTTAACCAGAGTTCTCTCGCACACCTTAGGATTCTCTCCTCGCCTACCTGTGTCGGTTTGCGGTACAGGCACCTTTTATCTCGCTAGAAGCTTTTCTTGGCAGCGGGGAATCAAAGACTTCGCTCCATAAGGAGCTTCCCCATCACAGCTCAGCCTTCACGATAAGCGGATTTGCCTACTTATCAGCCTAACTGCTTGGACGTGCACAACCAATCGCACGCTTCTTCTATCCTTCTGCGTCCCTCCATTGCTCAAACGATAAAGAGGTGGTACAGGAATATCAACCTGTTGTCCATCGCCTACGCCTGTCGGCCTCGGCTTAGGTCCTGACTAACCCTGAGCGGACGAGCCTTCCTCAGGAAACCTTAGGCATTCGGTGGACGGGATTCTCACCCGTCTTTCGCTACTCATACCGGCATTCTCACTTCTAAGCGCTCCACCAGTCCTTCCGGTCTGACTTCACTGCACTTAGAACGCTCCCCTACCACTGATACCATTGGTATCAATTCGCAGCTTCGGTGGTGTATTTAGCCCCGGTACATTTTCGGCGCAGAGTCACTCGACTAGTGAGCTATTACGCACTCTTTAAATGGTGGCTGCTTCTAAGCCAACATCCTAGTTGTCTAAGCAACTCCACATCCTTTTCCACTTAATACACACTTTGGGACCTTAGCTGGCGATCTGGGCTGTTTCCCTCTTGACTACGGATCTTATCACTCGCAGTCTGACTCCTAAGGATAAGTCATTGGCATTCGGAGTTTGACTGAATTCGGTAATCCGATGAGGACCCCTAGTTCAATCAGTGCTCTACCTCCAAGACTCTTACACTTAAGGCTAGCCCTAAAGCTATTTCGGGGAGAACCAGCTATCTCCAGGTTCGATTGGAATTTCTCCGCTACCCACACCTCATCCCCGCACTTTTCAACGTGCGTGGGTTCGGGCCTCCATTCAGTGTTACCTGAACTTCACCCTGGACATGGGTAGATCACCTGGTTTCGGGTCTACGACCACGTACTAAACGCCCTATTCAGACTCGCTTTCGCTGCGGCTCCGCCTCTTCAGCTTAACCTCGCACGGGATCGTAACTCGCCGGTTCATTCTACAAAAGGCACGCCATCACCCATTAACGGGCTCTGACTATTTGTAGGCACACGGTTTCAGGATCTCTTTC
>NZ_JAMXKE010000001.1:270000-272500 GCF_024712505.1 Bacillus sp. IBL03825 | reverse complement strand
ACGTTATTAATTTATCTATTTATATACCTCTTCTATAAGAATAGATAAGCAACCCATGAAACGCTCTATGGGTTGCTATTCCATCATAAAAACTATTGTTCTTTTGAAGGTACAGAACAACTTTCATCCGTACAAGACATATCGCTTCCACCCTCTGAAGAAAGCTCTTGTAACTTAGATGCAGGATTCTCTTCTTCCCAAACTTGCTGAAGTGCACCGACAAAAGTTTCAAGTGGTTGCGCACCTGAAATAGCATACTTTTGATTAATAATAAAATAAGGTACTCCTGAAATTTGATATTGCTGAGCAATCGCTTCATCAATTCTAACATCATTTGCATATGCACTTTTATCATTAATAACACGTAAAGCTTCTTGCTTATCTAAACCTGAAGCTTCAGCAATAGTAGCAAGCGTATCCACATCACTTAAATTTTTCGATTCAGTGAAATATGCAAAAAGTAGATTTTCCGTAATCTCTTTTTCTTTCCCTTGATCCTTTGCAAATTTAGCAAGACGATGCGCATCAAATGTGTTCGTCGGCTTCATCTCATCAAAATTAAAACTTAACCCCATACTAGCTGCATGATTGCCTAATTGTATATTATTACGCTTAGCTTCTTCAATACTAATCCCATACTTTGATGCAAGTACTTCATTAATACTTGTTCCAGAATAAATTGGAGCATTTTGATCTAATTCAAAACTTTTAAACTCGACTTCAACATCCTTCTTATGCGGAAATTGCTCTAAAGCCATTTCTAATCTACGTTTCCCAATATAGCAAAATGGGCATACAAAATCTGACCATACTTCAATTTTCATAGAAACACCTCATTAACATGTAGTTTTCAATTATTGTAGCATTGGCAATAAGGAATTCAAAAATTTATGCTTCAAACCTTATATACCACAAACTAAAATGAGTTTTTAAATAGAAAAAACGATAATCAAAAGTATAAAAACACTTCCTTCTGATTATCGTATATACAAATCTAAAACAATCTAATTACGCTGGAATGTATCTCCCCACGAACTTCCATACGGTATTCCAATATTTATTCGAATCTACCTTCTCGGCTTCTCCATGTCCAGCACCTGGAACAATTAATTTCTCTTTTTCTACTTTTGCAGCATTATATACTTCATCTAACATTTCATAGGGAACGAATGTATCAGCATCCCCATGAATAAATAGCATCGGTGTTTTACTTTTCGCTACTTGTTTTACAGCTGAAGCTTCTTCTAAATCATATCCAGCTCTTAATTTTGTAACTGTATTTGCCGCATTCATAACAGGAAACTTTGGCAAATGGAATAAATCTTTTAGTTGATACGTAAATTCATCAATAACAGTTGAGTATCCACAATCTTCAATAATAACTTTAACGTTAGAAGGTAACTCTTCACCTGAAGTCATCATTACAGTTGCTCCCCCCATTGAAACACCAAAGAGTGCTATTTCAGCATTAGGGTCTTTCTGTACAATTTGTTGAATCCACATCAAAATATCTTTACGATCGTGCCAGCCCATCCCTATATAATTGCCTTCACTATTTTCATGCCCACGAAGATCTGGCGCTATGACGTTATATCCTTCTTCATAAAAATTCCGGATATATTTCGTCATTTTCAATGCCTTACTATCATATCCATGAACTACAATTGCCCATTTATGGCTAGATTGTTCATTCATATATTCATAACCTGTTAATTTCAACTTATCAAAAGAATTTATGTGTAGTGTATTAGGTTTATGATTTGAGACAAAGCTCGCATCCTTTTCTTCATTTGTAGCGAACATACCTCCCGATGCATTCACTGTTTCCACTAAGTGAGGATTATCCTCTAAAAATTCTTTCTCTTGTTTCGCATTCAACGCATAATTATAAAAATAATTCCCGACTAACATATAAGTAATTGCTAGAAGAACTAAAACTACTATAGTAATTACACCTATCTTTTTCATATTATCTCCTTTTTCAAAATTAAATCTTCTTATATTCAAGTACTCAAAAAAACAACTGCACTATTTTAACACATCAACAGATTGCTTCTACAAAAAATAAAATAAAAAATCTTAAACTACACATCAAAAATGATGAAAGAAAATGAATATGAGAGGGTCAAAAGAATAAGGATTACTTACTTGAGGCTGATAAGAAGTTTAAAACACAAAAAAGACGAGTCATTCTGACTCGTCTTAAAGTTGCTTGGCGACGTCCTACTCTCACAGGGACAAGGTCCCAACTACCATCGGCGCTAGAGAGCTTAACTTCCGTGTTCGGTATGGGAACGGGTGTGACCTCTCTGCCATCATCACCAAACTATGAAGGCATATTCCTTCAAAACTAGATAACATTTGCTTCATATTATATGGTTAAGTCCTCGATCTATTAGTATTCGTCAGCTCCACATGTCACCATGCTTCCACCTCGAACCTATCAACCTGATCATCTTTCAGGGATCTTACTAGCTTACGCTATGGGAAATCTCATCTT
>NZ_JAMXKE010000001.1:152500-265000 GCF_024712505.1 Bacillus sp. IBL03825 | reverse complement strand
TTCGCAATTATAATTTGTATATCCCGGCGCTGCCTTTGAAGAGAAACTTTTATCTCCCCATCATCTTTACTATACTTAATCGCGTTCATTAATAAATTATCAAACACACGAACCATCTTTTCCGAATCAACCGCTGCATAGGCACGTTCCTCAGGAAACTTCTTAACAAACGTAAGTCCATGCTCTTCTGCTTGCGGTACTAACTCTTCTATTAATTGCTCCAATAACTCATTTATACAAACCTCTTGTTTTTCTAATATAACTTGCTCATTTGTTAACTTCGTATACTCAAATAAATCTTCTATTAAATTCTTTAACTGCTCCGACTTCGCAAAAGCAATTCTCGTATACTCATCATGTTGTTCTTTATTTTCATATTTAGAATCTCGAAGTAATCGCAAGTAACCCATTATAGAAGTCAGTGGTGTACGTAAATCGTGTGACACATTCGTAATAAGCTCATTCTTTTGCTTCTCTAATTTACGTTCCTTTTCTATATTATTCATAAGCTCTTCCGCCATATTATTAATATTCTCAGTTAAAGACGCAATCTCATCTTCACCTTTTTTCTCAATACGATACGCTAAATTTCCTTTTTCTATTTCCTTTACACCTTGCGCCATCGCTTCAATTTGCTTCATCTTTCTCTTTGTTATATAGAAGAAAGAGAAAATAAATACAAGTACACCTATGAAAAATGGAAACGGTCCTTCTTGCGTATCATATATTACTTCACCTTCCGGAATGCCACTAACAAACATGTATAAATTCTTATCTTCTATTGTAATAGGTGCAAAAGCTATAAATTCTTTTCTTGTACTTTCAAATTCTTTTCTACCATTCATATAATTAATCGCAAACGATGATGCATTACGAATTGTATTATGCAAATCAATTTGTTCTTCTTGCGCCTGCTTCGTCTTATATAAAACTTTTCCACTCTCGTCAGTAACCAACACTTTTAAAGCTCTAGAGTTTTGTTCTAAATTTTGATTCTCTATTTCAATCATACTTGATATAGCTTCTAATTTATTTTCATGAACTGAACTATTTGCCACACTTTGGGCTTGTTGATTAATTTGCTCCATACCAGACCGATAATCGATTGTCGCCTGCCGATTCGCATTCTCAAAAAAAGGTGCTGCTGCTTTTGCTGACAAAATCCCTAACAACGCACAAGCAGTAAACGCAGTAATAAGTTGAATGCGTACACTCCGCTTCACCCTCTTCACTAGCTTTTCAATTAATTCTCTAGTTTTCCTAATATAAGTAAATGGATTAAATATCTTTTTCAATCTTATATCCCACTCCCCATACAGTTTTTATATATCTAGGCTTCCTTGGATTCTCCTCAATCTTCTCACGCACTTTCCGAATATGAACCATTACCGTGTTATCCGACTGGAAAGATCTTTCATTCCAAACCTTTTCATAAATTTGTTCCGCACTAAAGACCATACCCGGGTTACGAGCTAGTAATTCTAAAATTGAAAATTCCCTCGGTGTCAATTTCACTTCTTCTCCATCCACAATAACTTTATGGGTTGAAATGTTTATTTTCATCTCTCCAATTTCTAACTCGTCCTCATTTTGAATAGCAAAACCATTCATCTTCATATAACGACGTAACTGAGATTTAATTCTTGCGATTAACTCTAACGGATTAAATGGTTTCGTTACGTAATCATCTGCACCTGTAGTTAATCCTAAAATCTTGTCCATATCTTGCGTTTTCGCCGAAAGCATAATAATCGGCATTTCTTTCGATTCTCTTACTTTCATACACATATGAATACCATCTACTTTCGGCATCATAATATCCAATACGACTAGATGCACTTCATTTTCTTCTAATAGGCGTAATCCTTCTTCACCATCTCCTGCTTGCAATACTTTATATCCTTCATTCTTTAAATAGATTGTAATTAAATTTCGAATTTCTTTTTCATCATCTACGACAAGTATTGTTTCGTGTGCCACAATATCTCCCCCATCACTTTTTTAATCCCTAACTTCTATTATAGGAAAACTTCTGAAGAAAAACGCTCGGAAATCCTTAAGATTTTCTGAAGACGCAAAAAAGGTCTAGACTCCCCTTAAGTCTAGACCTTTCAAAAAACCCCTTTTATTTACGAACGTAGATGAAATATAGTACGAATAACACTCCCATAACATACATAATTGGATGAATCTCTTTACGACGACCACTTACTACCATTGTAATTGGATAGAAGATAAACCCGATTGCAATCCCTGTCGCAATACTATACGTAAGTGGCATTGAAATGATTGTAAAGAATGCTGGTACTGCAATCTCGAACTTCTTCCAATCAATTTCGCCTAAAGATGAAACCATTAAGATTCCTACAATAATTAAAGCTGGTGCCGTTACAGCTGGTGTTACAACGCTTAATAATGGCGAGAAGAATAGTGCCAGTAAGAAGAACCCTGCTGTTACAACTGCTGTAAATCCAGAACGTCCACCCGCTGCTACCCCAGCAGAAGATTCAATGTAAGACGTTGTTGTTGATGTACCTAAGATTGCACCGATTACAGTTGCAATCGCATCTGCAAATAATGCTTTTCCTGCACGTGGTAATTTATTGTTCTTCATTAATCCAGCTTGATTCGCAACCGCTACAAGTGTACCTGCTGTATCAAAGAAATCGATGAAGAAGAACGTTATAATAACAATCACCATTTGAACAGTGAAAATATCTCCGAAGTGAGTTAACGCCACACCGAACGTTGGTTCTAGACTCGGTATTGCTCCCACTACCGCTTTCGGAGTATCAATTAATCCTGTCGCTACTCCTAAGATTGCTGTAAGAATCATACCGTAGAAAACTGCACCATTTATTTTCTTAATCATGAAGATGATTGTCGTAACAACCCCGAAGATTGCTAGTAACGTTGTGCCCTTTGTTAAATCCCCCAACCCAACAAGAACAGCATCATTTTTCACGATAATTCCGGCATTTTGGAATCCAAGGAAGGCAATGAACAATCCGATACCTGCCGCTACTGCAAACTTTAACTCTGTTGGAATTGCATTAATGATTTTTTCACGAATACCTGAAGCTGTAAGAATAATAAAGATAATACCTGACATTAATGTTCCAGCAATTGCTGTTTGCCACGGAATACCCATCGTTAACACTGCCGTATAAGCAAAGAACGCGTTAATTCCCATACCCGGCGCCAAAGCAATCGGATACTTCGCGAAGATCCCCATAATTAACGAACCAATCGCTGCTGCTAATGCTGTAGCAACGAATACTGCACCTGGATCCATTCCTGTACCTGCTGGTAACCCTTTAACATTTCCAAGTGACAGCGTAGCAGGATTGACAAATAATACATAAGCCATAGATAAAAATGTCGTTAAACCTGCTATGAACTCTGTTTTATAATTTGTACCGAGTTCATCAAACTGAAAATAGCGTTTCATCTTACGTTTCCCCCGTTATATGATTACTCGCCGTAATCTCCCTAGCCCTCTTTTATCTATTAAAAATAAAAAAGGCTTCCATTGCATATACATGGAAGCGTTCTATGAATAAAGACAAGTTTCCCCTCATCTTTATCTAAACGCCTCGTAGTCAAGCCATTTACGGTAGCTAGGTAGAAACTTTCGGGCCATATCCCCGATATTATACGACGGCATAATATTCACTTTTCGTTTGAATTACATACTCATATTAACTCGAGGAGGTGGTTTTGTCAATTTAAAAACGAACATTTTTATAAACTTTTATAATTTCGTTCGTATTAAGGGTGAAAATAAAAAAGATCCATCTATGCATGAGCAATAGATGGATCTTTTTTTATAATATTATTCCCACTCAATAGTTGCTGGTGGCTTGCTTGTTATATCATACACGATACGGTTAACGTGTTTTACTTCGTTTACGATACGTACAGAGATTTTCTCTAATACGTCCCAAGGGATACGTGCCCAGTCAGCTGTCATACCATCGATAGAAGTTACTGCGCGGATACCTACTGTGTAATCGTAAGTACGCTCGTCACCCATAACACCTACACTACGCATACCAGGAAGCGCAGTGAAGTATTGCCAAACTTCGCGGTCTAAGCCTGCTTTAATAATTTCTTCACGTAAAATCGCATCAGATTCACGAACGATTTCTAATTTCTCTTCTGTGATTTCACCTAATACACGAATACCAAGACCAGGGCCTGGGAATGGTTGACGCCATACGATTTCATCAGGAATTCCTAATTCTGATCCTAATACACGTACTTCATCTTTAAATAACGTGTTTAAAGGCTCGATTAATTTGAACTGCATGTCTTCTGGAAGACCACCAACGTTATGGTGAGATTTAATTGTTTGTGCAGTTGCTGTACCACTCTCAACGATATCTGTATAAAGTGTACCTTGTGCTAGGAAGTCCATACCTTGTAATTTAGAAGCTTCATCATCAAATACGTAAATGAATTCATTACCGATTATTTTACGTTTTTGCTCTGGATCTTCTACACCTTTTAACTTGTTCATGAAGCGTTCTTGTGCATCCACTTTAATAACGTTCATGTGGAAGCCTTCGCTGAATGTTTTCATAACGCCTTCTGCTTCACCTTTACGAAGTAAACCGTGGTCAACGAAAATACATGTTAATTGGTCGCCGATTGCTTTATGAATTAATACTGCTACAACAGAAGAGTCTACACCGCCGCTAAGTGCGCATAGTACTTTTTTGTCTCCAACAGTTTCACGGATTTTCTCTAATTCTACTTCGATAAAGTTCTCCATGTTCCATCCTTCAGAACAACCACATGCGCCGAATACGAAGTTTTTAATTAAATCGTTACCGTGCTCAGAGTGACGTACTTCTGGGTGGAATTGTACACCGTATAAGTTTTGCTCTTCATTGCTCATACCAGCAATCGGACAAGACTCACTTGTCGCATCTACTACGAATCCTTCAGGTAAACCAGTTACTAAGTCGCCATGGCTCATCCATACAACTTGCTCTTCTGGAAGGTTCGTATATAATTTTGATTCGTTCTCTACTTTAAGAACAGCTTTTCCGTACTCACGGTGGTTTGCACGTTCTACTTTCCCACCGAAGTGTTGCGTCATAAGCTGCATACCGTAACAAATACCGAAGATCGGTAATCCTAGTTCAAAGATTTTTTCATCACAATGTAATGCGCCTTCACCGTATACACTATTTGGTCCACCAGAGAAGATAATCCCTTTTGGATTCATTGCTTTAATTTCTTCTGCAGTAATTGTATGTGGATGAAGTTCACTGTATACACCGAACTCACGAATTCGACGTGCTATTAACTGATTGTACTGACTCCCAAAATCTAAAACGATAATTGTATCATGCTGCTTCTTCAAAATAATCACCCCAACGTTAGTTCTCGTATATAAATATTTTTACCAATTAGGCAAAAAGCATTACTAATATAATAAAAAAAGCCAGTCCTCCGCCTCTAGTCTCATAACAAAGAAAAGGCAGGGGTCTGGCTTTATAAAGAAAGATAGTCTTCCGCTCTTTATAAATATAAGACGCACTGCCTTCATAGTCAGGTTGTTTACGGTAACCCGGTAGAGACTCTCAAACCATATCATCGAGGATATATGAAGGATTGTTTTATATTATCTTCCTAGATTCTAACAATGAAGTATCGATATGGTCAAGAGAGAAAGCGACAAAATTCTACAGAAATTAATTTCCTTTTCTAAAAAACATAAAAAAACATCCATTTCTATATAGAAATGGATGTTTTTCGAGCAAACGGAATTACATCATTCCGCCCATACCGCCCATGCCCATGCCGCCCATGTCAGGCATTGCTGGTGCATTTGGTTCTGGCTTGTCAGCTACTACAGCTTCAGTCGTTAAGAACATAGCTGCAACAGATGCTGCGTTTTGAAGTGCAGAGCGAGTTACTTTAGCTGGATCTACGATACCAGTTTCAAGCATGTTAACCCACTCGCCAGTAGCTGCGTTGAAACCAACTCCTACTTTTTCGCCTTTTAGACGCTCTACAACTACAGATCCTTCTAGACCAGCGTTGATTGCGATTTGACGAACTGGCTCTTCTAGTGCGCGAAGTACGATGTTGATACCTGTTGCTTCGTCGCCTTCAGCTACGATAGAAGCTACTTTCGTGTATACGTTCATAAGTGAAGTACCACCACCTGCAACGATACCTTCTTCTACTGCTGCACGAGTTGAGTTAAGTGCATCTTCAATACGAAGTTTGCGCTCTTTTAACTCAGTTTCAGTTGCTGCACCTACTTTAATTACTGCTACGCCACCTGCAAGTTTTGCAAGACGCTCTTGTAATTTTTCACGATCGAATTCAGAAGTAGTTTCTTCTAATTGCGCGCGGATTTGGCCAATGCGAGCTTCGATTTGTTGTGAATTTCCGATACCTTCAACTACAGTTGTGTTTTCTTTCGTTACAACAACTTTACCAGCGCGTCCTAAAGATTCAATTGTAGCAGATTTTAAGTCACGACCTAATTCTTCAGTGATTACTTCGCCACCAGTTAAGATTGCGATATCTTCTAGCATTGCTTTACGACGGTCACCAAATCCAGGAGCTTTAACAGCTACTACATTGAATGTACCACGAAGTTTGTTCACTACTAATGTAGCTAAAGCTTCGCCTTCTACGTCTTCAGCGATGATAAGAAGTGGTTTACCTTGTTGTACCACTTGCTCTAATACTGGTAAGATTTCTTGGATGTTAGAAATCTTCTTATCAGTAATTAAGATGTATGGGTTATCAAGAACTGCTTCCATTTTGTCAGAATCAGTAATCATGTAAGGAGATGCATATCCACGATCAAATTGCATACCTTCTACTACGTCTAATTCTGTTGTAAATCCTTTAGATTCTTCTAAAGTAATAACGCCGTCGTTACCAACGCGCTCCATTGCTTCAGCGATTAATTGACCAACTTCTTCGTCAGCCGCAGAAATAGCAGCTACTTGTGCGATAGAAGATTTACCTTCGATTGGTTTAGAAATCTCTTTTAATTCTGCGATTGCAGCAGTAACAGCTTTTTCGATACCTTTACGAAGACCCATTGGGTTCGCACCAGCTGTTACGTTTTTAAGACCTTCACGAATCATAGCTTGTGCTAATACAGTTGCAGTTGTCGTTCCGTCACCAGCTACATCATTTGTTTTGCTAGCAACTTCTGCTACTAATTTTGCACCCATGTTTTCGAATGCATCTTCTAATTCGATTTCTTTTGCAATTGTTACACCGTCATTTGTAATAAGTGGTGAACCGAATTTTTTCTCAAGTACAACGTTACGACCTTTTGGTCCAAGCGTTACTTTTACTGCGTTTGCAAGAGTGTCGACACCGCGAAGCATCGAACGACGTGCTTCTTCACTAAATTTAATATCTTTTGCCATAATAATTGACCCCCTTGAATTTTTTAAGATTTATATAATTAACCGATAACTGCTAAAATGTCACTTTCACGTAAAATCAAGTAGTCAGTACCTTCATATTTCACTTCAGTACCTGCATATTTTGAGAAGATGATAAGATCACCTGCAGCTACCTCTAAAGCAACACGCTCACCATTTTCAAGCACTCGACCAGTACCTACTGCAATAACTTTACCCTCTTGTGGTTTTTCTTTTGCAGTGTCTGGTAATACAATACCACTTGCTGTTTTTTCTTCTGCTTGAACAAGCTCAATTACAACGCGATCACCTAATGGCTTTAGCATGAACAATAACCTCCTCATTTTGTTATGTAAATTTTATTTATTAGCACTCAAGTCACTCGAGTGCTAACACACTTATAATAATAAATAATCTCAATTTCTTTTGCAAGTAAAAAAATCATAATTTTTTCGCAAATTAAGCTATACACTTTTCTATATAGAGTCCCTCTTCTTCTACCTTTACCATATGAATCGTTGTTTCCACTACTCGTATGTTACAATATGAAAGGACACCCTAAGTTGTTTTCGCTATACACACAACTTTCTCCTGTCTTCTATTATAATTTCAAATAAGGATTTACGAAAAAAACATAATTTAAGTGAAGTTTATATCGTAGGTAGCATACTTACATGTTATCCTACCTTATCTCATACACTAGAGTTAGAAAGGATGGTTAAACCATTTGAAAAAACAATATTGGTGGGTTATCGTTACATACATTTTAATGCAGTTATCATCCATTGCTGGATTACCACTTCTGCTGAAAACTGGACTTTATGATAACAGGGGATTTACTAGAGAAGAGAAATTTCAACTCATAACTGGCCACTGGGCAATCATTAGCTTCTTTATTGCATTATGTATCGTACTTTGGTTACTTAGAACAGATATTCGTGACAGACGTTTAGATACAATGCGCTCTACTGTTCCAGCTACGATTGGTTGGATTTTTATCGGGTTCTTCCTAGCATTTTTCTCACAAAGTATTGCCGGTATGATAGAAATGCGTGTATTAGGAATTAAACCTGGATCAGAAAATACAGCAAGACTTATGGATATCGCAAGAACGACACCTTGGTTCCTTATCGTCATCTCTATAATAGGACCTATTTTGGAAGAAATCGTATTTAGAAAAATTTTATTTGGTACACTTTATAAGAAGTTTAACTTCTTTATCGCTGCTATCATTAGTTCTCTTGTATTCGCAGCAATTCATTTTGATTTCACTCACTTATTGGTATACACTTCTATGGGACTCGTATTCGCCTTTTTATATGTAAAAACGAAGCGTATTATCGTCCCTATCGCAGCTCATGTTGCAATGAATACATTAGTTGCAGTTGCTCAAGTTTTAATGAGCAATGAACAAATTCAAGAAATGATTAAAGAAGCTGAAAAAATGCAAGGCTTTATCGGAGGATTTTTAGTATGAGGAACTCACCATTGTTCATGGCTGCATTGTACTTCCTTCTAGGATGTATCTTTACACGCTTCGCCATTACGAACGTAACAGATACAATCTGGAATATGTGGACGATACTATTTGCAGTTATGGCAACAATTGATTTTAATTTGGCACTTCGCCTTATATTAGTTAAATTCACAAAGAAAAAACAATAATAAAACGCAGAGGTCGCTTCCTCTGCGTTTTATTGTGGATAATTCTTTAAAAAGTAAACGAGTGTTTGTAACTCTACCGCTAAATCAATATGGTGAATTCTTATATTATCTGACACATTTAAGCGCGCTGGTGTGAAATTTAAAATACCATGCACGTTCGTTTCTGCCAATCTATCTGCTACAGATTGTGCTACTGTAGCGGGTACTGTTAATATTGCCACTTGTATATCAGTTGATAAACGTTCTTCTAATTCATCTAAATGATATACAGGAATGCCCCCGATTTCTGTCCCGACTTTCTCTTCACTAACATCAAACGCCATTTCAATTTTTGTATTATTGTTTTTCGTGAAATTATAATGTAAGAAAGCGGTCCCTAAATTACCTACTCCAATAAGTGCTACACGTGTTATATCATCTTGGTCGAGTGTTTCACGGAAAAATGATAATAAATAATTTACGTTATATCCATAACCTTTTTTCCCTAACGCTCCAAAATACGAAAAATCTCTTCGAATCGTTGCGGAATCAACTTTTACCGCTTCGCTCAATTCGGCTGATGAAACACGTTGCTTACCAGAAAGAGATAAGTTTTGGATAAATCGATAGTATAGAGGCAATCGTTTGGCAGTGGCCTGTGGAATTTTTTGCTGCTCCATATAACCTCTCCTCTCTTCCTATCTTTATTCATATACTTGAATCAAATACAGAAGTTTAGCACTCATGAATTTCCCTGTATAATAAAGAGAAGAAGTATTCTCTCTTTATTTTAAACTATACACTATTTTTAGTATGATTGAGAAATATAAACATGGCAAAGTTAAGAAATTATTTGAGGTGAAAACATTGATTTTATTACAAGTAAACGCGCTTACGAAATTATACGGTGCAGAAACGATTCTTGCAAACATAAAATTAGAAGTTCAAACGAAAGATCGTATCGCATTAGTCGGACGAAATGGGGCCGGAAAATCTACATTATTAAAAATAATAGCTGGTGAGCTATCTCATGATGGTGGCGAAATTATAAAACCAAAAGATGTCTCAATCGGATATTTAGCTCAAAATACCGGGTTAGAAACGTCTTTAACAATTTGGGATGAAATGTTAACCGTCTTTACACACTTGCAGCAAATGGAGACAAAACTTCGAAGGCTAGAGCAAGAGATGGGAAAAGAAGAAAACTTTTCAAACGAGGCTACATATGAAAGATTATTAGCTGATTATGACCAATTGCAATTAGATTATAAAGATCAAGGTGGATATCAATATGAAGCAGATATTCGCTCGATTTTAAGTGGTCTTGGCTTCCCAGTTGAAACGCACCAGACGACGATTTCTACATTAAGTGGTGGACAAAAAACACGATTAGCTCTCGGTAAATTATTATTAACGAAACCAGACCTACTTATTTTGGACGAGCCTACAAACCATTTAGACATCGAAACATTAACATGGCTTGAACAATATTTACAAGGCTATCCTGGCGCAATACTAATCGTTTCCCATGACCGTTATTTCTTAGATAAACTCGTTACACAAGTATATGAAATTTCGAATAAAGAAAGCAGACGATTTGTTGGTAACTACAGTAAATATTTAGACTTAAAATCAGCATTATACGAGCAAGACATGAAACGTTATGAAAAACAACAAGATGAAATCGCTAAGCTTGAGGATTTCGTTCAAAAAAATATAGCTCGCGCATCTACGACAAAACGTGCGCAAAGCCGTCGTAAACAATTAGATAGAATGGAATTATTGACTAGACCATTAGGTGATTCTAAGTCAGCATCCTTCCACTTCGATATCGAAAAACAAAGTGGAAATGATGTTTTACAAGTAAAGGATGCAACTATCGGCTATGATGATGATCCGATTATTGAACATGTAACTATGCGCTTAACTCGTGGGGATAGCGTTGCTTTAGTTGGTCCAAACGGAATTGGGAAATCCACATTATTAAAATCACTTGTGAATAAGTTACCACTATTAAATGGTCATGTTTCTTTCGGATCCAATGTATCTGTTGGTTATTATGATCAAGAACAAGCAAATTTAACATCTTCTAAGCGAGTTTTAAATGAGTTATGGGATGAATATCCATTGCAGCCCGAAAAAGAAATTCGCACGATATTAGGTAACTTCTTATTCACAGGGGATGATGTACTAAAACCAGTATCTTCTCTTAGTGGTGGACAAAAAGCTCGATTAGCTCTTGCAAAACTTATGATGCAAAAATCGAATTTATTAATTCTCGATGAACCTACGAACCATCTTGATTTAAATAGTAAAGAAATTTTGGAGAATGCTTTAATTGATTATCCAGGCACCCTTCTATTTGTTTCACATGACCGCTACTTTATTAATCGTGTAACGACGACCGTTGTTGAGTTGTCAACAGAAGGTGCACAAGAGTATTTAGGCGATTACGATTACTATGTGGAGAAGAAAAATGAAATGATTGAACGCGCAGCATTTGAACAACAAGAGCAGCAAGAAAACCAAGCACCTGTTCAAAAAACTGTAGCTCAAGAAAAATTAAATTATCTCGAAGAAAAAGAGCGTAAACAATTAGAACGTCAACGCACTCGAAAAATTGAGGAACTAGAACAAAATATTGTAGAATTTGAAGAAGAAATTGCTACGTTAGAAGATCAACTTTGCTTACCAGAAATATACGCAGATTATGAAAAGGCTAGTGAAATTACAACGAAAAAGCAAACACTACAAGAGCAACTTGATGCTTGTATGGCAGAATGGGAAGAATTACATTTATAAGAGTATGAATAAGAAGGATGTCTCATAAGTCGGGATTTTTGACTATGCGACATCCTTTTTATCTTCTAGCTGGGGTATAAACGATTCGACAAGACGTACCGATTTACCGACAAAGTTTGACAACGTTGGCTCGCCCCTATAATAAGGGCACATTTCAAAATGTTTTTTAGAGATATCTTCTTGCGATTTATTTCCCAAAAAAAAGAATACATTCAAAGGTCAGACTTCGCCTACTTTATCCACAGGTTTATACACATATCCACCTTTATAAAATAAACTCCAAAATAACTTATCCACATTATCCACAATACCTAAAAAAGTTATCAACATTTTATATACACAATAAAACCCATATTATCAACAGATAATATGGGTTTTATCCACAAGCTGTGGTTAATTTTGTGCATAACTATGCTTCAATATCTAATCCTGGATTTGCATTTAAAGCTAATGTAGCACGTTTTCCTTGTTCATATGCAATTGTACCTGCGGCTGCAATCATCGCTGCATTATCGGTACATAAAGATAGTGGAGGAATAATTAGCTCAATATTTTCTTTTGTCGCAAATTCCGCTTCCAAACGTGCGCGAAGTCCTTTATTCGCAGCTACTCCACCAGCAAGAAGAAGTTGCTTTACGTTATATGCTTCTGCTGCACGAGATGCTTTCGTTACAAGCACATCTATTACACTTTCTTGGAAACTTGCCGCTAAATCTTCCGGTGCAATTTCTATCCCGCGTTGTTTTGCGTTATGCACAGTGTTGATAACTGCTGATTTCAATCCACTAAAGCTGAAATCATACGAATCAGGTTCTAGCCATGCACGAGGCAAATCGATTGTCGGTTTCCCTTCATGTGCAAGGCGATCAATATGAGGACCACCTGGATATGGCATGGATAACGTTCGAGCTACTTTATCATATGCCTCTCCAGCTGCATCATCTCTTGTTTCACCAATCACTTCGAATGAACCATGTTCTTTCATATAAACAAGCTCCGTATGTCCACCAGATACAACAAGTGATAGTAGTGGGAATTGAACTTCTTTCACTAAACGGTTCGCATAAATGTGCCCAGCGATATGATGAACACCCACTAAAGGAATATCATGTGCAAAAGCCACTGCTTTCGCTGCATTTACCCCTATTAAAAGCGCTCCTACTAAACCAGGTCCTTCTGTTACAGCAATTGCATCAATATCATCAAATGTGATATTTGCTTCTTTTAAAGCTTCTTCTAACACAACTGTAATTTCTTCTACATGATGACGAGATGCAATCTCTGGTACAACTCCGCCAAAACGTTTATGACTTTCAATTTGTGATGCAACGACATTCGCAATAATTTCCGTTCCATTTTTAACAACTGCTACTGCTGTTTCATCACAACTTGTTTCAATACCAAGTATAATCGTATTTTTTTCCATTATATATTCACCCACATTACGAGACCATCTTCCTGATTGTCTGCATAGTATCGTTTACGAATTCCACCATTTTGAAATCCGTATTTTCTGTATAACTGTTTTGCTACTTCATTTGATACACGTACTTCAAGTGTCATCGTTTTTACTCCTAAATCTTTCGCTTCGGAAATAACTTCTTTCAATAAAGCATCCCCTAGCTTTTGACCTCTGTATTCTGGCAAAATAGCTACATTTGTTATATGTGATTCATCAATAATTATCCACAATCCACAATACCCAATTACACGACCATCTTTTTCTAGCACAACATAATGTGCATGTTCATTCGTCGTTAACTCACGGTGAAAGGCATCTGCAGTCCAAGGAGTTGAAAAAGACGCTTCTTCAATAGCTACAATTTGAGCGATATCACCGAGTTCCATCTTTCTAAATACCATATCCATCTTCTGCAAGCTCCTACTTGTTTTGACTTTCTAACCACTTTGTTTCGGCTTCAGCTAAACGAAGATAACTAGGAACAAATGAATGTACGTCTTGTTCCTCTTTTTGTAATCCTAAGAACGCCAACTCACTTGGTCTTGGGTTATTTTTAGTAAAAGGAGCAAATACAGCTTGATTGCCTAAATGTTCTATTATTGTTTCTTTGTGCAATTTAACATCGTTACCAATAAATAAAACCGGCTTTCCTTTATCTTTTAACATTTGCAACCAGTCTACAATAAGGATGATTCGGTCTTCTTCTATAGAAGTTAAATGCTCTCCTTCATATGTATATAACCCAGTATAAATTTGTCCGCGTCTTCCATCAAATAAAGGACAGATTAATCCATCAAAATTAGCACCGTTTGCAGCCACTACTTCTAAACTTGATACACCTACAATTGGTATTTGAAGTGACCAAGCTAATGTTTTTGCAGCTGTCACACCTATACGAACACCTGTATATGATCCAGGTCCAGCAGCTACAACGATTTTAGTTAATTCTTTCGGTTTTACACCACATTCTTTTAACAATTTCTCTACAGCTGGCATAAGACGTACAGAATGGTTTTTTGTTAAGTTTGTAATGATTTCCCCAATTACGTTTCCTTCCTCAATAAGGGATACACCCATTACGTAATTTGAAGTATCAATTGCTAGTACTTTCATCTTGTAATAGCTCCTCACATAATCTAATATATCGATCTCCAATTGGCTCGAGTACAATTTTCCTTGTATCATCTCCAGCATGGAATAAACTAATTTGTAACTTCTCATTTGGTAAAAATGCTTCTATTAAATGAGCCCATTCTACTACGGTAATTCCTTCACCGTAGAAATACTCATCAAAACCTAAGTCCTCTTCACTTTCCGCTAAGCGATACACGTCCATATGATATAGCGGCAATCTCCCTTTATATTCTTTAATAATATTAAAGGTAGGACTATTTACAACTCTTTTCACTCCAAGACCTTTTGCTAGCCCTTTTGTAAAAGTTGTCTTACCAGCCCCTAGATCTCCTTCTAAAATAATTACATCTTGTGCACCGACAAGTCCACCTAGTTTTTCTGATAATCTTTGTGTTTCCTCAGAAGAGTTTGTTGTTATTTCATATTTACTCACAGACTTCACCTACTTTACTCACAATGTTCTCTGCTCTTTATTATACAGGTTTTGAATATATAAAAAAGTCCTTAGGAGTTTTCCTAAGGATAGTTTGACTGTCTTTATTAGTTTTTTGTTAAAACAAATAAAAAAATACGAAACAACATGTTTCGTTCTTTTCTTTATATAAAATGGCGGTCCCGACCGGGGTCGAACCGGCGATCTCCTGCGTGACAGGCAGGCATGTTAACCACTACACCACGGGACCATTTGGTTGCGGGGACAGGATTTGAACCTGCGACCTTCGGGTTATGAGCCCGACGAGCTACCGTACTGCTCCACCCCGCGATGATATAAATAGCCTGGCAACGTCCTACTCTCACAGGGACAAGGTCCCAACTACCATCGGCGCTAGAGAGCTTAACTTCCGTGTTCGGTATGGGAACGGGTGTGACCTCTCTGCCATCATTACCAGACTGTATTCATTTAAGACAAGAATCATCATAACTTATTTAACTTTTAAAGTCAACAAGTTTTTTATATTCTTTCAAAACTAGATAACATTGCTTCATATTATATGGTTAAGTCCTCGATCTATTAGTATTCGTCAGCTCCACATGTCACCATGCTTCCACCTCGAACCTATCAACCTGATCATCTTTCAGGGATCTTACTAGCTTACGCTATGGGAAATCTCATCTTGAGGGGGGCTTCATGCTTAGATGCTTTCAGCACTTATCCCTTCCGCACATAGCTACCCAGCTATGCCCTTGGCAGAACAACTGGTACACCAGCGGTGCGTCCATCCCGGTCCTCTCGTACTAAGGACAGCTCCTCTCAAATTTCCTACGCCCACGACGGATAGGGACCGAACTGTCTCACGACGTTCTGAACCCAGCTCGCGTACCGCTTTAATGGGCGAACAGCCCAACCCTTGGGACCGACTACAGCCCCAGGATGCGATGAGCCGACATCGAGGTGCCAAACCTCCCCGTCGATGTGGACTCTTGGGGGAGATAAGCCTGTTATCCCCGGGGTAGCTTTTATCCGTTGAGCGATGGCCCTTCCATGCGGAACCACCGGATCACTAAGCCCGACTTTCGTCCCTGCTCGACTTGTAGGTCTCGCAGTCAAGCTCCCTTATGCCTTTGCACTCTACGAATGATTTCCAACCATTCTGAGGGAACCTTTGGGCGCCTCCGTTACACTTTAGGAGGCGACCGCCCCAGTCAAACTGCCCACCTGACACTGTCTCCCGGGTCGATAAGACCCGTAGGTTAGAATTTCAATACATTCAGGGCGGTATCCCACCAGCGCCTCCACCGAAGCTAGCGCTCCGGTTTCAATGGCTCCCGCCTATCCTGTACAAAATGTACCAAAATTCAATATCAGGCTACAGTAAAGCTCCACGGGGTCTTTCCGTCCTGTCGCGGGTAACCTGCATCTTCACAGGTACTATAATTTCACCGAGTCTCTGGTTGAGACAGTGCCCAAATCGTTACACCTTTCGTGCGGGTCGGAACTTACCCGACAAGGAATTTCGCTACCTTAGGACCGTTATAGTTACGGCCGCCGTTTACTGGGGCTTCAGTTCAGAGCTTCGCTTACGCTAACCCCTCTCCTTAACCTTCCAGCACCGGGCAGGTGTCAGCCCCTATACTTCGCCTTACGGCTTCGCAGAGACCTGTGTTTTTGCTAAACAGTCGCTTGGGCCTATTCACTGCGGCTTTCCGTTAAGAAAGCACCCCTTCTCCCGAAGTTACGGGGTCATTTTGCCGAGTTCCTTAACCAGAGTTCTCTCGCACACCTTAGGATTCTCTCCTCGCCTACCTGTGTCGGTTTGCGGTACAGGCACCTTTTATCTCGCTAGAAGCTTTTCTTGGCAGCGGGGAATCAAAGACTTCGCTCCATAAGGAGCTTCCCCATCACAGCTCAGCCTTCACGATAAGCGGATTTGCCTACTTATCAGCCTAACTGCTTGGACGTGCACAACCAATCGCACGCTTCTTCTATCCTTCTGCGTCCCTCCATTGCTCAAACGATAAAGAGGTGGTACAGGAATATCAACCTGTTGTCCATCGCCTACGCCTGTCGGCCTCGGCTTAGGTCCTGACTAACCCTGAGCGGACGAGCCTTCCTCAGGAAACCTTAGGCATTCGGTGGACGGGATTCTCACCCGTCTTTCGCTACTCATACCGGCATTCTCACTTCTAAGCGCTCCACCAGTCCTTCCGGTCTGACTTCACTGCACTTAGAACGCTCCCCTACCACTGATACCATTGGTATCAATTCGCAGCTTCGGTGGTGTATTTAGCCCCGGTACATTTTCGGCGCAGAGTCACTCGACTAGTGAGCTATTACGCACTCTTTAAATGGTGGCTGCTTCTAAGCCAACATCCTAGTTGTCTAAGCAACTCCACATCCTTTTCCACTTAATACACACTTTGGGACCTTAGCTGGCGATCTGGGCTGTTTCCCTCTTGACTACGGATCTTATCACTCGCAGTCTGACTCCTAAGGATAAGTCATTGGCATTCGGAGTTTGACTGAATTCGGTAATCCGATGAGGACCCCTAGTTCAATCAGTGCTCTACCTCCAAGACTCTTACACTTAAGGCTAGCCCTAAAGCTATTTCGGGGAGAACCAGCTATCTCCAGGTTCGATTGGAATTTCTCCGCTACCCACACCTCATCCCCGCACTTTTCAACGTGCGTGGGTTCGGGCCTCCATTCAGTGTTACCTGAACTTCACCCTGGACATGGGTAGATCACCTGGTTTCGGGTCTACGACCACGTACTAAACGCCCTATTCAGACTCGCTTTCGCTGCGGCTCCGCCTCTTCAGCTTAACCTCGCACGGGATCGTAACTCGCCGGTTCATTCTACAAAAGGCACGCCATCACCCATTAACGGGCTCTGACTATTTGTAGGCACACGGTTTCAGGATCTCTTTCACTCCCCTTCCGGGGTGCTTTTCACCTTTCCCTCACGGTACTGGTTCACTATCGATCACTAGGGAGTATTTAGCCTTGGGAGATGGTCCTCCCAGATTCCGACGGAATTTCACGTGTTCCGCCGTACTCAGGATACATTCAAGAGAGAACGAAGTTTCGACTACGGGGTTGTTACCCTCTACGACGGACCTTTCCAGGTCGCTTCGTCTACCTCGTTCCTTTGTAACTCCGTATAGAATGTCCTACAACCCCAAGAGGCAAGCCTCTTGGTTTGGGCTATGTTCCGTTTCGCTCGCCGCTACTCAGGAAATCGCATTTGCTTTCTCTTCCTCCAGGTACTTAGATGTTTCAGTTCCCTGGGTCTGTCTTCCTTACCCTATGTATTCAGGTAAGGATACCATACCATTACGTATGGTGGGTTTCCCCATTCGGAAATCTTCGGATCAAAGCTTACTTACAGCTCCCCGAAGCATATCGGCGTTAGTCCCGTCCTTCATCGACTCCTAGTGTCAAGGCATCCACCGTGCGCCCTTTCTAACTTAACCAAACTAAAATTAAAAAAATATGAGCTACACTGTTATCTAGTTTTCAAAGAACATACATTTATATATGAGAGATAGTTCTCTCAAAACTGAACAAAACGAAACACGGAAACTTATATTGATGAACAGCGTTCATCAATTCTCCATAGAAAGGAGGTGATCCAGCCGCACCTTCCGATACGGCTACCTTGTTACGACTTCACCCCAATCATCTGTCCCACCTTAGGCGGCTGGCTCCATAAAGGTTACCCCACCGACTTCGGGTGTTACAAACTCTCGTGGTGTGACGGGCGGTGTGTACAAGGCCCGGGAACGTATTCACCGCGGCATGCTGATCCGCGATTACTAGCGATTCCAGCTTCATGTAGGCGAGTTGCAGCCTACAATCCGAACTGAGAACGGTTTTATGAGATTAGCTCCACCTCGCGGTCTTGCAGCTCTTTGTACCGTCCATTGTAGCACGTGTGTAGCCCAGGTCATAAGGGGCATGATGATTTGACGTCATCCCCACCTTCCTCCGGTTTGTCACCGGCAGTCACCTTAGAGTGCCCAACTTAATGATGGCAACTAAGATCAAGGGTTGCGCTCGTTGCGGGACTTAACCCAACATCTCACGACACGAGCTGACGACAACCATGCACCACCTGTCACTCTGCTCCCGAAGGAGAAGCCCTATCTCTAGGGTTTTCAGAGGATGTCAAGACCTGGTAAGGTTCTTCGCGTTGCTTCGAATTAAACCACATGCTCCACCGCTTGTGCGGGCCCCCGTCAATTCCTTTGAGTTTCAGCCTTGCGGCCGTACTCCCCAGGCGGAGTGCTTAATGCGTTAACTTCAGCACTAAAGGGCGGAAACCCTCTAACACTTAGCACTCATCGTTTACGGCGTGGACTACCAGGGTATCTAATCCTGTTTGCTCCCCACGCTTTCGCGCCTCAGTGTCAGTTACAGACCAGAAAGTCGCCTTCGCCACTGGTGTTCCTCCATATCTCTACGCATTTCACCGCTACACATGGAATTCCACTTTCCTCTTCTGCACTCAAGTCTCCCAGTTTCCAATGACCCTCCACGGTTGAGCCGTGGGCTTTCACATCAGACTTAAGAAACCACCTGCGCGCGCTTTACGCCCAATAATTCCGGATAACGCTTGCCACCTACGTATTACCGCGGCTGCTGGCACGTAGTTAGCCGTGGCTTTCTGGTTAGGTACCGTCAAGGTGCCAGCTTATTCAACTAGCACTTGTTCTTCCCTAACAACAGAGTTTTACGACCCGAAAGCCTTCATCACTCACGCGGCGTTGCTCCGTCAGACTTTCGTCCATTGCGGAAGATTCCCTACTGCTGCCTCCCGTAGGAGTCTGGGCCGTGTCTCAGTCCCAGTGTGGCCGATCACCCTCTCAGGTCGGCTACGCATCGTTGCCTTGGTGAGCCGTTACCTCACCAACTAGCTAATGCGACGCGGGTCCATCCATAAGTGACAGCCGAAGCCGCCTTTCAATTTCGAACCATGCAGTTCAAAATATTATCCGGTATTAGCCCCGGTTTCCCGGAGTTATCCCAGTCTTATGGGCAGGTTACCCACGTGTTACTCACCCGTCCGCCGCTAACTTCTTGAGAGCAAGCTCTCAATCCATTCGCTCGACTTGCATGTATTAGGCACGCCGCCAGCGTTCATCCTGAGCCAGGATCAAACTCTCCAATAAAGTTAGTTTGTCTAGCATCTAAAAATAAAAATTGACGTTTCACGTTGTTTGTTTCGTTCAGTTTTCAAAGAACTAAAAGCGGGTGAAGAGAATCGAACTCTCGACCAGAGCTTGGAAGGCTCTTGTTTTACCACTAAACTACACCCGCGTGGTCGGGAAGACAGGATTTGAACCTGCGACCCCCTGGTCCCAAACCAGGTGCTCTACCAAGCTGAGCCACTTCCCGTTATGGCGCGCCCGAGAGGAGTCGAACCCCTAACCTCTTGATCCGTAGTCAAACGCTCTATCCAATTGAGCTACGGGCGCTTATTCATGATGTTTTTTCGTCGTTGTATTTTGGCGACTCAATTATCTTATCATACTACATTTTCAAATGCAAGTACTTTTTAAAAAAGATTTTTTGATGCGGCCGAGAGGACTTGAACCTCCACGGGGTTTCCCCCACTAGGCCCTCAACCTAGCGCGTCTGCCGTTCCGCCACGACCGCGCGGAAAAAACAAAAGTGAGCCATGAAGGATTCGAACCTTCGACCCTCTGATTAAAAGTCAGATGCTCTACCAACTGAGCTAATGGCTCGTAAATGGCTGGGCTAGCTGGATTCGAACCAGCGCATGACGGAGTCAAAGTCCGTTGCCTTACCGCTTGGCTATAGCCCATCGAAATATTTATCTTCTTTTCAAAGACAAACGTTATTGTAACATAATGTCCAACAAAAAACAACTGCCAAATAGCAGAAGTTAAAATGGCGGTCCCGACCGGGGTCGAACCGGCGATCTCCTGCGTGACAGGCAGGCATGTTAACCACTACACCACGGGACCATTTGGTTGCGGGGACAGGATTTGAACCTGCGACCTTCGGGTTATGAGCCCGACGAGCTACCGTGCTGCTCCACCCCGCGATGATACTATTTATATAATTTATATGGTGGAGGATGACGGGATCGAACCGCCGACCCCCTGCTTGTAAGGCAGGTGCTCTCCCAGCTGAGCTAATCCTCCGAAGTGGTGACCCGTACGGGATTCGAACCCGTGTTACCGCCGTGAAAGGGCGGTGTCTTAACCACTTGACCAACGGGCCAGTATGTATGGCAGAGAAGAAGGGATTCGAACCCTCGCACCGCGTTAGCGATCTACTCCCTTAGCAGGGGAGCCCCTTGAGCCACTTGGGTACTTCTCTGTATGGCTCCGCAGGTAGGACTCGAACCTACGACCGATCGGTTAACAGCCGATAGCTCTACCACTGAGCTACTGCGGAATAATAAAGACAATTTGTATCTTATAAAATTTCTTATCGTAAGTCAAGATGTTTTTTCACAACATCTTGTACAAACGTGACATGTTTATAATATACTGGATTGCGTTTTCACTGTCAAGATATTTTCTTTATCAGGTTCAGTTTCCCTTTACACTTTCCGCAGACATATCTTTTTGTATTTATTTGACGTCTTCTTACATATTGAAGCGAACAGCCCATACATTCATACGTATAAACCTTTTTTTCCTTCTCTTCATTAATTATTCGTTTACAGAAGCGTGGCGCATCAACTTCTTTTAACAATTCACGAAAATCTCTATCCCGGTGCTTATAGCCCCTTCCTGTAATATGTAAGTGATAATGACAAAGCTCATGTTTAATGATTCCGACTAACTCTTCTTTCCCATACATTTCGTAATATCGATAATTCAGTTCAATATTGTGTGTATTCAATAGATAACGTCCACCAGTTGTTCGCAACCTACTGTTGAACATAGCTCTATGTAAAAATGGCATTCCGAAGTATTGTAGTGATACTTCTTCCACCAGACGCTGTATTTCTTGCTCATCCACTCTCATTCCTCCTAAACTAAAAAATATTTTTACACTTTTCTCCTCCCTTATACATATATTAAATAGTACATATACCCATCCTCATTCAAGAAGCGTGGTTTCTAAAAATATAGCATGAATAGAAATCCACTCACCAACCTCTCATCAATAGTACCTTAGATTTTTGAGAGTAGGATTAAACAAGGAGGGATTCCTATGCCTACGTGGCTAAAAAAACAAATGCAACGCGCATATTTTGAAAAAAACCGGTATCAAATTAAATTACTAAATGAATGCTGGTTTTATTATAGCAAAATACATCAAAGCTCATAATCCATTACACGTTTTATCCCATAAAAAAAGAGCAGTTTCATCTGCTCTCTTCTCTTACTATTCAATCGGCAACATGGATAGTGCAACGCGACCTTTTTTCGTATCAATATCATCTACCCATACCTTGACGATTTGTCCGACAGATACAATATCTAACGGATGCTTCACATACTGTTTGCTTAGTTTAGAAATATGTACTAAACCATCTTGTTTTACACCTACATCAACAAAAGCACCAAAATCAACAACGTTACGAACTGTTCCTTCCAGTTCCATACCACGTTTTAAATCTTCTAATTTCAAAATCCCTTTTTTCAGAAGCGGTTTAGGCAACTCATCCCTCATGTCTCGCTCTGGACTAATGAGCGCATCTATAATATCAACTAATGTCGGCTCCCCAACTCCCGTTTCTTGCGATAACTTAGAAATCTCCACTTCTTCTAAGCTCTTTTGTAATTGCAATTGTCCTACGTCATCTTTTGATAACCCTAGACTCTTCAATAACAATTCAACATTTTTATATTGTTCTGGATGAATACCCGTTCGATCTAACGGATTTGCCCCTTCTAATATACGTAAGAAACCTATGCATTGTTCATATGTCTTCGCACCTAAACGCGGTATTTTCTTTAAGTCTGTTCGTTTTGTAAATTTCCCTTCTTCTTCACGCTTTGCCACAATATTTTTCGCAACAGTTTTCGATAAACCCGAAACATATTGCAATAACGCAACTGAAGCTGTATTTACATTCACACCGACTTGGTTAACTGCCGTCTCTACTACAAATGTTAATGATTCATTCAATCTCTTTTGAGATACATCATGTTGGTATTGTCCAACCCCAACTGATTTAGGATCAATCTTCACAAGTTCAGCAAGTGGATCTTGCAGACGTCTCCCAATAGAAACAGCACTTCTTTCTTCAACCTGTAAATTCGGAAATTCCTCACGAGCTAAATCGGAGGCCGAATACACGCTCGCACCAGCTTCGTTCACAATAATATAGAAGACTTCTTGTTTCACATTTTGCAATACATCAACTATAAATTCTTCCGACTCTCTAGAAGCTGTACCATTCCCAATCGCAATCATTTCAACTTGATATTTATCTATAATGGAAAGAACTTTCGTTTTTGCATCTTCATATTTACGAACAGGTGGATGCGGATAAATAACATCAATATATAGAACCTTCCCCGTATCATCTACAACAGCTAATTTACAACCCGTTCTATATGCAGGATCTAAAGCTAACACAACCTTTCCTTTCATTGGAGGTTGTAATAACAAATTACGTAAGTTCTCAGAGAAAATATGTATCGCTTGTTCCTCAGCTGTTTCTGTTAATTCTTTTCGAATCTCTCTTTCAATGGAGGATTGAATTAATCGTTTATAACCATCCTCAATTGCTAACTTTACATAATGTGCACTTTTAGAATCGTTATCACGAATTACTCTCTTATATAAGAAAGTTACTATCTCATCTACTGGTGGAACAACAGAAACTCTCAATATATCTTCTTTCTCACCGCGATTCATCGCTAATACACGATGCGGTACTACTTTCTGCAACGGTTCTTCATAACTGTAATACATTTCATATATATTCTTTTCATCTTTCTCTTCATCTTTTACGGACGAAGACATAACACCTTTTCTAAAAGTAACATTACGAATCCAACTACGATAAGCTGCTTCATCTGAAACGATTTCTGCAATAATGTCTTGGGCACCTTGTAATGCTTCTTCTGCAGATTGCACTTCTTTCTCTGCGTTAATAAACTCCACTGCCTTCTGATTTGGATCTTCTTTCTTATATAACAATAACCATTCAGCTAACGGCTCTAGTCCTTTTTCTTTTGCAATCGTTGCTTTCGTTCTTCTTTTCTCTTTATATGGACGATATAAATCTTCTATTTCTTGCAACTTTACAGCTTTAACAATTTGCTGACGTAACTCTCCTGTCAGTTTCCCCTTCTCATCAATAAGACGAAGAACCTCTTCTTTCCTATCTTCAAGCTGCATCATATATTGCCATCTCTCTAAAATTGTACGAATTTGCACTTCATCTAAAGAGCCTGTCCATTCTTTTCGGTAACGAGCAATAAATGGAACTGTGTTACCTTCTTCTGTTAATTGAATAACATGACGAACTTGCTTTTCGGTAAAGCCTAATTCCTTCACTAACATTTTCATTAACGCTTGTCGATTATCTACCATCTCCATATACAACCGTAACCTCCTCTATAATAAAAAAAAGTTGCCCTGTAAAGAGAGCAACTTAAACTGCCGATTTAAAAATCTATTAGTCCTAAACTAATTTGTAGCGCTTCATCTACACGAATCATCATCACTTCATCTAAGTGAGTGATTTTGTCCGTTAAGCGCTGCTTATCGATTGTTCGAATCTGCTCAAGTAAAATAACAGAATCTCTCTCAAAACCGTACTTTTTCGCATCAATTTCCACATGAGTGGGTAATTTAGCTTTTTGAATCTGTGCAGTAATAGCCGCTACAATCACCGTTGGACTAAAACGATTTCCGATGTCATTTTGAATGACAAGAACCGGACGAACGCCTCCTTGCTCAGAACCAACAACTGGGGAAAGGTCTGCAAAATACACGTCGCCGCGTTTTACAATCAAAATATTACCCCCCGCTAACTAAGCGTTCTACTGTATGAGCTGCTTCATACTCTGCTAAGAAAGCTTCCGATGCAATACCAAGATTAATTTTTCCCATTTCAATGTACCCACGTCGCATTGATTCATGTTGGTAGCGTTTCTTCGTCTTATGTTGACGCAATAACAGTTGTGTTGCCTGGCAAATTAGTTCATGGCGATTCTTATTCTCTTGTTTTCCAATTCCGTCCAATTCCGTTACCATTTGCTTTGGCAACCGAACCACGATTTCAGTAGTTACACTTGATTCGGACACAAAAATACACCTCCACCGTCAACTACACACCCAAATATATATATGACACCTATTGTAATAATACCATTGTATGGAGCCTGTTGCAAAGACTTCCTTATTCCTTGCTTATGTTTTCCAATTCACAAACAAAACATTCATATTCTTTTATTTTTATCTTATTACAAACAAGAAACGAAAGAGTTCCCCTGCAAAATTCACGTTAAATTATGTTAAAAGTAATGATAAGTAAAAAGCTTCTCATCAAAATGAGCTTATTCTTAACCAATGAACAGTCCTCTCAAATGACAAGAAGCAAATCATACTACATTCTATATATTGTTCAAATAATTGATTACTTCTACAACCTTGCCGTGCCGTATAAATATTCTCGGCACACGGAAGCTTATCGTTGCAATAATTTCATAATTAATAGTCCCGGAATATTCAGCAACCTCAGTAGCACTAATATACTCATCACCTTGTTTTCCAATGAGTGTAACTTTCGTACCAAGCGGCACTTCACAAGGAAGGTGTATCATGAATTGATCCATTGTTACTCGACCTACAATCGGTACCCTTTTACCATTTATAAGCACTTCGAACCCTTGTAATCTTCTAAGCCATCCATCTGCATATCCAATCGCAACAGTTGCAATCCATTCTTCCGTTTTCGTTCGGTAAGTGACGTTATAACTAATCCCATCCCCTTTAATCACCTGTTTAATATGAGCAACTTTCGTATGCAGCGATAGCGCCGGTTCTAATTTAAACGGTAAAAAAGGGCGTATTTCTACAGACGGGGATAACCCATACATCGCAATGCCAATTCGTACTGCATTAAATGTAATCCCTTGAAAACGTAGCGTTGCAGCACTATTAGCTGTATGGACAAACTTAGGATCCACTCCGAACTCTTTCAACCAACTTAACTGCTGCAAAAATGTGTTATATTGCTTATCAAAGTAAGAAGTCTCCACCTCATCCGCTGTTGCAAAATGTGTATAAACTCCTTCTAATTCTAAAAACGGCGCACCTTCTAAACTCTTTAAAAACCCTTTTAATTCTTTTCGTTCGCGTATTCCAATTCTCCCCATACCACTATCGAAATTAATGTGGTATTTCATTGTAGATGAACCATCCCAAAGTTTGATCGCTTCATCTACCCATTCTTTTTGAAAAACAGTTAACGCTACATCATTTTCAGCAGCTACATTGACATCACGAGGCGGGGAAGGACCTAACACTAAAATCGGTACAGTAATACCAGCCCTTCGAAGCACTAGAGCTTCATCTAAAAAGGCAACCGCTAACCTTGTCGCCCCTGCTTCTAATGCCGTTTTAGCTACCGGTACATAATCGTGTCCATATGCATTCGCTTTGACTACAGCAAAAATCTCTACATCACTTGGAATGAAATCTTTAATGTGTGTAATATTGTTATAGATCGCATCTAAATCCACTTCCACCCAAGTGTCACGGTAAAATGGTGCTTCTTCCATAAATACACTTCCTTATACACGATATGCGAAGCTTATTCTTTTATATGCTTCTTTTATGAAATCCACCCTTCAAACTAAGAAAAGACGTGGTGCACATATATCACCACGTCTAAGAAGTTTACTTCACTTGCTTCTCTGTAACTGAACGAGCAACCATTAATAGCTCCTTCGGCTCTAAACCTTTAGACACGAGCATATATTCTACTCCGTTATGCGACCACGTTAAAGAATCTTTCGTCAATGCCCCAATTGTAAAGCCAAGATCAACCAATTCTCCGCTCACACTTATCGCTGACGAAGCCTCTGCAACTTTTGCCTTTTCTTGTATCAAAGTAAAGGATTTCTTACTTCCAGTGTATGTGAGTATCGCACGCTTGCCACTGTCTGTCTTCAACTCTTTTTCATCTTTCAAAACCATACCTTGCGGCGTATCACGCGGATACAAAATAGCAAATGGTTTGTCTTCTTTCGCTGTTGTTTGAACATCTACTTGCGCTCTAGACATATTTTGTTTCGTATCAAATGCACCTTTATCAAATTTCGCATCAAATTTCACTTTTGAGAAATCTACTTTCACAAGAACATTTTGATCATTATCCATTAACTTCACCGAAACTGGTGTTAAATCACTTTTCTTCAATGTAATCTCTTGTTTCGGCAACATGTTTTGATGTTGATAGTTTGTTTTTGTTTTAAAAATATAATACTTATCTGTTTTTTCAAAAGTAAGGTTTTTCTTATCCTGTAAAATATCTCTCACAAGGGATTCATACAAGTAAGCCTGGCTACTATTTTGCGGCCAATCACTTTGGAAACGGAAACTCTTATTAAGTGCTGGCGTTAATACAAATACCCCTTCTTCATTTCTTAAAATAATTTGGCTTTGATCTTTTTTCGCATTCTGCAAATTCACACGATAAAAAGAAGGTTCCTTATGCCATATTTCTACCTTGTACTCCTGAGGCTCATTTCCTGTTTTAATAGATAATTTCGCTTCAGCTTGATAACTTTTCATCCCTTTTACTTTCGCCTCTAAATCTCTCACAACATCATCTTGTTTCTTTTCCATACAACCCGCCAACACAAAAACGGTTAATAAACCGACAAGAACTAAAAACAGACGCCTTTTCATCACTTCAGCCCCTTTGCCCCTATAAATGAATGGAAGATGTACCTTCCTTATCGCTACATCAAATATATGAGACAAAGATATAAAATATGCAGACTAGCGTGACGAGCTTTCTAAAACAACTTGAGCAACAGCAAATTCCTTACTATGACTAATTGATAAATGAACAATATGCTCTGTACTTGTAACGAGAATCGGCTTACCTCTATCATCATTCCTTACTTCAATATCTAAAAAACTTACTTCTTTTCCAATACCAGTTCCTACCGCTTTTGAATACGCCTCTTTCGCTGCAAATCTTCCAGCTACAAACTCTGTAAGGCGACTTCCCTTCAGCTCCTTAGCAACATTACGTTCACTTTCAGTTAAAATACGCTCCATAAATTTAAGTTTTCCATCTAGCATTTTTTCAATTCGATTCAATTCAATAATATCGATTCCAATTCCTACAATCATTTCAAAATCCCCTTCTTCTATTTAGCTTTCTTTTTTCATATTGTAAGAATAACAGAGAATCTTTCTGATGCAAAAGGAGTGATACTCACAACATGCTAATACCTTCTGCCCGCATTTCCTTACAACCAATCGTCATCGCTTTACTTCTCATACAATTAGTCATGATTATGTCAAGCGACTTCCTTCTCTTTCCTATGGCATCCTACAATGAATATATCGCTAAAGGAGAATGGTGGCGTCTCATAACTTCCTTACTTGTACATGTAGACTTACAACATTTCCTTTCTAATAGTATTTGTTTATTTGTGCTTGGCTCTTCTATTGAAAAACAACTAGGACACTTTTCTTTCATTATTATTTTTTTCCTTTCTGGTATTCTTGGAAATATTTCTTCTTATCTCATTATGCCTCTTGAATATATTCATGCCGGGGCATCTGGTGGTATTTTCGGATTGCTAGGTGCACAATTATTTCTATTGTATAGTCGATATCGTTCTTCCAATCCAAGAGACATCGCTATTTTTTCAATCATGATATGTATATTACTACTATTCACTTTCTTCAATCCCTCTGCTAACCCTATAAGCCATTTAACAGGATTGATCATTGGCAGTATTTGCACCCCTTTATTAACAAAAAAATTCGATGGTGCAGAGCTTATTTAATATAAAAGCTCGCACCATCGACAATTTCTACATCTGTTTGTTTACTTAAATCTCTCATTAATTGAAATAAAGACTCATCCTTCTTCTTCGCTTCAATCATACAATCAATTTGTGAAACACTTCCCTTTATCTTTTTTAAAAAAGATAAAAAAGTATCTACATTAATAAAGTCCGCATGTGCCCTCGGGTCTTTTCCCTCTCTAGGACTAGAAATGTGCATTTTCACCGGTAACAAAGACGATTCCCACGTATGTACAACACGCGCCCAATCTTCATGCCAATCTTCTCGATCATTATTCATCATATGGTGATGCAAATCAAACACGACTGGAATATCTAATTTTTCACCTAAATACAATGTTTCTTCTAAAGAAAAAGTCGTATCATCATTTTCTAATATGATCATCTCTTGGATACTTCTTGGAACACTTGACCAATTTTCTATAAATCGTTCTAATGCGAGTTCCTTATCGTTATAACCTCCACCCACATGTAATACGCATCGTTGCTTATGTGCAATTCCCATACCTTTTAATAATTTTTTATGCATCTGCAATGTCTTTACAGATTGTTTAAAAATATTCTTCTCAGGTGAATTCAGCACAACAAAATGATCTGGATGAAAATCAATACGCATATTCATTCGAATAGCGTAATCACCTAGCACTTTTAAATTTTCTTTTAAGGGGCGAATATAGTTCCACTCTAACAACTCCTCATGATTCGCCAAAGGAACAAGTTTGGAACTAAGCCGAAAGAAAGATATATCATGCCCTTTATTATGCTTTAATAACCGTAAACAATTTTCTAAATTCGAATTAGCAATTCTTTCGAGTTTACGAATTGCAGCCTCCCGATCATCAATTCGTTGAAACTGCGCATATGTCATCGTTTGAGATGGAGATGCATTCTTTAAATGTACACTCATCGCAACATACCCAAGTCTTACAAGCATGTAGCACCTCTTTTCTACACAAGTTATTATGTAGTATGTACAATTACAGAAATAAAAAAAGAGAATGCCAGCAAAGGGCATTCTCTTTTTTATTAAGCTTGTGGACGGCTATGATGTTTTCTTTCGCCACGTCCATTTGAAGATCCAGGGCGACCTTGACCTTCACCTTTACGACCACGGCTACCACCATCACGATTGCGATCACGGTTACGGCCATCGCCACCACGGCTACCACCATCACGATTGCGATCACGGTTACGACCATCGCCACCGCCGCGTCCGTCACGACTACGATTACGGTTACCATCACGGTATCCGCCTCCGTTACCGCCACGTTTTTTAGAACCGCCACCTCTTGAAACAACTGGTGGTTCTGATGTTAAAGCGATTGGAGTTGTATCTGGCTCTTTTGTCATCATTTTTAAAGCAGCAGCTACTACTGTTACAGAATCATTCTCTTCTAACATTTCTTCTGCAATACGCTTGTAGTATGATAAATTATCATTTTCAATTGTGCTTTGAAGTTTTTCAGCGATTAAACGTTGTTGACCTTCTAATGCCTCGTCAAGTGTCGGTGCTTCCATACGATCAACTTTACGTTTTGTAGTGCGCTCGATATTTTTTAATTGTCCTGATTCACGTGGTGTTACAAATAACATTGCAATACCTTTTTTACCTGCACGGCCAGTACGACCGATACGGTGAACGTATGATTCTGGATCTTGTGGGATATCGAAGTTATATACATGTGTTACGCCTGAAATATCAAGACCACGTGCAGCAACGTCTGTTGCAACAAGAACTTCAATAGCACCTTCTTTAAATTTACGTAATACAGACATACGCTTCGCTTGTGTTAAGTCACCGTGAATACCTTCTGCTGCATAACCACGTAAGTTTAATGCTTCTGATAATTCATCAACACGACGCTTTGTACGACCGAATACGATTGCAAGCTCTGGAGATTGAATATCTAATAAGCGTGTTAACACGTCAAACTTTTTCTTTTCTTGCACTTCTAAATAGAACTGCTGAATGTTTGGCATTGTTACTTCTTTTGCTTTTACTTTAATGTGTTGAGGCTCAGTCATGAAACGCTCAGCAATACGACGGATTGGATCTGGCATTGTCGCTGAGAATAATAATGTTTGATGTGTATCTGGCACATCTGTTAAAATCGCTTCAATATCTTCAATGAAGCCCATGTTTAACATTTCATCCGCTTCGTCAAGAACAACTGTCTCTACGTTTTGTAAGCGAAGTGTTTTACGGTTAATATGATCTAAAATACGACCCGGCGTACCAACAATAATGTGTGGGTGTTTTTTTAGAGCACGAATTTGGCGGTTAATATCTTGACCACCATAGATTGGTAAAATACGAACGCGTTTATGTTTACCAATTTTGTACAGCTCTTCTCCAACTTGAATTGCTAATTCACGCGTTGGCGCGATAACAATACCTTGAACTGCTTCTTTATTTGTATCCACTTTATCTAATAGTGGTAATCCGAATGCTGCTGTTTTCCCTGTACCTGTTTGCGCTTGCCCAATAATATCCTTACCTTGCAATGCATGTGGAATTGTTTCAGCTTGAATCGGCGTAGCCTCTTCAAAGCCCATACTTTCAACAGATTGTAGTAAAGACTCACTTAATCCTAATTCTCGAAATGTTGTCAATGTTACTTCTCCTTTTCTATCCTATACTTATCATTTAAAAAAAGGCGTTTTCCGAATTTGCGGAAAAGCCCTTTTCCTGAATGCTCACGTATATAAACGGGCGTATATTCTTCGCGAAAATACTTCTAAACGTTATTACACTTTATCAATTATAAGTTTTGTATGTGCAAAAAGCAAACCCAACTGTTACCTTATTTTCATATTCAGAGTTTTTTTCTTCACTTTTATTTTTTTATATTTACTGTAAGCGCTTATTATAAGTTTCTTCTATTTTCGCATCTATCATCCCTATTTATATACACCAATTATTTCAACATCGTAATTACTTCTTCCAATTTCATGCCGCGAGATGCTTTTATTAATACAACATCTTTAACATCAACTACTGCTTGTAACTCTTTTACTAGCTCTTCTTTATTATCATACGCTTTTACACGCTCAATAGGGAAATTAATTTTTGCTCCTTCAGCAATTTGAGCCCCTAATTTACCATATGTGAACACATATGCAATTTTTGCTGGATCGATTAATTTACCGACTTCATAATGAAACTGTACTTCTTGATTTCCAAGCTCTAACATATCACCGAGTACAACGATCTTCTTAGCAAATCCATCTAAACCGTTCATTAAGTGGAATGCTGCTTCCATAGCTGTCGGACTTGCATTATAAGCATCATTGATAATTGTTAATCCACTATTTGTTTTTACAATTTCCATACGCATGCCTGTCATTTGAAGTGTTACTAAACCTTCTTTCATCTCTTCCCACGTTACACCAAAATATTTCGCAATTGCCATTGAAGCAAGCGTATTGTACACATTGTGTTTTCCTAATACTGGTAAGTAAAATGAAATATTTTCTTCTCTATTCATTTTAAAATGTGTCCCAGTTGCCTGTAATGTTACAGTCGTTGGATAGTAATCATTTGCTCTAGCATCGCCAAAAGTAACTGTTTCAGCTATTAAATTCATTTCAGGAACACGATTTGTTAATAATGGCTCATCTCCGTTATATACGAACACTCCACCTTCTTGTAATCCTGTCACAATTTCTAATTTCGCTTCAGCAATTGCCTCACGAGAGCCTAAGTCCATTAAATGTGCCTCACCAATGTTCGTAATGATAGCTGCATTTGGACGAGCTAACTTAGATAAGAATTCAATTTCCCCTTGGCTTGACATACCCATTTCTAATACAGCTACTTCTGTATTTTCTTCTAAGTTTAAAATAGTAAGAGGTAACCCGATATGGTTATTAAAGTTTCCTTCTGTTTTTTGAACTTTGAATTTAGTTGCAAGAAGACTTGTTACAATATCTTTTGTAGATGTTTTACCATTACTCCCTGTCACACCAATAACTTTCACATCCAATTGATCGCGATAGTTTTTCGCTAACATTTGTAATGCCGATAGCGTGTCTTCTACAAAAATAACGGGAAGATTCTTAGGTGGATTTGCTACATCTTTCATCCATAATGTCGCCACAGCTCCATTTTCAACGGCTTTATCTACAAAAGCATGTCCATCGAAACGTTCACCTTGAATCGGAACATATAGGTTTCCTTTTTCGATTTTTCTCGTATCAATAGACACTCCTTGTATAGTAATTCCCTCATATTGCTCTGCTAATCCCGTACCATTTACCATCTGTTCTACTTGTTTTAACGTTCGATTTATCATGAGAACACTCCTTACATAGAGGAAGCACTATTCCTGCGAATAGTGCTTCCTCCTTTTTTGTTAGATTGTATATTTAATTTTTTGTTTTTCTTCGTGACGCTCAATCGCTAAACGAATTAGCTCTTCAATTAATTCCGGATACGGTAATCCAGTATGTTGCCATAGTAGAGGGAACATACTAAACGGCGTAAACCCTGGCATCGTATTCACTTCGTTAATATATACTTCTCCATCTTTCGTTAAGAAGAAATCAGCTCTTGTTAAGCCAGCACTATCTAACGATTGGAATGCAATAATTGCATCTCGCTTAATGACATTAGACTCTTCTTCTGTCATTTCAGCCGGAATAATTAATGCTGTATCGCCATCGATATATTTCGACTTATAATCATAGAAGTCCTTTTTCGGTACGATTTCACCTACAACTGAACATTTCGGTTCATCATTACCTAATACACCAACTTCTACTTCACGTCCAACGATATTTTCTTCTACAATAATTTTGCGGTCAAATTGGAATGCCTCTTCAAATGCATTCTCAAGCTCTTCACGATTTTTACACTTATTAATACCAACACTTGAACCAAGGTTTGCTGGTTTTACGAAGCAAGGATATCCTAAAACTTCTTCTACTTTTTCATATGCTGTTTCACAATCTTTTTCCCATGCACTACGAATAAACGATGCATACTTCGCTTGTTTCAATCCAGCTTCTGCGAAGATGTTTTTCATAACAACTTTATCCATACCAGCAGCTGATGCTAGAACACCATTTCCTACATAAGGAATGTTCATTAATTCTAATAATCCTTGAACCGTTCCATCTTCACCATTTGGTCCATGTAATAATGGGAAAATAACATCAATAGCATTTTCTTCAGAAGCTGCAGATGGAATGATTTCTGTACTTAATGATAGCGGAGAAATCGCATTTTCTGCGCCGCTCATTTTTAGAACTTCAACATCTGTTACTTCACCTTCAATACGCTCACCGCGCACCCATTGACCTTGTTCTGTAATATAAATTGGATGAATCTCGAATTTATCTTGATTTAATGCTTTAATAGCAGCAAGAGCCGTTTGTAGCGAAACTTGATGCTCAGCTGATTTTCCACCATATAATAAACCTAATTTAATTTTTGTCACTGAAATCACCCTAACCAATTGTTTTCATTTTTCTATTTTAGCACTTTTTATAAAAATAGGTAGTTCCTATTTGAAATAAAATGTAACTTCCACAAATAATTAAATGACACCACTTATTGGTTTTCTATACTTTTTCTACTTAACTTTCTTCATAAATATACAAAATTAAATTCTAAAATACAGTGAAACTTTCATTAACGAGGGGCCATCCCCACTAATTATCAGCCCGCACCAATCGGGCAGTTATCTCCCGCCGAATTTTGAGGTGGAAGTCTTACTGCCCACAAATAGTGGGATAAAATTGTAATCCAATCTAGTTATGTACCTAAAATATGTAGAAATCCCCTTTTTGTGTATGTCATCTACTCATTAAGAAGATTGTTTGGTCAGTTTGCCTTTTTGCCTTTGCTCAACGAGACGATCTAAAGAAACATATACAATACCTGCAACTACACATCCTACAGCTAAAATTGTAAATAGAAAGTGGCCAAGTAATCGATCCAATAAAAAACCACCAAGAAGTGGACCGAATGCGCCTCCTGTAATCCACTGCAAACTTGCAGCTCCCATATAAGTCCCTCTCAAGTGCTCAGGAGCCAAATTCGCTACAAACGTCATCTGTACAGGCGACATAATCATCTCACCTAACGTATATATGGTATAAACGAACAGCAACGTTATTAAAATAATCGTAGCATTTGCATCAAATTCTCCAAACCACTTCGGTAACCATCCTATAAAGAACAAACCAATCCCGAACAAACATGCACCATATAACATCGTCTTTCCGACAGGTTTATCTGTGGCCCATTTTGAAATTTGAAATTGGAACAACACAACTAATAGTCCATTTAAAGCCATTAAATATGGATATGGATTGTTAGTTCCAAAAATGCCTTTCATTTCATTATCAAAGTGCAGCGGCAACATACCTTCTGTTTGAGAAAATCCCATCGAAATAATGATACCTGCTAACAAATAAATCATTAGTGCCTTATCTCTCATTACAATTTTCCAAACCGCCCCTGATTCCTTTTCTTTATTCTCTTCTTTATTCGTGCCCTTTGGCATTGTCTCTTGAATAAGAATGAATACAAGTAATGCATAAAATAACATCGTAGACGAGGCAATAATAAACACAAGGTTCTTCGACAACATAACTACTGAAGCACCCATTATCGGGCCAATTGCAGCACCTATATTGTACCCCATCCGCAATAAACCGTATGCCTCGGTTCTTTTTTCAGGTGCTGTTACATCCGCAACCATCGCTGATGCAGCGGGATGGAATAATGAATTACTGAGTCCTAAAAAAATAGATAAAATAGCATAAGGAATAAATCCTTCTATAAATAAAAAACCTAGCATGAACAAAGCATTACTCACCATTGAAAAGATCATTATTGGCTTTCTTCCATATATATCAGCAATCCTCCCACCAAGAAGAGAACCGAAACTTGCTGCAATCGGAGAAAGTGCCATAATAACCCCTACTTCCAATAACGAATCCACCTTATCTTTTAAATATAGTGCAAAAAAAGGCATCAACATCATCATTGCAATTCCATTTAACGTTTCGCCAATAAACCGAATCCATATGTTTCGGTCCATCTCCCTTAACTCACGCCACGTATTTTTCATACATTCCCCCCTCAGTTCCCCAACAATTATATTATATACACAATCAGAAAAATGTAAATTTTCAGAATAAAAAATCCATCCTAACAGAATTAGAATGGATTTTTCAACTTATAAATTTGCTGCATCTTCTTCGTCTTTACTATTATTTAAAGCACTATGTTTTCGGCTATATAAGAAGTAAACCGCAATACCGATAACCATCCATACCCCAAAACTAATCCAAGCAGTTCCGGATAACTGAAGCATTAAATATAAACAAAAAATCACCGTTAATGCTGGTAAAAATGGTACAAGCGGTGCCTTAAATGCTCTTGGTAAATCAGGATGAGTTCTTCTCATTACAATAACAGCAACAGCTACAAGTGCAAAGGCTGATAAAGTCCCCATATTTACAAGATGCGCTAACACATTTAAATCTATTAATCCTGAAATAAGTGCTGCAATAATTCCTGTTGTCCATGTATTTAAAAATGGTGTTTTAAATTTTGGATGGACTTTAGCAAGGCGCTTCGGCAATAATCCATCTCTACTCATTGCATACGAAACACGTACTTGCCCATACATCATAACTAACATTACTGTTGTGATTCCTGTAATTGCTCCTACTGAAATTACTCCCGCTAAACTATCTTGTCCAATAAATTGAAGTGCAAAAGCAACTGGATCTGATATATTTAACTGTCCGTATGGAACAATTCCTGTCAAAATAAGTGAAACAACAATATAAAGAACCGTACAAATTAATAAAGATGCAATAATGCCAATTGGTAAATCACGTTGTGGACGTTTCACTTCTTCTGCTGCCGTTGAAACTGCATCGAATCCTATGAATGCGAAGAACACTGTCGCAGCTCCAGCCATTACACCATCTAAGCCAAACGGCATAAAAGGTGTCCAATTTTCAGGTTTTACATAATTAAAACCAGCAAAGATAAAGATGAGAACAACCGCTAATTTAATAAACACCATAATGTTATTTATTCGTGCACTTTCACGAACACCTCTAGATAAAAGAACTGTCATCACTAAAATAATTAGAACCGCAGGCAAATCAATTATTCCACCCTTTCCTGTACCAGGGGCCGAGGAGAGAATGGTAGGAATATGGATCCCAAATCCCTTTAATAAAGATTGAAAATAAGCGGACCAACCGTTTGCTACAGCAGATGTAGCGAGTAAATACTCAAGCATTAAGTCCCATCCAATTAAAAATGCGAATACCTCTCCCATCGTCGCATATGTGTACGTATACACACTGCCTGAGACAGGAACTGAAGAAGCGAATTCAGCATAACAAAATGCAGCAAAGGCACAGGCTAACGCGGCTATCGCAAATGATAATATAATAGCTGGTCCAGAATGTTTTGCTGCTACCACGCCCGTTAGAACAAAAATACCTGTTCCAACAATTGCCCCGATTCCAAGCATAGTTAAATCCAATGCACCCAATGTTCTTGCTAACGTCTTTTGCTTACTCTCTTGCATTAGCTTTGCAATAGGCTTCTTTTGAAAAATTTGCTTCATAGCATGCTCCTCCAAGTTTTAAATTTTCTGAAAATTTTTAATTCGCTTTTTTATTTTACTCATTGTACTTTCCCCAGTCAATACTTTTGTCGAAATAAGTAGAAATCTTTCGGAACATACAATATCCTTATCGTTGTTTCTATATATCCTTCCGTATTTTTTTTTGGTATTATTATACATGTCGATTCCACAAAAGAGGCATGCTCACTTATTGAGCATGCCTCTTTTTACCTATTTCATAGTATGTGAACCTTCTTCAATCCAGCTATACATATATTTTTCATCTTCTGTTTCATGTGCTTGCTTTACAATACGAAGCGGACGGAACGTGTCTATCATAACAGCTAGTTCAAGTGTTTCTTTCTTCCCTATACTTCCCTCTGTTTTACCAGGATGCGGCCCATGAGGAATTCCGCTCGGATGAAGTGTAATAGAACCTTCTTCCACACCTTTCCGGCTCATAAAGTTTCCTTCTACATAGTACAGTACTTCATCACTATTCACGTTACTATGATAATATGGTGCCGGAATAGATTCTGGATGATAGTCGTATAAACGTGGTACGAAAGAACAAATAACGAAATTGTGACCTTCGAACGTTTGATGTACTGGAGGTGGCTGATGAATACGACCTGTGATTGGTTCAAAGTCCTCTACATTAAAGACCCACGGATATAAATAGCCATCCCAACCAACAACATCTAACGGATGGTGCCCTAAAACATGTTTATGCATATACCCTCGCGACTTTGTCATTACGACAAACTCACCTTTTTCATCATACGTCTCTAATTTTTCAGGACCACGAATATCTCTCTCACAAAACGGACTATGCTCTAACAATTGTCCATATTCATTCCGATAGCGACGCGGCGTTGTGATTTGACTATTTGCCTCTACAACAAGAAATTTAGTCTCTCCTTCATCTGGAATAACACGATAAATCGTTCCAATTGGGATTGTTACATAATCACCTTTTCGATAGTGAATCGTTCCAAACATCGTTTCAATTTTCCCTGTTCCGTAATGAACAAATAACATTTCATCACCATCACCATTACGGTAGAAATAGTCCATTTTTTCTGTTGGAGCCACTATTCCAATTAATAAATCCTCATTCCCAAGCATAAAATTTCTTCCGCTTACTGCATCGCCAGTTTTTTTATTTTCTTTTGTGCGAAAATGACGATGAGCAAGAGCTACATCTTCTTCATACTGCAACTGACAAGAATGAGATAATGCCGCATGACCTACTTCCGTTGGCATATAATGATGGTACAAAATAGATTGCGTACCAGAAAAACCTTTTGTTCCCATTACCTGTTCGCGATAAAGCGACCCATCTTTTTTACGGAATTGTACATGTCGTTTATGAGGTAGCTCCCCCATGTGACGATAAAACATGCCCATCACCTGCTTCCATTTCTTTTTTGACCGTATTACGTAACGTACCTAAACCAGTAATCGTAAGTTCTACAACATCCCCATCTTGCAGCCACTCTTCCGTACCCAATTCTAAAACACAACCTGTTCCTACTGTCCCAGAACCAATCACATCGCCTGGATATAACGTAACGTCTTCCGAAGCACGTTCAATCATTTCAGCAAATGTATAGTAAATATCTTGGAAGTTCCCCTTTGATAATAGCTTTCCATTTACATGAGCAGTCATCTCTAACTCATAACGGTCACCGTTACGATAAACATCCAATTCCTCTTTCGTAACAAGGTGCGCTCCTAATGAAGTTGCAAAATCTTTTCCTTTTGCTGGACCAAGTCCTACCTTCATTTCTGTTGCTTGTAAGTCCCTTGCACTCCAGTCGTTCATAATACAATAACCAAAAATGTATTCCTCTGCTTGCTCACGAGAAATATTTCTTCCTTCTTTCCCAATTACGCAAGCGATCTCTAACTCATAATCAAGCTTTTTAGATTTCTTCGGACCAATTACAAAATCATCCGGACCAATTACAGCACGATGGTTCGTAAAATAAAAAACCGGGATATCGTACCATTCAGGTACAACCTCTAGCCCTCTCCGGCCGCGGGCCGTTTTTACATGCTGTTCAAACGCGTAAAAATCCCGAATACTACTCGGATTAGGAATTGCCGCCGCTAATTGCACTTCCTCTAAGGAATATATACCCTTTTCTGGATTCTCTATATTACGCAATACTTCTACATACTCATCCGCTTTCTCTAAAAAGGCGAACATAGAAGAAGGTAATTTTCCATCACTAGCAAGATTCATATCAATTACTTTGTCACCTTCAAGCCATCCAGCTCGCATTTCTTTCGAAGGAAGACGAAATGTAACAAATTTCATCATGATTCCTCCCTATAAAAATGAAATTTCCACCAGCAAAGAGACTTTTGCTGGTGGATACAAATCTTATAAGTTTCCGCGACGTTCCTGTTCTCTTTCAATTGATTCAAATAATGCTTTAAAGTTCCCTTCTCCAAATCCGCGAGAACCTTTACGTTGAATAATTTCAATAAATAAAGTTGGACGATCTACAATTGGTTTCGTAAAGATTTGTAGTAAGTATCCTTCCTCATCGCGATCTACTAAAATCTTTAATTCTTTTAACCTATCAATTTCTTCATCAATTTTCCCAACTCGCGCACTTAACTCATCATAATAAGTATCAGGTGTATCTAAAAACTCCACGCCATTTTCACGAAGCGCTTCCACTGTTTTAACGATATCGCTTGTTAATAAAGCAAGATGTTGTACACCTGCTCCATTATAGAATTCTAGATATTCTTGAATTTGCGATTTTCTCTTTCCATCTGCTGGCTCGTTAATAGGGAACTTAATACGACTTCCATTTGTCATAACTTTCGACATTAATGCTGAATACTCTGTACTAATATCGTCATCATCAAAATGAATCATTTGTTTAAAGCCCATAACATTCTCATAATAGCTAACCCATTCTTCCATTTTCTCAACATTACCAACTACGTGGTCTACAGCAATTAAACCTGACTCTTCAAACGGAATATTAAACTCCACCTGTTGGAATCCTGGCATAAATGTTCCTTTATAATTTTTACGCTCTACAAGCGTGTGAATTGTATCACCATACGTACCAATAACTGCTTTTTTCAATGTACCGTTCTCGTCTGTTAATTCCACAGGTGGAGCAATCGCGACGGCACCACGTTTCACAGCTTCCGAGTATGCTTTGTCAACATCGTCAACAAGTAAAGCAACATCTTTTACACCATCACCATGTGTCTTTACAAATTCTGCGATACGATTATCGCTACTTAAAGCTCCAGACACAACAAAACGCATATTTTTTTGCACAAGAACATAAGATACCTTTTCACGGTTACCAGTTTCTAATCCAGAGTAAGCCACAATTTTGAAACCGAATGCTCTCGCAAGGTAATAACTTGATTGCTTTGCATTTCCTACGTAAAATTCCAAATGATCTACATCACGTACCGGAAAAAAGTCCTCCATTTGTGCAGCTAGCGTATCCATAGATTTTTGTTTCATAAAATTCTCATCCCCCTGTAAATAGATTAAATGGTCCATACTTAAAACCAACCAAAAACGCTTCCAACATCAATTAATAGAAATTAGTTAGCAAGCTAACAAATTCTGACCTTTAAAATTTTCTATCTTTTCTGTCAAATTCCTCTTTTTTTCTTACATATAAAATTCGACTTTTTTCTCTTTACATGACGGAGGGAATATTAATACTTGAAGATATATATAAGAGGAAAACAAAAAAGACCCCAACATATTAACTACTTACTAATATGCTAGAGTCTTTATTTTTTTTGAATGATTGTATTTATATGTCTCATACTAATACATTTGCAAGGAATAAAATAAATGATGTTAATACTACCGCTCCACCTAATGATCCTAATAAATCTGTTTTTGTTACTTGTAACACTTGTTCACTGTTCATATTCCTCATTCTCCTTTCATTTTGTATGATTTAAAACTTCTATTATACTAATACACTTGATAGAAATACGATTAATGCTGTTAATACTACTGCTCCACTTGCTGATCCTACGAAGTCACCTTTTGTTACTTGTAATACTTGCTCTTTCATTTTGCATTCTCCTCTCTTTTTCTTTTATTACAAAACTTCTATTATACTAATACGCTTGATAGAAATACGATTAATGCTGTTAATACTACTGCTCCACTTGCTGATCCTACGAAGTCACCTTTTGTTACTTGTAATACTTGCTCTTTCATTTTGCATTCTCCTCTCTTTTTCTTTTATTACAAAACTTCTATTATACTAATACGCTTGATAGAAATACGATTAATGCTGTTAATACTACTGCTCCACTTGCTGATCCTACGAAGTCACCTTTTGTTACTTGTAATACTTGCTCTTTCATTTTGCATTCTCCTCTCTTTTTCTTTTATTACAAAACTTCTATTATACTAATACGCTTGATAGAAATACGATTAATGCTGTTAATACTACTGCTCCACTTGCTGATCCTACGAAGTCACCTTTTGTTACTTGTAATACTTGCTCTTTCATTTTGCATTCTCCTCTCTTTTTCTTTTATTACAAAACTTCTATTATACTAATATGCTTGATAGAAATACGATTAATGCTGTTAATACTACTGCTCCACTTGCTGATCCTACGAAGTCACCTTTTGTTACTTGTAATACTTGCTCTTTCATTTTATGTATCCTCCTTTTTAATAAGTTATCTATATGTAATTTCTAAGAAATGTTTATTTCATAGTTTTTATGTTAGCGTTACATTAAAGTTATTAACGTAATGTTTGTAACATTAATGTAACATAACTATTGCTACGTTGCAATATAATTACGTAAATTTTATTACACTTTTTTTACGTTTTTTTATAAACACCCTTAAAAACCCCGTTTTAATGCACTTTCTACTAAACTGACATTTGTAATGTTATTGTAACATTACAGCCATATAACGAAACACCCTCATACATACCTCTATTTTTGTTACAAATTAAAGTGCATATTCAAAGTAATAAGATGGCGCCTATCAAATTTTTACTGACGGTTCACGCGAGATAAAATACGATCTTTCCAAGATAAGTTTATATGTTTCCTCTATATAACTATGTATAATAAAAGCAAAGAGGTGGTCATTTTGAAATTAATCGCATTAGATATGGATGGTACGCTACTATCATCTAATCTTGAAATCTCCAAAGAGAACTTACAAGCTATCCAAACTGCAAAAGAGGCTGGTCATATAGTCATGATTTGTTCTGGTCGTGCAAAAGAGGATGCTTTAAAATTATTGGAAGAATATAAACTATCTCTTCCAGTTGGAGCGAGCAATGGGGCAATTGTTTATGTGGATGGAAAAGTAATTAACTCGCGTTGTTTACAAAACGATAAAGTATACAAGCTTGCAAAATTACTAGAATCTGAAGGTTTTCCTTATAAGCTATATACGAATAAAGGAGTTTATTCTCCATATACATGGCAAGATCAAGTCATGCAAGCGTTCGAAGAAAACAAGCATGCACTAGATGTTACACTTGAAGAACTTGAAAGAATTACAGAAAAACAAAAGAAATCAAACTTAATTACTGATTTCCAAAAAATAGAAGATGTTGTAAATAATCCAGAATTAGAAATATCTAAATTCTTCATTTTGACATTTAATGCAGCGCATCGTGCACAGCTATTAAGCATGTTACAAGAAGACACTGATATTTCAGTTACGGCATCAGCTCCTACTAATGTAGAAATTATGGATAAGCATGGTCATAAAGGGAACGGTCTACAAGAAATGGCTGCTTATTTCAATATACCAATTGAAGATACTATTGCGATTGGGGACAACTTTAATGATGTGCCAATGTTACAAGTAGCTGGCTTATCAGTTGCAATGGGAAATGCTGAAGAAGATGTAAAAAAATTATGTGATGTCGTAACATTAACAAATAATGAGCATGGTGTTGCTCACGCAATCGAGAAATTTGTATTGCAACAAACTTCATCTAGTAAATAAAAAAAGGACTCTTTCAATTTGAAAGGGTCCTTTTCTTTTATACATGATGACAAGCAACAAAATGCTCTTCACCAACATTACGGAATTCTGGTACCGTTTGTTTACAAATATCTGTTGTAAACGGGCAACGTGTATGAAAGCGACAACCCGAAGGTGGATTTGCTGGACTTGGAATATCACCCTCTAGTATAATCCGCTCTCGCTTCACTGTTGGATCTGGTATTGGCACAGCTGATAACAATGCTTTTGTATACGGATGCAGTGGGTTCGCAAATAACTCATCACGCGGCGCTGTTTCCACAATCGTTCCTAAATACATAATTCCAATTTTCGTACATAAGTGCTCTACTACGCTTAAATCATGTGAAATGAACAAATAAGATAGTCCCTTTTTCTCCTGTAACTCACTAAATAAATTAATGATCTGTGCTTGAATAGATACATCTAGTGCTGCCACAGGTTCGTCAGCTACTATAAATTCCGGATTTAATACCATAGCTCTTGCGATAACGATACGCTGACGTTGTCCACCAGAAAACTCATGAGGATACCGGTCAATATGATATGGGGCTAAGCCACATAACTCTAATACTTCTGTCACTTTTTCACGAACATTTTCTTTCGTCGCTAGTCCGTGAGCCAACATCGGCTCGCCAAGTGCTTCTCCAATCCTCATTCTCGGATTCAATGAGCTAAATGGATCTTGAAACACAAGCTGCATATTAGGACGATGTTTTCTCAATTCCTCTTTTGATAGAGAATGAACATCGTGTCCTTTAAACTTCACTTCTCCCTCCGTTTTTTGAACGAGACGTAAAATTGTTTTTCCTATCGTCGTTTTTCCGCTTCCTGATTCACCAACGAGACCGAAAACTTCACCTTTATTAATAGTAAAACTTACTCCATCAACTGCTTTCACATGTCCAATCGTTCTACTAAATATGCCGCCTTTAATTGGGAAATATGTTTTTAAGTTTTTTACTTCTAATAATGGTTCACTCATTGTCCCGCACGCTCCTCATATAACCAGCAAGCTACTTTATGATTCTCATCATGTACATTCAGATTTGGCGCTTCTTCTTTACATATTTCCATACAATGCTCACAACGACCGCTGAAGTAGCAAAATTCATCCAAACCGACTAAATTAGGAACTTGCCCTGGAATAGAATATAGTTTATCTATTCGTTTCCCCATCACTGGTTTTGATTTCAGCAAGCCTTTCGTATACGGGTGTTTCGGATTTTGGAATATTTCTAGTACTGGTGCTTCTTCAATTACTTTCCCACCATACATAACGACAACGTAATCAGCCATTTCTGCTACAACGCCTAAATCATGTGTAATTAATAAAATGGATGTTTTAAACTCTTCTTTTACTTGTCTTAATAAGTCTAATATTTGAGCTTGAATCGTAACATCAAGAGCCGTTGTCGGTTCATCCGCAATTAATAACTTCGGATTACAACTAAGTGCAACAGCAATCATAATACGTTGTAACATACCACCACTCAGTTCGTGCGGATATGAATGGACGATTTCATCCGCACGAGCTATGCCGACTTTACGAATTAACTCAATTGCCTTCTTATACGCTTCATTCTTACTAAGTAATTCATGCTCCCTTAACGTCTCTACGATTTGTTCCCCTACAGTGAAGACTGGATTCAGCGATGTCATCGGTTCTTGGAAAATCATCGCAATATCATTACCTCGTAAACTACGAAGCTCTTTCTCTTTCATTCCTAAAAGACTTTTTCCTTCATATAAAATATCTCCACCTACTACACTGCCTGATTCAGCAATAAGTCCCATAATAGATAAAGCTGTTACACTTTTCCCACAACCTGATTCGCCTACAACACAAACAGTTTCACCTTCTCGAACTGTAAAGCTAACATGATTCACAGCTTTTACTGTCCCTTCTTCTGTCTGAAAGTGTGTTTGTAAGTCTTTCAGCTCTACTACCGCTTTACTCATACCTTCTCACCTACCGTCTCATCTTTGGATCTAACGCATCACGAAGTGCATCACCAAGTAAATTAATGGATACAACTGTTATAAAAATTGCAAAACCAGGCGGAATCCATAACCACGGACGCTTTTGGAAATCAATTAACGAGTTAGCTGCACTAATCATATTCCCCCATGATGGTGTAGGTGGAACGACGCCGAGACCTAAGTAACTTAGTGCGGATTCACTTAAAATTGAACCTGCAACACCCAAAGTTGCTACAACAATAAGCAACGGAAAGACGTTAGGAATTAAATGATGAATAATTTTCCGAGAATCCTTTAATCCTAATACATCTGCCGCTTGCATAAAAGCTTGCTCCCGCAATGTTAAAATTTGTCCTCTCACAAGCCGGGCAAGTCCTGGCCATCCTACTAAACTTAAAATAATCATTACAACATATAAACGGTATTCCGATGGTAATTTCCATTCTGATAAAATTGCTCCCATTATAATAAGTAGCGGTAATCCCGGAATGGACATTAACACATCCGCAACACGCATAATTAGATGATCCACAACCCCTCGATAAAAACCAGCAATTGCTCCTAATAGAGCACCTAGTATAACGGATAGTAGCATCGACGCTAAACCAATTGTTAATGAAATACGTCCTGCTTGCATAAGTCTAGTTAAAATATCTCGTCCCAACTGGTCTGTTCCAAGCCAATGTGACAAGCTGGGTGGTTTATTAATTTGTGTTACTTGTACTTTCCCATCAGCATACGGTGAAAAGATCGGACCGATAAAACTAAATAAAAACATAAATATTAAAACGTATAGGCCATACAATGCCATCTTATTTTTCTTAATTTTTTTATACGCTTGGCGCCATGGTGATGATTCGTTACCCTTTTTCCGTTCTTTCTTTTTCTTTATTAGTGGTGTAATAGTCTCCATATCTTTCCCCCCTTACTTCAATCGAATTCTTGGATCAACAAACGCATATACAATATCTGCTAAGAAATTAGCCATAATTGTTAAACACGAAAGAAACATCGTAAAAGCCATTAGTACCGTATAATCACGGAAGTTTAATGCTTCTAATTGAATACTCCCAATCCCTGGCCAGTTAAAAATCTGTTCAATAATAATAGCCCCTGAAAATAAACCTGGTAATTCAAAAGCGAGTAATGTAATTGCTGGTAAAATTGCATTTTTCAATGCATGTTTATAAATAACGGTTCTTTCTTTTAAGCCTTTTGCACGAGCAGTACGAATGTAATCTTGCCTAACAACATCCAACATGCTGGTTCTAAAATATCGTGTTAATGATCCTACACCAAGAAGCGTTAAAATAAATACAGGTAGAATCATATGACGTAATACTTCTAATATGTATGCTATCCCTGTTGAGTTACTCCCAATATCAATCATGCCACCAATAGGTAGTAATTTTAAATCAACTGCTAATAATTTAATTAAAAATAGTCCTATAAAGAATGATGGAAATGACATTGCTGCAAAGACACCGATTGTTACCAATCTATCAAACCAAGAGTGCTGCTTTGTTGCAGAAATAACCCCAATAATAAGAGCGATAATCCAAGTGAAAAATAAAGCGGCAACAGCAACGATAAATGTATTCCAAATAAATTTATTAAGTAATGAAGTTACAGGTTCTTGATACTGTAAAGAAAATCCAAAATCACCATGCAAAGCATTCCCTAACCAATGAAAATACCTTTCAATAATTGGTTTATTTAAGCCGTATAATTCCCTTAATTCTTGGGCTCTCTCTGGTGTTAACTTTGGATTTGAATCAATATAATCTCCCGGCAAAAGTGCAAATAAGAAAAAAATAATAATAGATGTACCAAACAATGTAGGGATCATTTGAAGGAACCTACGAATGATATATGTTTTCACCTTTTGTCTCCCCAATCCTATTTACTTAAAAATAGAAGAACATTTTTTCAAAACAGCTACCATTCCATTGCTGTGTGAAAAAACGTCTTCTATTATTTAGGTCAACCCTTATTGTTCAATAGATAACACTGGTAAATTGGAACTAATGCTATCGTACTTTTCTGGATCAATTCCTTTTATACGTGCATTATGAGCATAAAGTAGTTTACGATAGTTTAATAAAATAACTGGTGGATCATCACTTAACTCTTTATACAGCTCTTTATAAATCGCTTTACGTTTTTCAATATCTGTCGTTCCTATACCTTTTACAATCAAATCATCTACTTTCGGATTATTATAACCCGTATCACTTTTTGGATTAGTTGATAAGTACTCACTTACAACTTCACTTGGATCACTAATTCCTGGTGTTGAAACTGCTGCTAAATCGTAGTCACCTTTTCCTACTTTTGAAAGCATCGTATTAAAGTCCATCAATTCTGGATTTAATTCAACACCAATTTCTTTGTAACTTTCTTTTGCAATCGGAATAAAGATATCATTTGTTTTACCTGTATTTGATGCGTAGTATGTTAATTTTAATTTTTGACCATCTTTTTCACGAACCCCGTCAGAACCTACTTTCCAACCAGCCTCATCCAATAATTTTTTAGCCTTTTCTACGTCGTGTGGATATTTATTAATACCTTCTTCTGTATATGCCCATGAAACTGGCGCAATTGGTACGTTAGCAACAGAGCCATATCCTTGTAAAGCTGTATCCACATACTTCTTACGGTCTAATCCATAAGTAAGTGCTTGGCGTACCTTTTTATCTTTCAAATACGATTTCTTATTATTTACATAGATATAAGCAATATCACTTGATGATTCAAGATTAATATTTGCAAACTCTAATCCTTTTAATTGGTCTATATTCTCAGGATTTGCTCTAAATCCACTATAGTCCAGTTCACCTGTTTGGAATAATTGGAATCCAGTATCACCTGATGTGATTTTATAAATAAAGTTTTTGATTTTTGGTTTACCTGCATAATAATTTTCGTTAGCAACAAAGCGTACTTCTTGACCTGGAACATATTTTTCAAATTTATATGGACCCGCTGCAATTGGTTGCCCATATAATGCTTTTAAATAGTCTAAACTTGTATTTTGTTTATAATCTTTTCCATAATAAGCTTTTGATAGCACTGGGCCACCTAAATTCGTTAGCGCCTGTGAATTAACTTTTTCAGTTGTAATTTTAATTGTCTGTGGATCAACAACTTGAATTCCTTCAATAGAAGTTGCTTTTCCTTCTTTATATTCTTTCCCGCCTTTAACAGCATACTGAGCAATATCCAATCCACCTTCATACGCTTTATCATGAAGTAGTGTTAATGTAAATGCTACGTCATCCGCTGTTAAAGACGAACCATCACTAAATTTTAAATTTTTACGTAAATGGAATGTATATGTTAACTGGTCAGCAGAAATATCCCATTTTTCTGCAAGGTCCGGAATAGGTTTACTTTGTTTGTCTGTTGTTACCAGTGACGCAAAAATAACAGACGTTACATTTCCATCCCAACCATTATCTTGAAAATACGGAAGGAAAACTCCCCCTGGCTTAGAAATGGCTGTAATAAAAGTATCTTTTCGCTGATTTGCTTTCTCTGGACTTTTCTTTTTATCTGTAGCTGGAATTGATTCAATCTTAGCGTCTTTTAAATCCTGCTTTTTTACCGGTTCTGTAGAAGCCGTATCTTCCTGTCCCCCACAAGCAGATAACACAAGCGAACTACTCAGTAATACCGAAAATACACCAGCCCATTTTTTTGTCTTTTTCTTCATTGTCCCCACCCTAACTGTTTAATAGTTATACCCTTCGAACTTATTAGCTTATGTATGCCTCCCACAGCATATTTATAGCCAATCGGAAAAGTCGGTTTTAATCGTAAAAAATAGATGTTTTTGAGGGGTAACAATCCTATTCCGACCTTTCCGGTAGACTTTATGGTTATTAGCTTATATCGTCCGTTATATTTTGTCAATTCTTTCTAAATAAATATTTTGAGAATTTTTTAAAAATTATTATTCTATCTTTAATTTAGGTAAACTTAATAAAATACCGTTATAGTTATCTTCTTGTAATCCTTGAATTCGTGCATGATGTGCAGACACCACTTTGCTATTATTCAAGAAGATTACAGGCGGGTCTTCACTTAACTCTTGATATAACTTTTTATAAATTTCTTTTCGTTTTTCAATATCCAACGTTTCTAATGCTTGCTTAGCTAATTCATCTACTTTCGGATTATAATATCCATCATAATTTCGTTTACTTGTTGAAACAAACTCTTCAATCGTTCCGCTCGGATCATCAATCATTGGCGTAGATACCATTGCTAAATCATAATCACCTTTTATCACTTTTGAAATCATCGTATTAAAGTCCATATATTCTGGGTTAAACTCTACACCCAACTTTTTATAATCTTCTTTCATCACAGGAATCATTACATCATTTATTTTACTTGCTGATGAGGCAAAATAACTTACTTTCAATTTTTGTCCATCTTTTTCACGAATTCCATCCGAACCTGCTTTCCATCCAGCCTCATCCAGTAATTTCTTCGCCTTCTCTAAATTATACTCATATTTATTAATGCCCTCTTCTGTATACGCCCATGAAGCTGGCGTAATCGGTACATTAACGAGTGACGCATATCCTTGGAAATACGTATCAATAACCTTTTGACGCTCTAATCCGTAAATAAATGCTTGGCGGACACGTTTATCTTTAAAATATGGCTTCTTATAATTCATTTTAATGTAGCCATAAGAGCTTCCTGTATACACATTAATATTAGCAAAACCTAAATCTTTTAATTGCTCAATGGTCTCCACGTTTGTCGTAAAACCATCATAATCTACTTCTCCTGCTTGAAATTGTTGTAACTTCGTATCACCCTTTGTAATTTTATAAATAAAGTGCTCAATCTTCGGTTTTCCTTCAAAATAATTTTCATTTGCTACAAATCGAACCTCTTGACCAGGAATATATTTATCTAACTTATAAGCTCCTGCTCCCACCGGCTTCCCATACAACTCTTTTAAATACTCCAAGTGTCCTTGTTTATACTCTTTCCCGTAATACGCTTTAGATATAACTTCTCCACCGATTAATGATAGCGTTTGAGCATTTACCTTTTCAGTCGTAATCGTAATTGTTTTCGGATCAATGACTTGAATCCCCTCAATAGAATTCGCTTTTCCTTCTTTATATGCTTGCCCATCTTTTATTGCTGTTTGGCTTATATCAGTCGCACCACTATAAGTTGGATCATGTAATAACGTTAATGTAAATGCTACACCCTCCGCAGTTAACGGTGTACCATCACTAAACTTCAAATCATCTTTCAAATGGAATGTATATGTAAGCTGATCCTCCGAAATATCCCACTTCTTCGCCAAAATGGGAATTGGTTTCCCTTCCTTATCCAGTCCAACGAGAGGCGCAAAGATAGCTTGCGTTATATTACCATCCCATCCATTCTCCATAAAGTGCGGAAGGAATATCCCTCCAGGGCTCGGCATTCCAACTACAAAAATATCTTTTCTTTCATTTACTTTTGTAGGACTTTTTGATTTGTCGCTCGCCTTAATAAATTCATCTTTTACTTTTAGTACGTTCCCGGCTTCATTTGTACTTGCTTCCTCTTGACCACATCCGGCTAGTAATACTGACACACTAAGAAATGTAGCAAGTGCTCCTTTAAAAGCATTTTTCATTGCCCTCTCACCTTTACCTTCCTAATTTTTATCGATGCAGGAACATAGGCCTCCTCCCTGTAACTATCTTTATTTTTCCTATAAAAATAGTATGAATTAATTTCAAGATTATTCCTTTCCTTTAAACATGTCAATCGTTCTCTTTTATTTCGTATTAAAAAATTAAAAATTCAATTCTATTCGTTCAGTATGAAACATAGAATACTAATAACCAATTACCAAAAAGGGGGCGAAAACATGGACAACCTATTCCAATACGTCCTGCACTACGTATTATTAACAATTATGATAGTCGGGGCTCTATTACTATTCCCATTCTTCCCAAAGTTCGTCCTCTTTTTAGCTTTTTTTATTATGCTCGGGATCGCCATTATCATTTCAACAAGGGAAGATACGACACAAAAAGAAAGCAGAGTTCAGCGCGTAAAGCTGTAACTCTGCTTTTTTATTTTCAATCCTGATCCGCCGTTTCACATACTTATGTCTCGGGAAATAAGTAACCGATCCAAAAAACCCCTAATATCATTTATGTTTTACAATCTATGTAAATTACGGAACAAAGATGTATCAAATTTACTGTTTCACGTGAAACACAATTTTTATTTTTCTCTTAAAGTAAAATATCAGTATAAAAAAAGCGAATCCTTTCAGCAAAGCTGAAAGGATTCGCTTTCTACTTTTTACTCCACAATATTCTCTAACTCATTATATAACTCCGCTCGTAACAACTCTTTCTTCGTTTTTTCTTCATACAATTGTTCAAGCATTTCAACATCAACTACATGTTCCATCTTACACTCAAGCATATATATATCCTCTTCTACATGCATTAACTCCGTTTCAATATCCTCAACATTCCTAACTTCTTTCTTTTTTACAGGAGCTGTTTCCATACTTTTTCTTCCTTGGCGTTGCTGCTTTATTACTTGTTTCTCGAGCTTTTCTTCCCACTTTTGACGAGCCCATGCGTAGTTCCCTGCAAACTCAAATAATTTATGCTCATCAATCCAATACGTCTTTTCAAATAACTTATTTAAAAAATAACGATCATGTGAAACAGCTAAAATCGTTCCATTATATTGCTCAAGAGCTTCCTCTAAAACTTCCCTTGATTCAATGTCGAGATGGTTTGTCGGCTCATCTAAAATTAAAAAATTGATATCTTGATACATAAGTTGCGCAAGTCTTAACCTCATTTTTTCTCCACCGCTCAGTTGCGTTACTTTCTTAAACACCGCTGGACCATAAAATAAAAACTTAGCTAATATATGTCTCGCTTCTCCCTCTGTTACAGCTACATATTCCCTGAAAGCCTCTAATACACTACTCTTCATATTTCCGTACGCATGTTGTGATAAATAACCGATTTTCACACTACTACCAATCCGGATTTCTCCAACGTCTGGCTCTATTTCTTCTAATAATAACTTTAGTAGCGTTGTCTTTCCTGTACCATTACGACCAACGATCGCCGCACGCTCTTGAAAACGAACATGTAAATTCGCTTCGTTAAATAAAGGGTGGTCAGCAAACCCTTTACTCACTTCTTTCATTACAACAACATCTTTCCCACTTCTCTCTTGCCCTTCAAACTGAAGTCCCATTTGTTTTCGTTCTAAAATAGGTTTCTTTAGTTTCTCTATACGTTCCAGTGCACGTTCCATACTTCTCGCTCTCTTATGCAATCCTTCATTCGGAGGATTCGCCTGATTTGCCCATTCACGTAGTCGCTTAATTGCTTCTTTCATTTTCTTTATTTTCTTTTGCTGTTCTTGATAAGCCTGAAACTCCTGAAGCAACCGTTCTTCCTTTTCCTCAACAAACTGAGAATAGTTCGTATGATACACGTGAATCTCTCCATCTTCTAAATCAAAAATCTTCGTTACAACTTCATCAAGAAAATAGCGATCATGTGAAATGACCATAACCGTTCCATTGTATTCTTTTAAAAATTGCTCTAGCCATTCTACGGCGAATAAATCTAAATGATTAGTTGGTTCATCTAATAAAAGTAAATCTGGTTTCTGCAATAGCATGTACGCAAGGCTTACTTTTGTTTGTTCCCCACCACTTAACTCCAGAAATGATCGAGGAAATAGTTCTATCACCTGTAGACCATTTGCTACCTTCATCATATTCGCTTCTATTTCATAACCACCGAGAAACGCAAATTTTTCTTGGATTACTCCGTATCTCTCCATTAATTTTTGTAAAGCAAACGTTTCCTGTTCTTCCGCCATATTTTTTTCTAAAGTACGCATTTCTCTTTCTAATTCCTTTTCAGCTTTAAAAGCCGAACTCAATACATCATATACAGTCATACCCTCATCAAATTTCGGAATTTGTGCCACATGACCAATACGTGTACCTTTCTTCATATGAATGGCTCCTGCATCTAAACTTTCCATTCCAGTTAGAAGCTGAAAGATTGTTGTCTTCCCACTACCGTTACGACCAACTAATCCAACACGTTCACCATTCTTTATTTCAAGCGATATATTTTCAAATATGATGTTTCCACCAAAAGATTTCGTTACATTATTTACACTACAAATTGTCATTTTCCGTACTCCTTTCAATATAAAAAACCATGGGAAAGAAACATTCCCCATGGTTTTCGACATAGAAAAAGGAAGCCAAATAGCTCCCTTTTCACACGTTTATTAAAAATGGGTGAAGAGATTTCTATCGTTCAATAGCTACTATGCAGTTGTTAAAAAAGGACAGACGTATCCCGTTAACAACTACATCATGAAAAATCGCACGACAAAAATAGATATAATCTAAAAATTTGGCACGTGCAGCTAAAGAACGTTTCATCTCATTCACCTCTTTCGTACGGAATTTAATACTTACTTCTTTATTATACTTTCCCATTTCATGTTTGAATAGTCATTTTTCTGAAAATAATGAAGATAGACTAAACATTTCAATAAGTGACATCAAATCTTACAAAACTGTTATGTTCACGTAATGGAAAGCGATAGTACGAAAAGATGCCTCCCTATACAATAAAGATGTAAACAAGAGAGACAACAAAAGGAGGAAACAATCATGATGAAAGAAATTGTGAAAGCAATCTTTGAAGTATTAGTGAACGGACAAGCAGTTGTAAAAGAACTAAACGAACTATAAAAAGGAGTGAAGGAATATGATGAACATGGTAAAAATGATTTTACACGCTCTAGTTGATGCAAAAGCAGTTAGCCAAGAATTAAACCAACAATAAAAAAGGGGTAAATGAATATGAAGAAAGCCATTATTGTAATCGCAAGTTCAGCAATTGCCTTATACACAATAAAAAATAGAAAAAAGAAGCACAATAAAAATGATCTATATTATCCATACACATTATTAAAGAAAAAATAAAAGACAAGGTACCCTATCTTAATGAGGATATCTTGTCTTTTATTTTTCCCATTCCTTTTAAAGGATTTCCTTCTCCTTTTCCCGAATGTATTAAGCGGGATTTTTACACATATTTTAAAGGGGCATATATACAAATGGATACACAACAACTATACTTTTTAAACGATATCGGCAAACAAAAACCAGAAAGCATCCGGAATAGAAGCGCGGCATGTCCTTTTTGTGACAGAGAAAATTTAACGGATATTTTAGCAACTGAAGGATCAATTATTTGGCTAAAAAACAAATTTCCTACATTAAAAGATACATTTCAAACGGTGCTAATCGAAACAGATAATTGTGAAGAACATATTGCGACATATACAGAAGAACATATGAAATCGCTAATTCGTTTTTCCATTAAACATTGGTTAGATTTGCAGAAGAATGAAGAATTCACATCTGTGATTTTATATAAAAATCATGGTCCATTCTCCGGCGGAAGTTTGCATCATGCACACATGCAGATTATCGGAATGAAATATGTAGACTATCTCGGTAACGTAGAACAGGAAAACTTCCGAGGAGTCATTGTACAAAAAAACGAACGCATTGAACTCAATATTTCAGATCGCCCTATTATCGGTTTTACTGAATTTAATATCATCATTGAAGATGTTGAATGCATAGATGAACTGGCAAATTATATTCAGCAAACTGTACGTTACATACTGACAGATTTCCATAAAGGATGTAGTAGTTATAACTTATTCTTCTATCACACAAACGGAAAAATCATTTGTAAAGTTGTTCCTAGATTTGTCGTTTCACCGTTATATGTAGGATATAAAATACCACAAGTTTCCACAAAACTAGAAGAAGTGAAAATACAACTAGCGGAGTATTTCACAAAACAAAACGACGCGATTATCCACAAAAAAATAGAGTAGGTCTCAAAAACCTACTCTTTAATTACACCTTTATTTCGATAGTACACATCTTCTAACCCGACGTTATACTTCATATTATTATCCGTCCACTCCGGCCCTAAATTCCCTGGCCATCCAGATGTATTTGCTACATATTTTAGTAATGCAAAATCAGTCAAACCTTTTTGCACCCCACGCTTATATCCTTTCATTAAATGCGGCATTGCAATTTGCGCATTTATGCGCGGATCTTTCAACTCTTCATCAGTTAAATGATCTGGTGCAAGGCCACCGCCACGGTGCAATTGAAACAATCCGAATGAAGTTCCGTTATCTCCAACACTTCTTGGATTTAACCGGCTTTCATGTTCGGCAATTGTAAGAGGTATCCATTCTGGAAGATTGACTTTCTTTGCTTCCTCTATAATAATTTGTTTCATCTGTTTTGCTTCTTCTGAGTCAACATAGCTTGTCTCATTCACTAACTTGCCCATTCCTTCAGACTTTCCTTGGAAATATAAATACACCCCAAGAACAACTAAAAATCCTACAAAGAATTTCTTCACTACCACTACCTCTTTCTCCGCTGAAATTTGTCCCCTTTCAGCCTTCTTCCCTTTACAATTACCCACATTCTATCATTCTCTTACTCTTTTATCATAGCAAATAACTATATATATTATCATCATGCTTTAGACCGATTTTGTGAAAAAACAGCTGGTAAATACGTACAAAAATGTAACTTTCATAGACTACAACGTATTTTTTGTATATAATTGTAAATTGAACTCTACATATAGAATAGGAGCAGACCAAATGAAAAAGTGCATAATACTCTTGTTCAGCGTTTTACTACTTATCCCTATCCACACCTCTGCACAAACACCGTCAAAACCAAAAGTACTTGTTTTATACAGTACACAAGACGATAAAATTACAAATAATATTCAAATCCTTAATACCCAATTAGGACATTTTACAAACGATATAACTACGAAAAGTTTAAAAAGGGTTAATGAAATTACTAATTCATCTTCTTATACACATATTGTTTATATCGGTGAACAAAAAGAGGAGTTTCCTATTGAAACAAAGCAACTTCTAGAAAATTTCTCAGGTCCAGTATTAGTTTTAGGACAAAATGTTGAACAATTATCTAATCGCTTTTCTTTCATTACCCTAAAGGCTGATGATATACGAGTTAATAAAATCGAATATCCAAGTAATAAACTAAAAAACACTTTAGAAGAGGAACGATTGGTTCAATCTTTTGATACAAACGGAACTGTTCTTGCTAACGCTTTAAGCTCAAATAGCAAAAGCCCACTAATCGTTCGGCACGAAACATCTTATTACGTTGCAACGTCAAATCTCTTTAACTGGATGTCTCATTATGTCGGCGAAATGTTATTTTCTTACTTTGGTCAAAAGCCAACGACAAATAAAGTAGAGACTTATTTACGCCTTGAGGATGTTCATCCAGCCGCAGATACAAATCAATTAAAAGAAATTGCTGAATTACTAAAAGAGAAAAAGATTCCCTACATAATTACTGTTATTCCTGTATATACAGATCCAGATACAGGTAAAACACTGCATTTAAAAGATAAACCCGAACTAGTCGATCTTTTACGCTCTATGCAAGATGATGGTGCAGCAATTATTATGCATGGTTATACGCACCAATTTTATGACAGTGAAACTGGGGAAGGTTTTGAATTTTGGGACGTAAAAACAGATCAACCAATTCGTCAACCGAAGCATGAAAAACCAAAAACAAAAGATGACTTTCCTAATATCGAAGCATATAATGCATATGTAAAAAAAGGGGAAGAGTTTGAAGAAAAATATACGACTGAGCATATTGAAAAAGGCATTCAAGAACTTGTAGATGCCAAACTGTATCCTGTCGCTTTTGAAGCACCCCATTACACGATGTCTCAAAAAGGATATGAAATATTATCAAAGTACTTTTCAACTTATGTAGGACAACTACAGTTAAGTGATACAACTTGGAAATCCATGCACTCTCCAGCATACAGAAGCACACCATCCTTCTTACATGGAATGAAATTAATGCCTGAAACAGTTGGCTTTATTGAAGAAGATAAGCCACAAGCTATTGCAAAGATGAAAGCTAATGCTGTATCTGTTGCTAAATTATCCGATGGAGTTATTGGTGCATTCTATCATCCTTACTTAGGTGTGAAACCATTAAAAGAAGTATTAAAGGATCTAGAAAGCATTCCAAATATAGAATGGATTGATTTACAAAAAGAAGCAAATGAAGTGAAAATGCAAGATATTCATATTACTACTAATAAAGACGGCATTCACGTTGAAAAACCAACAAGCGTAAGTGACGTAATGGATTATGTAAAACAATATGGGTTCTTCCTTATACTTGGTTTCTTCATCATTGTCTTTCTTTTATTATTAAGACGTGCAAAAAAATTAGAATCCTAATATAAAACCAAAACGTGGCATGTTATTAATAACCCATTGATTATTTTCATAAATTATAGAAAATATTAGAAAAATTATTCATAATAAAAAGGACAAGAGTAACGCTCCTATCCTTTCAAATAAAGTGAAACTTTAATCAGTGGTGGTTTTGTCCATCCCCCACTGATTATCAGCCCTCACCAATCGGGTTTTTACGGGCAGTTGATTTCCCACCTAACGCCTCCGCATTCGTCGAATTTTGAGGTGGGAGTCTTACTGCCCGTTAATGCGGGGTAAAATTGAATCGTATTTTCATATATCGTTTTCGCAACCTTATCAACAGATATGTTTTTTATAACACTAATTTCCTTTAATACCTCTCGAATCATTATCGGATGCGTCATAACATCCTCTTGAAATTTCCACGGTCCATCTGTTTCTACCATCATATATTCAAGTGGATAATACGAAACAATTTTTCTAATTTTCTCCTTATGTAAAACATCTGGCGTAATAGAAATATAATAACCGTTCCTCATCATCCGTTTCATTGTTGTTTCACTTCCTTTAAACCAATGAAAGTGTGCACGTGAAACTTTATATTTCTCCAGTAAATCACATACAATATCAGCATCTTCATACACTGCATGCAATATAATGGGTAAATCATATTTACTAGCTAGTTCAACAAATCGTTGTAACACTGGTATATATGAATCGATAGTAATGCGCTCATCTTCTTTTCTTAAATAATACGGTAAGCCTACTTCACCAATCGCAACTATGTCTTCTACATGCTCTTCAATTAATTTATAAATTTGCTCACATTCTTCTTTATGAATCGGTTGCTCCGGATGAAAACCTATTGCTGGATGTACAAAAGGATATCGCTTTGCTAAAGATAAAGTTTCTTTACATGATTGATAATTCATAGATACCGCAATAAGCCCCTTTATCTCTTCACTATTTTCCACATCTTTAAGTAACCTGCTTTTTTCTTCATCCTTATATTGATCAACATGTATATGACTATCAATCCATTTCATCTTTATTCCCCCATAAAAAAAAACAAGAAAGGATCCCCCTTCTTGTTTTATCATCTATATTATTTAACAATTAAGTTTGTTATGATATCAAATAATCCAATACATACTACGGCAACAGTAAAGTAGCTACTGAAATCTTTAATTGGAAACTTCACTACTTCTTCTTTACGCATCCCAATTTTCTCCCTTCTTACTATATCCCTAATTATTTTATCTATTTGTATCTATTATGCAAAAAATATGACAAATTTACTATCGAATTAACTTACGTAAACCTTACAATGTTGTAAGGTTTATAAAAAGAGCCTCATCCAAATAAAGATGAGGGCTATTAAAAAGTAGTTGGTTTTTCATTCTTCATTAATATTACAAACAGAAAGTAATACAGTGAGACTTTCTAATTACACTATATGAAATTCACTATCTTTTAACCATCGAATTACATTACAGAAGACTTACATGTTTGTAAGCTATGTGTAATGTAATTCGATAGTTTCTCTTACCTATATCTCGTACAATAAAGTTAGAAAGCAAGCCAAATAAGAAGAACACTCACATAACCAAATTACATTGCTAGTAGCTACTCTTCTTATACCTTTCACTCATGCTACTACAATGTACCCCCTTCCCCTTTATATAATAAAAAGAGCCTTAGTCCATACGGACTAAGGCTTTTTCATGAACTCTAGAATACCCCTACCTAGTATTTTTATTTTCGACAAAAAATAGGCGGGGGTATAACCCGCTATCTCATCGTTAAAAGTTTACTCTTCGCATTAATAGGAATATTTACAGCTTCAATTTCTTCAATCGCCTCTCCGTAGCGTCCTTTTGCATACACCTTTAACGCTTCATCTCTCTTTAACATATGCTTAACAGTCTTCTTTATTTTTTGTTCTCTTCCACGTTCGTCAAATGCAATAAATTCATATTCATACCACTCATCACCAATATGCTGACCAATTGTATTCACGACCGTATAGTATTCTTTCGTCTTATAAAGTGGATTATATTTATCGATAACTGGTCCAAGTTTCGTAGGCAGTAACATTACTACTATCACTATCATCGCTATTATAGTAGTGATCATTTTTTTCTTCATAATCAATCTTCCTCCTCTGCAGGATATATATACATCCATTTTAAAAAGAAGGAATAAAATCTACTATTGAATCTCATTACATTACACTTACATTTTTGTAAGAATTAAAAAAGGTGAACGAATTTACTCGTTCACCTTTTAGCTCGCTTTAAAGCCACCGCCAAGTACATCACGTACATCATGAATAACAACGAAAGCATCTTCATCTACTCGACTAATAACTTGCTTTAACTTAACAAGCTCTTGTTTATTTATAACAACATATAACACTTCTTTATTTTTACCAGTATATCCGCCGCGTCCTTCTAATACAGTGACACCGCGTGTCATGTTTTTCGTAATAGTTTCACGTATTAAATCTGGTTGATTTGAGATGATTGTAACAGCTGTTTTTGTATCCATTCCTTCTACAATGAAATCAATCACTTTCGCTCCGATAAATACTGCAACAAGTGTGTACATTGCTTTTTCTTGTCCTATGATAAATACTGAACCAGCAATTACAACAATATCAATAATAAGTACGCCTTTACCAACGCTCCACCCTAAATATTGATTTGCTAACTGAGCTAAAATTGCTGATCCTCCTGATGTACCTCCAGCTTTGAACATACAGCCTAATCCGACACCGACAAATAAGCCAGCGAATAGAGCCGCTAATAACGTATCACTATTTACATGATACTCAATATGTTCCGTAACATATAAAAACAAGGATGTTTCTACAATCCCTAAAATTGTATAAACCATCGTTTTTTTATCAAAAAATTTATAACCAATAACTAGTAAAATTGCATTTATAGCAAAGTTCACAATCCCCGGCGACCAATCAAATAAATAGTACGTAACAACCGTTACACCAATAATTCCACCCTCTGATAAACGGTTTGGAATTGCAAAGTAATTAATACCAATTGCGAATAATAATGAACCAATTGTAATTAGTGTTATTTCCTTTATACGTTGATTAACCATAGTTCATACCTCCCCCCATTTGACATTGTATCACTATCTCCTAGAGGTTTAGAAGTTGTTTTTATTGCGCATTTTTACTCTTAAAGATCGGGATATTATGTTTAAACAAAGGGGTGATTAATTATTCATATTCGCTCTAACTGTACGGACAAATCGCTCCACATTCCCCTTCTGAATATACTTAGCTCGAATGGTTTCATGACTACAAGTACATTCGAAATGCGGACGAAAATCTATGCTATCTATATGCAAATATGAATAATCTTTAAATGTTGCAGGATAGTATGGAAATTTCCCATAAAAGAGAAGACGTCTAGTAGTAGCAGCAAAAATCCCATGTTGATACGATAGCGTAAAATTATCCTTCTCAAATATCCCTACGACAAAAGCCAAAACCTTTTCATCATCTTCTATATACTTTTTCATACTCAATAAAAGTTCATTCATGCATATCCCTCCAAATACTATTTTGAAAAGAATCCATGGATTATTACAGACCGGTGTAACTCCTTTATAAAGTATGAAACGCGTTTCCTGTCAAAGATATTTCAAAAAAAACAATCCGTTATGTGATTTACACATAACGGATTGAAGCTAAACGGTAGAGCGTTCCACAAGTTCATATGGAATTTCCACCTTTTCTTGTTTAGAACTTTCATCACGTATTTGCCTGTAAAACATTTCAAAGGCCTTTTTACCTATTTCCTTTAAATTTTGATCAATGGTTGTAAGTTGTAACACTTGCGAAATAGGTTGATTATCAAAGCCAATAATCGCTAAATCCTCAGGAACTTGAATACCTAATTTTTCAGCTTCTGTCATAACCCCAATCGCTACTTCATCTCCTGCTACTATTAATGCTTCAGGAAGATGCTGCATCCCCTTTAATTTATGAGCCACTTTCACACCATCTTCTAATGTAAAACATTCTGTGAAAATCCATTCTTCCTTCACTTCTTCATCTATAGATTGCAATTGCTGTTTATAAACATCAAAACGTTTTTGACTACTCGGACCTAATTTCCTTCCCGTACAATAACCAATTTTTTTATAACTTTTCTCAATCAAATAATCCATTCCTAATTGAAAAGCTGCCGAATGATTCGTATATACACTTGAGATATTTGAAATATCATTATCTTCACAAGCAACGATTGTCCCATAGGAAGCATACGGCTCTATCGTTTCCCAATCATTCGCACGAGAACAAATAATAAGGCCATCCAATTGTTTTGTTTTTAACATATGTAAACTTTTCATTTCTTCTTTTTTATTATAATTCGTTTGGCAAAGTAGCACTCTGTAATTATGGGCTAACGCCACCTCCATCATCCCGCCCACCATCGCATCAAAACATGGATGATTAATATACGGTAAAATTACACCAACAATATTCGTTTTCCCTTTTGATAAATGAACGGCATTTGCGTTTTGTGAGTAATTCAACTTCTCAACTATCTCCATAACCACTTTCCTTTTTTCTTCACTTACATACGGATGATCATTCAATACTCTCGAAACAGTCGTAACTGAAACTCCCGCCATTTTTGCAATATCTTTAATATTAGCCATACACTCACCTCTACTTTTAACTTAATGAATTCCATGAACATATGTCAAACCTTCTCATTATTACATCTCCATTCGTTTTTCTTACAAAAGTGTAATTTTCCTGTAAGCTAATTCGATAGTTACTCTCCGCTTTTTTTCATACAATTAAGTCAGAAACAGGGCAACAATTATTCGAAAAGGAGCGGATTCATATGATGAACAAAATAAAATCAAACAATTTTTCAAATACAATGGGCATGGTATTTTCCGTTCTAATCGATGCTAAAGCTGTTGCTTCCACATTAAACAAGTAAGGAGAATTCATTATGAACAATATCACTTTTAACAAATTAGATTTTTTAGGACTAGCTAGCGGATCAGTTCTTCTTACTGCTTTTATTTACGCCGCTACGCTTGTATAACTTTTGTGTCCCCTTTCCCCTTTATTATAAATAGTAATAGAAAAGACGACCGTCTATGCCCGGTCGTCTTTTCTTATTTTTGATTTGATTGCAAAGTTTCCTTTAGCTCCTCAAACTTCTCATTTAATTGATCTGTCATCATTTTCATAGCTGTTTTTCGATCGATTTGTTCTTCAGCATCAATTTGAATTGGGTCGCCAAAAATTAATTGTGCCTTTTTCCCTTTTATTAATTCTTTTACACTTGATGGACCAACATAAGCTGCCGGTACTAACGGGACATTAGAACGCAGTGCAATCGTAACAGCCCCAGCTTTTAATGACACGTCTTCTGTTGATCTCGTACCACTCGGGAAGATCCCTACTACTTTCCCTTCTTTTAATAGGCGTGACGGAATTTTAAGTGTACTCGGTCCTGGATTCGCACGATCTACAGGGAATGCATTTACATTTTTAAAGAACCAATTTTTGAATTTCCCTTCAAATAATTCTTTTTTGGCCATGTAATGAATTTGGGTCGGATACATCCCTGTAGCTAACATTAATACATCCATAAAACTTGTATGTGTACACGCAACAACATACGGGCCGCCTTCTGGTAACTTTTCTCTTCCTTGCACTTCTACTTTCCCAGCTGTTTTAAATATATATTTCAACAAAAATGTAATTGGTTTATACATTTGTTTCGTTCCTTTCTGAACATCCGAATTATAATCATTCTCTTACAACGATTATAACACTAAGTTTTAGGAGTTGGTAATAAATTTAAGTATTAATTGTTACATTTCAATTCTTACAAAAGTGTAATTTTCTTGTAAGCTAATTCGATAGTTACTTCTCAAAATATTTCATACAATTAAGTCAGAAAGAAACAACAACTATTCGAAAAGGAGCGGATCAATATGATGAACAAAATGAAAACGAACAATTTCTTAAATACAATGGGCATGGTATTTTCCGCTCTAATCGACGCAAAAGCTGTTGCTTCTACATTAAACAAGTAAGGAGAATGCATCATGAATAACATCACTTTTAACAAATTAGATTTTTTAGGATTAGCTAGCGGCTCTCTTCTTCTTACTGCTTTTATTTACGCTGCTACGCTTGTATAACTTTGTGTCCCCTTTATATAGAAAAAGACGACCGTCTATGCCCGGTCGTCTTTTTACATTTTTCTTTCTTTTAATTCTTTTAAAAGCTGTATCAGCTCAGCTTGTTGTTTTATCTTTTTACGACCATTTCGGTTAATTGCTGCAAGCTCGCAGGCAACTCCGACGGCGAAGAAAAACAATAAACTTTCTAACATGTGAAATCCTCCAATTGCCTATTAAACAGCTTGACGTAATTGCTCTTCTTGTAAAATTCGCTTGTTTATATTTTCTTCTTTTCTCTGACAAACGTTATTGCGAATAAGTGATGCAATAACAAGTAAAGTCCCTATAATATCAAACATTGTTATTCGATATCCTTGCATCATCATAATAACTAAAGTCGTGATTGGTACAAAATTAATAAATAAAATCCCATTAATGGACGATAAAATTTTCACACCATAGTTCCAAGCAAGTAACGCTACGATACCTGGTAATGTCATCATAAACAATAAATCATATTTCACGATAGAAATCGTTCCCATACTCGGAACCGATACGTATCCAAACGATGTAATGATGACAGTTATAATCGCTGTGACAGTCGTACCAAATACACACGTCAACGTAGAATAACGTAATGTTGACCAATCGCTACATGTTTGACCACCCATCGTATAAATAACCCAACCTACAACACCAACAAATATAAAGGCCAGCGAAAACATGTTATCTTTCAATGTTAAAAAGAAACTCATATCACCTTTCGTAATAACGAATACAGCTCCTACAAAAGCAATCATCATGCTCGTTATCATATACTTTTTCGGTTTTACATGCTTATATCCCCATAGAATACAAATAGAAATCATCGGCATCAGTGCTTCCATAATAGAAGCAACCATCACGCCTGATTTCCCCATTAACATTTGACCTAAAAATATAAGTACATTATATACAGTAAACGCCATCGTTCCGAAAAAGACGAGTAACTTTCCTCTTCCCTCTAAACGAAATGCCTGCTTTCCTTCTTTCATTAACAACAATACAATCAGTACGATCGCCACCGCTCCATAGCGAATAAGCGAAAAATAAAATGGATCTATGTATTCTAGCGCATGATCAGCAACCGGAAACATCGCCCCCCATGACATACTTGCAATTAAACATGCTAAAGCCCCTACTATCATTTGACCTTTTCTCAACACAATTCCCCCACTTCTTTCTATTTGCACAAAGAGAATTGTAAAAGAAAAAATATATCACGTAAAATGATTCAAAATGATGTTAACTATCATTTATAATGATAGTTAACATCAAGGAGGATCATACTATGGAATTAAGAGACTTACAAATCTTCCAAAGCGTTGCCGACCGCGGTAGTGTAAGCGGTGCAGCAAAGGAATTAAACTACGTACAATCAAATGTAACTGCTCGTATTAAACAACTGGAAAACGAGCTAAAAACACCGCTCTTTTATCGTCATAAACGAGGCATGACTTTAACAGCTGAAGGAAGAAAAATGCTCGTTTATGTTAATAAAATTTTGCAAGATGTTGACGAGCTAAAACAAGTATTTTTAGATAGTGAAACTCCCTCTGGCATATTAAAAATCGGTACAGTCGAAACAGTAAGTACATTACCTACCATTTTATCTTCTTACTATAAACGCTATCCGAATGTCGATTTATCATTACAAGCGGGTCTAACAGAAGCATTGATTAGAGAAGTACTTGATCATCAATTAGATGGCGCCTTTATATCAGGGCCTATTAAACATCCACTAATTGAACAATACGATGTTAGTACAGAAAAATTAATGCTTGTAACACAAAATAAAGCTTTTCATATAGAAGAATTTACAACAACGCCCCTACTCGTTTTTAACCACGGATGTGGATACCGTTCCAAACTAGAACGATGGCTTAAAGATGAAGGTTTGCTCCCAAAAAGAATTATGGAATTTAATATATTAGAGACAATATTAAACAGTGTTGCACTCGGCCTTGGAATTACACTCGTACCACAGTCTGCTGTCCATCATCTTTCTAAAGCAGGTAAGGTACATTGTCATGCAATTCCTGAAAAATACGGTAGTATTTCAACGGTTTTCATACGCCGTAAAGATAGCTACATGACAAATTCAATGCGCAGCTTTTTAAAAACAATTGAAGAGCATCATCATATCAATATGCTTTAACGGACATTCTTACATGAATGTCTTTTTTTCTTACAAAAATGTAAGTCTCCCGTAAGCTAATTCGATAGTTGCAGGCAATCATATTTCCTATAATTAAGACATAAAGCAGGGCAACAACAATTCGAAAAGGAGCGGATACGCATGATGAACAAAATGAAATTAAACAAATTTTTAAATACAATGGGCATGGTGCTATCCGCACTTGTCGATGCAAAAGCCGTTGCAACTACATTAAACAAATAAGGAGAGATTATAATGAACAACATTACTTTCAACAAATCAGACTTTATCGGACTTGCAAGTGGAGCTACTCTTCTTACGGCCTTCATTTATACACTTGCTCAAAGTCTTGTTTAATACTTTGTTTCCCCAAACCCCTTTATATATAGAAAAAGCTGCTTGTCTTATAGACAAGCAGCTTTTTAGTTTATTTCATATATAATTTGACCTGTTTTCGTCATATCGTATCCGCCAATCGCTTTTAATTCATTATGAAATTCTTCCGATTGCAGAATATCTTTCACAACTTCGATCAGCTCTTCATTTTCTTTATTCTTCAAAATCACTAAATCATACTGTTCTTTCATGAGTGGAATAAAGTCTACGTTTACAATCTGTGAAAACTTTTCTGACCCTACTCCTACGTCAACTTTTCCATTTGCGACTTGCGTGGCAACACCAAGATGATTCGACTCTTCCCATTCATATCCACTAATACGCTCTTTATTTAATTTTTGAATGTGCAATTGTTCATCCACTAACACCCTAATGCCAGAACCTTTTTCTCGATTTACAAATCGTATAGATGATTGAGATAAATCAGCCCATGTTTTTATATTTTTTGGATTTCCCTTTTGCACATAAAACCCAACGTTCCTTGCTAATAAATTAATCATCGTACATGGTTGTCCAACTAAAATACGTTTTACATACGGAACATTATATGTACCCGTTTCGCCATCAAACAAATGCAGACTAACGATACTTCCTTCTCCTTGATACATCTTTACTAAACTCGTTAAACTACCTTGATATGCCCTTAATACATTTGAACTTGGCAAGCGATTTTCTATACGTTTTGCCAACATATCTAACGTTAGTTCTTGTCCGCTAATAATAAATGTATCCAAGCCCCTACTATCTTCACTCTTTACAGGAGTTCCCTTTATTTTCCCTGTTTTCATTTGCTTTATATATTGTTCTAAATCCGTTGCATCAATGCGCATCTGTCTACCGATTCTATAAGAAGGCAGTTCCCCTTTTTTAATTAGATCGTATACAGTTAATTTTGATACTTTTAATCGCTTCGCTACTTCTTCCGTTGTGTAGGAATGATGATCCATAGACGATTCCTCACTTTCTTTCTTCATTGTAACAAAGAAAAGAATATTTCTCCTATATTAAAAAACAACTATATCGTTCAAATTATATTCAATTATAACTAGTTATATCTAGTTATAATTAGTTATAATTAAATGTGTCAAAACGAAAGGGGATTTTTTTATGAACAAGTTTACATTACGATCCATCGGAGCACTTATACTTTCTTTTCTTCTTATATTTAGTGCTGCATGTACAAGCGGCGAAAAGAAAGAAAAATCAACTGCTAAAGAAGAAAAAGCAGTAGAACTTACTATATCAGCTGCTGCAAGCTTACAAGATGCACTAAAAGAAATTGAAACAAAATATAAAGAAAAAGAACCTAATATTAAACTTTCTTTTAACTTCGGTGCTTCTGGTGCACTTCAACAACAAATTGAACAAGGCGCGCCTGCTGATTTATTCTTCTCAGCAGCCGAAGATAAATTCCAAACCCTTGTTAAAAAAGGATTTATTAATGAAAAAGAAGGGAAAAATCTTCTTGGAAATGAACTCGTTCTAGTTGTCCCAAAAGATAGTTCTCTTGCAAAAATTCAAGATTTAAAAGATGAAAAAATTAAGAAAATCGCACTTGGTACACCTGAATCAGTACCTGCGGGAAAATACGCAAAGGCTTCTCTCACACATGAAAATCTATGGAATGACATTCAAAATAAAATCGTATTTACAAAAGATGTTCGCCAAGTGTTAACATATGTAGAAACAGGTAATGTCGATGCTGGTATTGTATACAAAACCGATGCTCTTATTTCAAACAAAGTAAAGATTGGCGAGACAGCAGCAGCGACTTCGCATGAGCCAATCCACTATCCTTTAGGTGTTATAAAGGAATCTAAGCATAAGAAAGAGGCGACTTCATTTTATGAGTATTTGCAGTCAAAAGATGCACAATCTATCTTTAAGAAATATGGATTTACAGTCCTATCATAATTGCCATGAGCTTTGATGCCATTTTGTCACCGATCTTTCTATCTTTACGAGTAGCTGCATGCGCCACCATTATCGTTACAATTTTAGGAACGATAATCGGACGAGCGCTAGCACGCTCCTCATGGAGATATAAAGTAATATTAGAAACTATTTTCTTATTACCAATGGTACTTCCGCCAACCGTAATCGGCTTTTTTCTCATTATCATTTTTGGAAATAATAGTCCCATTGGAACGTGGGTAGAATCAATATTTCAGCAGTCTATTATGTTCACATCTACTGCTGCGATCATTGCTTCTACAGTTGTTGCATTTCCGCTTATGTACCAATCAGCAAAAACAGGATTTTCTATCGCGAATGTACAAATTGAAGAAAGTGCTCGTGACCTTGGTGCAAGTGAATATCAAGTTTTTCTACACGTCACACTTCCGCTTGCATTTCCGGCCTTACTAAGCGGAATGATTTTAAGCTTTGTTCGTGCACTAGGGGAATTTGGTGCTACGCTCATGTTTGCTGGAAATATCCCTGGTAAAACACAGACAATCCCAACTGCAATTTATATGGCGATTGATGCAAGTAATATGCAACTCGCTTGGACACTAGTAGTTATCACTATTAGTATGTCACTCCTATTTCTGCTATGTATTCAGCTTATTAATAAAAGAATTACTAACCCTTAAAGCAGCTTTTGTCGAAGCTGCTTCATTATTTCTTAGGAAATAAAATATACCAATGGGAAATAACTGAATTTTATATTTTATTAAAATATACATTTTATTTGAATTCACTTTCTAAAATAGGCAATTTCCTGTTATTATATGGAGGTGTTTCAAAAAATGAAGAAATGAAAACGCATTTATATCGTGAATTCTTCATCCTGTTTTAGCGATCGGTAATCTTCTACTCTATTAGTGGGGCATTACCGATCGTTAGAACGATATGTAATTATATTGGTATAGGAAATCGAAGGGAGTCTTGTAATGGACATTTTATTAGCGCTTCTTCCTGCAATTGCATGGGGAAACATCTTATTAGTAAGCGTAAAAATGGGTGGTGGTGCATATAGCCAAACGGTAGGTATGACAATCGGTGCTCTATTCTTCGCAACAATTATGTATGTATTTACTCAACCAGCTTTAACAATGACAGTCTTGATTGTTGGTTTTATTTCAGGTTTATTCTGGGCTTTAGGACAAGTAAACCAATTAAAAACAGTTGAAAAACTAGGTGTTTCAACTACCGTAACAATTTCTACTGGTATGCAACTTGTTGCAACTTCTATCTTTGGAGTTATCGCTTTCCGTGAGTGGACTACTACAACAACGATTGTTCTGGGAACGATTGCAATCCTATTAATCGTAGTTGGTGTTGTATTCACATCACTAGATGACAAAGAAAATGCACAGCCACCAGGACAATTGAAAAAAGGACTTCTTACTTTAATTGTTTCTACTTTCGGTTACCTTGTATATGTAATTATTATTCGTTGGTATAATATCGATGGTTGGTCTGCTATTTTACCACAAGCAGTTGGTATGTTTGTCGGTGCGGTTGTATTGACATCTAAACATAAACCATTTAACAAATATGCAATCCGTAATGCTTTATCTGGTTTACTATGGGGAACTGGAAACTTATTCTTACTTCTTTCATTACCACGTGTCGGAGTAGCAACAAGCTTCCCATTATCTCAAACTGGAATCGTTATCTCAACATTCGGTGCGATTGTCTTCTTAGGTGAAAAGAAAACAAAACGTCAATTGATCTTTATTGCACTAGGTAGTGTTTTAATTATCGGCGGCGCTGTATTGTTAGGTATGACAAAAGCATAAACTTATAATCTATTAATCCCTGAAGCAATTATGCTTCAGGGATTTTTTATTACAACTATTTTTTAAGTATAATAATTTTTATAACCTTATTTGTATTAACCCTCCTCCCTCCATTTTCATCCTTTTCACGATAATTCTTTTCTTTTTACAAAATCCTCTTAAAAATGGTATCGTTTTTTATAACATATCTTCACTAGAAAGGAATAAAGGATATGCTAACTAAACATCGAATTCTATTTATTGGTGCTGGTCGTATGGCAGAAGCTATATTTTCCGGATTACTTAAAACAAGCAAAGAATACATCGAAGAAATTATCGTTTCTAACCGCAGCAACGTAGAAAAGCTAGAACAATTACGAGCGCGATATAATGTGTCTATCACAACAGATTGGAAGCAGCATGTTACATCTGTTGATACGATTGTTTTAGCAATGCCACCTTCTGCACATGAAGAATTATTAGCAGAATTATCTCCGTTACTATCGAATCAACTTGTCGTAACGGTAGCTGCTGGCATTGGCCCATCTTATTTAGAAGAAAAACTTCCCGGGGGAACACCTGTCGCTTGGATTATGCCAAATACAGCTGCTGAAATTGGAAAGTCTATCTCCTTATATACAATGGGACGATCAGTAAACGAGATGCATCAAGAAACCCTGCAACTGCTTTTAAGAGGCATTGGCACTTCGCAACTTTGCACTGAAGAAGAAGTTCATCAGCTTACTGCAGTTACTGGAAGTGCACCAGCTTTCCTTTATTACTTTGCTGAAAGCTTAATTGAAGCAACAAAAAGTTATGGAGTCGATGAAGCAACCGCAAAACACCTTGTCATTCAAATGATTTCCGGCTCTGCTTCTATGCTTGAACAAACGCAAGATCCAGCTAACCTCCGCGAACAAGTGACAACACCAGGTGGTTCCACAGCTGAGGGTCTCAAAGCTTTATATGAATATAATTTTTCAGAGGCAATTCAAAAAGCAGTAGAAGCAACAAACAAAAAAGCTAGGGGGAAATAATATGAATTTAACAAGTTTAAAGGACTATACAACATTACATAACGGTGTAAAAATGCCTTGGTTCGGTTTAGGTGTTTTTAAAGTAGAAGATGGTTCAGAAGTAATTGAATCTGTAAAAGCAGCAATTAAAAATGGCTATCGCAGCATTGATACTGCAGCAATTTATCAAAACGAAGAAGGCGTTGGACAAGCGATTCGTGAATCAGGTGTTTCACGTGAAGAATTATTTGTTACATCAAAAGTATGGAATAGCGATCAAGGATATGAAACAACACTTCAAGCATTTGAAACTACATTAGAGAAATTAGGTCTAGAATATTTAGATTTATATTTAGTACATTGGCCTGTAAAAGGGAAATATACTGAATCATGGAAAGCGTTAGAAAAACTTTATAAAGATGGCCGTGTTCGTGCTATCGGTGTGAGTAATTTCCACATTCACCACTTACAAGACGTATTTGAAATCGCTGAGATTAAGCCAATGGTCAACCAAGTGGAATACCACCCACGTTTAGCACAAGAAGAGCTACACGCTTTCTGTAAAGAACATAACATCCAGCTTGAAGCTTGGTCACCATTAATGCAGGGACAACTACTGGATAACTCAACATTAAAAGACATTGCGACAAAATATAATAAATCAACTGCACAAATTATTTTACGCTGGGATTTACAAAATGAAGTTGTAACAATCCCTAAATCTATTAAAGAACATCGCATTATTGAAAATGCAAATATATTCGATTTTGAATTAAGTGCTGATGACATGAAAGCAATTCAAGCTCTAAATGAAGAGCGTCGCGTTGGTCCAGATCCAGATAACTTTAACTTCTAGTAGAAAAACCACTGCCATATGCAGTGGTTTTTCCTACTTAAGAAAACTGAAAATTTAAACTATATTTCAATTGGTTGACACTTCATTATCCAAGGTGTAAGATTTTGAATTATCAAAGAAACACAAAAATTAATAAAATTTATTCGTTTACTCATTGTATCAAGAGAGGTGGAGGGACTGGCCCTTTGAAACCTCGGCAACAGGTTCATTTTGAACACTGTGCCACTTCCTGCAAGCTTTGTGCTTGAAAGATAGAATGAGGGACTTCGTTTATATACGGGTGCATAACTTGTACGTAAAAATCCCTCTTTCTCAATATGAAAAGAGGGATTTTTTATTTTTCATTTCCCTCATCATCATCCAAACTTAATTATTTAGGAGGAAAATCAAATGAAAAAGAAGTTTGTACCCGGTATTGCATCAGTTGTAGGAGTAAGTATTTTATTAACTGGTTGCGGTAGTTATAAAAACGAAGCAAGCGAAGCAAATGCAAAAGACGAGGCACCTAGTAAACAGGTTTTAAACTTATCTTCACCTACTGAAATACGAACAATGGATACAGCCCGTGCTACAGATACTGATTCTGGTCAAGTAATGAGAAACGTATTTGAAGGTTTGTATAATCTTGGTGAAGGCAACAAACCTGTCCCTGGCGTTGCAAAATCTCATGAAGTAAGTGGCGATAAAACGAAATACACATTCCATTTACGAGATTCAAAATGGTCAAACGGCACTCCTGTCACAGCGAAAGATTTTGTCTTTGCTTGGCAAAGAGCTGTCGATCCAGCAACAGCCTCTGAATATGCATTTCTATTCTTTGATATTAAAAACGCAACAAAAATTAACAACAAAGAACTTCCAGCCGATCAACTTGGTGTAAAAGCAATTGATGACCATACGTTTGAGGTAGAATTAGAACGTCCTGTTCCGTACTTTATTAGCTTAACAGCGTTCCCAACATTTCTACCAATTAACGAGGAATTCTTTAAATCACAAGGTGATAAGTACGCTTTAGAAGACAATACAATCTTGTACAACGGAGCTTTTACACTAAGCGATTGGAAGCATGAGCAAAGCTTTAAATTTAAGAAAAACCCTACCTATTGGGATAAAGATACTGTCAAACTGGAAGAAATCAATTTTAACGTCGTAAAAGAAAAATCTACAGAAGTAAATTTATTCGAGTCAAAACAATTAGATCGTATCAAACTAACATCTGACTTCGTTGATAAATATAAAAAGGATGCTAACTTTAAAGAACGGCCAAACGTAGGGGTACAGTTTCTACGTATGAATCAACAAAACAAAGTACTTCAAAACGTTTCTGCACGCCAAGCAATCGATCAAACAATTGATCGAAAATCCTTTGTAAATACGTTATTAAATGACGGCTCTACCCCAACCTCTAGTCTCGTGCCGAAAAACTTTGCAAAAGGACCTGACGGAACAGACTTCCGTGCTGCAAACGGCGATTTAACAAAGGTTGATACAAAATCTGCTCAAGAATTATGGAAAAAAGCAAAACAAGAACTTGGGTCTGAAAAAATAACGTTAGAACTATTAACAAGTGACGGTGACCTTGAAAAGAAAACTGGTGAATTCTTAAAAGGACAACTAGAAAAGAATTTAGATGGATTAACAGTAAATATAAAGCCGCAACCACGTAAACAACAAGTTTCACTTTTATTAAAAGGTGACTACGAAATTGGAATTGACGGCTGGAGCCCTGACTTTGCGGATCCAATTACATTCCTTGAGCTATTTACAACGAATAACCCTTACAACTTAGATCATTACTCTAATAAGGAGTTTGATGAAACAATAGCAAAAGTGAAAACGACTTTAGCCGGTGATGAAAAAGCTCGCTGGGAAGCATTACTAGCATCCGAGAAAATATTATTTAAAGACTCTGTTATCGCTCCTCTTTACCAAAAAGGCGAATCTTATTTAGAACGTTCTTATGTGAAAGGAATTGTGCAAGTAGACTTTGCAGGTCAATTAAACTTCAAATGGGCAAAAATTGAAAAATAAAGCGCAACTTTAATCAGTGGGTTTTTCTTCATCCTCCACTGATTATTAGTCCACACCAATTATTTTTTTAGCAAAACATATGAAAAGCAGATTCCCTAATACGAGGAAATCTGCTTTTTTAATATATTATTCTAAGAAATTAACAATCTATTTTTATTATTGACATATAGTTATTTTCAGTGTTAATATTCTAAATAATCAAATAAACGAAATATTTCACCATCAAAATATAACGTCTACTACGTTGAAACATATAACGATAGATTATAGTTCAACATGTATATACATATAGAACACCTGATTACCTACATACACATATCTATAATAGGTTTTCTCTTCTTCTATAGCTACACTTCAAAACTTGGAAATTACGACGTTACGAACAACACTTTTAGGGAGGAACGAACAATGAAGAAAAAAGTTGTACCTGTTGTTGCATCTGTTTTAGGGGCAAGTCTATTACTAACTGCTTGCGGGGGAAATAAAGATCATGCAAGCGGAGCGAAAGCAAATGATAAAGCACCTGATAAGCAGGCAATTAACTTATCATTCGCTTCAGAAATTCCAACAATGGATGTTGCAAAAGCAACGGATGGGGAATCCATGAGCGTAATGCGCAATGTTTTTGAAGGTTTATATGCAATGGGAGAAGATAACAAACCAATTCCTGGTGTTGCTGAGTCGGTTGACCTTAGTCCTGATAAAACAAAATATACATTCCACCTGCGTGATTCAAAATGGTCAAACGGTACTCCAGTTACAGCAAAGGACTTTGTCTTCGCTTGGCAACGTGCCGTAAATCCTGATACAGCAGCTGAATATGCATTCTTATTCTTCGATATACAGAATGCGAAACAAATAAGCCAGAAACAATTACCAATTGATCAACTAGGGGTCAAAGCTCTTGATGATAAAACGTTAGAAGTACAACTAGACCGTCCTGTTCCCTACTTCTTAAGCTTAACGACATTCTCAACATTCTTACCAATTAATGAAGATTACTTAAAATCTCAGGGCGATAAATATGGTTTAGAAACAAATCATTTAATTTACAACGGTGCTTTCACATTAGATAACTGGAAACACGAGCAAAGCTTCCAATTGAAGAAGAACCCTAACTATTGGGATGCCAAAACTGTAAAATTAGAAGAAATCAACTTCAATGTCGTTAAAGATAAGTCTACAGAAGTTAACTTATACGATTCAGGACAAATCGATCGTGTTGCTTTAACTGCAGAGTTTGTTGATAAATATAAGGGCGATCCAAACTTCAAGGACCGCGCTGAAGTTGGTATTCAATTCTTACGACTCAATCAAAAAAATGAAACATTAAAAAATCAACATGCACGGCTTGCTATTAACGGAGCAATGAATAAAAAAGCATACGTAGAAACAATTTTAAATAATGGTGCTGTTCCAGCTGAAGGAATGGTTCCTGCGAAATTCGCGAAAAGTCCAGAAGGCACTGACTTCCGTAAAGAAAATGGAAACCTAGTCAAAGATGATGTGAAAACAGCAAAAGAAAACTGGAAAAAAGCGAAACAAGAACTTGGTACTGACAAAGTAACAATCGAACTATTAACAAGTGATAATGCTTTAGCTAAAAAGACTGGTGAATATTTAAAAGGTGAACTAGAAAAGAATCTAGATGGATTAACAGTGACGTTAAAACCACAACCACGTAAACAACAGCTGAAACTACTATTAAGTGGTGACTATGAAATCGGTATTGATGGCTGGGGCCCTGACTTCGCTGATCCAATTACATTCTTAGATTTATTTACAACAGATAGCGCTTATAACTTCGATAAATACTCTAACAAAGAGTACGATGCGCTCATTCATAAAGTGAAAACAGATTTAGCTGGCGATGAAAAGGCTCGCTTTGAAGCAATGAAGCAAGCTGAAAAAATCCTATTACAAGACGGTGCTGTCGCTCCTTTATACCAACAAGGTCGTTCTTACCTACAACGCGGATTTATTAAAGGGCTTGTAACAACTGACTTCGGCGGTGAATTTAACTACAAGTGGACAGAAGTTGCAAAATATTAAAATAAAAAAGGTATCCAATCGCAGGATACCTTTTTTATTTTATACTTCTTTAACTACATGACTTCTTCTCTTTACTATTCCTTTTATAGATACAGTAATTACTGCTACCAATTGTGTAACTAATATAATGACTAATAATGAAATAATATTTTTTTCTAAACTAACTCCCCCAAATATTATTGTATAATAGCCATTCGCTGCATATGTTGCGGGAAATAATTCGCCGATTGTTTCATATGTTTTAGAAAGCATCTCGTGTGGTACAATTACACCCGAACTTACAAGTTGTAACGATAGTGAAATTATATTAAAGATCATACCTGCATTTCCGAAAACAATTATGAACATTTGTGTTAATGAAAGAAAGGCGAAGAAGACTATTTTTAATAATCCTCTTCCCCTTCTTTTTGCATTGAACCAAAACTCATCATAAATATAAACACAAACATCAAATATGTTCTCCACGTCAAAGAGGGTATATGCCCTGACCAAAGATAGCTAATGAAATAGTTAATTCCCATAATACAAGACGATACTACTAAACTAATACTTATTAGTTTTACATATTTGAGCATATCTTTTCTCCTTACTTTTCTATCTCTTCAAATTGCAGATTTACCGGCTCTTCTAGGAGTGTTTCATAAAAGTTTTCAGCCAAATCTGTTGAAGGAATTTTTTCATCCACTTCATCAAATCGAATACTATCTAGCCACACACAACCTTCTCCTGCTAATAAGACACCAAATGCAATACCAAGCGCTCCTTCTTTTATATCTAATACAACCGAATACGATTGCCAGTTATTCGTATTTTTAATTGGGCGATTTTGCATGTTATCCATAGCGAGTGGTTCTGTATCTTTTCCGTCTACTCGCATCCACAATCCTGCCCAATCTCTTACGTTCTCACTCTTAACAAATGCTGTTAAACGTAATCTTTTACCTACATATCTATCGGCTCGGAACATTTGCATTAATGTTGAAAATCCTCCGTGCGTAACATTCTCTTTTGCTTTTATGTATGCAGATACTTTTCCTTGATGGGCAACTTCATAATCTAAACCCATCTCATATTCAGCAGGATGACTTCCACTTAAGATCCATCCTTTCGGTATACCTTTTTGCATTGAAACACCCTCTCTTTCTATATAAAATGACTGAAAGTACTTTCGATATTTCTTTGGTGGCAATTGAAACATTCTTTTAAAAGCTCTTGTAAATGCCTCTTGTGAGGAAAAACCGTATTGCACTGCAATATCAATAACAGCTCTCTCCGTTGACACTAAAACTTGCGCAGCATGAGTTAACCTTCTCTTTCGAATATAATCCGTTACACTCATCCCAACATATCTTTGAAAGATGCGATGAAAATGGTACATCGATACTGCACTGTGAGACGCCACTCTTTCTGTTGTAAGCTCCTCATGTAAGTGATCCTCTATATATTCAATTGCTTGTTTTATCATCTCTTTATATTCTCCATGCATTTTAGTACCCCCTCACAACCTTAATTTACCATATACATACAAATCATTTTTGATTTAAATTGCGAATTAAACTTTGTGGCTACAAGTTAATAATTTATTTTCAACACATACATAATTACATGATTTTGGGAAAAACTTGTATAGAACGAATTTACATAAGGAGGAAATTATAATGAGAATTTTACTATCAGTTTTATTAGCGCTTATGCTAGTACCTGTATTAACAGGATGTAAAGCTCCTGCGAAAGAAGATACAACTTCTAATAAGAAAACTACTGAAGAAGCAAAAAATGAAGCTCCTGCTGATTTAAAACTTAACTTCAATGAATTTAGTTTAGATGCAGACTATCAAGATACGAAGAAAGACTACGAGGCTGATTATAAAAATGCAGCAGCAGATAAAAAAATGGAAGCAAAACTTGAAGACCACAAATCAAATGCAAAGTTTACAGGTGACGAGGCTATTACAAAATTAAGCCCACTTCTACAAGAATTAAAATTTGATAAAGATACTCCTGACCAAGAAGTAATCGATCAAGTAGTAAATGTGTTCAAACTTGATAAAGACTATCAAAAGTTTGATTTAGAAGTTGTCTTCTCTGATGGAACGAAAAAAGAATATAAAAGAGAAATAAAATAAAGAAGTAGGCGGTTGCCTACTTCTTTATTTTATTTTTTAGCATATCGTAAGCTCGGTTGAGATCCTACATAGTATTCTAATCCAGATACAGATGATTTTTGTAAATAAGAATCTGTTGGGAATACAAGTGGGATTAAAGGATATTCTGTAAACATAATATCCTCTGCTTGATGTAATAAGTCAAAGCGTTTATTTTCATCTTGTTCTAATTTTGCTTGATTAATTAAATTATCGAAGTCTTTATTAAACCATTTTGCATAGTTATTTGGACCATCACCTGCATAAATTTCTAATTGTGCAGCTGGATCTAATGTAGATCCTCCCCATCCCATATATGCAATTTGGAAGTCACTTTGTTTGTACATATCAATATAACTTTTCCACTCTTTACCTTCTATTTTTACATCTACACCAAGATTTTTCTTAAACATTTCTTGAAGTGTTTCAGCTATTTTCTTCTTATCTGAATATTTCACTGTTACTTCTGGAAGTGTAGTCCATCCTTCTTCCTTCATTCCTTCTTCTAATAGAGTCTTAGCTACTGCAGGATCATATTTAAAATAGTCACCTTTCTCTTTACGGAAGTCGCGATCACTTTCTGTTTTTGCTCCCTCTGGCACAAAGCCATATGCTTCTTTTGCATTATTCTTTAATATTTTCTCTACGATAAACTTGCGATCTACAGCTATTGCAAAAGCTTTACGAATTTTCGCATTTGTAAATGGCGGCTTTTCTGAATTAAATGAGTAAATATGAGTTGAGTAGTCTTGCATTTTTTTAAACTCTTTATTATTCTGTTCCTTTTCAACTAAATCTGTTGGTATGTGAGATAGTAAATCTAATTCTCCAGATTTATATAATTGATACGCTGTTTTACCTTCAGGGATAATACGGAATTCAATCTCTTTTGATGCTACTTTTTTATCATGAAACTCTTTATTTTTTTCTAAAATAATCGTTTGATTATGCTTCCATTCTTTCAATGTGAAAGGACCATTTGTAATTAATTCTTTTGGATCTACTTTTAGTTTACCTTTTTCATCAATAGATTTTTTATTAAGTGGAATATATAACGACTGGGATAATGTCCGTTTAATAGATGTCACTGGATGTTCAAATTGTAGCTTTAGAGTTACATCATCTACAGCTTGAATTCCTACTGCATCTTCTGCACCTTTCCCTGTATTAAATGCTTCTCCACCCTTAATGAAATATAGTTCTGTTGCATTCATAGAACCCGTTTTAGGATTTAATATTCTCTTCCAAGCAAATTCAAAATCTTTTGCTGTTAACGGGGAGCCATCAGACCATTTTAATCCTTTTTTCAAATAGAATGTATACTCTTTTCCATCCGCTCCAGCTTCCTCTTTCTCTACTAAATCCTTTTCAAACTTCCCGTCAGTTGTCTGTCTATACAAAGTTGCAAATAAGTGCTCAATTACATAATTAGAGTTATTATCTGTTGAAATCGCTGAATCTAGCGTGTAAGGGTCACTACCAAGATTCGTTACAAAACGGTCTCCTTTACTAGCACTTGCTTTTGAAGTATCTTTCTTGCCACAAGCGACAGAAGTAATTGCTAATACGGTCATAATGACAAATAATAAAAACTTCTTCATCTTACATTCTCCTTTAACCTGAAATTTTTGGTGTTGATGCTAATAATGTTTTTGTATAAGAATGTTGTGGATTACGGAACACTTCATCCGTATTTCCAAATTCAACAAGTTCTCCTTTATATAAGACAGCCACTTTTTCACATAAGTAGTGAACCATCGGTAAATCATGTGCGATAAATAAATATGTATAGCCTTGTTCCTTTTGAATCTTTTGCAACAAGTGCACAATTTGGATTTGAAGTGAAACATCTAATGCTGAAATTGGTTCATCCAGGATTAATACTTCTGGATCACATAATAACGCCCTTGCAATAGCGATCCGTTGACGTTGTCCCCCGCTAAATTCGTGTGGGTATCGATCAATATATCGTCTATCTAATCCAACACGTTCTAGCGCATCACCTGCTACCTCATCTTTCAATCCTTTATCACCTAAACCGAATGAAATATATCCTTCTGTTACGCTATCGCGTACTTTCCAGCGCGGATTTAATGCAGCTGTTGAATCTTGAAAAATGAATTGTACTTTCTGCAAGAAATCTCGCTTATGAGCTGACTTCAACTTGTGAACAACTTGATCGTTATAATCAATTTCACCAGACGTTGGGCTCTCGATCCCAGCTATGAGCTTACCAAGTGTTGTTTTCCCTGAACCACTTTCTCCAATAATGCCAAGCGTTGTTCCTTTCGGGATAGAAAGTGATATATCTTTTAACGCCGCTATTTCTTTCTTCTTACTTCCATACGTTTTCGTTACTTGCTTTACAGTAATTAAATCTGTCGTCATGAGGCATTCACCTTCTCTTTTGATTTCGCTTGGCCATGCTCTAAAACATGTTGCCAACAATGTGAACTGTGTTCCTCAGAATATGATGTTCTATCAGGGAAACGATGAATGCATTCTTGTATTGCTACTGGGCATCTATTTACAAATGGGCACCCAAAGCTATTTAGCGTTTCAATTGATGGTGTTGTTCCCTCAATGGACCTAAGTACCTTTTCGGAATCATCCATATTTGGAATAGCTTGCAATAAACTTTTCGTATATGGGTGCTTAGGTGAACCTATCACTTCTTGTATCGTCCCTTTTTCAACAACACGTCCCCCGTACATCACAACTACTCGATCTGCTACTTCACGTACAAGTGCCAAATCGTGGGTAATTAATAAAATACTCGTATTTTGTTTTTCTTTTCGCTCTTTTAATAACCCCATAATTTGCTTTTGAATCGTTACATCTAATGCAGTTGTAGGCTCATCTGCAATAACGAGCTTTGGGTGACACGCAAACGCAATTGCTAAACAAATACGTTGCCTCATACCTCCGCTTAATTGATGTGGGTACTGTTCAAAACGTTTCTCTGCTTCATGTATCCCTAAATCATTTAATAAGTTAATCGCAATTTCTTTTGCTTCTCTTTTCGATTTTTTCTCATGTTGCAAGATCACCTCTGTAATTTGCCTTCCTACTTTCATCGTCGGATTTAAAGAGGACAGAGGGTCTTGAAAGATAAACGAAATATCTTTCCCTCGAATTTGATTCCATTCTGATTGTTGTAAATTCGTTAATCCTTGAGATTGGAAAGAAATGCTTCCATCATCGATGTGAATAGATTCTTGATTTAGTCCGACAATGGATTGTGCTGTAACACTTTTTCCTGAACCACTTTCTCCTACAAGTGCAACGATTTCACCTTCGTTAATAGAAAAGGAAACATGCTTCACAATTGCTTGCTTACTATTCTCTTTTTCAACGGCCAATGTTACGTTTTCTAAAGATAAGAGCTGTCCCATGTTTTTTCTCCTTTCGATTCCTTTTTACGATTTTTGGATCAATTGCATCTTGCAAACCATCACCAATTGCATTAAATGCGAACATGATGAGCGCAATCATCAGCGATGGGAAGAAAAGTTGCCACCATTCCCCACTTAATAGTGTCCCGAGCGCATCGTTCGTCATCGTCCCCCAGCTTGCTGCTGGTGATTGTACCCCGAGTCCGATAAAACTTAAAAATGATTCTGAGAAAATAGCTGCGGGAATTGTAAATGATAAATTTACGATAATAATGCCTGTTAAGTTCGGAATGATATGTCCGTATATAATCTTCATATGCGATGTACCTAATCGCTCTGCTGCAATAACAAATTCTCTTTGCTTTAAAGATAAGACTTGTGCCCTAACGAGACGTGCCATACCAATCCACCCTGTTAATGCAAGAGCAATGATAATTGTAAAAAGTCCTGGTTTCATAATGATTAATAGTAAAATAACAATTAATAAATATGGAATACCGTATAATACTTCAATCCCTCGTACAATCCACTCATCAATTAACGTTCCAAGGCGATTACGCCCTCTCACATATCCACTAAATCCCCCAATCAGTACACCAAGTCCTATATCAAGAACGGCTGCTATTAATCCAACTACTAATGAAATTTTCCCACCAGCCCAAGTACGTGCCCAAATATCCCGACCTAAATCATCTGTTCCGAACCAATGCTCACTACTAGGAGGTAAATTTGTCGCCTCTTTTACTTGTTCACTCGCGGTAAAAGGGGTTAAACTTTCACCGATAAGAGAGAAAATAATAATGAGTAATAATGTCACCGCTCCTAGAACTGCGATCGGATTTGATACAAACTTACGAAACACTTCTTTTTTTCGACTAATCGTTTGCTGCTCTTTATTTATCGTTAATTCTTTTTTCTCTTCATTCGTTAATAACTGTTTATTGATTTCATAAGCTCCCATTTAAATGCCCCCCTCCTTACGTAATAGAACGAATACGCGGATCAACAATACGGTGAATAATATCTGTAATGAAAATACAAGAAATTAATAATGCACTATAGAAAATTGTTGTTCCCATAATTACTGGATAATCTCGGTTAAAAATACTATCTACAAAATATTTTCCGAGACCGGGAATCGCAAAGATCTTTTCAATAATGAAAGTTCCCGTTAAAAGCCCAGCCATTAACGGTCCAACAAACGTTAATACTGGAACAATCGCATTTCGAAGGGCATGCCTAATAATAATCTTCTTAATTGGTATACCTTTCGCTCTCGCTAGCTTAATATAATCACTCTGCAAAACTTCAATCATATTAGAGCGAATAAATCTTGTAATAACCGCGATTGGCCCTAATGCTAATGCGAATGACGGTAATACCGTATGTTCAAATGTGCCCCAAGACGCTACTGGTAAAAGTTCAAATTGTATAGCAAATACTTGTATAAATAATGGTGCTAAAATAAAACTTGGAATAGATATGCCGAGAATCGCAAGTAAACTCACACCATAATCAATTACTCTCCCGTGATAGAGAGCGGCAAATGTACCTGCTGCAATTCCGACTAATAGTGAAATAACAAGTGCTTGTAAACCAATAATCGCCGATGGACCAAATCCTGTTGTAATAATTTCTGATACGCCTTGCCCCGTCGATTGAACAGATTCACCAAAATCAAAATGAACTACACCGTCTAAATAAGCAACATATTGATTCCATAGCGGTTCATCAAGGTGATACTTTGCTCTCATGTTCTGCACAACTTCCGCCGGAAAGATCTTTGCATCCGATGAAAATGGATCCCCCGGAATAATGTGCATAATCAAAAATGTTACGGTTGTAATAATCCATAGTGTAAACACCATAACTGATAGTTTTTTAAAAACATACACTCCAATAACCCCCTAAACTCATAAATTTACTTTGTTTTATTAACGTATCTTTCCCATTACTTCTTCTTAAAACACAAAAAGCCTTGATCTTAAAAAATAAGATCAAGGCTTAATAAACGAAGGCCCATCACTTATCTTTCAAGACTTGCTTGCTGGAATTAGCACGGTGTTCCTGTTACAGAACCCGCTGCTGAGGTGTCATAGGGCCAGTCCCTCTACCTCTCTGGATAAGTAAATTGCTATATTATTATTTGGTTCAAATTGTATATTTTGAATTATAATTCTGAAAAAATGAAAAGTCAATCAAATTGGATATATTTAGAAAAATAAGTTTTCTACGATATTAGTTATTGAAATTACAATCTTTCGCTTATAATAAAAAAAGTGTATTAAAGGAGTTATAAAATGGATCCCTTACTTCTTGCTACTATAGGATTACCATTAAAAATCGTAATACTTGTCATCATCGGCTTCTATAATCTCTTTATTAAAAAGAAACGTATCACTTCTTTTTATACTCCATTCGATAATATTACCGGACAAACAATCTCTGAATTTCACGAAGAACAGAAGGTATTAGTATCCGAGGATGAAGACGGAGATGGTAAGAAAAAAATAACCTTGCGCGTACGCAAGGTTATTTTTTCGTTTCTGCTTGAAAACGTTTATAGTATGTTGATGCTGTTGCAAAGTTAATTTCTATATCACGAATCAATGATGAGTCTTCTTCTTTAGCTAACTTCTGTAATTTTTTCATTGCTTGTTCCGATTCATTCAAGAAACCAACATATACCTCATGCTCTTGCTCTTTCGACTTCGGTACACGAATTTCTTTACGCATATGATCAATATCTTCTAACATGCCTGTTGTTACCGTTTGTACGTCTTCCTTATATTTAGCATTCGTTATTTCCTTACCGCCCTTTTCTTTTGCCACTTCAAACAACTGTAACGCTTTATTAATTTCTTTGTTCATCTTCACATCGTACTTTTCATGTACTTCGCGATATGTTTTCATCTCTTCTGTTTGCTCAGTAGATTGCTCTACCTTTTCTTTCGGTTCTTTCGCTTCTTTATTCCCATTACATCCTGCTAGAAGGAGCATACTTCCCATTACAGCAATACCCAAAACCTTCTTCATCTCTTCTTCTCCTTTTATCTACAGCTACTACTCATTATAGTTTCTTTTATCTCCACTTGTTATTATACCGAGAACATCCTACTTTTTACACTTAAGACGCTACCTTAATATACATGCCTACATTTTTGTCACAGTATCGTCACTTTATGCAAATAACTTTTGCATCACCTTACAAAGCTGTATGAGTTATTTCAAAGAAATGAAAAAAGAGCTGATTCAAATATTTTTGAATCAGCTCTTTTTTATAATTTAAGCTTCTAAATTTTGTCTTTGTTGCAATTCAAACTGCTTTTCACTTCTTCTGGCCATAAATAGATAACATAATACAGCACCAATTTCACAAAGAGCTATCACAACCCCCATCGGTAATGCGGTATTGCTTCCGCCAATACCTACTAATGGTGCAACAAGTGCTCCTGAAATGAACTGTAATAAACCTAATAAAGCCGATGCCGTTCCTGCAGCTTGTTTCTGATTTCTCATCGCTAACGAGAACCCAGTTGTTGAGACAACCCCAACACTTGATACAACAAGGAATAATGAACATAAAACACCAATTAAACCTATTCCTAGTACGATTGTCAGTAATAAAGATAGGCCACCAACAGCTGCGATAATAATACCAGCAACAAATAGTGTCTTCTCATTCACTTTCCCTGCTAAACGACCCGTTACCTGACTAGCAATAATAATACCGATACCGTTAATCGCAAAGAATAAACTAAATTGCTGTGGTGATGCTCCGTATATGTTCTGCAACACAAATGGTGAGCCCGAAATGTAAGCAAACATTGCCGCCGTTACTAGCCCTTGTGACAATGCATATCCCATAAACAGACGATCCTTTAACAGTTTTCCGTACGTCGCCAACGTCCCTGACAATCCACCTGTTTCTCTCTCTTCAGGAGGTAATGTTTCACGTAATACGAAAGTAGCTGATATTAACATGAATACACTAATTGCTCCAAGAACGATGAAGACACCGCGCCATGTTGTGAACTGTAGTAATTGTCCCCCAATAATCGGTGCCAAAATAGGCGCTGCTCCGTTTACTAACATGAGCAATGAGAAAAACTTTGTCATTTCAGAACCTGAATACATGTCACGTACCATTGCACGTGATATAACAATCCCGGCCGATCCTGAAGCCCCTTGTAAGAAGCGCAATAACACTAAACTCCAAATAGATGGTGCAATAGCACAAAGTAAAGAAGAAGCAACATAAATAAAAAGAGCGATAATAAGAGGTTTGCGCCTTCCGTAAATGTCACTAATCGAACCAACAAATAATTGTCCTACTGAAAGCCCAAGCAAACAAGCTGTCAATGTAAGCTGTGCAAGAGATGCGCCTGTTTGTAAATCATCCGTTAATTTTGGTAAAGAAGGCAAATACATATCAATAGATAATGGCCCAATCGCCGTAAGTGTCCCTAATACAAGAATCATCCATAACCTATTTGTCTTTACAGGTTTATATATTTCGTGATTAACTCCATTCACTTCTTCCGTTCACCCTTTCCGGTAAATACTAAATCGTAACAATTATAGTTACAACATAAACATACGTCAAGTATAGTGCATTTTCCTGTTTCATACCGTAAAAAAAAGCGATAGAATTTCTATCGCTTTACTTTTTTAAATTGCTATTTGTAAATTTAGATACGGAAGACATTGCCTCTCCTGTATCTAAATATGTGATTTGAATTGGATCTCCCACTTCTGTAAACATAGCATATGGGAATTTCTTCACCGGTATCATAAATACTTTTTGTTCATTCTCTAACAGTACATACACAATTGTATTTTCACCTGATTTTTCTTTATATACACGTTGTACAACGCCTTCTTTTTGTGCTTCTTTACCATTTGAAGTCGGTCTAAATGAATCTCCACTTCCACTCAGTGCATTTTTATAATTCTCAAGCGCTTCTTTTTGCGTCGAACCTGTTGCAAATATTTTCGCATTAGAAGCATAGATAACTGTATGAGCACGTACCAATCCCCCGTCATCAATAACAGGTACAATCCAAGAAGGTTTACCGTATACGTTATAAATAACCGGCATCGTTCCATGCCATTTCTCTCTCTTAAAGGAATTATCCACTACTTCCGAAGCAGCTGAACCATCCATAATCCCCTTCACTTCTTTTCCGTTATAGTAATACAACTTACCTGTACGCGCATCGATAAGCGAGTAACCTAACGCAGAATCTACTCCCTCTTTCGGAGAGGTGAAATCAGTAAAGTAATATAACGTTCCATCCTTACCGAAGATTGGTGTAACTCCTTCTTTCGTTCCCCACTCAGTCGGAATCTTCATATCCGTTTGCGAGAATTTCGTATTCCAAAATCCGTGAATATATTTACCGAAGTACGTATTTAATGTAGATGCGGTCTCGTGATTTAATACACCATCAACAAATTTAGGCGCTTTACCTTTATCATATCTTTTCACTTCACCTGTTTGTGCATCTACTACTACAACGCCCTCTACCTCAAATCCAGATCTTCCTGAAATAAATTCACCATATGTCATTGTATAATACGGTTTCCCTTTATCATCAACTTCGAATTTAGGTTTCCCTTTAAAAATCAAATCCGGTTCTGCTTTTCGAACGACACGTTCTAATTTATTACCAAAAAACATGCTCGGCACATATTTCATTTTATAACCAAGATGCAGTTTCGCTTCCGCATCAGGATTCGTACCTGACATCGTTACGTACCCTGGAATTGTCTCAGCTTTACGTGCTTTAAAAAAGCCTGAAACTTCAATCGGTGCTACATATAAAGCCTCACCATTTACCATTTGTGGCGTTAATTCCCCTAGCTCAAAATAAGCTACTTTCGGAATATCCCCAAATACTTTTTTCATTTTATTCTCCGCTGTCTTTGGCGGCACTGTAAATGGTTGATCATTTTCAGTAAACGGCTCTGAAATATCTTTCTCGATCTTCACAACAGAATCATATTTTTTTTGCGTGATTACTAGATCGTGCAAATAACCAAAATAGCCGTAACTTGCGAGTAAAACAAACATTAGAAGTCCCTTTAACGTACCTTCTAATTTCCCTATTTGATTTTGTGAAAATAAAACAAGCCCAATTAAAACTGCTACCGCAACGGCATAATGAGTAAGAATCGAATCTGCTCGATCATCGATTAGCCAAAGATATTCGTAGATTGCAATACCTATCCAAAATAATACAGGAATAACTAAAATGGATGATTTCTTACCCTTTACAACCTTCTCATCCCCCTTCTTATCCACTGCTCGAAGTTTACTACCGCTTCTTGTCCATGGAATCAAAAACAAAGTGAGAATAGCTAAAATTAAAAATTTCATCAAAGGCAATGTCCCCTTTTCTTTTATTTTCCCTTTTAGTATAACAAATAAAGGGTATTCAGGTAAAAATGGGGATGATTATATTTTTTTACTACTTAATACAATCCCACTCACTACATATAAGATAGATGCAATATAAAAAATGGTACCAATCGTAAAGAAATCTACTAAATATCCCGTTGCAATAATTGCTACTGCTCCTCCAATCGATGTCCACACATGATATTTTCCAATCTCATAACCAGCATTTTCTTGCACAACCTTTCGTGCTAACGACGTCTTCTCAGTATTACGCTGCACAGCACCTAAAACTCCCATTACAATTTGAAGAATATAAACATGCCAGACTTCCGTGGCAATCGGGAAACAAAGCATTAATATTGCCATGGACCAAGCATATATAATTAATAATTTTTGATCGCCTACTCGATCAGACATCTTTCCTACTAATGGATATACAAGTGCTGAAGTTAAAGCAAATAAGCCATACGCCCAGCCAAACTGCGAGAAGCTATTCCCAACATTCCGAAGCAATAGAATGTAAAAGGGAAATACCATACTTCCCGCCATCATAATTATGCTTTGTGACGCTACAAATCTTCTATATGTCATTTCGTATACTCCCTATAAAATAAATTCACAAATCTCTCTTTTGGATCCGCTTCTTTTTTCTTCTGAAGAAATTCTTCGATACGAGGATATGCCCTCTTTAACTGCGCCTTCGTTGGATACGAATAGTAAGGTAAATAATAACTACCATTATGTTTTAAAGTAACATCAATCATTTTCTGAATGACATCTTCTGTTTTCTTTATTTCACCCTCTGAGCGTCCCTGGTTAATTAAAAGAACCAGCGCAAACATATCATCTTTCGCATAGGATAAAACTGCATTTTCATTCTTTTCCACATAACGAATCGTAATATTGAGCAAATTAAACTCTTCTTCATTTAATACGTTACGTAAATCATCTATGTATTCCGTGAAGAAATCTATAGGCACAAAGTATTCTTGTAACACTTCTGTTCGATTCGGATTTTCATATTCCATAAAGGCACTATCTGACCTCATAACATTATTTCGCGTCTCATACGTTCCATCTGTACGTTCAAAATAACTTCTTTGTATATCCCAAAATGTATTCTTTCCCCAATCGCTATAACGAGATAATCCGAGTAAAAATTTCGGTGCAGCTATAATAGTTTCCTCTTTTAATTCACTGTACTCTTCCCTCATATTTTGATTTTTCGCCAATGTATAATCTGTCACATACATTTCTTTTAAAAATGAATTGGGGGCAACAGAAATACGGGCTAAGTGCATACGAACATTTTCATCTCTTTTCACTTTATCTTTGAAATAAGATGTGTATTCTTTATAATCTATCATTCTCGTATGCATTTCATATAATTCATCATCAGTTAACTTTAATGTCACATCTAAAATGACACCGAATAACCCGTAACCACCTATGACATATGGAAATAACTCTGCATTTTCTTCTCTACTTACATTACGCACCGTACCATCTACCATTAACAATCTAAACGACTCTACTGTATCAATCAATGCTTCATGACGAATATCACGCCCATGTACATTTACACTTAATGAACCACCAACAGTAAAAATGTTTTGAGATTGCATTACTTGAACCGCAAGGCCATATGGATTGATTTTCTTTTGAATGTCATTCCATGTGACGCCACTTTGCACCCTAATCCTCTTCTTCTCCGGATCAAATTCTAATATTTTATTATACCCCTTCATATCAAGCATCGTGCCGTTCGGATAATACGTCTGTCCTCCTTGGCTATGTTGCATACCTGCAATGGAAATTTTCTCTCCAGAAGTATTTGCATCTTTCACTACCTGTTTTAATGAACGTTCATCCTCAGCATTTTCAACACGTTTAATTTTCGTTGGAAGCAACTTTCCTACATCGCTCATAATGGGGTGATTTAGTTGCTCCTTGTATGTATATATAGAAGTCGCAAGTAATACCGTATATGCTACAACGACAACTACTATCTTTCTTTTTTTCAAATGGCACTCTCCTCTTCTATAATTCTTCCTCTTCATATTGTACCTATTTTCCTAAGAAGAAAGTATAAAAAAGAGAGGGCACCTTATTTTAGGTCCCCCCTCATCAAAACTGTTACTTTGCTGCCGGCAATTGTATTGGGTCAAACTTTTCGTACGACGTATATTTTGCGTTCGTAATAATGTGTGCTTTATCCTTGCCGTTACTACTCATAATCATGTCTATCTTTGCTGATTCATATTTAAAATCTTTTGTAATGATATATTCTGCATCCACTTCTTCTATCTTCGCATTTTGTGCTTGTAACATTTTCTTCTGCGTTTCATCCATGCTAGTTAACATACTTTCTGTTTCTTGCCCTTTTAATGTAAATTTCAGTTTATATTTATCTCCGCTTTTCTCCATCTTCATTTTATCTAAAACTACTGCTGGTACTTCTAAATTATCTATAATATCTTGAGTCGCCTTCATTCCACCAGCGTTTAACTGCTCCTCTGGTACGGTTATAACTTCTCCTGTATTAGGGTTTTTCACCTCACCAGCAACTTTGCCGTCCACAGTATACACTACAACATCTGTACCAGAAATATTCATTTCAGAACGAGAATTCTTTGTCTTTGGCTCTAATTGCATCTTAGCCTTTAATATATCCATCTCTGTTCCTTCAGCCTTTATCGCTACATCATATGTCATCGTTACATGTTCTTCATTTTTAAAAGCGTCATTTGTTTTCTTGAAAACATCCTTCGCTGCTAATTCTTTTTCTTTTTGCATGGCTTCTTTTTTCGGTTCATCAGTCTTTGTTGTTTTCTCATTACTACACCCTACCCCTAGACTGATTGCAAGCACTAAACTTGAAATAAAAATAGTTTTTTTCATAATGTCGCCCCCTTTCCAAAAATGATATCACCTCTTTTCCTATGAAATCTATATAATTTTTAATCTTTATTCGCTATATAGCGACATGTTTAATGAAGATTTTAAATATGATGTAAATAACAACAACTCATTTCAGGAGGTTATTATGAAGGCAATCATTTGCACACAGTATGGACCACCTAACGTTCTTCAGCTTCAAAATATAGAGAAACCTACACCTAAAAAGAACGAAGTATTAATTAAAATTCACGCAACAAGTGTAACGACTGGAGATTGTAGAATACGTGGATTTAATAGCCCCCTCTTATTTTGGATTCCTATGCGGATCATATTAGGTTTCAGAAAACCAAGAAAACCTATACTCGGCATAGAGTTATCCGGTGAAATCGAAGAAATAGGAACAGATGTAACTCAATTTAAAATAGGAGATCCAATTTTTGCATTAACAGAACTAAACCTTGGTGGTTATGCCGAGTACACATGCGTACATGAAAGTGCATTAATAACATTAAAACCTACCAATGTGACGTATGAAGAAGCGGCCGTTATTCCTTTTGGTGGAACTTCAGCATTACATTTCCTGAGAAAGGGCCGTATAAAAAAAGGGCAACAAGTGCTCATATATGGTGCCTCCGGATCAGTAGGAACAGCTGCTGTACAACTTGCTAAATATTTCGGCGCGACCGTTACGGCTGTTTGTAGTAATTCAAATTTTGAACTCGTCCAATCTTTAGGAGCTGATAAAGTAATTGATTATACGAAAGAAGATTTTACTAAGCGGGGCGAGCGCTACGATATTATATTTGATGCAGTTGGGAAATATAAAAAATCCCTTTGTACAAATACATTAACACCCAATGGAAAATATGTATCTGTTAATGGAATGATGGCAAAGGTAAGTAAAGACGATATGATTCTATTAAAAAAACTAGTCGAAACGGAAAAACTAAAACCCGTTATTGATAGAACTTATCGATTAGAAGAAATTGCTGAAGCTCATATGTATGTGGAAAAGGGACATAAAAAAGGGAATGTTTCGATTGCCTTAAAATAAAATATATTCAGAAAATAACATTGACAATTCTTTTTGTAAGATTTACTATTAGTACCATATTAAAAAACTACATACACATACTCTTATCAAGAGTGGCGGAGGGACTGGCCCGATGATGCCCGGCAACCGAGCTTATGACGTATAAGCTAAGGTGCTAATTCCTGCAAAACGAGTTTTCGTTTTGGCAGATAAGAGAGGAACCTATTTTGTCTATTCGGCACCTCTCTTATTTTTGAGAGGTGCTTTTTATTTTGGAACGTATATGAAGGGGGAATTATAGATGAAAAAAATATTATTAAGCATTGTAAGTGGAGCGGTATTATTGTTAGGTGCATGTGGAGCTAATTCTGATAAAGAGGTAAAAGCATTAGATGAGAAAAAGATTACTGTCGGCGTAACAGGCGGACCGCATGAACAAATTTTTGAAAAGGTAAAAGAAGTGGCAGCGAAAGACGGTCTCGAAATTGATGTAAAAGTATTTAATGATTATGTAGCACCAAACGTATCCCTAGATGAAAAAAGTCTTGATGTAAATAGCTATCAAACGAAATCTTATTTAGACGTATTTAAAGCTGAACGTAATATGAAATTAACTGAAGTATTTTCAACAGTAACATTCCCTATGGGCGTATACTCTAAAGACATAAAAGATGTAAAAGATTTAAAAGAGGGCGACGCAATCGCTGTACCAAATGATCCAACGAATGAACTTCGAGCTTTAAAACTATTTGAAAAAGCAGGAGTTTTAAAAGTGGATCCAAAGGCTACAGAAAAAGCGACTGCGAAAGATGTAATTGAAAACCCAAAGAAATTAAAGATCGTTGAATTAGAGGCATCTCAATTACCGACACAACTAAGTGAAGTGAAAGCAGCTGCAATTAATACAAACTTTGCATTAGGTGCAAAATTAAGCCCTGCGAAAGATTCTATTTTCCGTGAAGGAAAAGATTCACCATATGTAAACTGGGTCGTTGTTCGTACTGAAAATAAAGATGATGCTGTTGTAAATAAATTAAAGAAAGCTTATCAATCTAAAGAAGTAAAAGAATTTATCGAGAAAAAATTTGATGGTTCTGTTTTGCCGTCTTGGTAGGAGCTGACGATAATGATTGAATTAAAAAATATATCCAAAATATTTACAACAAAAAAAGGGAATGTAGAAGCTCTTAAACCTACTTCCCTTCAAGTAAAAAAGGGTGAAGTATTTGGAATCATTGGATATAGTGGTGCTGGTAAAAGTACATTAATTCGATGTGTAAATTTATTAGAAAAACCAACGACAGGAAATATCATTGTAAACGACAAAGACTTAACAACTTTATCAGCAAAAGAAATCGCAAAAGCGAGACAAAAAATCGGAATGATTTTTCAAGGGTTCAACTTACTTAAAACCGTGACAGTTTATGAAAATATCGCATTACCTTTACGCCTTGCTGGCATTCCAAAAGTAGAAATTGAAAAAAGAGTAGAAAAGTATTTACGTATTGTCGATCTTTTCAATCGAAAAGATGCCTACCCGAGTGAACTTTCTGGCGGCCAGAAACAACGTGTAGCAATCGCTCGTGCACTATCACATGAACCGGAAGTGTTATTAAGCGACGAAGCAACGAGTGCTTTAGACCCAGAAACAACTGAATCTATTCTTGATTTGTTATTAAAGATTAATGAAGAAATTGGGATCACAATTTTATTAATTACACATGAAATGAATGTTATCCAGCGTATATGTGACCGAGTTGCTGTTATGGAACATGGAACAGTAGTCGAAAGCGGGACTGTGAAGGATATCTTCACAAACCCACAACATGCAACAACGAAGAAATTCGTAAACAGCGCCTTTGCAGCTAAAATTCCAGAAGAAGTACAAAAAGAACTTCAAAGAACCGGGGAAATCGTAACACTTTCATTTATAGGAACTTCTTCTGGCGAACCAGCGTTAGCTATCGCTACAAAACGTTTTCAAGTGTATCCAAATATTCTATCCGGTAATATTACACAGTTAAAACATGAAGCATATGGGAAACTAGTCATTCATATGCAAGGGGAAAAAAATGAAGTAGACCGCGCTTTAGCATTCTTACAAGAGCAAGGGATCATTGTAGAAGGAGGTAGAACAGGCTATGGGAAACAAGTCCTTTTTGGATGAATGGGGTAAAGTCATATGGGAAGCAACCATTCAAACATTTCAAATGACATCTATTTCACTATTCATCTCTATCCTTATTGCATTACCACTTGGCGTCACACTTGTTTTAACAAGACCTGGTGGACAGCACGAAAATAAAATCATTTATCCTATTCTTAATACCATTATTAATATCATTCGCTCTCTTCCATTTATCATTCTATTATTCTTCATTTTACCTTTTACAAAGTTTCTAATGGGAACATCCATTGGTGTGCAAGGTGTTATCGTACCACTTGTCGTATTCACAGCTCCTTATATTGCACGATTAATGGAGACAGCTTTACTAGAAGTAGATCGTGGTGTTATTGAAGCTTACCAAGCGATGGGCATCTCTACTATAAAAATCATTTGGCACGTTATGGTGAAAGAAGCTCGTCCCTCCCTTATACTTGGATTAACAATCGCAACAATCGGCTTAATTGGTGCAACAGCAATGGCTGGACTTGTAGGTGCTGGCGGTCTTGGTGATTTAGCATATCGATTCGGACATTTACGCTACGAACCTGAAGTAATGTATGCAACCGTCTTTATTTTAATTATCCTCGTTCAAGGACTACAGTCTTTAGGAAATGGTGTTGCACGAAGATTGAAGAAAGATTAAAAAATAAGGTATCTCACCAGGGTGAGATACCTTATTTTTATCTTTTAAATCCACCTTCAGAATGAATGACTTGTCCAGTAATCCATTCTGCTTCTTCACTTACTAAAAATGTAATGAGTCTTGCTGCATCCCTTGGCTCACCAATTCTACCAAAAGGAAACATCGGCTTTAATCCTTGCTTTATCTCTTCAGTCATCCATCCTGTACTAGTTGGACCTGGGTTAATTGCATTCACTGTTATTCCTAAATGAGCTACCTCAGCTGACAACGTACTAGTAAGAGCATCAATAGCTCCCTTCGTTGTTGCATACGCTAGTTCTCCTGCCATAGGTCCTTTAAATTGTCCCGATGTCATATTAACAATTCTACCACCAGATTTCTTATCAAACCCTTGGGCAAATTGACTACTTAACAATGTAGTCGCACGGACATTTACCATGTAGTGCTTATCTAGTTCTTCAGCAGTCAAATTAGAGAAGTCATTATTTGTAGAATACGCTGCATTATTAATTAATATATGAGGGTAGCCTAGTTGTTTAGTAACTTTATTTATAAGCTCTTTCGGTGCATCATTCTGAGTTAAATCTAACTCCATACTCAATACTTTAACACCGCTTTCTAGTAACTCTTCTTTTAATTGTGTTTGTTCACTTTGATCAACGCCCCAAGGCATCTCTTGATCGTACGCTGTCCAATACGTAAAAAATATATCGTATCCTGCTCCAGCTAATTCTTTACAAACTGCTGCGCCTATACCATCTAGACGACTTACACCTGTAACAACTGCTATTTTATTTTTTAATTGATTCATCATATACTCCTCCAATTTTAAAGGACGCATACTTTATATAAGAGATATGAATTTCCCTACACATTATCCTTACAAAAGGGATATACAAGCCAAATATGCAGTCCTTGAATGATTTACAGATAACTAAATAAACCCTCACTTATGAGAGAAAAATTTATCTATCTAGTTTCTAATCATTACAAGCTCATCCACATATTAAGTCCTTGTCCCCTTTCCATATATCTCTATTTCTATCATACCAATATGATGTAATATTTCAAATGATAAAAAAATAAAAATCAATATTCCATGCCGACCTTCTGCTAATTTCAGTATATTAAAATAATTAAATAATTAAAACAATCAGAAAAACACTGGTAAATAATGTCTTTATTTTTTATAATAAAACGTGGGGCTAATGTGAGAGTCTAGTTTTACACAAATAGGGGGAAGAAACATGTCAAAAAAATTACTTTCTTTATTTTCTACAGTAATCGTAGCAGCGTTTGTAATAACTGGCTGTGGTCAAAGCGATACGACAAATAAAGAACAAAAAGAGAATGTAACAAAAGAAAGCAAAACAGAAAAAACGGATACAACGAAAGAAAATAAACCTGAAGAAAAAAAATCCGAAGATAAAAAGCCTGAAAATACAGCTACTAGCTCAAGCGATTACTCTAAGCTGATTTCCTATATGGAAAAAGAAACAGGTGGTAAAACAAAAGTTCTTTTTGAAAATAAGGAACCACAAATGTATAAAGCTGAGGATGTTTCAGTATCAATGAACAGTTATACATTAGTTGAATTAAATGGATTCCATACAAATTTCGACATTCCGTTTAATCGTCAAACAGAGGGCGGAGTTATTCTTGTGAACTACAGCGTAAAAAATAGTTCAGCTAAAGATATTTACTATATGCCAGCATTGGACATATCATTTACTGGTGCACAGAAAACATATAGTAACTATAAAGACTTAATTCCAAAAGAAGACCAGCTCCCAACTAAGCTTGCTCCAACGAATGATTACTTAGTAAAAGCAGGAGAAACTATTTCTGGTTATATCGCTTATCCATTCGGAAAAGATGATCTAGCGAAAATTTCAAGTCTCTCAACAGTCTCCGTCACAGTCCCAACTGCACAAGCTAATAAAGGAAAATTTGATGCTCCAATCGGAAGCCCTGGAAACTTTTCATTAAGTTTAAACAAGCAAGGCGCTGAAAAAGTTGCAACAGATAATACTTTCTACCAAGATAAAGCTACAGCTAATAACATGGGCGATAAAAAAATGTTAAAAGAGAAATCAAGTATTAATAACAGCCAAGAATTAGGCGCTGTTAATGTTACATTAGACGGATACCAATTCACTCAATTCACACCAAATTCCGTCGAAGCTCCACGCTTTGCAAATTTTAAAAACGGTCTTGTTCTATTAACAGTGAAATTCAAGCTTGATAACAAAGATGCTCAAGACGTTTCACTATCTCCTATAAGCTCTACATTGAGAGTGAATGATGGTACACAATATACGATTAATGAAGGTATGCTACTAAATTACGACTATAACGCTTCAGTCAAAACAGGAACATCTGGAGAGTTACTGCAAGTGTATATTTTAGATCAAGAGCAGTATGAAAAGATTTGGAAAGACAAAAGCTTTGAGATTGAGTTAGGACCTATGAGAAATAAAGAAGCAAAAGATATTTCACAAGGTAAAAAAGCTAAATTTACATTACCTAAATAAATTACTAAGTATATATTAGAAAAGGCATATAACATATGATTGTTATATGCCTTCTTTATTTTATAAAAACACCATTTTTGTTCACACTTTATCCATTGTGAATCTTTTCACATTGGATATATAATAAACATGTAAATAAAATATTGGAGGGATTTCAATGGTTATCAATTTTTTAAGAACTGATAAACGTGCTGCTTTCATATTATTATTTTTACGTTTTTACATAGGATATGCATGGCTCGCTGCTGGGATAGGTAAAGTTTTTGGACAATCTTTTGATGCAAGTGGTTTTCTAAAGGGAGCTATCGCTCAAGCGTCAGGTGATCACCCTGCCGTACAAAGTTGGTGGGCAGATTTCCTTCAACACTTTGTTCTTCCAAACGCAGACCTATTTAGCTTTTTAGTTCAATGGGGAGAAATTTTAGTAGGTCTAGGTTTAATTTTAGGCGGATTAACAAAAACTGCTGCATTCTTTGGAGTTATAATGAATCTTTCCTTTTTACTAAGTGGAACTGTTAGTGTAAACCCAAATCTACTTATTCTGACTATGTTCATTTTAGTTGCAGGTCATAACGCTGGACGCATTGGATTAGATGGCTATGTTTTCCCTAAACTTTTCCGTAAAAACAACCATGAAACATATAAATTAAGTAAAACTGCGTAGTAACAGTTTACTTTTAAAATATAAGTAAGAAAAAGAGCCTACGTATAGGCTCTTTTCTTACTTACTTCAAATTTAAACTTTTAACGAACCGCGAAATCCTCTAGCAGCATAGTATGAATCTGCTCCATTGTGGTACACAAAAACGTGTCCAAAACGATAATCGCAAAATAGAGCACCACCGAGTTCTCGAATATCTGAAGGCGTTTGTACCCAGCTTGATGATTTCATATCGAAATCCCCAAGCTGTTGCAACTCTCGATATTGTTCTTCTGTTAATAATTCAATGCCCATAGCAGCTGCCACGTCAATAACGTTATTTTCTGGTTTATGTTTTTTTCTTGCCTCTAACGCTTCCAGATCATAACAAAAACTTCTGCGACCTTTAGGACTCTCCTTTGAACAATCATAGAAAGTATACTCATCCTTCTCTTCATCATAACCAACAACATCCGGCTCACCGCCAGTTACTTCCATTTCATGAATTGACCATAATTTTTCATTATTAGTAGCTAGCTTTGCTTCAACTTTAGCCCATTTAAGACCTTCATGGCGGTTCATGTTTTTCTCAAAACGTGCTTGTAATACTTTTAGTAGTTCTTCACGTTGTTCTACAGATAATGCATTTGTATTCTCTGTCATATTAGTCCTCCGAATTACGTTTCCTTATAATCATTTAAATCTTTTCAATAATGGTTTGCATACAGTTTACAACACTCTGATACAATTGCACAACGAAAAATCCCTGTGCGGATATCCATTATATAGTACGAAAACCTTTCATGCTTTCTCCAAGAATATAGTGTGAAAACCACATCAAGTTCTGCCTCATAATAGCTACTCTCATTCCTGGCTGATCCGAGCTATATGCCATTCCTTTAAATATAATTAGTTCTGTATCAACTTCCATATCTCTTAATCCTTCATATAGCTCATATGCATTTGTAATTGGAATTCTTGCATCCATTTCCCCATGTTGAATTAACGTAGGCGTACAGGCTGATTTAATATATGTCATTGGTGATGTTTTCTTATATATCTCTGGATCATTCCATGGAGTATTTCCTAAATACATGCTAATAAAGTAAGGGATATCTGTATTTACATAATGGGTACCCCAGTTCGTAATTCCGCCCCCAACTGAAATAGCTTTAAATCTACTGCTGCATGTAGAACAAAAAGTTGATATATATCCTCCGTTACTCCATCCCATAACTCCTACTCTATCTTTATCTACAATCCCTTTTTCAACTAGTGCATCCACTCCAGATATAATATCATCATAATCAGCAAATCCTTGTTTTCTATAGTTTGCTTTTAAAAATTCATTACCATAACCAGAACTTCCTCTATAGTTTGGTTCTAAAACGATAAAGCCTTTTTCAACAAACTGTTCAATCGGATATTTCTCATTGAAGCAGTCTGAAAATATCGGAAAGGACGCCCAATTCGGACCACCATGGATTACTACTAATAAGGGATATTTTTTATTTGCCTCAAACTCTACTGGGGTTGATAAAACACCTTCTATTTCAAGACCATCACTACTTCTCCATGAGATGATTTCCCTGTTACTTTTAAGCCTGCCTTCGAAAAAGCTATTTTCATTCGTTATTTTTTTATCATCCAAATAGATTTCAAAGGTTTCATTTGTTATAGCCTTAGTATATGTTATATGATTTCCATCCCTTGTTATAGAGGCATCCATTATAAATCCTTCTACTGTTTCGCTTAACATTTCCACAGTGCCATCCTCACATAGCAATCCAATACGGTAATTCGTTTTATCCTGCCACCTAATTAAAATCCCTTTAGCCGTCCACTGTAATGGCATAACCGTACTATCAAAATTTGTTAAAGGTTGAATTACCTCTCCCGTATTCATATCATATATCTCTAATGTACTATCTTGTATATGATTCCTATAGTAATCCTTCTCTCTTATGCTTGCTGCGTAACATATTTTATCGCCCTCGGGAGAAAAGCAGACGCTTGCTCCTAACAACTTATCCATATTCATTTTTTGTAGTTCTCCAGCTTCAACATCTAATATGTAGAGCTCACCATTCATATAATCGTTTAGGCTTGGTGTAGCCATACATACAACCTTTTTCCCATCATTTGAAATATCAAAGTTATGTATATAAAAATCCTTACCATCCGTTAATTGATAAACATTTTTAATCTCGCGTTCCTCTTTATCACTTTGTATCGCTTTTTCTATCTCAATGTAGTATAAACAATTATTCCGATGTTCCTTACCTACATGGTGGAAATCTCCATATCGTTCCTTACGTTTCTTGATTTCCTCACATTCTTTTGACTGTGCAATATAATAAAAACCTTTACCAGTAGGCTCCCATTTGAATGTATTAACTCCTTCCTTCTCATCCGTCATTTGAACCTCACTACCACCGTCTATTGACTTAACAAAGATCTGATTTGTATTAGCCCCGTCACGGCCTGGGCTAAGGTATGCAATAGTCTTAGAATCTGGAGACCATAATGGATGTGTACTATCTATATCCCCATTTGTTAGTGGATAACTCTGCCCTTTATCTTTCTCATATATCCATACATGATTTCTATACGTATTGTCGTCCCAGTTAGCTGTCTTTTTTACAAATGCTACGTTTTTTCCATCATCACTTATGTTTGCACTTAATAAGGCCGGTAATGAAATAATCTCTTCTATACTTAAATATGTTTTTGTTTTTGCTTTCACTTTCATATAATAAGGTCCCCCTTGTAATGTCCATGCATCTATCGTCTCTTCTCTTCATAATAAAGAAAATTGTTCACACATACTTAAAATGATAACTAAAAATTCAGATAAATAAAAATAAATCCGATAAAGTAAAACTTTAATTTTTGGGGTTCTGTCTACTTACCAATTTCAGATGTTCTTTTTCAACACAAAAATACCCCTTTAGATAACATATCTAAAGGGGTACCGATTCATATATTTATTAACCTACCAATCTCCTACTCAACAGTAACAGACTTAGCTAAGTTACGTGGCTTATCAACGTCACACTCGCGGTGAAGTGCTGCATAGTATGAGATAAGTTGGAATGGAATAACTGCTACTAGCGGTGCTAGTGCTTCGTGTACAGCTGGTAATACGAAGCTGTCACCTTCCATTTCTAAGCCTTTCATTGAGATGATACATGGGTTAGCTCCGCGTGCTACTACTTCTTTCACGTTACCACGAATTCCAAGGTTTACGTGCTCTTGTGTAGCAAGTGCGATAACTGGTGTACCATTTTCAATTAAAGCGATTGTACCATGTTTTAATTCTCCTCCAGCAAATCCTTCTGCTTGGATGTAAGAGATTTCTTTTAGCTTTAACGCACCTTCTAATCCTACGTAGAAGTCTACGCTACGTCCGATGAAGAAACAGTTACGAGTTGTTGCTAAAAATTGTTTTGCTAATGCATCCATTTCTTCTTTTTGATCACAAAGTTCTATCATTGCATTTGCTACAAGTCCTAATTCGTGTGTTAAATCGAAATCAAGAACTTCGCCTTTCGCTTTAGCAATGTCCGCAGCTAAAATTGAAAGTACTGCAAGCTGTGCTGTGTAAGCTTTCGTTGATGCAACTGCGATTTCTGGTCCCGCGTATAACGGAAGTGTATAATCAGCTTCACGAGAAAGCGTAGAACCAGGTACGTTTGTAATCGTTAATGCTTTATGACCCATTTCATTCGTTTGTACAAGTACTGCACGGCTATCAGCTGTTTCACCACTTTGTGAAATGTAAATGAAGAATGGTCTCTCTGTTAATAATGGCATGTTATAAGAGAATTCACTTGCTACATGCACTTCAACTGGCATTTTTGCAAACTTCTCGATAAATTGTTTTCCAACAAGACCTGCATGATAACTCGTTCCACATGCAATGATGTAAACACGATCGCTATCTAAAATCGCATTGCGGATGTCTTGATCTAATTCAATCTCGCCATTTTCATCTTGATACTTTTGAATTATATTACGGATTACAAGTGGTTGCTCATCGATTTCTTTAAGCATGAAATGAGGGTATGTTCCTTTTTCAATATCACTTGCGTCTAATTCCGCTGTAAACGGTGCACGTTCAATCGTTTCACCTTGTAAGTTTTTAATTGTAATACTTTCTTTCGTTACGATTACGATTTCTTTATCCATTAACTCAATAAATTGATCTGTAACTTGTAACATCGCCATAGCGTCGCTCGCCACAACATTAAAGTTGTCACCAACACCTACTAATAGCGGGCTTTTGTTTTTAGCAACATAAATCATGTTTGGATTTTCAGCATCAAGTAATCCGATCGCATAAGAGCCATGTAAAAGAGATAGCGTATTACGGAACGCTTCTTCTACACTTAATCCTGTGCTCACTTGTTGTTCCATAAGCTGTACGATAATCTCTGTATCAGTTTCACTTACGAACGTTACATCTTGTAAATATTCTTTTTTCACTAATTCATAGTTTTCAATTACACCGTTATGAACTAGTGTAAAACGTTTTGATGTACTTTGATGCGGATGCGCGTTTACTTTGCTTGGAACACCATGTGTAGCCCAGCGTGTGTGACCGATTCCCACGCTTGCCGCTACGTTCTCATCTACGATTTCGCGAAGTTTTGCAATACGGCCTTTTTCTTTGTATACAACAACACCGTTCTCTGTTTGTACTGCAATACCTGCTGAATCATATCCACGATATTCTAGCTTTTCTAAACCTTTTAATAAAATTTCCTTTGCATCTTGTTCTCCAATAAATCCTACGATTCCACACATGTTTAGTCGCCGTTACAAATGCTTACATTGCTCTGCGAACATGTAACGACATAGTCCGATACCATTTTTATTTATACTAAAAAACGGATTACATATTGCTAGCCCTGTAAGCTTGTAACGGCTTTCACCTTCCTCTCGATTGGGTTTAAGTCCGTATATACTTATACAGCTAGTTTTCATCCGTTCCCTTTCTCTCATCACACTTTCACCTTTGTCCACTAAGTCACCTTAATGATTTAAGTAAAAGCTTGCGGTTGTGATGAACAACCGGGAGTCATCCGCCGAAATCTCGATAAACTCCACCTCGTCAACTACACTACTTGTAGTTCTGGCGCTTTTATAATTTACAATATTTCCTTTGAGAAAAAGAACAAGACCATCTTATAACAAACATGGATAAACCGTCAATGAAATTTTTTTCATCGTCTATAAAACATATGAAAAAGGAGCACTTCTTGTGCTCCTTTTCAATAAATTCATCAAATTATTCAGCGCCAACTTCAGCTTTCACAACTTCTACAATACGATGTACATATGCGTCACACACTTCTTGTGTTGGTGCTTCTGCCATTACACGAATAAGTGGCTCTGTTCCAGATGGACGAACAAGAATACGGCCATCACCGTTCATTTCTTCCTCTACAACACGAATAATTTCTTTAATTTTTTCATTTTCTAATGCTAGTTTTTTATCTGTTACACGAACGTTTACTAGTAATTGTGGGAATTTTGTCATCTCACCTGCAAGCTCAGATAATGGTTTTTTCGTCATTTTCATGATGTTTACCAGTTGAAGTGCACTTAACATTCCATCACCAGTTGTAATGTAATCAAGTAAGATAATATGACCCGATTGTTCTCCACCTAAGTTGTAACCACCACGCTTCATCTCTTCCATTACGTAACGGTCACCAACTGCTGTTTTATCACTTGTGATATTGTTAGCTTCAAGTGCTTTGTAGAAACCTAAGTTACTCATAACAGTTGAAACGACTGTATTATGCTTTAGTTGACCAGTTTCTTTCATGTACTTCGCACAAATAAACATAATTTGATCGCCATCAACGATGTTTCCTTTTTCATCTACAGCGATTAAACGGTCACCATCACCATCAAAGGCAAGACCGATATCAGCGCCTTTGTCTTTTACTAATTTTGCTAATACTTCTGGATGCGTAGAACCTACTCCATCGTTAATGTTCATACCGTTTGGTGAAGTTCCCATTGTTGAAATATCAGCCTCTAAATCCGCAAATAAGTATGGAGCTAAAGAAGACGTAGCACCATGCGCACAATCTAAAGCGATATGTAAACCAGAGAAATCTTCCTCTACAGTTTGTTTAATATATTGTAAATATTTTTGTCCGCCTTCAAAATAATCACTCACTTGTCCAAGATTCGTACCTGTTGGACGTGGTAGTTCATCAACTTCTTTGTCTAATAAAGCTTCAATTTCTGCTTCTTGCTCATCTGTTAATTTAAAACCGTCTGAACCGAAGAATTTGATTCCGTTATCCTGTACTGGATTATGAGATGCAGAAATCATAACACCTGCTTGTGCATCTAACGCTTTTGTTAAATAAGCAACGCCTGGTGTAGAAATAACGCCAAGGCGCATTACTTCTGCTCCAGTTGATAATAGACCCGCTACTAAAGCTCCTTCTAACATATGTCCTGATATACGTGTATCACGGCCAATAATTACTTTTGGACGATCTGTATCTTTTGTTAATACATAACCACCAAAACGTCCAATTTTGAACGCTAATTCAGGTGTTAACTCCTGGTTCGCAACCCCGCGTACTCCATCTGTACCAAAATATTTACCCATTATGATTCGCTCCTTTTTCTGGCTCTTTTTGATTATCTACTGTTGGCTCTTGACTAGTTTCTTTTGTTGGCTCTTGACTAGTTTCTTTTTCTTTATTTTGTTCCTGTTCCGTGTCAGGCTTAGGTTCAGGTTCAGGATTTTTTGGTTTTTCAGTTTGATTATCTTGGTTATTATTTGAATCCGGTTTTTCACCGTTCCCCTGTACTTCTTTATCTGGATTTTCTTTCTTCACAATTGTGACTTTAGCACTTTTTTGCTTTGGCTCTATTGAAATATTACCAGGACCGCTCACTTGAATAGAAACATCCTTCGTCCCCGGAGATACATTTTGCAAATTAATGGCTGCTGTTATTTGAGCAGCTGTTATTTTATCTACTATACTTGTTTCTCCTGAAATATCAACGCTTATCTTCCCATCTTGCGGCGAAAGTAGCTGGGCCGTAACATCTTTAGAAAGTCCATTTTTTTGAATTGATATACCATCAATCGTTCTTGTTTTCGTTTGTTTTGTTTTTTGTACTCCTACCGAAACCTTCACTTGATTCGGTTTTGCACTTGTTACACCCTTTGGCAATAAAACAGAGGTATCGAATGTTGTAGACTCTGTCAATTGACTAAGATCTACTTCGACCCCCTCTATCGATTGTATATTATCCAAGATATCCTTTGGACCTGCTATCGTTACTTCTCTCGGCTCAATGCTAATATTTGTAACGGCCAATCCTTCTGGTAAACTCCCCTTTTTCGTATACGTTACAGGAACAGTTTTTTCAGTATTATTGGCCGTAGCTTGCGTCGCCACATTCAATGTTACACTAATTTTAGATGGACTCGTTCTTACATTTAAACGTTTTCCTTCTTTATTGTATAATGTAACTTCGACTGTTTTTGTAACAGTTTTATTAACACCTTTTAAATCAATATACGCCTTAGCAGATGAAATACTTTCAATTTCTTCTTTCGTCCCAACTACCTCAACAGTATCAGGTTTAATGTTTGATTTTTCGAGAGTAGAACCCGCTGGCATTTGATCCTCATTTGATAATTTTAAGTCTACATGAACGTATTTTCTCGCTTTTTCATGTAGAGTAATTTTAATTGTTGATGGCTGAACTGTTCCTTTCACATCATCTGGAAGCCCGTTCGTTTTCAAAGAAACTTCATAAGTTCCTTTTTCGCTATCTCTCAAATCAACTGGTATATCAAATTGTTTTTTTGCTTTTGCTGTAGCAACTGCTGCTTTTGGGCCCTCTAACTTCACCTTAACGCCCTCTGACGGAATACCACTTACAATATATTTTTCTTCATCATACTTAAGGTTAATGGCATAATTAGTTAAGGTTTCTTTCGCATCATTTGCGAAAGGTATTATCCCCGATGTCGTATTTTTTTCAGTTAAAGTCGCTGACATAAAAAGCATACACGCCAATAGTAATGAGATCCCTTTTAGAAACCAATGATTCTCCATTAACTTATCCATGACGCTTTCTCCTCCAATTCCATAAAGACGAAGAAGTCGTTTTTTCGTTCGCACTAAATTCAGCTAACAACATATCTTTCAGTTGTTCTGTCTTCAAATCACGATGCAACTTACCATTTTTCGTTAAAGAAATTTGGCCAGTTTCTTCCGACACAACTACTGTAATACTATCAGTAACTTCACTAACTCCCATTGCAGCGCGATGCCTAGTTCCTAACTCCTTAGAAATAAACGGACTTTCCGATAACGGAAGATAACACGCTGCTGCTTTAATGGTACTTCCTTGCATAATAACCGCTCCATCGTGAAGAGGTGTATTAGGAATGAAAATATTAATAAGTAATTCCGATGATACGTGTGCATTTAGCGGAATACCCGTTTCCACATAATCACCCATACCGGTCTCTTTTGACAAAGTAATTAATGCACCAATTCTACGTTTCCCCATATATTCCGTTGCTTTCGCTATCGCTGTTGCAACGATTTCAGGTTCATCATCCTCATGAGTTCCAACACGCGAAAATAAACTCCCGCGTCCTAGCTGCTCAAGTGCTCTTCGCAATTCTGGCTGGAAAATAATAATAACGGCTAAAAATCCCCACGTTAATACTTGCTCAGTTAGCCAATAAAGCGTATGCAATTCAAGGAAAATACTGATCATCCGAACGACAATAATAACTGTAATCCCTTTTAAAAGTTGAACAGCTTTCGTCCCTCGAATTATGAGAATTAGCTTATATATAATAAACCATACAACGGCAATATCTAATACCGTACTAAGATATTTCAAAATGGTCGTATCTTCAAAAGGCATGCTAACCCTTCCTCCTACTTACGAGCAATTCTATCCATATATTGAAATATTGTTTTATGCTCTATCTGTATGTATTTCCAACAACTAGTTAATTATACCATACATGAAACAAACGACAATTACAAACAACCCTCCTTTAGTCTAAATTGGTAAGATGTCAAACATTATTATCGTACAGTATAATATAAATCATTATTATACGCTTATTTTCAAATAAAAAAAGCAACTTCTCAGTTGCTTTTCTTACATTTATTTTAGTTTTTCACCGAATAAAGAACCCATTAAAGCAACTGCTGTTGTTGCCGTTCTGTTTCGCTCATCTAAAATTGTGTTTACTTCAACAAACTCAGCAGATGTAACAATATCAGCTTCCGCTAACATTTCCATTGCTAAATGGCTTTCACGATAAGATAGGCCACCAATTACAGGCGTGCCAACTCCTGGTGCATCATGAGGATCAAGACCATCTAAATCTAATGATAAATGTACACCATCAGTATGAGATAAATAAGCGATTGTTTCTTCCATAACAGCCGTCATACCCATACGATCAATCTCGTGCATCGAGAATACTTTAATACCTTCATTGCGAATAAAGTCTTTTTCTCCTTCATCTAATGCACGTGCACCGATAATTACAACATTCTCTTTTTTCACCTTTGGATATGCCCCGTATAAATCTACAAGCGTTTGATGTCCATACCCTAGACTTGCTGCAAGTGACATGCCATGAATATTTCCAGATGGTGAAGTTTCTTCTGTATTTAAGTCACCATGTGCATCGTACCAAATAACACCTAAATTTTTATAATGTTTCGCAACACCAGCTAATGTACCAATTGCGATACTATGGTCACCACCTAATACAAGTGGAAAACGTCCCTCTTCTATAATATGATCCACCTTACTTGCTAATTCGTTACATACAGTTGCAACCTGTGTAAGGTTTCTTAAGTTTGTATTTACATCTACTTCTTTTTCTCTCTCTATACGTATATCTCCTATATCTTTAACGTCATATCCAATTTCTTCAATTCTTTCAATTACGCCTGCATAACGGATTGCACTCGGCCCCATATCTACCCCACGACGCATCTGTCCTAAATCCATTGGAACTCCAATAACTGAGATTTCTTTTTTCATAGATAGTATCCCCCTTTTATGCCTTCACTAAATATTTTAAATCTTTTATATAGTCTGACTCAACTCGACATTTTTCTGTATGGATATACAAATTATTCACTTGTATTCGCCTTAAAAACCCAATTTCAAGACTATTCTATGTATAAAGTTAACTTAATGAAACAACTACCATCATTATTATTAAATAATAATAAAAAACACTCCTACATTTAGAAGTGTTTTTCTGATGCTATTTTCCATACTGCGGCAATATTCTTTGCTGTCATTTCGATATTCTCTTCCGCTACTTTATATGCCTCTTCTAATGTCATAGGACTCGCTGTAATACTAAATACTGCATCGATTCCTTTTTCATGAACAGCTGGATAATTCGGAGATACAGATCCTCCAATAGCAATGACAGGAATACGAAAATGCTTTGCACGCTCCGCAACACCTACAGGGGCCTTTCCATATGCTGTTTGTTCATCTATTCTCCCTTCGCCAGTTATAATTAAATCTGCACCTTCTATATGCTTATCAAAATTTGTATAGTCTAATACAATTTCAATTCCTCTCCGCAAGTTTCCCTTTAACACTGCAATAACAGCTGCTCCCATTCCTCCTGCGGCTCCTGCGCCAGGTATTTTAGATACGTCGCAAGATAAGTATTGTTTAAGGATATTCGCATAATGCTTTAAATTCTCATCCAGCTCTTTCATCATCTCTGCATTCGCACCCTTTTGCCTCCCAAATACGAAAGATGCTCCCCTTATTCCAACTAACGGATTATCTACATCACATGCTGCTTCTATCTTTATATGCAGTAAGCGTGAATCCATGCATGAAAAATCAATAGCGACAATCGAATGTAATGTTCCTCCAGATGGCTCTATTACTTCCCCTTTTCCATTTATAAACCTGACCCCTAAAGCTGACAGCATACCTGCTCCACCATCATTTGTAGCACTTCCGCCAAGTCCTAAAATAATGTGCTCAGCTCCTTCGTCTAGCGCATGTAGTATAAGCTCTCCGGTTCCTTTAGTCGTTGTAATAAGTGGGTTTCGCTTTTTAACCGGAACATGTTGTAATCCTGATGCTGCTGCCATTTCAATAAACGCTGTCTTTTTATCTTTAGACATACCGTAAAAGGATTGTATACGTTCTCTAAGCGGCCCTGTCACATGAAGAGGTATCATTCTTCCATCAGTAGCATCCACAAGTGAATCAACCGTTCCTTCACCTCCATCTCCAATTGGTATTTTTACGTACTCTGCTTTAGGAAAAATTGCTTCAAATCCTCTTTCAATAGCTTCACATACTTTTATAGCTTTTAAGCTTTCTTTATATGAATCAGATGCAATAACAACTTTCACAATTATCCCCATCCTTTATTTTCGCGTTTTCTCCATTTTAAATGACAAATATGAAAGTTGTCTTTTTAAACACACAAAAAAAGCTTACATCATATGATGTAAGCTTTTCTATTAGATGGAGCCTAGCGGGATCGAACCGCTGACCTCCTGCGTGCAAGGCAGGCGCTCTCCCAGCTGAGCTAAGGCCCCTTAGTAATGAAGCGGAAGACGGGATTCGAACCCGCGACCCCAACCTTGGCAAGGTTGTATTCTACCACTGAACTACTTCCGCGAAAATGGTGAGCCATGAAGGATTCGAACCTTCGACCCTCTGATTAAAAGTCAGATGCTCTACCAACTGAGCTAATGGCTCGTAAATGGCTGGGCTAGCTGGATTCGAACCAGCGCATGACGGAGTCAAAGTCCGTTGCCTTACCGCTTGGCTATAGCCCATTAATATTTACTAGTATGGTTATCTTTTCAAAAAAATAAACCCTCTCAGGTTATTTTAAAGAAAATGGTGGAGGGGGGCAGATTCGAACTGCCGAACCCGAAGGAGCGGATTTACAGTCCGCCGCGTTTAGCCACTTCGCTACCCCTCCGACATTTAAGATATATATGGTGGAGGATGACGGGATCGAACCGCCGACCCCCTGCTTGTAAGGCAGGTGCTCTCCCAGCTGAGCTAATCCTCCAAAAGTGGTGACCCGTACGGGATTCGAACCCGTGTTACCGCCGTGAAAGGGCGGTGTCTTAACCACTTGACCAACGGGCCAAAAATTTAAAAACTTTTTCCAAGCTTCCAACCGGGCTTGAACCGGTGACCTCTTCCTTACCATGGAAGTACTCTACCAGCTGAGCTATGGAAGCATAATGGCTCCGCAGGTAGGAATCGAACCTACGACCGATCGGTTAACAGCCGATAGCTCTACCGCTGAGCTACTGCGGAATAATACAAGCCTGGCAACGTCCTACTCTCACAGGGACAAGGTCCCAACTACCATCGGCGCTAGAGAGCTTAACTTCCGTGTTCGGTATGGGAACGGGTGTGACCTCTCTGCCATCATTACCAGACTTTTATCATTATACACATTCTTTTCAGAATGTCAAAAGGAATTTTAATATATATTCCTTCAAAACTAGATAACATTGCTACATATTATATGGTTAAGTCCTCGATCTATTAGTATTCGTCAGCTCCACATGTCACCATGCTTCCACCTCGAACCTATCAACCTGATCATCTTTCAGGGATCTTACTAGCTTACGCTATGGGAAATCTCATCTTGAGGGGGGCTTCATGCTTAGATGCTTTCAGCACTTATCCCTTCCGCACATAGCTACCCAGCTATGCCCTTGGCAGAACAACTGGTACACCAGCGGTGCGTCCATCCCGGTCCTCTCGTACTAAGGACAGCTCCTCTCAAATTTCCTACGCCCACGACGGATAGGGACCGAACTGTCTCACGACGTTCTGAACCCAGCTCGCGTACCGCTTTAATGGGCGAACAGCCCAACCCTTGGGACCGACTACAGCCCCAGGATGCGATGAGCCGACATCGAGGTGCCAAACCTCCCCGTCGATGTGGACTCTTGGGGGAGATAAGCCTGTTATCCCCGGGGTAGCTTTTATCCGTTGAGCGATGGCCCTTCCATGCGGAACCACCGGATCACTAAGCCCGACTTTCGTCCCTGCTCGACTTGTAGGTCTCGCAGTCAAGCTCCCTTATGCCTTTGCACTCTACGAATGATTTCCAACCATTCTGAGGGAACCTTTGGGCGCCTCCGTTACACTTTAGGAGGCGACCGCCCCAGTCAAACTGCCCACCTGACACTGTCTCCCGGGTCGATAAGACCCGTAGGTTAGAATTTCAATACATTCAGGGCGGTATCCCACCAGCGCCTCCACCGAAGCTAGCGCTCCGGTTTCAATGGCTCCCGCCTATCCTGTACAAAATGTACCAAAATTCAATATCAGGCTACAGTAAAGCTCCACGGGGTCTTTCCGTCCTGTCGCGGGTAACCTGCATCTTCACAGGTACTATAATTTCACCGAGTCTCTGGTTGAGACAGTGCCCAAATCGTTACACCTTTCGTGCGGGTCGGAACTTACCCGACAAGGAATTTCGCTACCTTAGGACCGTTATAGTTACGGCCGCCGTTTACTGGGGCTTCAGTTCAGAGCTTCGCTTACGCTAACCCCTCTCCTTAACCTTCCAGCACCGGGCAGGTGTCAGCCCCTATACTTCGCCTTACGGCTTCGCAGAGACCTGTGTTTTTGCTAAACAGTCGCTTGGGCCTATTCACTGCGGCTTTCCGTTAAGAAAGCACCCCTTCTCCCGAAGTTACGGGGTCATTTTGCCGAGTTCCTTAACCAGAGTTCTCTCGCACACCTTAGGATTCTCTCCTCGCCTACCTGTGTCGGTTTGCGGTACAGGCACCTTTTATCTCGCTAGAAGCTTTTCTTGGCAGCGGGGAATCAAAGACTTCGCTCCATAAGGAGCTTCCCCATCACAGCTCAGCCTTCACGATAAGCGGATTTGCCTACTTATCAGCCTAACTGCTTGGACGTGCACAACCAATCGCACGCTTCTTCTATCCTTCTGCGTCCCTCCATTGCTCAAACGATAAAGAGGTGGTACAGGAATATCAACCTGTTGTCCATCGCCTACGCCTGTCGGCCTCGGCTTAGGTCCTGACTAACCCTGAGCGGACGAGCCTTCCTCAGGAAACCTTAGGCATTCGGTGGACGGGATTCTCACCCGTCTTTCGCTACTCATACCGGCATTCTCACTTCTAAGCGCTCCACCAGTCCTTCCGGTCTGACTTCACTGCACTTAGAACGCTCCCCTACCACTGATACCATTGGTATCAATTCGCAGCTT
>NZ_JAMXKE010000001.1:90000-150000 GCF_024712505.1 Bacillus sp. IBL03825 | reverse complement strand
GTCAGACTTTCGTCCATTGCGGAAGATTCCCTACTGCTGCCTCCCGTAGGAGTCTGGGCCGTGTCTCAGTCCCAGTGTGGCCGATCACCCTCTCAGGTCGGCTACGCATCGTTGCCTTGGTGAGCCGTTACCTCACCAACTAGCTAATGCGACGCGGGTCCATCCATAAGTGACAGCCGAAGCCGCCTTTCAATTTCGAACCATGCAGTTCAAAATGTTATCCGGTATTAGCCCCGGTTTCCCGGAGTTATCCCAGTCTTATGGGCAGGTTACCCACGTGTTACTCACCCGTCCGCCGCTAACTTCTTGAGAGCAAGCTCTCAATCCATTCGCTCGACTTGCATGTATTAGGCACGCCGCCAGCGTTCATCCTGAGCCAGGATCAAACTCTCCAATAAAGTTAGTTTGTCTAGCATCTAAAAATAAAAATTGACGTTTCACGTTGTTTGTTTCGTTCAGTTTTCAAAGAACTACTTGGTCGCTCATTTGCGACTTCCTTATGTTAACATCTTCGTTTTTCGATGTCAACTAAGTTTTTCAATTTCTTTTTTGTCGTTTTCTGCGTTTCTGCATCAGCGACGGTTATTAATTTATCATATAATAACCATTAACGTCAACACTTTTTAATAAAAAGTTCTTTTCCTTACATAACGCATACATTCTTCTGCATTAGCGACTCTTCGAAACAAACAAAAAATGATTTTATATCTTTCTTCCATCGCCTTTTTTACAACGTCATGAATACGTTCATCTTCAAAATCAAATAAAAGTTCTTCTAACTCTCTCTTCAATATGTATTCCATTTCTTTTTTCTCTTCTTTCGTTAACATAAACCCAAGCAAATCATCACCTCAATCATTTCTTACAAAGCAATAAACGTTCCGCTCATTTTCCCTTATCAAAATCCTATCATTCATTATATCCACTGCTTACGATATTAATCCTTTGTTCTCTTTTTAATATATAAAGCATATATGTAACTGAAAAGGATTGGACAAAGGGGCGTAATATTATGTTTTTCTTTTTTATTACGAGTAAACGAGCTTTTAAACACATTAGCTTAATAGTGATACTTTCCTTATTTACAGCATGGCTTCTCTTTTTGAAAACATATTCACATGAATCTGCTTTTTCAACTGCGACAGGACCTAAAGTTATTTACAAAGGAGACACCTCTAAAAAACAAGTTGCATTCACGTTTGATATTAGTTGGGGAGACAAAAAAGCAATTCCAATCCTTGATACACTTAAAGAAAGAGACATTAAGAATGCAACCTTCTTCCTTTCTGCTGCATGGGCAGAAAGACACCCTGATGTTATTGAACGCATCATAAAAGATGGACATGAAATCGGTAGTATGGGTTATAATTACACGTCCTACACTTCTCTAGAGACAAATGAAATACGAAGAGATCTTTTACGAGCACAAGATGTTTTTACAAAACTCGGTGTGAAACAAGTCAAACTATTACGTCCACCTAGTGGAGACTTTAACAAAGCAACACTTAAAATAGCAGAATCACTCGGATACACCATCGTCCATTGGAGTAATAACTCAAACGACTGGAAAAACCCAGGTGTAAACAATATCGTTTCCAATGTCTCTACTAATTTAAAAGGTGGAGATATCGTCTTATTACATGCATCTGATTCTGCCCTCCAAACAAATAAAGCTTTACCACTGCTTCTGCAAAAATTAAAGAGTGACGGATATGAGCAAATATCGGTATCACAACTTATTTCTAACACAAGTACAAAAAGTGAAGATGTAAGGTAATTCTTTTCCCTCGTGCCTTCACACATAAAAAGCTCTACTACCTATCATTAAGGTAATAGAGCTTTTTTCATCCCGATATTTGCATTCGTACAACTACCCTCTGTATAAAAACCCAAAACCTCTCTTACTTAAGCCGACTTACTCGTCTTTCCAATTAAACGATGTAATATAAGTAACTGATATGCATTACATAATAAAAGTGGTATCACCATTAAATACAACCAATCTGTATCATTAATACGAAGCGCTGGTACCCACTCAAGAATTGTTACAACAACCATAAAGAACAAAGCGGGCACAAATGCCTTTCTATTTGTTTCTTTACTTTTTATGTAAGCAACAATCGCCCCAAACACAAATAACACACCAGCAACAAGTATGTTATTCCCTAACGAAACTTCCCCATTTGCAATCAATACGGATCTTAAGTACACGAAATCAAATAAAACGAATGCAATAAAGAAGAGCTGGACTGCATTCCATAAAGAAGGTGACCTGAACATCCCCAGTCCAAAACGATGGATTGTTAAATAGGCAAAGAACCCCATTTGACTTATAACACTAAAAATAAATCCTACACCCATCAACCAGAAGGAAACTGCTAAAATCTCCTTTCCGTCGAAATTTTGAAAAAATTTAGCGTACTTGTCCCACTCCAAAACAAACCCAATAATGACCGTGCTAATCCCACCAAGAAACAACGTCGTAAAAAATAGTCGTACCCACTTGCGGCTATTCACAACACATCCCCCATTATCCTTATATTTCTAATTAAATTGTATCAATGACAATTTCAAAAAGCTAGCCATGTTCATGTATAAATTCCTTAAAGATATTTATATTAAAAAGAGAGAACTGTGCTGAAAGGAGTTCCAACTTATGAAACGGATGCTGCTCGTTTTGACTTCTTCTTTTCTATTTCTTGTACTTGTAGCATGTGCACAAGAAAAAGAAGCAAAGTCCGAACTTGATTACGATCAAACAAAGAAAATGATTGTTGATATTTTAAAAACCGATCAAGGTAAGAAGGCTATTCAAGATGTATTAACTGATGAAAAAATGAAACAAGCACTCATACTAGATGAAACAGTAGTAAAGAAAACGATTGAAGATGCAATGGTATCCGACAAAGGGCAACAATTTTGGGAAAAGCTCTTTAAAGACCCTGAGTTCTCATCAAAGTTCGCTAAAAGTATGGGGAAAGAACAAACAACCTTAATGAAAACATTACTAAAAGACCCTGAATACCAAGCTGGCGTTATAGAAATTATGAAAAACCCAGAAGTAGAAAAAATGATGTTACAAACGATGAAGAGCAAAGAATACCGTCAATATTTACAACAAGTATTAACAGAAACTGCTGAAAGCCCACTCTTCCAAGCTAAGATGATTGACATTATTAGTAAAGGTGTAGAAAAAGCCGAAAAAAGTGGATCTGATAAAAAGGAAGCTGGCGGTGAAGGTGGTTCCCAAGACGGTAAAAAGGAACAGCAGTAAAAATAATGATTATAATAATGAGTGGACAATATATGTATTGTCCACTCGTTATTATTTTATTTTTGCGCAACAGCTATTTTATCAATCACTGTCTCAGCTATCGTGCGATAAATAAGGCCTGTCGTATGTGTATCTTCGTATACTGACGGCGCAAAGTCTTCTTTATTCCAATCAGGTTGTTGAAGCGGGATTCGGCCAAGTACTTCTGTTTGAAGTTCTGCAGCCAATTTATCTCCTCCACCTCTTCCAAACACATATTCTTTTTCACCAGTTGTTTTACTTTCAAAATACGCCATATTTTCAACAACGCCAAGAATGCTATGTTCTGTACGTAAAGCCATAGCTCCAGCACGCGCTGCTACAAATGCCGCTGTTGGATGTGGCGTTGTTACAATAATCTCTTTACAAGCCGGCAACATCGAATGCAAGTCTAGCGCAACATCACCTGTGCCCGGTGGTAAATCTAAAACTAAATAGTCTAAATCGCCCCATTCTACTTCTGTGAAGAAGTGATTTAACATTTTCCCAAGCATAGGTCCTCTCCAAATAACCGGTGCGTTATCCTCTACAAAGAATCCCATTGAGATTACCTTTACACCTAGACGCTCCACTGGAATAATTTTATCCCCTCTTACAACAGGACGTTTTTCTATCCCCATCATATCCGGTACGCTAAAACCATAAATATCGGCATCAATGATACCGACCTTTTTACCTAGACGAGCTAGAGCAATAGCAAGGTTAACAGAAACTGTTGATTTTCCGACTCCACCTTTTCCACTCGCTACTGCTAAAAATGTCGTTTTTGAATTTGGCGACAATAAAGATTCAGTTTGCTCTTCTTCCTGTTCCGGTGCAAACTGAGCTAATTCCTCTTCTGTAAATTCCGCAAAGCGAAGCCCTACTGTTGCTGCCCCTAGTTCTTTTACTAACTTTACAATTCCAGATTGCAATTGCATTTGTTCCGCTGTACCGGTTTTTACAATTGCAATTTTAACACTTACATGTTCCTTCTCAGGCTTGACTGTTACCTCTTTAATTGCCCCTGTTTCTTTTAACGTTTTATGTAAAAACGGATCTACAATCCCTTCTAACGCTTCCACTACTTGCTCTTTCGTTACCATAGTTAGCCCAGCCCCCTGTATGAAAAATAACGTAATGTTAATTAAATTTATCTCTCTTTATTTTTGAAATAAATGCGTTTACATTTCCAGTATAACATATTTTCGGAAAACTTCGTTAACGAGAGAAACTCAAAAAATCCTCCTTATTCTGGAGGATTTCCTTTTTCCGTGAAATAACGTAATATACCACGATATACTGCAGCCGCTACCTTTTGCTGATATTTCTCCGAATTTAACATATACCTTTCGTTTACATTCGATAAAAAGCCAGCTTCAATTAGAGCACCTGGTGTTTTCGCATACTTTAATAAATACACATGAGAAATTGTTTTAGCAGAACGATTCGTATTCTCTAAACTTGTTCTCAATTCAGCTTGTATAAATTTCGCAGCACGTTCATTTTCAACCGAAGAACGGTAGTAGAACGTTTGTGCGCCTTTCGATCCACTGCTAGTTAAAGCATTTAAATGAATGCTCGCAAAAAAGTCTACATCAGGTTTATTAATAATCTCTACACGCTTTTTTAAATCCTCTGCTTTACGTCTACTATATGATTTTGTATCTTTCTGAGCTAAATCATAATCTCCCTCACGTGTTAAAATAACTAGTGCACCTTGTTCTTGTAAATAATCTTGTACCTTCTTTGTAATCTCAAGCGTAATATCTTTTTCTATAATATCTTTTCCACCAACAGCCCCTCCGTCTGGCCCACCATGCCCAGCATCTAATACAATCACTTTCCCTGATAAGGGTAAATTCCAAGCTCGCCACGATTTTGTAATTTGAAATTCTTGTTTGACTAAAAAAAACAAAACAACCGCAGCGAGTGCAAAAGAGATAATTCGAATTCTCTTCATACCTTTCCTCCTCCAGCTAGTCCCTCTAATTACTTATATGGGACAAGAGGAAAGTTTATGCTTGTCTTAATGAAGCTTTAATCGATATCTTCTTTCACCTTTTTCATATCCTTCTTGCCACCATAAGCCAATAAACTGCTGACAAGATTCAAAAAGTAATTCCTCATCTTGTAACTTAATTTCCCGCATAGTCATGCTCGTTAAAAATTGGAATAATGTTTCCGTTAATTGTTGCTCTTCTTCTAAGGCTCTATATTTCACATCAAAGAATGATTCACCATAATAACCAAACTTACTGTATCTCGCTCCTAATAAATACGACTCTATCCCTAATTCAATACAGTAATCTTCATACTGACGATGAAGTTCCTGCATCTGAAAGGCATCCCTAATATTTGAACGTAATGTTTTTAATGATAATTCTCGCAGCATCTTCCGTTCATATTTCAACTGCTTTTCTTTTTGTTTTTCTTGTAAGCTGACAATGACATTCATAGTACTTATAAACCTCCCTAATACGTATTAGTCTAAACTTCTAAAGAAGAAGCATACGCGAGAGAATAGCACTAAAATATTCCAAACTACAAAATTACAAAAGAGGAATAAAACATAAAAAAACCCCAACCAAAATGGTTGGGGTTTGTAGTTCGCAAAAATTAACGTTTTGAGAACTGAGGTGCACGACGTGCGCCTTTAAGACCGTATTTTTTACGCTCTTTCATACGTGCGTCACGAGTTAATAGACCTGCACGTTTTAGTGTTAGACGGTATTCTGGATCAGCTTTTAATAAAGCGCGAGAAATACCGTGACGAATAGCACCAGCTTGACCAGTGTATCCACCACCATTTACGTTTACAAGTACATCGTAGTTACCTAAAGTTTCTGTTGCAACTAGAGGTTGTTTCACTACTTCACGTAATGCAGCAAATGGGATATAGTTTTCAAAATCACGACCGTTAATGATAACGCGTCCTTCGCCTGGAACTAGGCGTACGCGCGCTACTGAACTCTTACGACGTCCAGTGCCATAGTATTGAACCTGTGCCAAAGTAAGCCCTCCTTTAATTGATTATCCGCGAAGTTCGTAAACTTCTGGTTTTTGTGCTTGGTGTGGATGCTCTGCTCCAGCATACACGTTTAATTTCTTAGATACTTGACGTCCTAAACGTCCTTTTGGAAGCATCCCTTTAATTGCAAGCTCTAACATTTGTACAGGGTAGTTTGTACGCATTTCTAGAGCTGTTCTTTGCTTAAGTCCACCTGGGTGGTTAGTGTGACGGTAGTAAATTTTATCGTTTAATTTATTACCTGTTAAATGAATTTTCTCAGCGTTAATAATAATTACATGATCACCCGTGTCAACGTGTGGTGTAAATGTAGGTTTGTTTTTACCGCGTAAAATAGATGCTACTTCAGTAGATAGGCGACCTAAAGTTTGACCTTCAGCATCAACCACATACCATTTACGCTCAACTTCGTTAGCTTTTGCCATAAAAGTCGTACGCATGTGTTTCCCTCCTCGTTATCTTTTCCATAGAAAAAATCTATTGTTTATCTTAAACACGATTTCCTTCCGGGGCTAATCGTGGTTTTAGAAACAATACCATATGTTATGATATACTTTTGAGTTTCTAATGTCAAGCAAATGTTACACCAGGATTAGTTGTTATAGTTTACCTGCCATAAGTAAAGTCCATGACCTGGAGCCATCTTTCCAGCAAACTGACGATTTTGTTTCGCTAAAATCTCTGGAATGCTATCAGGATCAAGCTTTCCTTGCCCTACGCTCAGTAACGTACCAACAATAATTCTGACCATATTATATAAAAATCCATTACCTACAAAACGAAAAATTAATTCATCGCCTTGCTCAATTAACTCAATTTCATAAATCGTTCGCACTTTATCTTTTTTGTCAGTTTTTGCCGAACAAAAAGAAGTGAAATCATGCGTTCCAATAAAATAAGGAATCGCTTTTCTTATAGAGCTTATTTCGAGCGGATATGGATATTGATATACGTAATTTCTACGGAATACATCCGCAGTCTTTGATAATAATACACGATAACGATATTCTTTTCTCTCGACACCGTAACGCGCATGAAATTCTTCTGTTTTTTTCTCTACCTGTCTGATAACAATATCATCTGGCAACATTGTGTTTAATGCATTACTCCATTGCCACTCTTCAAGAGACAACGGTGTATCAAAGTGTATGACTTGTCCTTTGGCGTGAACGGTAGAATCCGTTCTGCCCGATGCCTGAACACGAACAAGTTCTCCTTTATGCAATTTCTGCAAAGCTTTCTCAATCTCTTGTTGAACAGTACGATGCTGCGGCTGAATTTGATAACCACAAAAATGCATGCCATCATATGCAACCGTACATTTTATTCTATCCATTTCTCTATTCTCCATTACGATCGCACCCATGCCAAAATACAAGCTAAACAAAGTAAGCTTATAATCGTTACTGTATCGCTTGTTTTCCAGCGTAGTTGCCTAAATTTAGTACGTCCTTCGCCATTTTGATACCCACGTGCTTCCATAGCAATCGCTAAGTCCTCAGCACGCTTAAAAGCACTGATAAATAGAGGAACGAGTAGTGAGATAATAGCTTTCATCCTATCTTTTATCGGTCCTCCTGCGAAATCAATACCACGTGAAGCTTGTGCCTTCATTATTTTACTCGTTTCATCCATTAATGTCGGAATAAAACGAAGAGAAATTGACATCATTAATGCGATTTCATGAACAGGAACTTTTATACGTTTCAACGGCTTTAATAACGTCTCCAAACCATCTGTAATCTCAATAGGTGTCGTCGTTAACGTTAATAATGTCGTCATTAAAATAATAACGAAGAATCGTATAGAAATGTATATCCCTTGCTCTAATCCTTTTTCATGTATCGAAAACCAACCAAGCTGGAATAGTACTTCCCCTTCTTTATTTGTAAAAATATGCAGGAAAAATGTAAAAAGAAAAATCCATAGAATTGGTTTTAAGCCCGAAAGTACATAACGAATCGGCACTTTTGCAAAAAATAAAGCAATGAGTGCATATAAAAATAAAAATCCATATGAAATCGCATTATTTGCTAAGAAAACAACAAATACATATAAAAAGACAATCAGCAGCTTCGTACGTGGGTCGAGTTGATGAATAAGAGACTTCCCTGGAATATATCTTCCAATAATCAACTGCTGCATGATTCATGACCACCTTTTCGTAACACCTGCACAACTTCATGAGTAAGATCCTCTAAAGATAAGGTAGCCTTTGGGATTGAAATGCCAAACTTCTCTTCAATTGCACGTTTATACTTTAAAGACATAGGAAGATCCACGCCAATTTTCTCTAGTTCATCAGCATGTGAAAATACTTCCTCTGCACTTCCTTGCAAAAAGACCGTTCCTTTATGCATGACTACAATCTGCTCCGCATACTTAGCAGCATCCTCCATATTATGTGTTACTAGGATAACTGTAAGACCTTTTTCCTTATGCAGCTTATAAAACATCTCCATAAGTTCATTCTGCCCTTTTGGATCTAGTCCTGCTGTAGGTTCATCTAATACAAGCACTTCGGGTTCCATCGCCAATACACCCGCTATCGCAACACGCCTCATTTGCCCACCACTTAACTCAAACGGTGAACGTGTTAACAGTTCCGGCTCTAACCCTACAAGTTCAATTGCCTCTCTTGCCTTTTGCTTCGCTTCTTCTACAGATACCCCAAAATTAGTAGGGCCGAAACAAATATCTTTCTCCACAGTCTCTTCAAACAACTGATGTTCTGGGAATTGAAAGACAACCCCTACCTTTTTACGTAGTGGCTTTAGCTTTTTTTCTTTCTTTCCTGCCGAAATGAAATGTTCACCAATTTGAACTGTGCCATTCGTCGGCTGCAATAAACCATTTAAATGTTGAATCATCGTCGACTTACCTGAACCAGTATGACCGATAATGGCATAATAGCCCCCACTTGGAAACGACACGTCTACATCATAAAGTGCGCGTCTTTCAAATGGAGTTTTATATTGATAACGATGTTCTACTTTTTGGAATGTAATCTCCAAAGTTCGTTCACCAAGCTTTCCATTGTAAGATGCGTATTTTGCAAGAGAATTTCATTTCTTTTTAATAATTCTGCTATTTTCACTGAAAAGGGTACATCTAATCCAATTTCTTGGAGCATATGAGAGGACTTGAAGATTTGCTTTGGAGTCCCTTCCTCTAATATTTCTCCCTTATTTAAAATAATGACACGGTCTGATTGTGCCGCTTCTTCTAAATCGTGCGTAATTGATAACACGGTAATACCTTTTTGATTAACAAGTTGTCTAACCGTTTCTACTACTTCACGTCTCCCTTGAGGATCTAGCATTGACGTTGCTTCATCTAATATCAAAATAGATGGCTGAAGTGCTAAAACGCCTGCTATTGCCACTCGCTGCTTTTGCCCACCAGATAACGAATGAGGTTCATCATTAAGAAAATCTTCCATACGGACAAGTTTGAGGGCCTGATCTAATCTTTCTACCATTTTCTCTCTTGGCATTCCGATATTCTCTAAGCCAAAGACAACGTCGTCTTGCACTGTCGTTCCAACAAATTGATTATCTGGATTTTGAAATACCATACCAATTTGTTTTCGAACATCCCATACCGTTTCCTCAGATAAAACCATTGTATCATTTACTGTAATAGTCCCTGTTTCCGGCAAAAACAAACCATTCAATAATTTTGCAAGTGTAGACTTCCCTGAACCGTTTTGTCCAATAACAGATACCCATTCTCCCTCATACAAGGAAAATGAAACATCTTTTAATGCATAAGTGGCTGCCCCAGGATATTGAAATGATATATTTTCTGTCCGAAGTTTCTCTTTTTTCAATACAAGGCACCCTTTCCTTCGCCAAGTTAGCCTATTTTTATATTTAAAAAAAAGGGCCATGACCAGTTTCTTGAAAAGAACTGTCCTGCCCTTTTAATTATCATTATACTAACTCGATAATTACCATTGGTGCTGCGTCTCCGCGACGTGGACCAATTTTTGCAATACGAGTGTATCCGCCTTGGCGCTCAGCATAGCGTGGAGCTACATCAGCGAATAATTTTTGAAGTGCATCTTGACCAGTCTCAGCGTTAGCTACTTCATTGCGAATGAAAGCTGCTGCTTGACGACGAGCGTGAAGATCTCCGCGTTTACCTAAAGTGATCATTTTTTCCACTACAGAACGAAGTTCTTTTGCACGAGTTTCTGTCGTTTGGATGCGCTCGTTGATAATTAAATCAGTAGCTAAATCACGTAACATAGCTTTACGTTGCGCACTTGTACGGCCTAATTTTCTGTATGCCATTCGTAGTTCCCTCCTTTGTTGATGGGTTTAAATCCTCAGTCGTCTTTACGTAAACCTAAACCTAATTCCTCAAGTTTATGTTTAACTTCTTCTAAGGATTTACGTCCTAAGTTACGAACTTTCATCATATCTTCTTCTGTTTTGTTCGCAAGCTCTTGTACAGTATTAATTCCTGCACGTTTTAGGCAATTATAAGAACGAACAGAAAGATCTAGTTCTTCGATAGTCATCTCAAGAACTTTCTCTTTTTGATCTTCTTCCTTCTCGACCATAATCTCAGCATTTTGTGCTTCATCAGTTAAACCAACAAAGATATTTAAATGCTCAGTTAAGATTTTGGCACCTAAAGAGATAGCTTCTTTTGGCCCGATGCTTCCATCCGTCCATACATCAAGCGTAAGCTTATCATAATTAGCCACTTGTCCGACACGTGTCTTTTCCACTTGGTAAGTCACACGTGATACTGGAGTATAAATAGAATCAATAGGAATTACTCCTATTGGTTGATCTTCGCTTTTATTTGCATCAGCTGGCGTATACCCACGGCCACGCTTTGCAGTTAAACGCATGCGGAAATGCGCATTTTTTGCTAACGTTGCAATGTGTAAATCTGGATTTAAGATTTCTACATCACTATCATGAGTAATATCAGCAGCTGTGACAATACCTTCGCCCTGCACATCAATTTCCAACGTCTTCTCTTCTTCAGAGTAGATTTTAAGAGCTAACTTTTTCAAGTTTAAGATGATCGTCGTAACGTCTTCTACTACGCCCTCAACTGTTGAAAATTCATGTAATACGCCATCGATTTGGATAGCAGTAACAGCGGCACCAGGGAGTGAGGATAAAAGAATACGACGTAAGGAGTTACCCAAAGTAGTACCATATCCACGCTCAAGCGGTTCAATTACGAATTTACCATATTTAGCATCTTCGTTAAGTTCAACCGTTTCGATTTTCGGCTTTTCGATTTCAATCATTAACTAAACCCTCCTTCAAAACGTCGAAACCCCGGTTAAACAAAGGGATACCCCCTGTCTAACCGAAAGTCCCCCTTAGGCAGTTCCCGATTGTGCACAACAAGCGATGTTTCTGTACGAAATTTCTCGATAATGCATCATATCCATTATAGACAAAAGGGAAAATTCTATACAGAAAAATTACACACGACGACGTTTTGGTGGACGACATCCATTATGAGGAACTGGAGTAACATCTCTAATTGCTGTTACTTCTAGACCTGCAGCTTGAAGAGCACGAATTGCAGCTTCACGACCAGCACCAGGACCTTTAACAGTAACCTCTAAAGTTTTTAAACCGTGCTCCATTGCAACTTTAGCAGCAGCTTCAGCAGCCATTTGCGCAGCGAATGGAGTAGACTTACGAGATCCACGGAAACCAAGTGCACCAGCACTAGACCAAGAAAGTGCGTTACCATGAGTATCTGTAAGTGTTACGATTGTGTTGTTGAAAGTAGAACGAATATGAGCTATACCAGCTTCAATATTCTTTTTCACACGTTTTTTACGAGTGTTTGTTTTACGTGCCATTGTTAGTTCAACCTCCTTTACTTATTATTTCTTTTTATTTGCTACTGTACGACGTGGACCTTTACGTGTACGAGCATTGTTTTTAGAGTTTTGACCACGAACTGGTAAACCACGACGGTGACGAAGACCACGGTAAGAACCGATCTCCATTAGACGTTTAATGTTAAGAGATACTTCACGACGAAGGTCTCCCTCAACTTTAATACGATCGATGATATCACGGATACGTCCTAGTTCGTCTTCCGTTAAATCACGAACTCGTGTTTCTGAAGAAATACCAGCTTCAGTTAGAATTTTTTCAGCAGTTGTGCGACCAATGCCGAATACGTAAGTTAAAGAAATAACAACGCGTTTGTCTCGAGGAATATCTACACCTGCGATACGTGCCATTCTGAATGCACCTCCTTCTGATTAACCTTGTTTTTGTTTATGTTTAGGGTTTTCACAAATAACCATTACTTTTCCACGTCTACGAATAACTTTACATTTTTCGCAGATTGGTTTAACTGACGGTCTTACTTTCATGTCTCGAACCTCCTTAAAGATTACGGAGTGCTATATTATTTAAAACGGTACGTAATACGACCACGATTTAAATCGTACGGAGATAATTCTACCGTAACTTTGTCTCCTGGTAAAATACGAATGAAGTTCATACGGATTTTACCAGAAACGTGAGCCAATACGACATGCCCATTCTCTAATTCTACTTTGAACATAGCATTTGGCAACGTTTCAAGAACGGTACCTTCGACTTCAATTACATCATCTTTAGCCATTCAATAGTTCTCCCTTCTTCAAATCAGTAACATTTTACACTGCTCTGAAATCCCGGAGAGCCAGCTACTTATAAAGTGGTAAGGATTTCGTATCCTGCTTCTGTAAGAGCAATCGTGTGCTCAAAGTGTGCACACCATTTACCATCTACCGTTACCACTGTCCAGTCATCAGATAGTGTTTTTACATATCGTCTTCCTTGATTCACCATCGGCTCAACACAGATGACCATTCCCGGCTTTAATCTAGGGCCTCTATTTGGTGGACCATAGTGCGGGATTTGAGGGTCCTCATGTAAGTCTTGCCCGATTCCGTGACCAACATACTCCCTAACGATCGAGAACCCATTCTCTTCAGCATGGGTTTGAACCGCATGTGAGATATTTGATAATCTTTCGCCTGGTTTTACTTGTTCTAGACCAAGATACAACGATTTTTCTGTGACATCAAGTAGCTTTTGAACAGATTCAGAAATGTTTCCAACTGGATACGTCCATGCAGAATCTCCATGGTACCCATTGTATTTCGCACCAATATCGATACTGATGATATCGCCCTCTTCGAGCTTGCGCTTCCCTGGAATTCCGTGTACAAGCTCTTCATTTACAGAAGCACATATGCTCCCCGGAAATCCGTTGTATCCTTTAAAAGATGGCGTAGCACCATATTTTCGAATCGTCTTTTCCGCTATTTGATCGAGCTCTTTCGTTGTAATTCCTGGAGTAATATGCTGTTTCAACTCTTGATGAGTTAAAGCAACGATCCTGCCAGCTTCTCGCATGATTTCTATCTCGCGAGGAGTTTTGCAGATGATCATTACGCTAAGCCTCCGATGAGAACATCGATATCAGCAAATACTTTATTGATATTTTGCTCACCATTAATGCTTTGTAAGTAACCAAGCTCTTCGTAGAAATCAAGCAAAGGTTTTGTTTGCTTAATATTTACATCTAAACGATTTGCCACAGTTTCTTCATTGTCATCAGAGCGTTGATATAATTCGCCACCACATTTATCGCACACATCAGCTTTTGCTGGCGGATTGAATTCTAAGTGGTAAGTCGCACCGCACTCTTTACAAATGCGACGGCCTGTAAGGCGTGTTAATAACAACCCTGAATCCACATTAATGTTTAAAACATAGTCGATTTTTTTACCAAGATCTTTCATAATCTCTTCAAGAGCTGATGCTTGTGCAACAGTTCGTGGGAAACCGTCTAGTAAGAAACCTCTTACGCAGTCTTCCTGACTTAAACGTTCACGAACGATTCCGATTGTAACTTCATCTGGAACAAGTGCACCTTTATCAATAAAAGATTTTGCTTGTAGACCCATTTCAGTTTCAGCCTTCATAGCTGCACGGAACATATCTCCTGTTGAAATGTGAGGGATGTTATACTTGGCAACAATCTGTTCGGCTTGTGTACCTTTACCAGCACCAGGAAGCCCCATTAAAATTAAGTTCATCCTTGTTCCCCCTCAGAGTACATGAGCATGTAGGGAAGACGATTCTTCCCACTTACTCATTGCTTGATAAACCCTTTGTAATGGCGTTTTACCAGTTGGCTTTCTAGCTGCTTCATTGTTTCTAAAGCAACGCCGACAACGATTAACATACTCGTTCCACCAATCTGTGCAGATGGAGGAAGATTTCCCAATTTCGTAAAGATAACTGGTAAGATTGCAATCGCTGCTAGGAAAATTGATCCTACAAAGGTCAAACGATACAAGATTTTTGTTAGATATTGTTCCGTATTCTTACCCGGACGAATACCTGGAACATATCCACCTTGTTTGTTTAGATTCTCTGACATTTGCTCTGGATTAACCTGAACAAACGCATAGAAATATGTGAAGGCTACAATGAGCGCAACATATATGATCATTCCCACTGGGTGAGAATAGTTAAAGTTTGCAATGATCCACTGCGATACATCATGATTCGGGAAGAACTGTGCAATAGTTGGAGGCGTAATTAAGAATGAAACAGCAAAAATGACTGGAATAACACCCGCACTATTTACCTTAAGCGGTAAATGTGTGTTTTGTGCTCCAGCATGATTCCCATTCCCTCCTGTTACACGCTTCGCATATTGAATTGGGATCTTTCTAACAGCCTGTTGAATGAAAATAACACCAACAATAACCGCTAGCACAGCTAGTAAGATCAATGCAACTTTAACGATACTCATGAACAATTGATCTCCGATATTTTGAAACTGTTGTTGATACACTTGAGATATAACACTTGGGATCGCTGCGGCAATACCGCCAAAGATAAGGATGGAAATACCATTACCTACACCTTTAGCTGTAATCTGTTCACCTAACCACATTAAAAATGCAGTACCAGCAGTCAGTACCGTAGCAATGTATAAATAAGTGCTCCAACCAGGATTCAAAATTAATTGCCCACCTACCATACCGTTAAAACCGATTGACATACCAAACCCCTGAATAAACGCAAGAACAATTGTAAAATAACGCGTGAATTGCGTTAGTTTACGACGGCCCATTTCACCTTGCTTCGACCATTCCGAAAATTTAGGAACAACATCCATCTGCAATAATTGCACGATGATGGATGCTGTAATATACGGCATGATTCCCATCGCAAAGATGGAGAAGTTTTTCAAGGCGCCACCGCCAAATGTATTTAGGATACCTAAGGCATTTAATTGATCTTGTGCTTTCAGTACGTCTCCATTTGTAAATGGCACTGGGATAAACGTGCCAATCCTGAATACGATTAACATCGCTAAAGTGAATAATATTTTACGTCTTATCTCAGCAACGCGCATAAAGTTGGAGATTGTACGAAACATTAGATCACCTCAACTGATCCGCCAGCTGCTTCAATTGCTTCTTTAGCACTTGAAGAGAACTTGTGCGCTTTAACAGTTAATTTTTTCTCTACTGCGCCGCTTGCAAGAATTTTAACACCGTCGTTTAACTTGCTGATAACGCCAGTTTCCAGCAATAATTCAGGTGTTACTTCTGTACCATCTTCAAAACGATTTAACGTTGATAAGTTTACAATAGTAAACTCTTTACGGTTAATGTTTGTGAAGCCGCGTTTTGGTAAACGACGGAATAATGGAGTTTGACCACCTTCGAAGCCAAGACGAACACCGCCACCAGAACGTGCGTTTTGTCCTTTATGACCTTTACCAGCAGTTTTACCGTTACCAGAACCGATACCACGACCGACACGGTTACGTACTTTACGAGAACCTTCTGCAGGTTTTAATTCATGAAGTTTCATTCCCAGGCACCTCCTTATATTAATGAGTTATCCTTAAGCTTCTTTTACAGTTATAAGGTGAGAAACTTTGTTGATCATACCAAGAATAGCAGGAGTTTCTTCCTTAACTACAGTTGAATTCAACTTTTTAAGACCTAAAGCTTCTACCGTCGCACGTTGATCTTGTGGACGACCAATTACACTACGAGTGAGGGTAATTTCTAACTTTTTCGCCATTTGTTTTCCCTCCTTAACCTAGTAGCTCTTCTACAGATTTACCGCGTAATTTTGCAACATCTTCAGCGCGCTTAAGTTCGCTTAATCCGTTCACAGTAGCGCGAATCATGTTGATTGGTGTGTTAGAACCAAGAGATTTCGAAAGAATATCTTGTACACCAGCTAATTCAAGTACCGCACGAACAGGTCCACCAGCAATAACACCAGTACCTTCAGCAGCAGGTTTTAAGAATACTTCACCAGCTCCAAAATGACCGTTGATTGTGTGTGGAATTGTTGTACCAACTAATGGTACAGCGATTAAGTTTTTCTTAGCGTCTTCGATAGCTTTGCGGATTGCGTCTGGTACCTCTTGTGCTTTACCAGTACCGAATCCAACATGACCGTTTTTATCGCCAACTACAACTAGTGCAGCAAAGCGGAAACGACGACCACCCTTAACAACTTTCGCGACACGATTTATCGTAACTACACGTTCTTCAAGTTCTAATTTACTTGGGTCAATGCGATGCATCAATTTTCCCTCCTTTGACCATTAAAATTGTAATCCAGCCTCACGAGCAGCCTCAGCTAGAGCTTTAACACGGCCATGGTATAAGTAACCACCGCGATCGAATACTACTTCTTTAACGCCTTTCTCTACAGCACGCTTAGCAACTGATTCTCCTACTTTCGTAGCAGCTTCAGTATTGCTAGTACCGTTAAGAGCAAGGTCTTTATCAAGAGTAGATGCACTTACTAACGTTACACCATTTACATCATCAATAACTTGAGCGTAAATATGTTGGTTAGAACGGAACACGTTTAAACGTGGACGTTCTGCAGTACCAGTAAGTTTAGCACGTACACGTGCATGTCTTTTCTTACGAGTCGCATTTTTATCAGCTTTAGTGATCATTCTTGTCACTCCTTTCTCTCACCTAACGGGTTTACTTAGCAGTTTTACCTTCTTTACGACGAACAACTTCGCCTTCGTAACGAATACCTTTACCTTTATAAGGCTCAGGAGCACGTACAGCACGGATGTTAGCAGCAAATTCGCCAACACGTTGCTTGTCGATACCTTTGATTACGATTTTAGTTGGTACAGGTACTTCAACTTCAAGACCTGCTTCCGGAGTCATTTCTACTGGATGAGAATAACCTACGCTTAAAACAAGTTTATCTCCTTGTTTTTGAGCACGGTAACCAACACCGACTAATTCAAGTCCGCGTGCGAAACCTGCAGTTACACCTTCAACCATGTTTCCGATTAAAGCACGAGTTGTACCGTGTAATGCACGGTGTTCCTTCTGTTCAGATGGACGCTCAACTGTTAGTGTATTTTCTTCAATTTTGATAGACATATCAGCATTGAATTTACGAGTTAATTCACCTTTAGGGCCTTTTACTGTTACAGTATTGTCTTCTGCAATTGTAATAGTAACACCTGCAGGGATTTCAAGAATCTTTTTACCAATACGAGACATGTGGTCACACCTCCGTTCGTTTTAAATATATATTACCAAACGTATGCTACTACTTCTCCACCAGTTTGTAATTGACGAGCGTCTTTGTCTGTCATTACTCCCTTAGATGTAGAAACAAGAGCGATACCTAATCCGTTAAGTACACGTGGTACTTCATCAGCTTTAGCGTAAACGCGTAAGCCAGGTTTACTGATACGTTTTAATCCAGTGATTACACGTTCATTGTTTGCACCATATTTCAGGAAAATACGAAGGATACCTTGTTTGTTATCCTCGATGTATTCTACATCACGAATGAAACCTTCACGTTTTAAAAGTTCAGCGATCTCTTTTTTGATTTTAGAAGCAGGAACCTCTAATTTCTCATGACGTACCATGTTCGCATTACGGATGCGAGTAAGCATGTCTGCAATTGGATCTGTCATCACCATGTGTTTTACCTCCTTCCCATTTGTGGGTTTTACCAACTAGCTTTTTTAACACCAGGAATTTGACCTTTATATGCAAGTTCACGGAAACAAATACGGCAAAGCTTAAATTTGCGGTATACAGAATGCGGACGACCGCAGCGTTCGCAACGTGTATACTCTTGTACTTTAAACTTAGGAGTACGCTTTTGTTTCGCTATCATAGATTTTTTAGCCACGTTTTCGCCTCCTCTACTTAGCGTTGGCTTCCATTATTTTTGGAATGGCATACCGAATTGTGTTAAAAGTTCACGAGCTTCTTCATCAGTTTTCGCTGTAGTAACGATTACGATGTCCATACCGCGGACTTTGCTTACTTTATCATAATCGATCTCAGGGAAGATAAGTTGCTCTTTAACACCTAATGTGTAGTTCCCACGACCATCGAATGATTTCTTAGAAACACCACGGAAATCACGTACACGTGGTAAAGAAACTGATACTAATTTGTCGAAGAACTCATACATTTGCTCGCCGCGTAAAGTTACTTTCGCACCGATTGGCATACCTTCACGAAGACGGAAACCAGCGATTGATTTTTTAGCACGAGTTACAACAGGTTTTTGACCTGCGATTTGTGTTAATTCTTCTACTGCATTGTCTAAAGCTTTTGAGTTAGATACCGCGTCACCAACACCAGTGTTGATTACGATCTTTTCGATTTTCGGTACTTCCATCACAGATTTATAGTTAAACTTGCTCACTAGAGCAGGAGTAATTTCCTTTTGGAACTTCTCTTTAAGGCGATTCAATGAAGTGACCTCCTTTCTTAAGAAAATTATTTATCTAATAATTCACCAGATTTTTTTGCAATACGAACTTTTTTACCATCTTCTACTTTGAAGCCTACACGAGTAGGTTCACCTGTTTTCGGATCTAAAACCATAACGTTAGAAACGTGAATAGGTGCTTCTTTAGTAATAATTCCACCTTGTGGATTTAATTGAGATGGCTTAGAGTGTTTTTTAACGATGTTAACACCCTCAACGATAACACGGTTTTGCTTTGGGAAAGCCACAAGGATAACGCCTTGTTTTCCTTTGTCTTTTCCAGTGATTACCTGTACTTTATCACCTTTTTTTACATGCATCTTAATTCTGCACCTCCTTAGCAAGGCAATACCTTAAATTATAGAACTTCTGGAGCTAAAGAAACGATCTTCATGAAGTTGCTATCACGTAATTCACGAGCTACTGGTCCGAAGATACGAGTACCACGTGGGCTCTTATCGTCTTTGATGATAACCGCTGCGTTTTCATCAAATTTGATATAAGAACCGTCCGGACGACGAGCTCCGCTCTTCGTACGTACCACTACTGCTTTAACAACGTCACCTTTTTTAACAACGCCACCTGGTGTTGCTTGTTTTACCGTAGCAACGATAATGTCACCAATGTTAGCATATTTACGACCAGAGCCGCCTAATACTTTAATTGTTAAAAGTTCACGTGCACCAGAGTTGTCAGCAACTTTCAAACGAGATTCTTGTTGGATCATGTTATGAAACCTCCCTTCGGACTAAAAATTCCGATTCGTCTATTTAGATAATAACCGCTTCTTCAACGATTTCAACTAAACGGAAACGCTTAGTAGCAGAAAGCGGGCGAGTTTCCATGATTTTAACGATATCGCCAAGTTTCGCTTGGTTTTGCTCATCATGGGCTTTGTACTTCTTAGAATACTTAACACGTTTTCCGTACAAGGAATGAGTTTTGTAAGTTTCAACTAAAACTGTAATCGTTTTGTCCATTTTGTCAGACACAACACGACCAGTATAAACTTTGCGTTGGTTACGTTCGCTCACTATGCAAACCTCCCCTCAATTTATCGATTAATTCCGATCTCTCTTTCACGAACTACAGTTTTCATACGAGCAATTGCTTTACGCACTTCACGAATGCGAGTTGGATTCTCTAATTGTCCTGTAGCAAGTTGGAAGCGAAGATTGAACAATTCTTCCTTTAAAGCTTTAACTTTTGTTTCGATTTCGGCAGTGGTTAATTCACGAATATCATTAGTTTTCATTAGATTCACCACCATTTTCTTCACGTTTTACGAATTTACATTTCACAGGTAACTTGTGAGCTGCAAGACGTAATGCTTCGCGTGCTACCTCTTCAGATACACCCGCGATTTCGAACATAATTTTCCCAGGTTTTACTACTGCTACCCAGCCTTCTGGTGCCCCTTTACCGGAACCCATACGTACTTCTAGAGGTTTTGCAGTGTAAGGTTTAGAAGGGAAAATTTTAATCCATACTTTACCGCCACGTTTCATGTAACGAGTCATTGCACGACGAGCAGCTTCGATTTGACGGTTTGTAATCCATGAAGCAGCTTGTGCTTGTAAACCGAATTCACCGAAAGCAATTTCAGTTCCACCTTTTGCACGACCACGCATTTTACCACGATGCTCTCTACGATATTTTACGCGTTTTGGCATTAACATATTATTTTCCTCCTTCCTCAGAAGCTTTCTTTTTTGTAGGAAGGACTTCTCCACGGTAGATCCATACTTTTACGCCTAATTTACCGTATGTTGTATCAGCTTCAACTGCTGCATAGTCAATATCAGCGCGAAGTGTATGAAGTGGAACAGTTCCTTCACTGTAAGATTCTGCACGAGCGATATCAGCTCCGCCAAGACGACCAGAAACCTGTGTTTTAATACCTTTAGCACCTGCACGCATAGCACGTTGAATAACTTGCTTTTGTGCACGACGGAATGATACACGGTTTTCTAATTGACGAGCGATGTTTTCGCCTACTAATTTAGCGTTAAGATCAGCTCTCTTAACTTCTAAAATGTTGATGTGTACACGCTTGCCTGTTAATTGGTTAAGTGCTTTACGAAGTGCTTCAACTTCAGTACCACCTTTACCAATTACCATACCAGGTTTTGCAGTGTGAATTGTAACATTTACACGATTTGCTGCACGTTCGATTTCTACTTTAGCAACAGCAGAATCTTTTAAGCGTACAGTAATGTACTCACGGATTTTGATGTCTTCATGTAATAATGTAGCATAATCTTTCTCTGCGAACCAACGAGATTCCCAGTCACGGATAACGCCGACACGAAGACCAATTGGATTAACCTTTTGACCCATCGATTATCCCTCCTTCTTTTCTGATACCACAACTGTAATGTGGCTTGTGCGTTTGTTAATTTGGCTTGCACGACCCATTGCACGTGGACGGAAACGTTTCAACGTTGGACCTTCGTCAACGAAAACTTTTTCAACAACTAGGTTGTTAATATCCATCTCATAATTGTGCTCTGCATTTGCGATTGCAGATTTTAAAACTTTCTCTACAACTGGAGAAGCAGTTTTTGGTGTGTGGTTAAGGATAGCAATCGCTTCACCCACTTGCTTACCTCGGATTAAGTCTACTACTAAACGAACTTTACGAGGAGCAATACGAACTGTTCTCGCTACTGCTTTAGCTTGCATTGAAGTGCCTCCTCTCATTATCTTCTAGTTTTCTTATCGTCAGCAAGGTGACCTTTATACGTACGAGTTGGTGCGAATTCACCTAACTTATGGCCAACCATATCCTCAGTGATGTATACAGGTACGTGTTTACGACCATCATATACAGCGATTGTGTGTCCGATGAACTGAGGGAAGATTGTTGAACGGCGAGACCAAGTTTTAACAACTTGTTTTTGCTCAGATGCAACTAATTTTTCCATTTTGCTCATTAAGTGATCATCGACAAATGGTCCTTTTTTTAAGCTACGAGCCATTTTGGTGCCTCCCTTCGTGATTGGCGTACGGTTCTAGAAATGAACCGTACTACAATCCCATTATTTTTTACGACGACGAACGATGAATTTGTCAGACGCTTTGTTTTTCTTACGAGTCTTGAATCCAAGAGTTGGTTTACCCCATGGAGACATTGGAGACTTACGTCCGATTGGAGAACGTCCTTCACCACCACCGTGTGGGTGATCAACCGGGTTCATTACAGAACCACGAACTGTTGGGCGTTTACCTAACCAGCGAGAGCGACCTGCTTTACCGATTTTGATAAGTTCGTGTTGTTCGTTACCTACTTGACCGATTGAAGCGCGACAAGCAGATAATACAAGACGTACTTCACCAGAAGTTAAACGTACAAGTACGTATTTACCTTCTTTACCAAGTACTTGAGCAGATGTACCAGCAGAACGAACTAATTGTCCGCCACGACCAGGCTTAAGCTCGATATTATGAACAACAGTACCTACTGGAATGTTGATTAATGGTAATGCGTTACCGATTTTGATGTCAGCTTCTGGGCCAGACATAACTTCCATACCTACTTCTAAAGATTTAGGAGCAAGAATGTAACGTTTTTCACCGTCAACGTAGTTAATTAATGCGATATTCGCAGAGCGGTTTGGATCGTATTCGATCGTAGCAACGCGTCCTGGAATTCCATCTTTGTTACGCTTAAAGTCGATGATACGGTATTGACGCTTATGTCCGCCACCTTGATGACGTACAGTAATTTTACCTTGGTTATTACGACCAGCCTTCTTGCTTAAAGGAGCAAGTAATGACTTTTCTGGTCTGTCAGTCGTGATTTCAGCGAAATCATTCGTAGTCATATTACGACGACCGTTAGTAGTTGGATTATACTTTTTAATTCCCATCTCAATTTCCCTCCTTCTTTAGTAAGAATTAAACGCCTTGGAAGATTTCGATTTCTTTGCTGTCAGCAGTTAGCTTAACGATTGCTTTACGACGACGGCTAGTAAAACCAGCGTGACGACCAACGCGTTTTGCTTTCGGCTTGTAGTTCATGATGTTCACTTTTTCTACTTTAACACCAAAGATCGCTTCAAGAGCATCTTTAACTTCTGTTTTATTAGATTTAACGTCCACATCGAACGTGTATTTTTTTTCAGCCATCATTTCCATAGAACGTTCAGTGATAACTGGGCGCTTAATGATATCACGAGGATCTCTCATTATGCAAGCACCTCCTCTACTTTTTCCACTGCCGCTTTTGTCATGATTAGCTTATCATGATGAAGCACGTCTAAAACGTTTACGCCATCAGCAGTGATTACTGTTACTCCAGGGATATTGCGAGCAGATAACTCTACAGATTCGTTTGCATCAGCAGTTACGATAAGAGCTTTCTTCTCAACAGTTAATCCTTTAAGTACTGCTAGCATGTCTTTTGTTTTTGGTGCATTTAACACTAGGTCTTCAAGAACTACAATGTTGTTCTCAACTACTTTAGTAGCTAATGCAGATTTGATTGCTAAACGACGAACCTTCTTAGGAAGTTTGTACGCATAGCTTCTTGGTGTAGGTCCGAATACCGTACCACCACCACGCCATTGAGGAGAGCGGATAGACCCTTGACGAGCACGTCCAGTTCCTTTTTGACGCCATGGTTTACGACCACCACCACGAACTTCAGAACGAGTTTTTACTTTGTGTGTACCTTGACGTAAAGATGCACGTTGCATCATTACAGCTTCGAAAAGTACAGCTTCATTTGGTTCGATACCGAAAATAGCTTCAGCTAATTCGATTTCACCAACCTGTGAACCAGTTTGGTTATATACAGTAACTTTTGGCATTGGAATTCCTCCTTCCTATTGTGAATTATTTGCTAACCTTCACAGCGCCTTGAACAACTACAAGAGATTTCTTAGCACCTGGAACGTTACCTTTTACTAGTAATAAGTTGCGCTCAGTGTCAACTTGAACGATTTCTAAGTTTTGGATAGTAACTTGGTCTCCACCCATACGTCCAGCAAGTTTTTTGCCTTTGAATACACGGTTCGGAGCAACTGGGCCCATTGAACCTGGACGACGGTGATAGCGAGAACCATGAGACATAGGTCCGCGAGATTGTCCGTGGCGTTTGATAACACCTTGGAAACCTTTACCTTTAGAAATTCCTGTTACGTCAACGATTTCACCTGCAGCGAAAACTTCAACTTTTACCTCTTGACCAACCTCTAATCCGTCCACGTCTGCATCGCGGATTTCGCGAATGAAGCGCTTAGGAGTTGTAGATGCTTTAGCAGTGTGGCCTTGTTCAGGTTTGTTAGTTAACTTTTCACGTTTATCTTCAAATCCTAACTGGATTGCATTGTAGCCATCAGTTTCAGTTGTTTTCTTTTGAAGAACAACGTTTGGATTAGCAGCGATAACTGTTACTGGGATTAACTCACCGTTCTCAGCAAATACTTGAGTCATACCGATCTTTCTTCCTAAGATTCCTTTGGTCATGAGTTACACCTCCTACATTTTTAAGTTATATGAATTATAGTTTGATTTCGATATCTACACCAGACGGTAAGTCTAAACGCATTAATGAATCTACTGTTTGTGGAGTAGGACTCACGATATCGATTAAACGTTTGTGTGTGCGCATTTCGAATTGCTCACGAGAATCTTTGTACTTATGAACAGCACGAAGAATTGTGTAAATAGTCTTCTCAGTTGGTAATGGGATCGGACCAGAAACTGTTGCCCCAGAACGCTTAGCTGTTTCTACAATTTTCTCAGCTGATTGATCAAGAATACGGTGATCATAAGCTTTTAAACGGATACGAATTTTTTCTTTTGCCATTATTTTCCCTCCTTCGTTCGCCTATTTCTAAAATAGACCTTCTCCATGGAAATTTCCCCACACCATGCCATGGCAAAGCGGCCGGGTGTGTCAGCAACCTTCCACTTCATCGCAGTCAAAGACCAACATTGTTTATTATACAATGTTATTCGTCTAGATGCAAGCATCTTTTTGTTTGCATCTGCTTTTCTCTACTTTTGCTATTATACATGGCACTTTAAAGAATTTCAAGTTTTCATCTGCTCTTATTCAACTTACAGTTTATGGATGTTACTTCTTGTTTTATATACTATAGAAGAAACTCATTCAAAGATAGAAAACACACCTCTTCCTTCTATATTAATAAACAATAAAAAAACTCAAGGGAGAATCCCTTGAGTTTTTTAATAATCTATTTAAAGATTACTCAGCAACGATTGTAGCAACTACACCGTAACCTACTGTACGTCCACCTTCACGAATAGAGAATTTAGTTCCCTCTTCGATAGCGATTGGAGCGATAAGTTCGATAGTCATTTCGATGTTGTCACCAGGCATTACCATTTCAGTACCTTCTGGTAATTGGATGATACCAGTTACGTCAGTTGTACGGAAGTAGAACTGAGGACGGTAGTTAGCGAAGAATGGAGTGTGACGTCCACCTTCTTCTTTAGATAATACGAAAACTTCAGCTTTGAATTTAGCGTGAGCTTTTACAGAGCCAGTTTTAGCAAGAACTTGTCCACGTTGGATGTCTTCACGAGCAACCCCACGAAGTAAAGCACCGATGTTGTCTCCAGCTTGAGCTTGGTCAAGAAGTTTACGGAACATCTCTACACCAGTTACAGTTGTAGAAGCATTTTCTTCAGCAAGACCGATGATTTCTACTACGTCACCAACTTTAACGATTCCGCGCTCTACACGACCAGTTGCAACTGTACCACGACCTGTGATAGAGAATACATCCTCGATAGGCATTAAGAATGGTTTGTCAGTTTCACGTTCTGGAGTTGGGATGTAAGCATCAACTTCAGTCATTAATTCAATGATTTTTGCTTCCCAATCAGCTTCTCCTTGAAGAGCTTTAAGAGCAGAACCTTTGATTACAGGAATGTCGTCGCCTGGGAATCCGTATTCAGATAATAGGTCGCGAACTTCCATTTCTACTAATTCTAATAATTCTTCGTCGTCTACCATGTCGCATTTGTTTAAGAATACAACGATGTAAGGAACACCTACTTGACGAGAAAGAAGGATGTGCTCACGTGTTTGAGGCATTGGGCCATCAGCAGCAGATACTACTAAGATACCGCCGTCCATTTGAGCAGCACCAGTGATCATGTTTTTAACATAGTCAGCGTGACCTGGGCAGTCAACGTGTGCATAGTGACGAGTTTCAGTTTCGTACTCAACGTGTGCAGTTGAGATTGTGATTCCGCGCTCTCTTTCTTCTGGAGCAGCGTCGATTTGATCGTATCCGCGTGCTTCAGCACCACCAGCTTTTGCAAGAACTGTAGTGATCGCAGCAGTTAATGTAGTTTTACCATGGTCAACGTGGCCGATTGTACCGATGTTAACATGGGGTTTAGAACGTTCGAATTTAGCTTTAGCCATTCTAAATTCCTCCTTAGTTTATATAGGTTATTTTATATTTAGACTAGAAAGTGAAACTTACGTCCCACTTTCTAAGCTTACATAAGTAGTTATACTTGAACAATCGATAAAAATCAATTATTCACCTTTATTTTTTTTAATAATTTCTTCAGAAACAGACTTCGGTACTTCTTCATAATGATCAAATGTCATTGAGAATGTTCCGCGTCCTTGAGTGTTAGAACGTAATGCCGTTGCATAACCGAACATTTCAGAAAGTGGAACCATAGCGCGAACAACTTGTGCGTTACCGCGAGCTTCCATACCTTCTACACGTCCACGGCGAGATGTTACGTCGCCCATAATGTCACCCATGTACTCTTCAGGAATTACAACTTCAACTTTCATCATTGGCTCAAGAATTACTGGGCTACATTTAGAAACCGCAGCTTTAAGTGCCATAGATGCAGCGATTTTGAACGCCATCTCAGATGAATCGACATCATGGTAAGATCCGTCAACTAACGCAGCTTTGATGTCAACTAGTGGATAACCAGCTAGTACACCATTTTTAAGTGAGTCTTCAAGACCCGCTCCAACAGCTGGGATGTATTCACGTGGAACTACACCACCGACGATTTTGTTTTGGAATTCAAAACCTTTACCTTCTTCATTAGGTTCAAACTCAATCCAAACGTGACCGAATTGTCCACGACCACCAGATTGACGAGCGAACTTACCTTCAACTTTCGCAGCAGCGCGGAAAGTCTCACGGTATGCTACCTGAGGAGCACCAACGTTTGCTTCCACTTTGAATTCACGGCGCATACGGTCAACGATGATATCAAGGTGAAGTTCACCCATACCAGCGATGATTGTTTGGCCAGTTTCTTGGTCAGTGTGAGCACGGAATGTTGGATCTTCTTCAGAAAGCTTAGATAATGCTGTACCCATTTTATCTTGGTCAGCTTTAGATTTTGGTTCGATAGCTACAGAGATAACTGGCTCTGGGAATTCCATAGACTCAAGGATAACAAGACTCTTCTCATCACAAAGAGTATCACCAGTAGTAGTATCTTTTAAACCTACAGCAGCAGCGATATCACCAGCATAAACTGTTGAAATCTCTTCACGGCTGTTAGCGTGCATTTGTAGGATACGACCTACACGCTCACGCTTACCTTTAGTTGAGTTTTTCACGTATGATCCAGAGTTTAACACACCAGAATACACACGGAAGAACGTTAACTTACCAACATAAGGATCAGTCATGATTTTGAATGCTAAAGCTGCGAATGGTTCTTCATCGCTAGACTTACGTTCGATTTCTTCATCTGTATCCGGAAGAGTACCTTTAATAGCTGGTACATCTAATGGAGATGGTAGGTAGTCGATAACTGCGTCTAACAGAATTTGAACACCTTTATTTTTGAATGCAGAACCACAGATTACTGGGAAGAATTCTACAGAAGTTGTAGCCTTACGGATACCAGCTTTAAGCTCTTCTACAGTGATTTCTTCACCTTCTAGGTACTTCATCATCATTTCTTCATCAAGCTCAGCTACCGCTTCAATAAGCTTTCCACGGTATTCTGCAGCTAATTCTTTGTGCTCTTCAGGAATTTCAACACGCTCGATGTCTGTTCCTAAATCGTTACCGTACATGTAAGCACATTCTTCAACAAGGTCAATGATACCATTGAACTCATCTTCAGCACCGATTGGTAACTGAATTGGGTGTGCGTTTGCTTGTAAACGATCGTGGATTGTTCCTACAGAGTATAAGAAATCCGCACCAATCTTATCCATTTTGTTAACGAATACGATACGAGGTACACCGTAAGTAGTAGCCTGACGCCAAACAGTTTCTGTTTGTGGTTCTACACCAGATTGTGCATCAAGTACTGCTACCGCACCATCAAGTACGCGTAAAGAACGTTCTACTTCTACTGTGAAGTCTACGTGTCCTGGAGTGTCAATGATGTTTACACGGTGACCTTTCCATTGAGCTGTAGTTGCAGCAGAAGTAATTGTGATACCACGCTCTTGCTCTTGCTCCATCCAGTCCATCTGAGATGCACCTTCATGAGTTTCACCGATTTTATGAATACGTCCTGTATAATACAGAATACGCTCAGTTGCTGTTGTTTTACCAGCATCGATGTGAGCCATGATACCAATATTACGAGTGTTTTCTAAAGAGAACTCTCTTGTCATTTGGTGTCTTGCTCCTTCCATATATGGATTGGATTTTTTTATTTTAAGTAGCAAAAAAGCCACTTTATATTGTTACACATGTCAGTATGTCCAGTACCCTCATTATGTAAAACGAGCGCCCAACGAAAGGGAGAGGCATTCTCCCTCTCCACACTTCCATAAGCGACAAATAAAGCGGTTTATGCTTACATTTATTTTACGTTGAATCCTACCAACGGTAATGAGCAAATGCTTTGTTAGCTTCTGCCATTTTATGAGTGTCTTCACGTTTCTTAACAGATGCACCAGCGTTGTTAGCTGCATCTAAGATTTCGTAAGCTAGACGCTCTTCCATAGTTTTTTCACCACGAAGACGAGCATAGTTTACTAACCAGCGAAGACCTAAAGTTGTACGGCGTTCTGGACGAACCTCAACTGGAACTTGGTAGTTAGCACCACCAACACGACGAGCACGTACTTCAAGAACAGGCATGATGTTCTTAAGAGCTTGCTCGAATACTTCCATAGGGTCTTTATCTGAACGTTCACGAACGATATCGAAAGCGTTATAAAGAATTGTTTGAGATTTACCTTTTTTACCGTCAACCATCATTTTGTTGATAAGGCGTGTTACTAGCTTAGACTTGTACATTGGATCTGGTAACACGTCACGTTTCGCAACAGGTCCTTTACGAGGCATATTGAGTTCCTCCTTTCATTATAAATTTATTATTTTTTAGCAGGTTTTGGTCGCTTAGTACCATATTTAGAACGTCCTTGCATACGTTTGTCAACACCAGCTGTATCAAGCGCACCACGAACGATGTGGTAACGTACCCCTGGTAAATCCTTTACTCGACCACCGCGAATTAATACTACGCTATGCTCTTGTAGGTTATGACCGATACCTGGGATGTAAGCTGTAACCTCGATACCGTTTGTTAAACGTACACGAGCGTATTTACGTAACGCTGAGTTAGGTTTCTTTGGAGTCATTGTACCAACACGAGTACATACACCACGTTTTTGAGGTGCAGAGATATCAGTTGATTTTTTCTTTAAAGAGTTGAACCCTTTGTTTAACGCAGGTGATTTAGATTTCCATACTTTATCAGTACGACCATTTCTCACTAATTGGTTAATAGTAGGCATTTGATTATCCTCCCTTCGCATGTTTGTATGACCACATATCCAGGTGGTTCATTATTAGTTGAAAACAAAGTTTTTGCAAGGGAGAGCAAATGCTCTCTCCTCACAAAAACAGTTTTAACTTATTATTCCTATTGCTGAAGCTCCCACTTGAATCCCCGAAACTTTTCCAAGCTTACGAACTGATTCAACTTTGGTTATGGGTATGTTATGTTGCAAGGCGGTACGAATAATCATATGGGTTAACCGCATATCAGCATCTTCCGCAATAACAACTTCTTTAACTATACCATTTTTGATTGCCTCCAATGTGCGTTTATGACCAACGACTACATTTTCAGCATTTGACACTTTTTGATAAGACATATAAATATCCTCCAAAGCATCGTTCAGGAGCAACCTTGATTATAGTAACATTTTGACTCATACAATGTCAACTAGGATTAACTGTTTTTATACAAAATTTACGACGGAAAATTTTACTGTTCCACATAAACTTCATCGTTTTCTACATTCATGTCACCTTGTGTTGTTTTTACAAGATCCACTTTGCGATAACGATTCATACCTGTTCCAGCAGGAACAAGTTTACCGATAATAACATTTTCTTTCAATCCTAGAAGCTCATCGCGTTTACCCTTAATCGCTGCATCAGTTAAGACACGTGTCGTTTCTTGGAACGATGCTGCAGATAAGAATGAATCAGTTTCAAGTGAAGCTTTTGTAATACCAAGTAGAACAGGTCTAGCCGTTGCTGGTTGTTTACCTTTCAGTAACACCTTCGCATTTGCATCAGTAAACTGATGGATATCTAGTAGTGTTCCTGGTAATACATCTGTTTCACCCGCATCACTTACACGAACTTTACGTAACATTTGACGTACCATTACTTCTACGTGTTTGTCACCAATTTCTACCCCTTGCATACGGTATACTTTTTGAACTTCACGTAGTAAGTATTCTTGAACCGCCGTAATGTCCGTTACTTTTAGTAATTCTTTCGGATCAATAGAACCTTCTGTTAACTCTTTACCGTGGCTAATTGGCTGTCCTAGAGTTACTTTCAGACGCGCACCGTAAGGAATAGCATACGTACGAGCTTCAACTTCACCCTGTACAACTACTTCTTGGCGATCTTTAACATCGTTAATCGCTGCGATAACACCATCGATTTCACTGATAACTGCCTGACCTTTCGGGTTACGAGCTTCGAAGATCTCTTGGATACGAGGTAAACCTTGAGTGATATCATCTCCGGCAACCCCACCTGTATGGAACGTACGCATCGTTAACTGTGTACCTGGCTCACCGATAGATTGAGCTGCGATAATACCTACCGCTTCTCCTACTTCTACGTCTGTACCAGTTGCTAAGTTACGACCGTAACACTTCTTACATACACCGTGGCGAGTGTTACACGTGAACGCTGAACGAATGTTTACAGTTTCAACACCCGAATTTTCAACGATATGAGCAATATCTTCAGTAATTAGTTGGTTTTCACTAACTAATACTTCACCTGTTTCAGGATGTTTTACAGTTTTTCTTGCAAAACGTCCAACAAGACGATCATATAATGACTCAATTACTTCATTACCCTCTTTAATCGCACCAATTAATAGACCACGATCTGTTCCACAATCATCTTCACGGACAATTACATCTTGTGCAACGTCTACAAGACGACGTGTTAAGTAACCAGAATCGGCAGTTTTAAGTGCTGTATCGGCAAGACCTTTACGCGCACCATGCGTAGAGATGAAGTACTCAAGTACTGTTAAACCTTCACGGAAACTTGATTTAATTGGAAGTTCGATAATACGACCAGATGGATTGGCCATCAGACCACGCATACCAGCAAGCTGAGTAAAGTTCGATGCGTTACCACGGGCACCGGAATCACTCATCATGAAGATTGGGTTGCGTTTATTCAAGGATTTCATCAGTTTTCCTTGGATAACATCTTTTGCATTACTCCAAATAGAGATAACGCGATCGTAACGTTCTTCTTCCGTGATTAAACCGCGACGGAATTGTTTAATTACATTATCTACTTTTGCTTGTGCTTCATGGAGAATTTCATCTTTTTCGCCTAATACAAGAATGTCAGATACCCCAACTGTAATACCAGCTTTTGTAGAGTACTTAAATCCTAAGTTTTTCATGCGGTCAAGCATGCGAGATGTTTCCGTAATTTGGAAACGTTTGAATACTTCCGCAATGATGTTACCAAGGATCTTCTTGCTAAATGGCGCCACTTCTTCGCGACTAGCAATAATTTCTTTAATGTTCGCACCTTTTTCAACGAAATACTCCGCTGGTGTTTCTTTTTCAAGGTTTGAGTTTGTCGGTTCATTAATATAAGGGAACGACTCTGGTAAGATTTCGTTAAATATTAATTTACCAACTGTTGTTAATAGAAGCTTACCTTTTTGCTCTTCAGTAAATGTTACATTATTTACTGAACTTGCAGCAACTGCAACACGTGTGTGCAGATGTACATATCCATTTTGGTATGCAAGTATTGCTTCGTTTGCATCTTTGAAGACCATACCTTCACCGATTGCGCCTTCACGCTCAAGTGTTAAGTAGTAGTTACCTAATACCATATCCTGAGATGGAGTAACAACTGGTTTTCCGTCTTTTGGATTCAAGATGTTTTGTGCCGCTAACATAAGAATACGAGCTTCTGCTTGTGCCTCTGATGATAACGGTACGTGAACTGCCATTTGGTCACCGTCAAAGTCCGCGTTGTATGCAGTACATACAAGTGGGTGAAGACGAATTGCGCGACCTTCTACTAATGTAGGTTCAAACGCCTGGATACCAAGACGGTGAAGTGTTGGTGCGCGGTTTAGAAGTACTGGATGCTCTTTGATCACAGATTCTAAAACGTCCCAAACTTCAGGTTGTACACGCTCGATTTTACGTTTAGCACTCTTAATGTTGTGTGCTAAACCTTTTCCAACTAACTCTTTCATAACGAAAGGCTTAAACAATTCAAGCGCCATTTCTTTTGGTAATCCACATTGGTACATCTTTAAGTTCGGTCCTACAACGATTACAGAACGGCCAGAGTAGTCAACACGTTTACCTAATAAGTTTTGACGGAAACGTCCTTGTTTACCTTTAAGCATGTGAGATAGTGATTTTAATGGACGGTTACCTGGTCCAGTAACTGGACGGCCACGGCGACCATTATCGATTAATGCGTCTACAGCTTCTTGTAACATACGTTTTTCGTTTTGAACGATGATGCTTGGTGCACCTAAGTCCAATAGACGTTTTAAACGATTATTACGGTTAATTACACGACGGTATAAGTCGTTTAAGTCAGAAGTAGCAAAACGTCCACCATCCAACTGTACCATTGGGCGTAGTTCTGGTGGGATAACTGGAAGAACATCTAGGATCATCCAAGATGGGTGATTTCCAGAGTTACGGAATGCTTCTAATACTTCTAGACGTTTAATAGCACGAGTACGGCGTTGTCCTTGCGCTGTTTTTAATTCTTCTTTTAAGAAGTCTACTTCTTTATCTAAATCGATGTCTTGTAGTAGCTTTTTAATCGCTTCCGCACCCATAGCAGCTTGGAATGTGCTACCATATCGATCACGATATGCACGGTATTCTTTTTCAGAAAGTAATTGCTTCTTATCAAGTGGTGTATCTCCACTTTCTGTTACAACATAAGAAGCGAAATAAATTACTTCTTCAAGCGCGCGAGGGGACATGTCTAAGACAAGTCCCATGCGGCTCGGGATACCTTTGAAATACCAAATATGAGATACAGGAGCAGCTAATTCGATATGACCCATACGTTCACGACGAACTTTTGCACGCGTTACTTCAACGCCACATCGATCACAAACTACACCTTTATAACGTACACGTTTGTATTTTCCGCAATGACATTCCCAGTCCTTTTGTGGTCCGAAAATACGCTCACAGAACAAGCCATCTTTTTCAGGCTTTAACGTACGATAGTTAATTGTTTCTGGTTTCTTAACTTCACCGTATGACCAAGAACGAATCTTGTCAGGTGAAGCAAGTCCAATCTTCATATATTCAAAGTTATTTACATCTATCAAGGGGCCTACCTCCCTTTTAGTCTACAGGTTATCCCAATTATTCTTTAGTTGCCTCAACTTCGACATTCAATTTATCTGCTGATTGATGATCATCGTCATCTTCTGTATCACGCATTTCGATTTCTTTATCGTCGCTAGACATCATTTTAACGTCCATACCTAAACTTTGCAGCTCTTTAATCAATACTTTGAATGATTCAGGAACGCCTGGTTCTGGAACATTTTCGCCTTTAACAATTGCTTCATACGTCTTAACACGTCCAACAACATCATCAGACTTCACTGTTAAGATTTCTTGAAGAGTATAAGCAGCACCGTAAGCTTCAAGTGCCCAAACCTCCATCTCACCGAAACGCTGTCCACCGAACTGAGCTTTACCTCCAAGAGGCTGCTGCGTTACAAGTGAGTATGGTCCAGTAGAACGAGCATGAAGTTTATCGTCAACCATGTGCGCAAGTTTGATCATATACATGACACCAACAGATACGCGGTTATCGAATGGTTCACCAGTACGTCCGTCATACAGGATTGTTTTCGCGTCATTTGCCATACCAGCTTCTTCAATCGTGCCCCAAACATCTTCCTCACGAGCACCATCGAATACTGGTGTTGCAATGTGAATACCAAGGTATCTTGCTGCCATACCAAGATGAAGCTCTAATACCTGACCGATATTCATACGAGATGGTACCCCTAATGGGTTTAACATGATATCGATTGGCGTACCGTCTGGTAAGTAAGGCATATCTTCTTCTGGTAAAATACGAGAGATAACACCTTTGTTACCGTGACGTCCGGCCATCTTGTCACCTTCAGAGATTTTACGTTTTTGAACGATATATGCACGTACAAGTTGATTCACGCCTGGTGGCAATTCATCGCCATCTTCACGGTTGAATACTTTTACGTCTAAGATAATACCGCCACCACCGTGTGGTACACGTAGTGATGTATCACGTACTTCACGTGCTTTTTCTCCAAAGATAGCATGTAATAGACGTTCTTCAGCTGTTAATTCTGTTACACCTTTAGGTGTTACTTTACCAACAAGTAAATCTCCATCTTTTACTTCCGCACCAACGCGAATGATACCGCGCTCGTCAAGGTTGCGTAATGCATCTTCCCCAACGTTTGGAATGTCACGTGTAATTTCTTCTGGTCCAAGCTTCGTATCACGAGCTTCTGACTCATATTCTTCAATATGAATAGAAGTGTACACATCATCTTTTACAAGGCGCTCACTCATAATGATCGCATCCTCGTAGTTATAACCGTCCCAAGTCATGAAGCCAACAAGCACGTTACGTCCAAGTGCTAGTTCACCTAATTCCATAGAAGGACCATCCGCAAGAATCTCACCTTTTACAACTTCATTTCCAACACTTACGATTGGACGTTGGTTGTAGCAAGTTCCTTGGTTAGAACGAATGAATTTTTGCATTTTGTAGCGATCTAAGTCGCCTTTTACTGTTTGACCGTCAACTTCTACATAGCGACGTACCCAAACTTCACGTGCTTCTACGCGTTCAACAACACCAGGATGTTTACAGATTACTGCAGCACCTGAGTCTTTTGCTGATACGTACTCCATACCTGTACCTACAATCGGAGATTCCGGATTCATTAACGGAACCGCCTGACGTTGCATGTTCGCTCCCATAAGTGCGCGGTTAGAGTCATCGTTTTCTAAGAACGGAATACAAGCTGTCGCTGCCGACACTACTTGTTTTGGAGATACATCCATGTAGTCGATGCGTTCTTTATTTGTGACAATGTTTTCACCACGGAAACGAGCTACGATATCTTCGCTAAGGAATTCTCCTTCTTCAGATAATTTCATATTCGCTTGGGCTACAACATAATTATCTTCTTCATCTGCTGTTAAGTAATCAACCTGCCCTGTTACAAGACCAGATTCTGGATCAACACGACGGTATGGTGTTTCAATGAAACCAAACTCATTTACTTTCGCGAACGATGATAATGAGTTAATCAAACCGATGTTTGGTCCCTCTGGTGTTTCAATCGGACACATACGACCATAGTGAGAGTAGTGAACGTCACGCACTTCAAAGCCTGCGCGCTCACGCGTTAAACCACCGGGTCCTAATGCAGATAGTCTTCGTTTGTGAGTTAACTCTGCTAATGGGTTTGTTTGATCCATGAACTGAGATAACTGAGAACTTCCGAAGAACTCTTTAATAGATGCAATAACCGGGCGAATGTTAATTAACGCTTGTGGTGTAATTGCATTTGTATCTTGAATCGACATTCTCTCACGAACAACACGTTCCATACGAGAAAGACCGATACGGAATTGATTTTGTAATAGTTCTCCAACAGAACGCAGACGACGGTTTCCTAAATGGTCGATATCATCTGTATCCCCCACTTTGTATAGTAGGTTGAAGAAGTAACTGATAGAAGCAAGGATATCACCTGGTGTGATGTGTTTTACATCGCGAGTAATATTTGCATTACCAATTACATTAATTACGCGTTCGCCTTCTGACTCAGGAGCATAAATCTTAATAGATTGCAGCTCAACATCGCCTTCTACCACTCCACCCATTGGTTTCGCTGTTTTGAATCCAATGTTTTTCTCTAAGTAAGGTAAAATGCGATCAAGTGTACGACGATCTAAGATTGTTCCTTCTGCCGCTAAAATTTCACCAGTTTCTGGATCCACTAATGTTTCAGCTAAACGTTGATTAAACAATCTGTTTTTAATGTGTAGCTTTTTGTTGATCTTATAGCGACCTACATTTGCTAAATCATAGCGCTTCGGATCAAAGAAACGAGACACAAGTAAGCTCTTTGCATTTTCTACTGTTGGTGGTTCACCAGGGCGTAGACGCTCATAAATTTCAAGCAATGCTTTCTCTGTGCTATCTGTGTTGTCTTTTTCTAATGTGTTGCTTAAGTATTCGTTATCACCTAAAAGCTCGGTGATTTCTTGATCAGAGCCAAACCCTAATGCGCGTAACAAAACAGTTACAGGAAGTTTACGCGTACGGTCAATACGCACATATACAACATCCTTAGCATCTGTTTCATACTCTAACCAAGCTCCGCGGTTTGGAATTACAGTAGCAGTAAAACCACGTTTTCCGTTTTTATCCACTTTGCCACTATAGTATACGCTTGGAGAGCGAACTAACTGGGAAACGATAACACGTTCTGCACCGTTAATTACGAATGTTCCAGTCTCTGTCATGAGTGGGAAATCTCCCATGAACACATCTTGTTCTTTTACTTCACCAGTTTCCTTGTTGATTAGACGCACTTTTACACGAAGTGGTGCTGCATACGTCACATCACGCTCTTTGCATTCGTCTACAGAGTATTTAGGTTCACCTAAGCTGTAGTCGATAAATTCAAGCGATAGATTTCCCGTAAAGTCTTCGATCGGAGAAATGTCCTGGAACATTTCTCGCAAACCCTCATCAAGAAACCACTGATAAGAAGAGGTTTGAATTTCGATAAGATTTGGTAACTCTAATACTTCACTAATACGGGCATAACTTCTTCGTTGGCGGTGGCGTCCGTATTGAACTAGTTGACCTGTCAACTGCTTCACCCCTCAAATCATGAGTATTATAAATGCACAAAAAAATTTGTGCAAAATCACAAATAAATACAACTACTGCTATTAGCGTAGTTTTTTTCTCTTAAAGATAAATACGTTGAGTCTTTCTACCTGCTCAAAAAAGAAAAATGGCTTCTATAAGAAAACCATCATTCTGTTTCATAATCTGCTGATTTTACTATCTTTTCCAAGAGAAACAAAAATATACATCTTTCTCAACGCAGAAAATCATATATTGGCATTGTATAATGTTAACATAGCCAAAAATAACCGTCAACGTTTTTTTGATTTTATGATATAATATCCTTTTTTCTTTTCTACAACTTCGACTTCAGAAAATACTTCTTCTAGTTTCTTCAGTGCAGATGGTGCACCTTGCTTCTTTTGAATAACAATCCACAACTCTCCACCTGGAACTAAATACTCTACAGCCTTTTCTAAAATCTCATGCACGATATCTTTACCTGCACGAATTGGAGGATTAGATAGAATAGCAGCATACATACCATCTACATTTTCATAGACGCTACTTTGAAAAATGTGTACATTTCCAATTCTATTGTTAGCGGCATTTTCTTTCGCAAGCTCAAGCGCCCTTTCATTCACATCCACCATGTGAACTTTACGGTCTTGAAACTCTTTCGCCAACGATAAACCAATTGGTCCATATCCACAACCTACGTCTAATATATCACCTTTAATATCTGGCACTTGAAACGCTTCAATTAAAAGACGAGAACCAAAGTCCACTTCGTTTTTCGAGAACACCCCACGGTCAGATAAGAAAGTAAATCGAGATCCACGAAGCGGAAATTCCCATCGCTTACGATCACTTTTACTAGAAGGGTCGTTAGAAAAATAATGGTCTGCCATATGGCCACCTCTTTTCTTTACAGTTAAAAAAAAAGCTCGCATGAGAGCGAGCTTTTTTAAAGCATCAAAAGTTAATTACTTAACTTCTACAGCAGCGCCAACTTCTTCAAGTTTAGCTTTCATTTCTTCAGCTTCCTCTTTAGAAACGCCTTCTTTGATTGCTTTTGGAGTGTTGTCAACTAATTCTTTAGCTTCTTTTAAGCCAAGACCAGTGATTTCACGTACAGCTTTGATAACTTTGATTTTTTGAGCGCCAGCACTTGCAAGTACTACGTCAAATTCAGTTTTCTCAGCAGCAGCTTCACCAGCGCCACCAGCTACAGCTACAGGAGCAGCAGCAGTTACGCCGAATTCTTCCTCGATAGCTTTTACTAAGTCGTTAAGTTCTAATACAGTCATAGATTTAACTGCTTCAATGATTTGTTCTTTAGTCATTGTAAATATCCTCCCTTAAATAGGTTTGTATTGTTTTATAGATAACAAGTAATTATCTTTTAAAAAATTAAGCGCCTTGCTCTTCCTTTTGTTCTGCAACTGCTTTAGTAGCAAGTGCAAGGTTACGGATTGGAGCTTGAAGAACGCTAAGAAGCATAGAAAGTAAGCCTTCACGTGATGGAAGAGTAGCGATAGCTTTAACCTCATCAAGTGTTACAAGTTTACCTTCGATTACACCAGCTTTAATTTCTAAAGCTTCATGTTTTGTAGCGAAGTCGTTTAATACTTTCGCAGGAGCAACTACATCCTCGTTACTGAACGCGATTGCGTTTGGTCCTGTTAAGAATTCGTTTAACTCAGCCATTTCAGCAGATTCTGCAGCACGACGAGTTAAAGAGTTTTTGTAAACTTTGAACTCAACGCCAGCTTCACGTAAGTTTTTACGTAATTCTGTTACTTCAGAAACTGTTAAACCACGGTAGTCAACAACGATTGTAGATTTACTTTCGCGAAGTTTGTCCGCGATTTCAGTTACAACTTGTTGTTTAGTTTCGATTACTTTGCTCATGTTATTACACCTCCTGTAGATTATATAGAAGATGTACCGAAAGTGCACTAAAAACCTCCATGCCCAACTTGTAGACATGGAGGCATATAGTCACAGAAAAAATTTCCGTTTCGTATATTAACACCTAGGTAGGAAATTAAGTCTATTGACACCTACTGTCTACGGTACACTAATTAAATTCACAACATAAATGATTATATAAAAACTTCTTTATGAAGTCAACTTCCAAAATTTACGCTAATGTAGAAACGTCTACACGTACGCCAGGTCCCATTGTAGAAGCAACTGTTACGTTCTTCATGTAAGTACCTTTTGCAGCAGCTGGCTTAACTTTTTGTAAAGTGTCAGCAATTGTTCCGAAGTTTTCTACTAATTTAGCATCTTCGAAAGATACTTTACCGATTGGAACGTGGATGTTACCAGCTTTATCAACGCGGTATTCAACTTTACCAGCTTTGATTTCGTTAACAGCTTTAGTTACATCGAAAGTAACTGTTCCAGTTTTAGGGTTTGGCATTAAACCTTTAGGTCCTAATACGCGACCCAGTTTACCAACTTCACCCATCATGTCAGGAGTTGCTACTACTACATCGAAATCGAACCAACCTTGTTGGATTTTACCGATGTAATCAGCATCGCCTACGAAGTCAGCTCCAGCAGCTTCAGCTTCTTTAGCCTTTTCACCTTTAGCGAATACTAATACACGTTGTACTTTACCAGTACCGTGTGGAAGAACAACTGCACCACGGATTTGTTGGTCAGCTTTCTTAGGGTCAACACCTAAACGGAATGCAACTTCTACAGTCGCATCAAATTTAGCTGTGTTTGTTTTCTTTACTAATTCTACTGCTTCTGTTGCAGAGTAAGCAGTTGCACGATCAACAAGCTTTGCAGCTTCTACGTACTTTTTACCTCTTTTAGCCATTTTTATTTCCTCCTCGAATGTGGTTTTAGCGGAATAACCTCCCACGTTTACGCTTATTTTCAGGTATAACCTGAGGATGCGCGCCATCCATTTATTTAAAAACGATAATCATTTACGATAATAAAGGTTGCGAATTGGAATTCCAGACCCGCAACCTTTTTTAAAAACAAATCGAATTAGTCTTCGATAACGATGCCCATACTGCGTGCAGTACCTTCAACCATACGCATTGCAGCTTCTACACTAGCAGCGTTTAGGTCAGGCATTTTAGTTTCAGCGATTTCGCGTACTTTATCACGCTTAACAGTTGCCACTTTATTACGGTTTGGTTCACCAGAACCAGACTCAATACCAGCTACTTTCTTAAGAAGAACAGCAGCAGGAGGAGTTTTAGTAATAAAAGTGAATGAACGGTCCTCAAATACCGTAATTTCAACAGGGATGATAAGACCAGCTTGATCAGCTGTACGAGCGTTAAACTCTTTACAGAAGCCCATGATGTTAACACCTGCTTGTCCTAATGCTGGACCAACTGGTGGAGCTGGGTTAGCTTTACCTGCAGGAATTTGAAGCTTTACCATTTTAATTACCTTTTTAGCCACGAGACACACCTCCTTAAGTCCGTGATGTGGTCAATTGGACAGTGATTTGCCCTCCCACGTCATATTTTATCTGTAAGGATAAAATCTTTCAAAAAACGTCTCCGGTAACGAAGACGTACTGACTTAAAAGATATTATCACTTTTTACAATTCATTTCAAGTTTCATTTTATAATTTTTCAATTTGATGGAAGTCAAGCTCAACTGGAGTCTCGCGACCAAACATGTCCACAAGCACGCTAACCTTTTTCTTCTCCACATCAATTTCTTCAATAGCACCTGTATAATCTGCGAATGGCCCCTCATTTACACGCACTGTCTCATGAAGTTCAAAGTCGAAATCAACCACTTCGTTATCCATTCCCATATGCTTCATAATGGTAACAACTTCCTCTTCTAATAGAGGTGATGGTTTAGATCCAGAACCAGAAGAACCAACGAACCCAGTTACACCTGGCGTGTTACGTACAACATACCAAGAGTCATCAGTCATGATTAATTCTACTAATACATAACCTGGGAACACTTTTCTTTTCATTAATTTTTCTTTGCCGTTTTTCATTTCTACTTCTACTTCTTCCGGGACAACAACACGGAAAATTTTATCTTGCATACCCATTGATTCTACACGCTTCTCTAGGTTTGCTTTTACTTTATTTTCATATCCAGAATAAGTATGGACAACATACCAACTTTTTTCCATTCATTTAGGACGAGCGTCCTTCCCTCCCTGACGTACATTTTTTTGCGCAAATGAAAAAACCCGTTCACCGGGCTTTTACACAGTTCTTATAAATAACATTATATCATGGATAAGTGCTTCTTATTCAAGAATTAACCAAGAATTAACCGAATTAAAGAAGAAATGCCCATATCAACCACTGCGAAGAAAATCGCAAAGAAGACAACTGTAGCGATAACAGTCGCTGTTGAACGGAGTAATTCATCTTTTTTAGGCCAACTTACTTTTTTCATTTCGCGACCTACATCGCCGAAAAAGTTCGTTAAACGCATCTACGGGACCTCCAGTGTATTATTTCAATTATTTATTTTGTTTCCTTGTGAACTGTATGCTGATTGCATGTTTTACAAAACTTCTTTATTTCAAGTCGCTCTACTGAGCTCGTATCTTTCATCGTAGAGTAGTTTCGATTTTTACACTCTTCACATGAGAGTACAACTTTTTTCCTCATTAGTTACACCAACCTTGTAACATTATGTCCCTAAAAATGTATCATACAACAAAAGACAATGTCAATGACATGCCTTTTGTACTCTCTACAAAAAGAAAACAGGTGATTTTTTACACCTGTAGCATTTGTTATGAATTTAAAGTGGTACTCTCTCTCATTTCCATATATCGTTCCAATTTCCGCTTCACCCTCTGTAAAGCGTTATCAATAGATTTCACATGTCGATTTAACTGTTCCGAAATCTCTTGATAAGAACGACCATCTAGATATAAAGAAAGCACTTTTCTTTCTAAATCGCTTAATAATTCAGATATTTTAGATTCTATGTCTGTATATTCTTCCTGGCTTATAATCATTTCTTCAGGATCCGTTACCTTCGCTTCCGAAATAACATCTAATAATGTCCGATCAGATTCCTCATCATAAATCGGTTTATCTAGAGACACATACGAATTTAACGGAATATGTTTTTGCCTTGTTGCTGTTTTAATAGCGGTAATAATTTGCCGAGTGATACACAGTTCAGCAAATGCTTTGAATGAAGACAGCTTGTCCTCTTTATAATCACGAATCGCTTTAAACAATCCAATCATACCTTCTTGAACAATATCTTCTCGATCGGCACCCACTAAGAAATAAGATCTTGATTTCGCGCGAACAAAGTTCTTATATTTGTGAATCAAATATTCTAGAGCGTCAGTATTACCTTTTCGAACTAACTCAACGATTGCCTCATCCTCTAAATCACGAAATGTAACGTCGCCTACACTTACGAAGCCTGCTTCCACCTTGATCCCTCCGACCGCTATTTATTTAGCAATATTATACAGTAAAAAGATAAAGAGCGTCAATGCTTCAACGCTCTCCTCTTCTTAATTTTTCTAATTTTTCTGTAATATCTTTACTAAATATCTTTCGCATGGCGGGTTGCTTTTCTTTTGTGTCTTGTGTACGCCTTCTTACTTGTTGCTCCATCGCTTGTACTTCCAACTCTAATTCACGTGCAGATTTCCGAAGAGCACCTTGCGCAAATATAACCCATTGTTCCGTATAATCAGAAGTCGCAACATATATTTGCGTATTTATATTTCTAAGCTCAATCGCTAGTTGCTCTATCTTTTCATCTGCAGTTTGATTCTTTCTCGTGAATATGACTTCCACACGCGATTGTTTCATCTTTTTTTCAATACCTTGGACCGTATAAGCATCAAAAACTATCATTACCTTTGTACCTGTGTAACCTTGGTAATCCGCCATCTTATCAATCAGTGCATCCCTTGATGATTGCAAATCTACATCCCGTAGTTTCTTCAAGTCTCCCCAAGCTCCGATAATGTTGTAACCGTCAACGATTAAAATATCGTTCATTTTTTATTTACCAATTTCGTGACGCTTACGATATACCTCATACATTAACAAACTTGCGGCTACTGAAGCATTTAAGGATGTAACTTTACCGACCATCGGTAAAGTAATTAGGAAATCACATTTTTCACCAATAATACGACTCATACCTTTTCCTTCACTTCCAATTACTAATCCAATTGGCATTTTACCATCTAAATTGCGGTAATCCGTTTTCCCTTTTGCATCTGTACCAGCAATCCAAAGTCCACGTTCTTTTAATTCATCGATTGTACGAGATAAATTCGTTACACGTGCAACAGGAATATATTCAATCGCTCCAGTCGATGCTTTCGCAACTGATGCAGTAAGTCCCACAGCTCTTCTTTTCGGAATAATAATTCCATGAGCTCCCGTTGCATCCGCAGTACGCATAATAGAACCTAGGTTATGCGGGTCTTCAATTTCATCTAAAATTAAGAAGAACGGATCTTCGTTACGCTTCTCTGCTACTTTAAATAGATCTTCTAGCTCAGCGTATTGATATGCAGCCACTTGAGCAATTACACCTTGATGGTTCCCCTCAACTAATTGATCTAACTTCTTCTTTGGTGCATGTTGTAAAATAATCTTATTTTCTTTCGCTAGTGCTAGTACAATTTGTATTTGTCCTTTGGCAGCACCTTCCGCGATCCAAATTTTATTAATATCTCTTCCTGATCGTAACGCTTCAATTACAGGGTTACGTCCGATAATATATTCACTACTCATGATGATGTGCCCCCTTCCTTTTCTTCTAAAACATCAATTGCCTTATATACAATTTCGTCTAATCTTTCACGATTATTTAATAAGTGATGATAGCCAATTAGCGCTTCAAAGGCTGTACTATATCGATATGTTTGTACATCAGTATTCTTCGGAACAGTACCTGAATTTGCATTACGCCCTCTTCTTAGTACCGCCTCTTCTTCCTCTGTTAAAAATGCCGTCTCTAATAAATGATAAACAACTTTCGCCTGTGCTTTTGCCGAAACAAAGCTTGTCCCTAATCGATGCAATTGATTAGGACGAACTTTCCCTTTTTGAAGTAGGTGATAGCGGATATATTGTTCATATACCGCATCACCCATATATGCTAACGCTAAGCTGTTTAATTGCTTTGCATCAATCATTCTTATCCTCTTTTCCATCTTGTACCTTGAGCGGTATCTTCTAAAATAATATTACGGTCTTTTAAATCATCGCGAATTTGATCCGATAATGCAAAATCACGATTTTTACGAGCTTCAATGCGCTTTTGAATAAGTACCTCAATTTCTTCATCAAGCAACTCTTCTTGCGCTAATTCTAACCCTAAAATATCAAATAATGTTTCAAGTTGTTTTACGTATGCTTCAATTACAACTGTAGACGTATGTTCTTCCAGTAAATATTGATTTGCATGATTTGCTAAATTATATAACTCAGTGATTGCATTAGCAGTGTTGAAGTCATCATTCATTGCTTCTTCAAATGCAGTCTGGAATTTTTCCAGTTCCGCTAACCATTTCTCATTATGATCTGTTAAATCAGTACTACTTTCCATACGGTGTTTTAAATTACCGTAAGCCGTTTTAATTCTTTCCAGTCCGTTATTTGTACTTTGTAGTAAATCTTCACTGAAATTAATTGGGTGACGGTAATGTACCGATAGCATAAAGAATCTAATTAGCTGTGGATCATATTGCTTAATGATATCGTGAACTAAAATGAAGTTCCCCAGTGACTTAGACATCTTCTCATTATTAATATTAATATATCCATTGTGCATCCAATAACGTGCAAATGTTTTTCCTGTTAATGCCTCAGACTGCGCAATTTCATTCTCATGATGAGGAAATGCCAAGTCTTGACCACCAGCATGAATATCGATTGTATCTCCTAAGTATTTACGCGCCATTGCCGAGCATTCAATATGCCAGCCTGGACGACCTTTACCCCAAGGGCTTTCCCAGAAGATTTCTCCTTCTTTCGCAGCTTTCCATAAAGCAAAATCAAGAGGGTCTTGTTTCTTTTCTCCTACTTCAATGCGTGCACCGTGACGTAAGTCGGCGATTGGTTGATGCGATAATTTACCGTATCCTTCAAATTCCTTCGTTCTAAAGTACACATCACCTTCTGATTCATATGCATATCCTTTATTCACAAGTTCTTGAATAAATTCAATAATGATATCCATATTTTCCGTTACACGGGGATGAACTGTTGCATGTTTGCAACCTAGTGCCGTTACATCTTCAAAATACGCTTCAACGAAACGGTCAGCAATTGTCGGCACATCTTCACCTAATTCATTTGCTGCTTTAATTAATTTATCATCTACGTCAGTAAAGTTAGATACATACTGCACATCATACCCTTTATATTCTAAATAACGGCGTACCGTATCAAATACCATAGGTGGTCTTGCATTCCCAATGTGAATATAGTTATAAACTGTAGGTCCACACACATACATCTTTACCTTATTTTCTTCTAATGGAGTAAACTCTTCTTTTTGACGCGTTAACGTATTATAAATGTGAATAGTCATTTTTATCCTTCCTTTCTCCCTTTACTTCAAGTTGTTTTTTCAATTTATCAAGTTCTACTTCCATAATCTTTAACTTATCAAAAATTGGGTCTGGAAGGTCAGAATGATTTAATTCTTGACCGATCTTTACTCCATTTTGAACAACGACTCGGCCAGGTATACCTACAACTGTAGAATGTGCGGGCACTTCTTTTAATACGACAGACCCTGCTCCAATTTTAGAATTCTCTCCGACTGTAATAGAACCTAGTACTTTAGCACCTGTTGCAATTAATACATTATCCTGAATTGTAGGGTGCCTCTTCCCCTTTTCTTTACCCGTACCACCTAATGTAACACCTTGATAGATCGTTACATTATCACCAATTTCGCACGTTTCTCCAATTACAACCCCCATTCCATGGTCTATGAAAAAACGACGACCAATTGTTGCTCCTGGATGAATCTCAATACCAGTAAAGAAACGACTAACTTGCGAGATCCAACGTGCAATAAAGAAGAAATTCTTTTTATAAAAAGCATGTGCAATTCGATGGGCCCAAACTGCATGTAATCCAGAGTAAGTCAAAATGACTTCGAAATAACTTCTTGCCGCTGGATCCTGTTCAAAAATGACTTCAATATCTTCCCGAAGCCTCTTAAACATCGATGTTCCCTCCCCTTTATGGGCTGCTTTTTCGAGTGAACTAACTCCCTTTACTCCCTACTTATCCCCCTAAATCTTTATACACAGGGATAAAACTTATACTCATATCCACTTTTACGGTATAAAAAAAGACGCCTCTGTCATATTGACAGAGACGCCTTTTAAGCGCGGTTCCACTCTGTTTAGGCTAAAAAAAGCCTCAAACTCATCTCTGATAACGGTGTACACCGCTTCTGCTTACTTTACGCCCTAAAACGTTTCGCAAAACAATTCGCTGTTCAGCAGAAGACTCGAAGGGGCATTTCAAAAATCCGCTTATAAACCACTTCCAGCCTAAAGGTGGTTCTCTCTGTAAAAAGCCTGATTTTCTACTTCTCCTTCTCGTCGCTTTTCCTTATTAGGTTTTAAGTATACTTATTATATTTCTAAACCTAGAAAATGTTAACCAATTACTTTTTGAAGACGATTTAAAACTTTTTCTTTTCCAAGAAGTGCAATAGCATTAGGAAGCTCTGGACCATGTGTTTGACCAGTAGTTGCAACACGGATTGGCATAAATAAGTTTTTACCTTTATGACCTGTTTCCTTTTGCACCGCTTTAATAGCCGCCTTAATTGCTGCTGGTTCCATCGCTTCTAGCGCTTCTACTTGACCCGCAAATGCACGAAGTACTTCTGGTACTTGTTCACCTTTTAATACTTCTTGTCCTTCTTCTTCATGATCAACATGATCTTTGAAGAACATTTCAGAAAGCTCTACAATTTCAGCTCCAAAACTCATTTGTTCATGATATAACGCAATTACATCACGAATCCAAGCTTGCTCTTGTTCACTTAAAGTTTCACCTATACGTCCAGCTTTCACTAGATGCGGTAAGCTTAATTCTACCACCGTATCTAAATCTTGCTTTTTCATATATTGGTTGTTCATCCATTTTAATTTTTGAGAATCAAATAATGCAGGTGATTTTGATAAACGAGCTGCATCGAACATTTTGATAAACTCTTCTTGAGAGAAGATTTCTTCTTCTCCTACTGGCGACCAACCTAGTAGTGCAATAAAGTTAAAGATTGCTTCTGGAAGATATCCAAGCTCTTTATATTGCTCAATAAATTGAATAATAGATTCATCACGCTTACTTAATTTTTTACGGCTTTCGTTTACAATTAAAGTCATATGACCAAATTGCGGAATATCCCAACCGAAAGCTTCGTAAATCATCATTTGTTTTGGCGTATTTGAAATATGATCATCACCACGAAGTACATGTGTAATCTCCATTAAGTGATCATCTACTGCTACCGCAAAGTTATAAGTTGGTATTCCATCTTTTTTCACGATAACGAAATCACCGAAATCATTTGAATGGAATGCAACCTCATCTTTTACGATATCTTTAAACGTGTAGTCGCGATCAACTGGTACACGGAAACGAATACTTGGAATACGTCCCTCAGCTTCAAATTCTTTCACTTGTACTTCAGTTAAATCACGGTGGTTACCTGCATAACGAGGTGTTTCACCACGAGAGATTTGTCCTTCACGTTCTGCTTCTAGCTCTTCTTCTGTCATATAACATTTGTAAGCTAAACCACGCTCTAGTAAATCTTCATATAATTTTTTATAAATATCTAAACGCTCTGTTTGACGATATGGTCCAAATTCACCACCAACATCAACACCTTCATCCCAGTCCATACCGAGCCATTTCAAGTATTTTAATTGGCTTTCTTCTCCACCAGCAACATTACGTTTCACATCAGTATCTTCAATACGAATAATAAACTTACCATCTTGATGACGAGCAAATAAATAATTAAATAATGCCGTACGCGCATTTCCGATATGTAAGTGTCCTGTTGGACTTGGCGCATAGCGCACTCTCACTTGCTTTTCCATAATTGGTACACCTTCCATTCTTAATGTCAACACATTCTATAATTGTACACCAAAAAAATGTGATTATCCATCTTACGAATTAAAAACCATTATTTTTTCTGTAATAAAACAACTGCTTGAGAAGCAATTCCTTCTTCTCTACCTGTAAATCCTAATTTTTCTGTTGTTGTTGCCTTTACATTGATATTGTCAATAGACGTTTCTAATAGTTCACTAATACGTTTACGCATACTTTCAATATGTGGTGCCATCTTTGGCTTTTGAGCAATAATTGTACAATCTAGATTCCCTAACTCGTAACCTTGTTCACGTACAAATTCCCAAACCTTTTGCAGCAATACAGCTGAATCAGCATCTTTAAAGGCAGGATCTGTATCAGGGAAATGCTTTCCAATATCTCCAGCTGCAATCGCACCTAAACATGCATCCGCAATCGTATGTAACAATACGTCTGCATCTGAATGACCAATTAATCCTTTCTCATGAGGAATTGTAATTCCACCAATAATTAACGGTCTACCTTCCGCAAACTCATGCACATCAAAACCTTGTCCAATTCGAAACATTTTTTACATCCTCCTCAAGCTAAACTACAGAGCTTTATGATTCTATATTATATTGCTATCCTTATAAAGAAAAGCCCGGCTGTTGCCGAGCTTTTTTTCGCTATAATCATCACTGTCATTTCTTTTGAACATGAAGGAAACTTTCAGCAATTACTAAATCCTCTGGAGTCGTCACTTTAATATTATAGTAACTCCCCTCTACTACACCTACTTGCTTCCCGATACGTTCTACGAGGCTTGCATCATCTGTACCAAGGAAACAACCCTGTTTTGCACTTCTATGAGCTTCTAACAAAAGAGAAACAGCGAACCCTTGTGGTGTTTGTACAGCTTTAAGCTGAGATCTTTCTACCGTTTCGACAACGATACCCAGCTCTACTTTCTTAACTGTATCTTTCACTGGTACCGCACAAATGGACGCTCCATATTTTTCCGCTGCAGTTAATACATCTTGAATCACTTTATTCGTTACAAATGGACGCGCGCCGTCATGTACAAGAACATACTCAACATCACTAGTATGCTGAATAGCGTTATATACACTATCTTGTCTTTCGGCTCCGCCCTGAATAAATTGTACTGGCTTTTCAATTGGATACTTCTGCATTAATTCTTCAAAATACGGACGTTCTTCTTCGTTAATTGCCATAATAATACTTTTGCATGCTTTATCTTTTTCAAAAGCACGTAACGTATGCACAATAATCGGTACTTCATTAATAAGTAAGAACAACTTGTTTTTACCAGCACCCATCCGCTTACCTTGACCAGCTGCTGGAATAATTAATGTATACATATTAATAATCCTCTACTTATAATGCTTTTTCTAATAATTTACGTTTGGCGAAAATCATGCGCCCAGCCGATGTTTGTAACACACTAGTAACAAGCACATTGAGTTGTGAACCTACATATTCTCTACCATCTTCTACTACAATCATCGTACCATCATCTAAATATGCAACACCTTGATTTTGTTCTTTTCCATCTTTGACAACATAAACACTCAGTTCTTCACCTGGGAGTACAACAGGTTTAATTGCATTAGCTAAATCGTTAATATTTAACACCGTTACCCCTTGTAATTCAGAAACTTTGTTTAAGTTGAAATCATTCGTTACTACCGTTCCACCAGTGATTTTCGCCAACTTTACAAGTTTGCTATCCACTTCTTGAATATCATCGAAATCGCCTTCATAAATTTCTACCGGAATCGGCATCTCTTTTTGAATACGATTTAAAATATCTAATCCTCTGCGACCACGATTACGCTTTAAAGCATCAGAAGAATCGGCAATGTGCTGAAGTTCTTCTAACACGAATTGTGGAATCACAATTGTTCCTTCTAAAAACTTTGTTTGGCAAATATCAGCAATACGCCCATCGATAATTACACTCGTATCGAGAATTTTCCAATGAGTTGTAGATTCTTCTACCTCAGTTTCTTCATTCTCACTATTATTATTTTTCTTCTTCCCACGTTGTGGTAATGTAAATAATCCTAGCAATTCATTCCTCTTTTTAAACCCTACTTGGAATCCTAAATATCCAAGTAAAAGAGTAAAGAACACTTGCAACACTGTACTAATAACTGGAATTGTAAATTCACGAATTGGTATTAAAATTAAATATGCAACAATAAGACCAGAGATTAATCCTAATGTACCAAATAAAACATCCGCTACAGGCGCCTTTACAAGAGCCTCTTCAATATGCTTAATAAGTTGAACAATATAATCTACAAGCCAAAATGTTGTTAAAAATAAAATAATTGCACCAATAATTGCACGAACATACGATCCTTCCAATAAAGGAACAGCACCCATGTCTAATACATTAATAACTTTTGGGATTAAGTAAATCCCTAACGCTCCGCCAATTACTAGAAAGAAGAGCTGTACAATTCGTTTTAACATCCAACCACCTCCTACTCATTATTAACCATTGTTTCGCTAATCAAAACGCCGAATGCAAAAGCGGACGTGTTTTTTTATAAATAGTTTTATTTACCAATATACCATATCATATACCAAAAATGTTCTAGTGTCGTTATATTATAGAATCAATGTAATATTCTTAATTGTGTCTACTCATATAGAGATGCTCTTGGATTCTTTTTAGGCCTTCTCGTATTTTCTTCGCCCTGACTTCTCCAATTCCTTCCACATCATCCAATTCATTAATAGTTGCTCGACAAACACCTTGCAAGGTCTTAAATCGATTAATTAAATTTTCAATGATAAGTGGCGGAACGCGCGAAATTTTGCTTGTGATTCGGTATCCTCTCGGCGTCACACTTTCTTCTAAACTCATTTGTCCTGGGTAGCCAAGCAATTTAACTAAATCGCTATCCTCTAGAAGTTGTGTATTCGCAAGATCTTGTAACTTTTTCAAAATTTGATGATGGTCTTGTGTTTTTTCTTGATAATAATCTTTAATTAATAACGCTGCCTCTGCCTCTAAATCAGCTAGTAGTTCTGTAAGTTGTAAACGAATTAACCTACCTTCTGTTCCTAGCTCATGAATATAGCTCAATATTTCATTTTTAATCCGCAGTACCATTTCAACACTATGTAACACATGAACCACCTCGGACATTGTAACGACTTCTTCAAATTCTAGAATGCCCAAATTCGTAATACCATCATTCCATACAGCCTTATATTTTTCTAACGTTTGAATAGCTTGGTTTGCCTTTGTTAAAATAACACCTATATCCTTTAGTGTATAACGTAAATTCCCTTGATATAGTGTAATTACGTTACGTCTTTGTGAAATAGCCACAACGAGACTACCTGTCTGCTTTGCTACACGCTCTGCCGTCCGGTGGCGCATACCTGTTTCAATAGAATCAATAGATGCCTCTGGAACTAACTGTGCATTTGCAATTAAAATTTTACTTCCAGTTTCATTTAAAATAAGTGCCCCATCCATTTTTGCTAATTCGTATAAACTAGCAGGAGAGAATGCACAATTAATGTGAAATCCCCCATCAACAATACTTTTAATTTGTTCATTATATCCAAGAACAATTAGTCCCCCTGTTTGTGCGCGAAGCACATTATCTATCCCTTCGCGCAGTGGTGTTCCTGGGGCCACGAGCTGTAAAATATTAATCATACTTTTGACACGTTGCTTGTTTTCTTCCATAGCCTAGCCTCCTAATGTCAAACGAAGCGCTTCCCCTAAATTAGATACACCTACTACCTCAATCCCATCCGGAATTGTCCATCCCCCCAAATTTTTTCTAGGAATAATGGCACGTTGAAATCCTAATTTAGCTGCTTCTTGTACACGTTGTTCAATTCTTGATACTCTTCTTATTTCTCCAGTTAATCCCACTTCTCCTATTACTGCATCAGTTGGTGTCGTGGGTTTATCTCTAAAACTTGAAGCAATACTTAAAGCCACAGCTAAATCAATTGCTGGTTCATCTAATTTCAAACCACCTGCTACTTTTAAATATGCGTCTTGGTTTTGCAATAATAAACCTGTTCTTTTTTCTAGCACTGCCATAATAAGCGATACACGGTTATGATCAATTCCCGTCGCCATTCTTCGAGGGTTTCCAAAACTAGTAGGGGAGATTAATGCTTGTATTTCTACTAAAACCGGTCTTGTTCCTTCCATTGAGGCAACTACTGTTGATCCTGCGACTCCAACGGGTCTTTCCTCAAGAAAAATTTCAGAAGGGTTTAAGACTTCCGCAAGACCAAGCTCTTTCATTTCAAAAATACCCATTTCATTCGTGGAACCAAAACGATTCTTCACAGCTCGCAAGATACGATATGTATGATGACGATCTCCTTCAAAGTAAAGAACTGCATCGACCATATGTTCTAACATACGAGGTCCTGCAATTGCCCCCTCTTTTGTTACATGTCCGACGATAAAAATAGGAATTCCTTTCGTTTTTGCAAGTTTCATTAATTCCGCTGTACATTCACGTACTTGCGCTACACTTCCTGGGGCTGACGTCACTTCAGGTAAATGTATCGTTTGAATAGAGTCAATAACAACAAAAGCTGGATTCATCTCTTCAATGTGCGCTGCAATTCGCTGTAGATCCGTTTCTGCTACAACAAATAGATTACTACCCTTTACATGCAAACGATCTGCACGAAGTTTAATCTGCTTTGCTGACTCCTCACCTGATATGTATAGTACATCATATGAAGAATCTGCTAATTGCGATGAAATTTGTAATAACAATGTTGATTTCCCAATCCCAGGGTCTCCACCAATAAGTACTAAGGATCCATCTACAATCCCACCGCCAAGTACACGGTTAAACTCTTGGAATTTCGTTTCAATACGTGCCTCAGATTTTGTTTCTACTTCTGTTAGACGTCTTGGTTTTGTTACTTCCGATTGAATTGCATTGGCATAATTAAGGCGTCTTGATGATACAACCGGTTCCATCTCTTCAACAAGCGTATTCCATTGACCACAACCAGGGCATTTCCCCATATATTTTGGTGACTGATAACCACACTCTTGACATGTGAATTTTGTTTTCTTTTTAGCCATATCGTTTTATATTTCACTTCACTTTCATCTATAAACAATTTATCCTTCTCGTACAAGAAAGAGGGCTATCTCGTAGCCCTCTTAGTTTGTCTATACTTATTTTACCTTTTCAGCACTATGAATGACAAATGATTCCCCTTCAACATCAAAGATAACTTTTTGTCCTTTCTCAATAGCACCTTTTAAAAGTTCTTCCGATAGTCTATCTTCTACATGTTTCTGAATTGCTCTACGAAGCGGACGAGCACCGTATTCTCGGTCAAATCCTTTATCAGCAATGGCTGAAATCGCTCCTTCTGTTAAATGCAATTCAATCTCTTGCTCTTTTAAGCGCTTCACTAACTGATTCACCATAAGTGTTACAATCTCTTGAATATGTTTTTTCTCAAGCATATGGAACACGATAATTTCATCAATACGGTTTAAGAATTCTGGACGAAATGCCTTTTTCAGTTCATCCATTACTTTACCTTTCATATCTGAATAATCGCGGCTCTCATCTTGTACGTTAAATCCAAGATGTTTATTACGTTTTAACGCATCTGCACCAACGTTAGATGTCATAATAACAATTGTATTACGGAAATCAACTGTACGCCCTTTAGAATCCGTTAAGCGACCATCTTCTAATACTTGTAGTAAAATGTTAAACACATCAGGATGAGCTTTCTCTACTTCATCTAATAGAACAACTGAATATGGCTTACGGCGAACCTTTTCTGTTAATTGTCCACCTTCTTCATATCCAACATATCCTGGAGGAGATCCAACTAAACGAGAAGTCGAATGCTTCTCCATGTACTCAGACATATCGATGCGAATCATTGCATCCTCATCACCGAACATAGATTCTGCTAATGCTCTTGCTAGTTCCGTTTTACCTACACCTGTTGGTCCCAAGAAAATAAATGAACCAATCGGACGTTTCGGATCTTTCAATCCTGCTCTAGCACGACGAACAGCTTTTGCTACAGCTACTACCGCTTCATCTTGACCAATAACACGGTTGTGAAGAATGGATTCTAAGTTTAATAATTTATCAGTCTCTGTTTGTGCAAGTTTAGAAACAGGTATACGAGTCCACGTAGAAACGACATTTGCAATATCTTCTACTGTCACTTCTGAGTTTTCTTTTCCTTGTTGCTCTTTCCATTGACGCTTCGTATCTTCTAACTTCTCACGTAAACGTTGTTCCATATCACGTAAGGAAGCAGCTTTTTCAAATTCTTGACTTTGCACAGCTGCATCTTTTTCTTTTCTAATTTCCTCAAGCTTTACTTCAAGCTCTTTTAGATTTGGTGGTGTTGTATAAGAGCGTAAGCGAACCTTTGAAGCAGCTTCATCAATTAAATCAATTGCTTTATCTGGTAAGAAACGATCTGTAATATAGCGGTCTGAAAGCTTTACAGCTGCATCAATTGCATCATCTGTAATAGATACACGGTGATGCGCTTCGTAACGATCACGTAAACCTTTCAAGATTTGAGTTGATTCGTCTAAACTTGGCTCATCAACGTGAATTGGTTGGAAACGTCTTTCTAAAGCCGCGTCTTTTTCAATATATTTACGATATTCATCTAAGGTTGTCGCCCCGATACATTGTAACTCTCCGCGTGCTAAAGATGGTTTTAAAATGTTTGATGCATCAATTGCACCTTCTGCTCCACCTGCACCAATTAATGTATGAAGTTCATCAATAAATAGAATAATGTTTCCAGCTTGACGGATTTCATCCATAACTTTCTTTAAACGATCTTCAAATTCACCACGATATTTCGTTCCAGCTACAACTGTACCCATATCTAGTGTCATAACACGCTTATCTCTTAATGTTTCAGGAACTTCATTATTTACAATTTGTTGTGCTAATCCTTCTGCAATTGCCGTTTTACCTACACCAGGTTCTCCAATTAATACAGGATTGTTTTTTGTTCTACGGCTTAAAACTTCAATTACACGTTGAATTTCTTTACCACGACCGATAACAGGATCTAGACGATTTTCACGTGCAACAACTGTTAAATCACGTGCTAAGCTATCCAGTGTCGGTGTATTGGCATTCGTTGAAGAACCACCTTGGTGACCTGAACTTGCTTCATTACTTCCAAGAAGTTGCAATACTTGTTGTCTTGCCTTATTTAGGCTAACACCTAAGTTATTTAAAACACGTGCTGCTACACCTTCACCTTCACGGATTAAACCAAGTAAGATATGTTCTGTTCCAACGTAAGAATGACCTAATTTACGAGCTTCATCCATAGACAACTCAATAACCTTTTTAGCACGCGGTGTATAATGTACAGTTTGAGAAGCTTCTGTTCCGCGTCCAATTAACGCTTCTACCTCTTTTTGAACCTTCTCTGGACTTAATCCAAGAGCAATTAACGCTTTTGCTGCAATTCCTTCCCCTTCGCGTACAAGCCCAAGTAAAATGTGTTCTGTTCCAATATTATTATGCCCAATACGAATTGCTTCCTCTTGAGATAAAGCTAATACTTTCTGTGCTCTTTCTGTAAATCTTCCAAACATCATAGAAATCGCCTCCTACTTGCGCTTAGTTTTTTTCAATACGTAATCGCTCACGGATTAAGGTTGCTCTTCGATAATCTCTTTCTTCTGGTCCTAAAGGTCCACCTGCATATTGTTGTAAAATGCCTGGTTGTGTAAGAACCATTAGCTCAGTCAAAATATTTCTCGATACACCTTTTATATATCCTAAATCAATACCAAGTCGTACATCTGATAAGCAAGTGGCCGCTTCTGCAGATTGAATTAACCGACTGTTTGCTAGTATGCCATAAGAGCGATAAACTTTATCTTCAAGCTCAATACTTGAATTTTGTACAATTAATTCTCTAGCCATTTTTTCTTGCTGTATGATTTGTTGAATGACACTCTTTAAATCTGCAATAATATCTTCTTCAGATTTTCCTAGCGTCATTTGATTTGACACTTGAAATATATTACCTAACGCTTCGCTACCTTCACCGTATATTCCTCTTACTACTAACCCTAATTTTTGAATTACTTGTATAATGCGGCTAATTCTTTTCGTTAAAACGAGTCCCGGTAAGTGAAGCATTACGGAAGCCCTCAATCCTGTACCAACGTTAGTAGGGCAGCTCGTTATATATCCAAGTGATTCATCAAAAGCATACTCAACCTCTTCCTCTATCCAATTATCTATTTGATTGGCACTTTGAAGGGCCTCTGATAACTGCAACCCTGAAAATAAGCACTGTATCCTAATGTGGTCTTCTTCATTAAGCATAACACTAATATGTTCGCTTTCTGATAATAGACATGCTCCATATTCTGTGCCTGCAAGGTTAGGACTAATTAAATGCTTTTCAACTAATACTCTCCTTTGAAGAGGCGTTAATTCATTCATTTTTAATAGTTCAAACTCTCCAAAAGGTTCTACGGTTTTATTAATAAATTCCTTTTTAAATAATTCATGAATCTGTTTAGCTTCTTCTTCGTTTTGCATAGTAGAGAATTGATATTTTTTAAAATTACGAGCCAAACGAATTCGACTACTTAAAACAATATCCGAATCAGGGCCATCCCCCTTCATCCATGGACTAATCGCTTCATTCATAATTTTGTCCAGTGACATAGAACTATTCCCCCTCTCTATGCTCACTAAACTGATTTTCAAGACCTCGAATTTTATCCCTTACTTCAGCAGCTTTCTCAAACTCCTCTTTCTGTACGTATTGTTTCAGAATGAGTTTTAGTTCATCTAATTCTTTCTTTAAGTGAAGATTTCCTTCTATACGTTCCGGAATTTTTCCACAATGATCTGTATGTCCGCCATGCAGACGTTTTAATAATGGCTTTAAATGTCCCTTAAATGTATCGTAACAAGAAGCACATCCAAAGCGTCCCACCTTTGTAAATTGCTCAGATGTCATCTTACAATCTGGACACCTTAATATACTTGTATTCGAAAGCCCATTTTGTCCTTCTTCAAACATTGTTGATTCACCGTATAATAACCCAGCAAATAAATCATGGAATGAAAAGTTAGACTGCGGTGATTGAAAGAAAGACGTATAGCCACTTTGTTCTGCACATTGCTCACAAAGATGAACTTCCGCCTTCTGTTCGTTGATTACTTTTGTATAATGTAAAGTTGCTGGTCTTATATTACAGTTTTGACAAGTCATCACTATCCCCACCTTTACAATAGGAACGATCTATCTGATAGTACTTTTCATACATTACTAGATTGTTCACTTTCCTTTATTTAAATAAAAGTGCGTGTTCTTTTTTCAAAACCTCTACAATATTTAACTGCCTTATCTCTTAGTTATTATTCTTTTACAAAAGCTATATTTATTTATATTTCAGTGTTCTTAACATTGCGCATAATATTCGAGCCCTAAGTTCATCTCGAGAAGGAACATCCATTGATAATACAGAACGATCTAGTACACTTAACATAAGTTTAGCTTCACGATTTGTTATGATGCCCTCTTCTATTAAACGTATAATCATACTCTCTGCATTCCCTTGCGCAACGCTATGATCAATCATATGAAGCATTTGATCGATCATGTCTATATCGTCATGCAGTTTGACTTTTATAATGCGAATGTAACCTCCTCCACCACGTTTACTTTCTACAACAAATCCTCTTTCTATCGTAAAACGGGTATTGATTACATAATTGATTTGAGATGGTACGCACTCGAATCGATCCGCAATCTCATTTCTTTTGATTTCAATCACATTATTATTACTTAAGTCAATAACTTGCTTTAGATATTGCTCAATGATATCAGATATATTTCTCATTTATCCGCCACCCTTATTGACTTTGACTATCTTTGACTTTAATTATATACGTATTAATAAAATTTGCAACTCTTTTGCTTATTCACTATCCTAGCCACATTCCCCTGTATTTAATCAAAATAATAATTATTTAAACACATTTTTTAATTACTATGGATTATAAAAGAAAACACGAAAAAACACGAGTCATTTGACTCGTGTTTAATTGCTTGGCGACGTCCTACTCTCACAGGGACAAGGTCCCAACTACCATCGGCGCTAGAGAGCTTAACTTCCGTGTTCGGTATGGGAACGGGTGTGACCTCTCTGCCATCATCACCAAACTATGAAGGCATATTCCTTCAAAACTAGATAACATTTGCTACATATTATATGGTTAAGTCCTCGATCTATTAGTATTCGTCAGCTCCACATGTCACCATGCTTCCACCTCGAACCTATCAACCTGATCATCTTTCAGGGATCTTACTAGCTTACGCTATGGGAAATCTCATCTTGAGTGGGGCTTCATGCTTAGATGCTTTCAGCACTTATCCCTTCCGCACATAGCTACCCAGCTATGCCCTTGGCAGAACAACTGGTACACCAGCGGTGCGTCCATCCCGGTCCTCTCGTACTAAGGACAGCTCCTCTCAAATTTCCTACGCCCACGACGGATAGGGACCGAACTGTCTCACGACGTTCTGAACCCAGCTCGCGTACCGCTTTAATGGGCGAACAGCCCAACCCTTGGGACCGACTACAGCCCCAGGATGCGATGAGCCGACATCGAGGTGCCAAACCTCCCCGTCGATGTGGACTCTTGGGGGAGATAAGCCTGTTATCCCCGGGGTAGCTTTTATCCGTTGAGCGATGGCCCTTCCATGCGGAACCACCGGATCACTAAGCCCGACTTTCGTCCCTGCTCGACTTGTAGGTCTCGCAGTCAAGCTCCCTTATGCCTTTGCACTCTACGAATGATTTCCAACCATTCTGAGGGAACCTTTGGGCGCCTCCGTTACACTTTAGGAGGCGACCGCCCCAGTCAAACTGCCCACCTGACACTGTCTCCCGGGTCGATAAGACCCGTAGGTTAGAATTTCAATACATTCAGGGCGGTATCCCACCAGCGCCTCCACCGAAGCTAGCGCTCCGGTTTCAATGGCTCCCGCCTATCCTGTACAAAATGTACCAAAATTCAATATCAGGCTACAGTAAAGCTCCACGGGGTCTTTCCGTCCTGTCGCGGGTAACCTGCATCTTCACAGGTACTATAATTTCACCGAGTCTCTGGTTGAGACAGTGCCCAAATCGTTACACCTTTCGTGCGGGTCGGAACTTACCCGACAAGGAATTTCGCTACCTTAGGACCGTTATAGTTACGGCCGCCGTTTACTGGGGCTTCAGTTCAGAGCTTCGCTTACGCTAACCCCTCTCCTTAACCTTCCAGCACCGGGCAGGTGTCAGCCCCTATACTTCGCCTTACGGCTTCGCAGAGACCTGTGTTTTTGCTAAAC
>NZ_JAMXKE010000001.1:30000-80000 GCF_024712505.1 Bacillus sp. IBL03825 | reverse complement strand
CTTCCATCGTATCCTTAATACCTACATTATGTTCTTTTGCAAGTTTACGCGCTTCTTCTACACTCATTGGATTCCAGAAATCTGCTCCTGAATGTTCCTTGATTGCATCTACCATATGAAGACGTGTCCATTCTGGTTCTAGATTAATTTCATAATCACCATATTGGATTGTTGTTGTACCTAGTACTTGCTTCGCAATATGAGCAACCATATTTTCTGTTAGTTTCATAATATCTTTATAATCAGCATACGCTTCATATAATTCAATCATTGTAAACTCTGGATTATGACGAGTTGATACACCCTCATTACGGAATACACGACCGATTTCATAAACTTTTTCTAATCCACCCACAATAAGGCGTTTTAAATGAAGTTCAATTGCGATACGCATGTATAATTCCATATCTAACGCATTATGGTGCGTAATGAAAGGACGCGCAGAAGCTCCACCTGCAATTGCATGCATCATAGGTGTTTCCACTTCAAGATAACCATTGTCATCTAAGTATCTTCTCATTTCACGAATGATTTTACTGCGAGTAACGAATGTTTCACGGCTTTCCATACTTGTGATTAAGTCTAAGTAACGTTGACGGTAGCGTTGTTCAACATCTTTTAATCCATGATATTTATCCGGTAATGGACGAAGAGATTTCGTTAATAGTGTAAAGCCCGTTGCTTTCACCGAAAGTTCTCCAACGTTCGTTTTGAACACTTTACCTTCAATACCTACTAAATCACCTAAATCTGCTGTTTTAAATAATTCGTACTCTTCATCTCCAACAGCATCTTTACGAACATAAATTTGAACTTGTCCATGTAAATCTTGAATATGTGCAAATCCAGCTTTTCCTTTACCGCGTTTTGTCATAATACGACCAGCGATAGAAACAGAGATTTCTTTCTCTTCTAATTCTTCTTTAGAGAACTCTCCATATAAGCTTAATAAGTCATTTGTTGCATTTGTACGTTCAAATCGTTTACCGAACGGATCGATTCCTTGCTCACGTAAGTTATGTAACTTTTCACGACGAACAAGCAATTGGTCGTTTAATTCTTCGTGGTTCATGTTATCCATGGTATTGATATCACTCCAGCTCTATTAATTTTTACAATATATACAGTATAGCATTTTCTACTCAACTAGAAAAACTGCCAGCAACTAGCTGGCAGTTCTTCTTTCTTTCACGTAATTATAGGAAGTGTATAGAAGAATGTCAATCTTCCCTATCTATTATTAACCAACGTGAATTGTTTGTTGTTTCGCTTCTACTTCTTCTACAAATGCACCTAATACATCCGCAAGGTCCTCACGCGTATTACAAGCATTGATACCATTACGTACAGTTGCATTACCACGAACACCCTTTAAATACCAAGCTGCATGCTTTCTCATCTCTCTTACAGCGACAATTTCGTTCTTTAAATCGATAAGACGATCTAGATGCAACATACATACGTCAATTTTCTCACGCACTGTCGGTTCCGGCATTAATTCACCTGTTTCCAAATACTTTACCGTACGATAAATCATCCACGGGTCCCCAAGGGCAGCGCGACCAATCATAACACCGTCTACACCAATTTCATCAAGCATACGCTTTGCATCTTGTGGCGTTTCGACATCACCATTTCCGATAACCGGGATATTTACAGCTTGCTTTACTTGTTTAATAATATCCCAATCCGCTTTCCCTTCATACATTTGTACTCGTGTACGTCCATGAACTGCTACTGCTTGTCCGCCAGCACGCTCAACAGCTTTTGCATTCTCAATTGCAAAAATATGATCTGCATCCCAACCAATACGCATCTTAACTGTAACCGGCTTTTCAACAGCATCTACAACTGCCGCTACCATTTCATATATTTTATTTGGGTCTAAAAGCCACTTTGCTCCCGCATCACACTTAATGATTTTTGGTACTGGGCAACCCATATTAATATCAATAATGTCTGCTGTCGTATATTTATCTACGTATTTCGCAGCATCTACAAGAGTTTCTTTCTCTCCACCAAAAATTTGTAAACTTAATGGCTTTTCTCTTTCATCAATATATAACATATCTAATGTTCTTTTGTTATTAAGTAATATCGCTTTATCACTTACCATTTCAGCACAAACTAAACCTGCACCAAATTCTTTTACTGTCAAACGGAATGCAGAGTTACACACTCCCGCCATCGGTGCTAATACAACCGGGTTTTTCATCTCAATGTTTGCAATCTTTAACACTCGACTTACTCCTTCCTTCATAGTCACTTCGGCATTAATTCCTCCACTGAAACCTTTAATGCCTTAGCAACTTCCACTACAAAATCTTGGGAAGGCGATCGATTCCCTCTCTCAACTTCACCTAAAACAGATACAGATACCCCTAACTCTTTCGCAAAACCTTCTTGTGTATAACCTTTCAGCTTTCGAAAAGCACGAATACGTCTTCCCCATTTTTCTGCTTCCATACCGTTACTCCCTCTCGCCTTTTCATTTCTTCTACTTGTGAACGTGAAATGTTTTGTTTTATATCTTGATTAATCTCTAACAACGGAACGATAACAAAAGCTCTTTCGAACATCCGCGGATGCGGAACAATAAGATTCTCTGCTTCAATATTTTCTTGATTATATAGTAAAATGTCAAGGTCGATGGTCCTCGGACCCCATCTAATTTCCCTTTTTCTTCCTAAATCATTCTCTACTCTTTGTGTAATTTTCAATAATTCTTGCGGTGATAAATTGGTAGAAATTTTTATAACTAAATTTAAAAAGCAACTTTGGTCAGTATAGCCAACTGGCTCTGTTTCATATATAGATGAAATATCGTTAACTTGGATATACGGGTTTTTGTTTAAAAACTGAATCGCTTCAGTTAAATACGTATAACGTTCTCCGATATTTGAACCTAATGCAATGTAAGCTATATTATTCATGGACGTTCTCTCGTAATTTCCACTGCTACAGCACGATAATGTCCAGGTATCGGCGGATCTGGTTTAATTACTTTAATTGTACAACGGAAAATACTCTCATATCGTTTCAATATATCTGCAGCAATATTTTCAGCGATACTCTCTACAAGCTTATACGTTCTATCTTCAACAACTTTTCTACATAACTCGAAAAGCTCTCCATAATTGACAGAATGCTCTAAGTCATCACTTTCTCCTGCCTGTTTCAAATCCAACTCCACCGTTAAGTCCACTTTAAATCTCTGACCCAATTTATTTTCCTCTGGGAATACACCATGATAACCGTAAAACTCCATATCATGAACATAAATTTTATCCAATTACTTTACCCCCTTACCAATCATCGCATCCATCATCTTAGCCATACGTGTCATTTCCTTCACATCATGAACACGAACAAACTCACAGCCCTTTTCAATGCCGAGACAAACGGTAGCTCCCGTTCCCTCAAGACGTTCCTCTACCGGTAAATCTAACACATGTCCAATAAAGGACTTTCTTGAAGTACCTAAGAGAACCGGATAACCCAGTACGTTTAACTGTTCTAAATTACGCATCGCTTCTAAATTTTGTTCAGGTGTTTTAGCAAAACCGATGCCTGGGTCTAAAATGATATTCTCATCTCGCACACCAGCATCTTTAGCAATTTTAATACTGTCATATAAATCAGCAATCATATCAGCCATTAAATTGCGGTAATTCATGTTATCGCGATTGTGCATCAAGATAATAGGTACATCGTAATGAGCTGCAACTTCAGCGATTTTTGGTTCCGCCTTCGCTCCCCAAACGTCATTAATAATATGAGCGCCAGCTTCGATTGCTTGTTTTGCAACTTCAGCTTTATACGTGTCGATAGAAATAGGCAATTTCACTTCTTTTGCAACCGCCTGAATCATCGGAACAACTCGCTTGATTTCTTCTTCCACTGATACTTTAGCAAAACCCGGGCGAGTAGATTCACCGCCGATATCAATAATATGAGCACCTTCATCTCGCATTTCTTTCGCATGGCGCACCGCAGCCTCTACCTCGTTGTAACTCCCACCATCGGAAAACGAATCTGGTGTTACATTTAAAATCCCCATAATTAAAGTTTTTTCATTTAAGTTCAATGTATATTCGCCGCAGCGCAAATCATAATCCCACTTCAAACTACACATCTCCTCTTCACAATTCATTTCTGCTCCACAATTTCTCTCTCTGCATTTCGTAAAGATTCATAAACCTTTTTGTAACCACACCTACTTTACCCGGGAAATCTCGCCCCTCTATATGATAAAGTGGAACAATTTCTTGAATCGAGTTTGTTACGAAAACTTCATCAGCGGAAAGTAATTCATCTTTTGTAAAGAAACCTTCCTTTACTTCGATGCCCAACCCTTCAGCAACCTTTATAATAAACGCACGAGTGATACCATTTAAAATCCCCGTTTTTAACGAAGGTGTATACAAAATATCACCTTTCACGAAAAAGAGATTCGAAACAATACCCTCTGCAACATAACCTGTTTCAGTAAGAAAAATACCTTCCTTATTCACAACATTTCCAATTTCACGTTTCCCTAAAATGTTATTTAAATAATGATGAGACTTTAAGCGAGACGCACCCTCTGGTGTATTTCGCACTTGCTTTAAAACAACCCCTTCTTTTTCTACTACATCTTCAGGGGCTGCTAAAGGTTTTATAAAAACAATAACAGACGGCTCTTCATACATTTTCGTTTGCAATCCAATTTCATCTATACCCGCTGATACATTAAAACGTACATATGCATGCTCTAATTCATTCTTAACGAGTAAATTCTTCAAAATAAGCAGTACTTCATCTTTCGTCATTGTCCATTTAATTTGCAATGTATCCAGCGCATCTATTAAACGGTCATAATGATCATCCAATAAGAAAGGATGACCATTATAAATACGAAACGTCTCAAAAACTCCAAGACCATATAAATAACCATGATCATAAGGAGAAATTCTCGCTTCACTTGCTTCTACATACTCACCATTTAAGTAAATTAACATGATGTCACACTTGGACTGTATTTACGAATGAAATTCTGCAACAACTCTTTTCCGTGGGAAGTCATAATTGATTCCGGATGGAACTGTACACCTTCAATCGGTAATGTTGTATGACGGAGCGCCATAATTTCCCCTTCTTCTGTCCAAGATGTTACCTCTAAGCAATCAGGTAACGTCTCTTTCTTAACGATAAGGGAATGATAACGTGTCGCAGTAAACGGATTAGGGATATCCGAAAAAATCGTCTTTCCGTCATGATGCATAAGCGACGTTTTCCCATGCATTAAGCGCTCCGCACGTATAACCTCTCCACCAAACACTTGTGCAATAGATTGATGTCCAAGACAAACCCCAAAAATCGGAATCTTTCCAGCAAAGTATTGAATAACCTCCATACTAATACCCGCTTCATTAGGACTACACGGACCTGGCGAAATCATTAAAAAGTCTGGTTTCATATTCTCAACATCTGAAATAGTCACTTCATCGTTACGTTTAACAACAAGCTCTTGTCCAAGTTCTCCAAGAAACTGCACTAAATTAAATGTAAAAGAATCATAATTATCAATCATTAATATCATTTCTCTCACCTAACCGTTTCTTCGCTACGTTCTTTTGCACGCCATAAAGCAATCGCCTTTTTTAACGACTCTTTATATTCATTTTCCGGATTCGAATCAATTACAATTCCTGCTCCTGCTTGTACATGTGCTTTTCCATCTTTAGCAAGCAGTGTTCTAATTACAATATTCAATTCTGTATCTCCAGAATAACCGATCCACCCGATTGAACCTGTATAAATCCCTCGGCGAACAGGTTCTAATTCTTCAATAATTTCCATCGTACGTATTTTCGGGGCACCAGTAATTGTTCCCCCAGGGAATACAGCCTTCACTAAATCAAAAGCATCTTTATCTTCTTCCACCTCACCACGCACATTAGAAACAATATGCATAACATGTGAGTATTTCTCAATTACCATAAATTCATCTACTTCTACAGTGCCATATTTACAAACACGCCCTAAATCATTTCGTTCTAAATCCACAAGCATGACGTGCTCTGCTCTTTCTTTTTCGTTCTCAATTAATTCTTTTGCTAATTCTTCATCCTCTTGCTCATTCGCCCCTCTAGATCTCGTTCCAGCAATCGGTCTTGTACTTACTTCGGTTCCCTCTTTCTTAATTAGCAACTCTGGCGATCCACTAACAATTTGAAAATCCCCGAGCTCCAAGTAACCCATATATGGAGATGGATTAATTTCACGAAGACTTGTATAAATTTCGAGTGGGTGTGTTTGTAACGTTCTTTCTTGCCTTGTCGACAAGTTTACTTGGAACACATCACCAGCTCCAATATATTCTTGAATACATTCAACCGCCTTCATAAAGCTTTCTTCTGTAAAAGCAACTGTTTCACTTTTCTCTTCAGGGCACGCAAAAGGTATATTCACTTCTGGCGCTTCTGTCGCCCAAAGAATCTTCCATTCATTTAATCGCTCTTTTGCCTCTTCATGCTTATCTACATAATGTGTAATAATCCATAATACTTTTTCTTTTTGATCATAAACAAACACATCATCAAATAATAAAAAGAATATATCAGGTATATTAATGTCATCTTCCGCAAGGGAAGGGAGTTTTTCAATATAACGGATGCAATCATAACTAAAGTAACCAATTGCACCACCTTGAAATGGAGGGTATTCCGGATTATAGTCCGTTTTCCATCGCTCCATATATTCCTGCATTAAATCTAATGGGTTTCCTTGTTTTATTGTTTCCTTACCACTTTCGCTTATATGTAACGTTTCACCCTTCCCTCGGATTACCGCTACTGGGTTCAACCCCACAATGTTATAACGACCGCCACGTCCACTCTCTAACAAAATATGTTGCGGTTTATCCTTAGAAAGAAATTTATACTGCTTAAAGAAATCTAACTGATATGGAATAGAAAGCGCTAAAGATTTTCTTCGTTGCATATCAACACCCCGTCTTCTTTTATCCCACCCTCTTAGATTAACCACCTCAAACTACATTCGTTATGTATATAAAGTGGTTATACTCGAAGGCTAGTGAAAATAAATTAATTATACTACCTCTTATTTTACATGAAGTTTTCTAGTCATTCACTCTTTTCCTATTTCCAATCCAAAAAGAAAAAGCATCCTTTTCAAGGATGCTTTTTCAATCACATATAATTAAGACTCAAATTGATAAAGCGGTGTACTTAAATAACGTTCACCGTTACTTGGGATAATAACAAGTACCTTTTTCCCTTTACCTAACTTTTTCGCAATTTCTGTTGCTGCATAAATAACTGCTCCAGAAGAGATACCCACTAAAATACCTTCCTCTTTAGCCACTCTTCTTGCATATTCAAATGCTTGCTCTGCTTTTACTTGAACAATTTCATCATATACCTCTACATCCAATGTCTCTGGGATGAATCCCGCCCCAATTCCTTGGATTTTATGTGGACCCGGTTTCCCACCAGATAGTACTGGTGAATCCGCAGGTTCTACTGCATAAATTTTAATATCTTTATACGCTTCCTTCAGTACTTCACCAGCACCAGTAATCGTTCCACCTGTACCAATACCTGCAATAAACGCATCTAATTGTTCACCCATTTGTTCAACAATTTCTGGCCCTGTTGTTAAACGATGAATTTCTGGATTTGATTGATTTTTGAACTGTTGTGGTATAAAGTAGCCATGCTCTTTTGCTAATTCAGTCGCTTGACGAATCGCTCCACCCATTCCTTCAGGTCCTGGAGTCAATACTAATTCTGCACCGTAAGCACGTAATAAATTACGACGCTCAATACTCATTGTTTCTGGCATTACTAAAATTGCCTTATATCCTTTAGCGGCCGCTACCATCGCTAAACCAATTCCTGTGTTACCACTTGTTGGCTCAATGATTGTATCGCCTTCTTTTAATAATCCTTTTTTTTCAGCATCTTCAATCATAGCTAATGCAATACGATCTTTAACACTGCTCCCTGGATTCATAAATTCTAATTTTAAGTATATATCTGCGCTGTTTGATTCTACGATGCGGTTCAACTTAACGATCGGCGTTTTCCCGATTAATTCTGAAACTGATTGTGCCACTCGCATTCCTGTCACTCCTAACACCGAGTATTTTTATTGGTTTTATCTATATTTCGATTTTGTCAGAAAATTCCCTGTTTGTCAATCTATTTAGAGGATGGATTCCCTCACTTCCCTTATGACAAACTCTCAATTAAATTTGTAATATCTTCTTTAGAAAACTTGTATCGCTCATTACAGAAATGACAATGAACTTCTGTCTCTTCTTCTTCTTCGCGAATTTGCTCTAACTCTGTTTTACCCAAACTAATTAACACACTCTCAATACGTTCGCGTGAGCATGTGCAATTAAATTGAACATCCATCACTTCTAATACTTTTACTTTATCTTCTCCAAGAACTGCATACAGTAACTCTTCTGGAGAAAGCCCTTGTTCGATTAACGTTGATACAGGAGGAATTTTTTGCAAACGATCTTCGATGAATGAAATTGTTTCTTCCTGTGCACCTGGCATAATTTGAAGGATAAATCCACCTGCCGCTAATACGCTGTCATCTCCATTTACAAGAACACCAACTCCTACAGAAGAAGGTGTTTGCTCAGAAACTGCAAAATAATACGTGAAGTCTTCCCCTAATTCTCCTGAAACAATTGGAGATTGACCAATAAACGGCTCACGCATACCAATATCTTTAATTACTGTTACAAATCCCTCAGTACCTACCGCTTGATATACACGTAATTTTCCTTGTTCCGTTCCTTCAAAATCAACATGTGGATTCGTTACATAACCACGTACATCCCCATTTGCATGAGCATCTACTAAGATGGGACCAATCGGACCATTACCTTCTACCTTAATCGTTAACTTTTGGTCACCTTTTAACATCGCGCCCATCATTGTACCTGCAGTTAAAGAACGACCAAGTGCCGCTGAAGCTGTTCTCCATGTATCATGACGTCTTTGCGCCTCACTTACTGTGTTTGTAGTACGTACACTATATGCACGCACTTCCCCATCAAACGCTAACGCTTTTACTAAATAATCTTTCATACTCATTTATTCACCTTTCTCATGCTGTAAATTTGCATTACGCTCGTATAACATATACAAACCCTTTAATGTTAAAAATGGATCTACAACGTCAATTACATTCGATTCTTCTGAAATTAATTTCGCTAATCCACCTGTTGCAATAACTTTCGGTTCTTGTTTAGCTTCCTCTTTCATACGCTTAACAATACCTTCCACTTGTCCAACATAACCATAAAGAATACCAGATTGCATTGCACTTACCGTATTCTTTCCAACAACACTGCTTGGTTTTGTAATTTCAATACGAGGAAGTTTTGCCGCTCTACTATATAAAGCCTCTGCTGAAATCATAATTCCCGGCGTAATAACTCCACCCATATAATGCTTTTCTTCGTTAATATAACAATATGTAGTAGCCGTACCGAAATCGACAATAATAAGCGGACTTCCATACAAGTGGATTCCTGCTACCGCATTTACAATTCGGTCCGCGCCTACTTCACGTGGATTTTCATATTTAATATTTAGCCCTGTTTTTATTCCAGGACCTACTACAAGCGGTTTAATTTTAAAATACTTTTCACACATGCGCTCTAAAGCAAACATAATTGGTGGTACGACTGAAGACACGATAATACCTTTCACATCTTCAAACGAAAGACCTTCATGCTCAAGCAACTGCTTGACAAGCATTCCATATTCATCTTCTGTCTTATGACGATCTGTTTCCATGCGCCAGTGTTGACGAAGTTCCCCCTCTTCAAACACGCCTAGTACAGCATTTGTGTTCCCTACATCCAATACAAAAATCATATTCTCACCACTTATCTTATTTAATCTATATTTGTGCAGTATGTATAAAACTTATAAAAACATCATATCACACATACTTATATAATCAGCTTTTCTATCCTCATCATTTTACAAAAAGATTACGCTCTATTTCAATTTTTAATACCCAATTTATTTAAATTCTTTTTCTACTTCATTTCGTTCCACAAATAAAAAAAGGAGTGACCATCGTCACTCCTTCATCTCTTACTTATCTTCTGATTCTTCATCGTCCTTCTTCATATTGATGTTTACTTTCACATCATCTGAAGATGTTGGACGCTCTGGCAATCTGCCGTAATCATATAAATGATTGATTTGCTCTGCATCTAACGTTTCTACTTCAAGTAACGTTTTCGCAATAATATCTAGCTTATCACGTTTTTCAGTAAGAATTTGGTGCGCGCGAGCATAACATTCTTTTATAATAGTTTGCATTTCCACATCGATTTCATGTGCAATTGCATCACTGTAGTTTTGTTCTGAATGGAAGTCTCTTCCTAAGAACACTTGACCACCTTGTGAGCTACCGAATTGCATTGGTCCAAGCTTATCACTCATACCGAATTCCGTAACCATACGTCTTGCAATACCAGTCGCACGTTGGAAGTCGTTGTGAGCACCTGTGCTTGCTTCACCAAACACAATCTCTTCAGCTACTCGACCACCAAGTAAACCAGTGATTTTATCAAGTAACTCTGGTTTTGTCATGAAGTAACGATCTTCTTTCGGAAGCATCACTGCATATCCACCAGCTTGACCACGAGGGACAATTGTTACTTTATGAACGATATCTGCTTCATCAAGGACAACACCAATTACAGTATGGCCAGCTTCATGGAATGCAACGATATTACGTTCTTTTTCAGAGATAACACGACTTTTCTTAGCAGGACCTGCAATAACACGATCCGTTGCTTCATCAATGTCACTCATATCAATTTTCTTCTTATCTTGACGCGCAGCTACTAAAGCAGCTTCGTTTAATAAGTTTTCAAGATCAGCACCAGAGAACCCTGGTGTACGAGTTGCAATTGCTCTTAAGTTGATATGATCATCAAGCGGTTTATTACGAGCATGTACTTTCAGTACAGCTTCACGGCCATTTACATCTGGACGATCTACTGTAATTTGACGGTCAAAACGACCTGGACGTAATAACGCTGGATCAAGAATATCGGGACGGTTTGTTGCAGCAATGATAATAATACCTTCGTTTGCACCGAATCCATCCATTTCAACAAGTAATTGGTTCAACGTTTGCTCACGCTCATCATGGCCACCACCAAGACCTGCGCCACGTTGACGTCCTACTGCATCAATTTCATCAATGAAAATGATACAAGGAGCATTTTTCTTTGCATTTTCGAATAAATCACGTACACGTGATGCACCGACACCAACGAACATCTCTACGAAATCAGAACCACTGATAGAGAAGAATGGAACGCCAGCCTCACCTGCAACGGCACGTGCTAGTAAAGTTTTACCTGTACCTGGAGGTCCTACTAATAGAACACCCTTCGGAATACGAGCACCAACTTCAGCGAACTTACGAGGATCTTTCAAGAATTCAACTACCTCAACAAGCTCTTGTTTCTCTTCATCCGCTCCAGCAACATCTCTGAAACGAACTTTTTTCTTTTCGTCATTATATAACTTCGCCTTACTTTTCCCGAAGTTCATAACACGGCTACCGCCGCCCTGAGCCTGGTTTAATAAGAAGAAGAATAAAATGAAGATAATGACAAACGGAATGATAGAAGTAAAGAACGTTACCCAAGCACTTGTTTCTTCTGCTGGTTGATACTTAACTTCAGCACCTTGCGCTTTGTCATTAATTTTCTTTTGTAATTCCTCAGTATTTGGTGCATAAGTAACAAATTGTTCTCCTTGGCTAGAGTTGTTAAATTGTCCTTTTACCTCAAATACACCATTTTTCGGTTGAAGTTGCACATTACGCACTTCACCTTTTTCTAGTTTAGTAATGAATTTATCGTAGCTAACTGATGTCGTTTTTTGCGTCGAACCATTAAAATAGCTCACGATTCCAATTACTACTAGGAATATCAGTAAATAAAAGATGGTATTACGGAAGATACGATTCATTCCTAACCTCCTCTCACGGCATAAACACTATTGTAAATCGTAACATAGAAAAACTTTCCTATACAATTGTAACGCCTGTATTTAATTAATTTGAGTAAACGCTTGGTTTTAATACTCCTACATAAGGAAGATTACGGTACTGCTCTTTATAATCTAATCCATATCCTACAACAAATTCATGCGGAACAGTAAATCCAACATAATCCGCTTTCAAATCTACCTTGCGGCCTGTCGGCTTATCTAATAACGTAACAATTTTTACAGACTTCGCTTTACGATATTTAAATAGGTCTACTAAGTAACTTAGCGTAAGACCGCTATCAATAATATCTTCAACGATTAAAATATCGCGACCTTCTACAGAAGTATCAAGGTCTTTTAAAATTTTCACTTCGCCTGTTGAAACGGTAGAGTGACCATAACTAGATACAGCCATAAAGTCCATTTCAAGATATGTATCTGTTCTCTTTAATAAATCTGCCATGAATGGCATCGCGCCCTTTAATACGCCAATCGCAAGAGGTACTGTGTTTTTATAATCCTCTGCAATAATTGCGCCTAATTCGAGCACCTTTTCTTGTATTTGTTCTTCAGAAATTAATACTTTTTCGATATCTTGATTCATCATTTCATTATCCTCCCGGAAGACTCCTTGCTTTTGTAGTGAATAATCATATATTTATCCTTCTTTGCCGTCTCTTTCGAGATAGCAAATGCAGATCGCTTCAACAAGGGTACCCAAATAATATTCCCACTTGCATCACAAACGACCGGCCATTCTTCTCTTTTTTCTCTTGGTACTTTCGCTTCGATAAAGATAGCTTTTATCTTTTTTGTGCCATTCATACCTTGTATTGACATGCGATCTCCATTTTCTCTAGAACGAATACGAAGTGGATATGATATATCATTATACTTAGCAACAAATACTGTTTCATTCATGTTACTTGGTATGTCTTCGCTCACCTCTGTTACAAGCTTATCCCCGTTCGATAGCATAATTGTCCCGGGCACTGATAAATCTTGTAAAAAAGGAGAAACAATTCCTTGTTTAAATCCAAAGCTGCACTCTTCGTATGCGCGAACAATTTTTAAATCACCTGGAAAATCAAGTGAACCCGAAGGTTGTGTCCGCTTAAAAAACTCAATCACTTTGTCAATATGTATAGAGGAAAGAGAAGATGGAATCTTATATTCATAAAGATAGTTTAATATTAGTTGAATCCCTCTTCTTTGTAAAGACATAGACATGGATTCAAAGGCAGGAATTGATAAGCTAATTTGTTTATCACTTTTTTTTGTAATTACTTTATTCATTTTCTCAAAAGCTAATTCCTGCAAATACGCCTCATCCTCTTGCATTTGCATGCTAAATTTTTGGAATTTCTCATGCACTTGTGAATTTTCTTCTTTCAAATGAGGAAGAACATATTTACGTAATCGATTCCTTGTATATACTTCCTTTTTATTACTTGGATCTATACGGGGAATTATTTTTAGCTTATTACAGTAATCAACAATCTCTTCCTTCGTTACTCCAAGTAACGGCCTAATTAAATATCCATTATGAAAAGGACGCTTCACTGCAATTCCTGCATATCCTTTCGGAGTACTCCCTCGTACAAGGCGCATTAAAATCGTCTCTACTTGATCATCACCATGATGTCCAAGAGCTACATATCTCGCATCATATTTCTTCATTATTCTTTCCAAAAATGCATATCTGCATTCTCTAGCAGCAACCTGTGCATTCATTCCGTGTTGCTGTTGATATTGCGACACATTAATCCTTATCGTTTCGCAAATAACTCCCAGCCCTTTACAAAGGTCCTGCACAAACTGTAGGTCCTCATGAGATTCATCACCTCTAAACATATGATCCACATGTGCCACTACAATTTCAAACTGTTTTGCTGCTCTTTTTTCTAACAAATAATATAGAAGAGCCAAAGAGTCAGGACCACCAGAAACCCCTACAACAATTGTTGAACGTTCCTTTAATACATCATGCTGCTTTACAAAGTCATCTACCTTTTCAACAAATGTATCTTTCAACTTCGTAATCACCTTTCATTAAACAAGAACAGCAACGTTAGTTACCTTGTTTATAATGGTACAACTTTTACAAACATTGTGCAAAAAAAAGATATACAAAAATCACATTTTTATCTTACATCATCCGTACATATTCACAAAAATAATAACATTATCTTTTAAAGTAAAAAAACCTAGGCATCCACCTAGGTTTTTAGAAAGAAACAGTGATAAAGAAACATCACACTTAAAATTTATTGTGCCTGCATTCCTACAATTGGAATCGTAGCCCACTTCGGCATATTTTTCTTCACTTTCGCCACAACGATAGTCATATCGTCATTTATATAACCATCACAAGAGCGAATCACCTCTTCCATAATGATATCAGCAATTTCTTGCGGATCTTCGGTTTGTAATTCTTTAATTTTTCGTTTCATCCATAGCTCGTGATTCTCTACATGTTGCGCTCCTTCGAAAATCCCATCGCTCATCATAATAAGGATATCGCCCGTTTTTAATTGTTCACCTACTACATCAACTTCAACATCCTCAATAATCCCCATCGGTAAATTACTCGCCTCAATTTTCAAAATATTATTCGCGCGTTTAACAAAACTCGGCGTCGATCCAATCTTTAAAAATTTCGCACTCGCATCCCGTAAATCCACCATAGCTAAATCTAACGTCGTAAACATCTCTTCTGTTGTTCTTAAAGAAAGAATAGAATTGATAGATTTAATCGCTATTTCCTCATCAATGCCTGATTGAAGTATTTTTTGTAATAATTTCACCGTTTCTTTACTCTCCATATGAGCTCTTTGCCCATTTCCCATACCATCACTAATTGCAAGCGCATATTTACCAACACTCAAATCCATCATCGCATAAGAGTCACCAGAAACAAACCCACCGCCTTTTGCAGCTGTGGCCAACCCAGTATCAAGAGAATACGTTTTTGCTGAACCAAATGATATTAAGCTGTGGCCGTTCGGATAAGAAGATTTTTCTTCATGTTTAACAACAATATTTTCCTTTAGAATATCAGAAAGCATCGGCGCAACTAACTTTTCACATTCTCCATGTTCATTAGATGCAACCGGAATCAACATTTCAATATCAATACTTCCTCTATCTAAACAATATATATCAACATGCTCTACTTCTACGCCAAAATCACGAAACGCTTGCATAATCTGTTCTTCCTGCACTTGATGATTTTCTCGTTCTCTTTGGATCTCCTTAGCAAAATCCTCCATAACTTTTGATACACCTAATAGTTGCTCCGCTACTATTCTACGGTTTTCTTTCATTTGTTTTCGTAATTTTTGTCCTTCATAGAAGTGATCTAATTCACCCGCTACTAAATCCGTCACTTTCTTCCCTCTCACACAATGCTTGTCCCATTCACGAACTAACTTCCGATTATGCTGCAACGTCCCCTCTTCCGTTTCACTCATTATTTGTTTCATATAATCGTACGTTTTGTCGAAATTAACTACCCAGCATTGGTCCTTTTTAAAGCATGTTTGACATGTTTTTGCAGTAATTGTACTTAAGAACAAATCCGCTTCTGTCTCTTTATCTTCCTCCTCCACATATCCATATACAGAAAAGCTATTAGATAAAGCAGCAAATACATTGGCAAATTGATTAATTTTATTCGCTGTAACATCACGCATCCTTCTTAAATACTGTTGTTGATCTTGTGAATGTTCCTGTGTGCCTGGCATGAATTTAGCAATACGATCCATAACAAGTTTCGGTGTTAATAAGAAGAACACAATCGCCACACCAGATTCAATTAAAGTTGTCACAATGTTTGTTTGCTTGTCTACATATAGCGTAATCAAGCTCGTCCCAATTAATAAACCTAAACTAACACCTAAACGCTTCCCTTCTTTTAACAAACCACCAAGCAACCCAGAAAAAGCAAGTAGACTAAGTTGAGACAAACTGGAGACATTGGCTAAACTTAATATTAATCCAGTGACCACCCCCACTGTAGATCCTGTAGCAGCCCCCGCGATAAATGCAAACACGAGCACTAAATACCTAGTAAAAATATGTTGAATAGAAGCGTCATATACAAACCAATCTGTTGTACCTGTTAAAACAGATGCTAGTAATATAATTAAACAAACAATTTCTTCTGTCTCTAGCGCTTGTTGTTTACCTTTTCGTTCTACTAAAAGCGGAACACTTTGTAAAAATATCATAGTTAATACGAAGCTAAGCCCTGCCTCAATCGTACTAACGAGTAAATCGTACATGGTGACAGTTTGTTGCGCGAAATATACGACAACTAAATGTGCGGTTAATGCGGAGATAAATACTTGGAATGGAACAAGTCCAACAGTTTTACGTGTAAACCGACTAAAGAAGATATTATAAATGAAGAAAGTAAAAATAGATGCAAAGGTAAAGAATAAATTATCTATCGAAACTGAAAGTGCGCCCCCCATAAGAGCCAAGAACGCGAGCGGCATTTTATCCCGCTTCATAACATAAACAGCAGCAAAAAACGGCAGTGCAAACGGTAAAATGTTTGTTAATATATACGCTCGTCCCAAAAGAAAACCAATAACAACAATAATAAATCCCCATCTAAAGAAAACCTGCTCAAACTTCATTCGCAACTTACTCGTCCACTTTACTGCTCCAAGCTGACTCTCATTCATTGCCAATGCACTTGTATTCATAGTATTCCTTCCTGCTTTAGGCATATTTTTAACACCACCTGCATAGTTTAATTACTGTCATTATAAAAGATGATTATTGGGATTTTTGTCAAAACAACAGTTTTCACTTTTATAATCGTTCGACTTTTTATTCGAAATAACTCTACATATATACACGGTATGTAATTTATTCTCACTATTTTAATTGAACATTCAGAAAATATAGGGTGATTTTGTAGAAGTGTTGTATGTCTTAATTTATTTAACAAAAAAAGATCATGCAAATTTGCATGATCTTTTTAGGATGACCCGTACGGGATTCGAACCCGTGTTACCGCCGTGAAAGGGCGGTGTCTTAACCACTTGACCAACGGGCCGTTAAATTAAATATAGCGGCGGAGGGGATCGAACCCCCGACCTCACGGGTATGAACCGTACGCTCTAGCCAGCTGAGCTACACCGCCATGTCGTCTTATTTAACGGACAATTAGTATCTTACCTCAGATATATTTTAAAGTCAACACATCTTGAAAACTTTTTTAAAAATATATTTTCACATATAAAAAAGCACCCCGAGCAATCGCCCTGGGTACTTCTCTATATGCTAAGAATTAAACGTTCTTATTATCCGCGACGTGCGCCACGGCCACCACGTTTAGATTCTGTGTTACGCTTTAAAGAAGTTAAACGATCTTCACTGTCCTTTAAGAAACGTGCCATCTTTTGCTCGAATGTTTCTTTTGGAGCTCGTTCGTTACCGCCACCACGGTTATCTCTGTTGAAAGAACGATTACGTTGTGGACGTCCAGAACGTTGTTGATCGCCACCGCCACCGCGTTGGTATTCACCACGTGGACGATCTCCTTCTGTTTTTTCACGCTCTTTCGCTTTTTTAATAGATAGACCGATCTTGCCATCTTTTTCAACGTTAATAACTTTTACTTCTACTTGGTCGCCCACTTTTAAGTGATCGTTAATATCTTTCACATAATTATCAGCAACTTCACTAATATGAACAAGACCCGTTAAGCCTTCTGGCAGCTCCACAAAAGCCCCAAAATTTGTAATACCTGTTACTTTACCCTGTAACTTGCTGCCTACCTCGATTGACATAAAAAAAATGCTCCTCCTTAGTGGTTAAAAAGTCAAATTTTACTTTATTATATATAATCCTAAAATATAGTGTCAATAAGACATACTCTACTTAGAAACAGGAAAAATTATCTCCCCTTTTCCAGAGAAGAAATAATCCCTTCTAGCAATCTTTAATACGTACTCTTCATCATTTAACTTTTGAACTTCGTCTTTTAGACTCTTTTCTTTATTCGTTAATGAATCCAGTTCTTTTTTCATGTCCTTAACTTTTGCTTCTTTTGCTCTAATGGAACTGTTTTGTTGATAAAACGTTACACTAATACTCGCAATAATTGTAAAAGCAAAGACAAGAAAAACCGCTAAACGGCGATAAAGTCGCTTCCTGTTCTCATCCGTTTGTATTATATGCTCTTTAACAGGATTTGGACTCTGTTTTTCGATTGTTCTTTGTCTCAGTTCCCTCATTTCCGAGGTCCCCCTAACTTCTTTTTTATACGCTCCCATAATTGGAAGATGTGTCCCTTCAATTTTGCTATATATTGCAGGAACCCTACATGTTTCATTATAAAAAGTTTAACACGATTAGGGAGAAGTTTCCATATGAGCGAAGCAATAAATCGAACAGGCCAGAAAAAAACTTTCCATATGAAAAGTAATATCCAAATCACCATTTTCCATAACACATGTCCAATTGAAAGCAGTATACGAAATAAGAATAATATAAATGCAATAAATAGCTGCGCTATAATAATAACAGGTTTTATCATGAGTAGCTTTATAATTTGAACAAAAAAATGTGTTGTTTGCATAAAAATATAGATGAGAAAATTTAACAGTTTCATGTATAGTGCTTTCAATAAGCTTTGATACGCCGCAAAACCACATAATAATGCCAAAAATACATATATACGTAGTTCAGCTTCATTTACAAGAAGCAATACATAAAAAACGAATAATGCTTGGACAATCCAAAATAGTATATCATGTATAAATACAAGCCAACGTTTACGTTCTTGCCGCTTTAAAAATCGTTGGTATGTATCTAAAGACGCTCCAATCCAAGCACCCATTCCGATCATTGAGAGCATCGTATACAACTGAATTGTTAGGCTCATTTAAACAACTTACTAAAGAATCCTTTAGTTTTCTCCCCTTGATTCTCATCAATATACAGCATCTCATGAACTTTCCCTTTAATCGATACAACACCTTTTTCTACATCTAAATTTTTCATTTGCAAATTTTGACCACGAATTGTTAAAAAACCCATTACGGTCTCAAGTAAAAACTCCTCGCTATCAAAACTCTCTACCTGCTTTACACCGGTAATATCAATTACACGCCTGCCACGCATAATAATATCATGCTCTACCGAAACATTTTGTTGATTAGAAGACATAGGTGAGTAACCATTATTCACGTAAATCCCCCCATAGATTTATACTAGCTAATAGTAATGTATGAAGGGATAATTGATTTTAGAACAAGCCTTCTTCAGCCTTTACTTTTTCTTCGCGAACTAAACTATACATATTTGCTGCATCTTCTTTTTTAGTCGTTTCTTTCAATTCGTTTATTTTTACAGTTACTATTTTTTGACCAAAACGAATTGTTAATTCATCAGCTACTTTCACATCTGAACTCGCTTTTGCCACTTGACCATTAATTGATATTCTTCCTTGATCAGCTACTTCTTTCGCTAATGTTCTTCTTTTAATTAAACGTGATACTTTTAAAAACTTATCTAGACGCATATCAAATCCCCCTATTAACGCTCTGTTTGTTTTGCCTCTTCCCATAAAACATCTAACTGCTCTAATGATAAATCTTGCATCTCTTTATTCATTTCAGCTACCTTTGCTTCCATGTATAAGAAACGACCGACGAATTTCTCATTCGTTGAACGTAACGCCTCTTCGGGATCTATTTTATAATGACGAGCTATATTCACAAACGCAAATAGTAAATCGCCAAATTCACCTAACATTTTCGCCTCATCCATATTTGTAACTTCTTGTTGGAACTCTTGCCATTCTTCTAAGGCTTTCTCTATCATCGGTTGTACATCAACCCAATCGAAACCAACTTTGTCAGCTTTTTTCTGGATTTCATAGGCGCGTAGTAACTGGGGCAAACTTTTTGGAACCCCATTTAAAACAGATTCTTTCACGAATCCTTTTTCTTGTTTTTTAATTTCTTCCCAATTGGCAATTACTTCATCGGCATTATTTACATCCATATTCCCAAATACATGCGGGTGGCGGCGAACCATTTTCTCAGATAAAGTTCGAATAATATCATCTATAGAGAACCAACCTTCATCCTCCCCGATTTGAGCATGCAACATAACTTGTAATAATATATCACCCAGTTCTTCTACTAAGTGATCATCATCCTCTTCATCAATTGCTTCCAACACTTCATAAGCTTCCTCAATTAAATACTTCTTTAAAGATTGATGTGTTTGCTTTTTATCCCACGGACAACCATTCGGTCCACGAAGGTCTGCAATAATTTCTCTAAGCACATCAAACTGTTGATACAAGGACGCACGTTCTTTAACTGGTGGTACATATACACTCGTTAAATTATTCAACTCTGTTTCATGATCTAACATGTACAACGGTACCTTTTTAACTTGTTCAAACGAAGTCCCTGCAGCTGTTACGATATACACTTCATAATCATCTGATAGCATCTCCATTAATGTTAATTTCACATCAGACGCAACGAATGCATCATATACTTGGCAAAAGATTAAATGTTGACGTAATTCTAATTGTCCTCTTTCAAATGATGTGGCGTCAATTAATTGGAATCCTTCAATCGGATCAATCTTTAGACTCGCAAACATAGGATCAAGGAAACTTTGTCCACCTTCAATGCGCACTTCAACATTCGCTACTTCGCCTTTTTCCAACAGTAGCTGAACCGTTCTTTCCGCTACAAGCGGATGCCCTGGCACGGCATAGATGATTTCTGTGCCTTCAGCTTGTTCTAGCAATGTATTCGCGATTGTTTCATATACAATTTCAAATGTATCATGCGCTTCATATACACTGTCAAAGGCTGTATATTGTATACCTTCTTTCTCCAACTCTTCTATAACGGGATGTTCCTTCGTTCTAACAAACATGTGATCTGCTTCTTTTATTTTTCGATATACACCCATCGTTAACTGATCTAACTCACCAGCACCTAACCCTAAAATAGTAATGATTCCACTCACAACCTGCCACCTCTATCCACTCTTCTTCAATAAACCTTCTTTTTTCTCTTTTTTCATAACGGTTCCTATTTCCGCTTTTGTAAATACACGTAATTTTAAAATTAAAAACACATATGTTAATCCACCGATAGCTACACCTAACAATGCCTCAAGTGTTGCAATTCCTCTATGCGTTGTATCAATTACTAATCCAGACATTTGCATCACACGTATAAATATTATTAATACAAACCCCATACCGATACCACTAATAACTACACCTAACATATTACGCTTATCGATAAGCGATTCAGATACAGCTTGCATAAGTAATGCACTATTTAGCACAGAAATTACAATTAACGCAACTAGTGTTGCAATTGCAGCTCCCTTCACACCAAAATACGGCATTAATGTATAATTTAAAGCTAACTTTAAACAACCCCCAAATATAACGAATATTGCTGGTTTTAATGTTTGTCCTAACCCTTGCAAAATAGAAGCAGTTGTAATCGACAATGAACTAAATAAAATAGATAAAGATAAAATGGATAAAACATCTGACCCATCACTATTTTCAAACAACATAATATTCGTAGGCTGAATAATACAAGTTAATCCAATGGCAGCTGCAAATCCAATAACAAATGTTATTTTCATTGCTAACTTTACCTTTTCTCGAATAAAGGAAAGATCTCCTCTTTCCTTCGCCGCTGTAATAATTGGAATAAGTGACAATGAGAAAGAAGTTGTCACGACAGTACCTAATTGCATAAGCGGGATACTTCTGTCGTAAACACCTTTTAATACCTTTGCACTTTCAGCTTGTTCTCCTGCCCCAATAAGTAAGGAATAGAAGGAAATGGAATCAGCCATTTGTATAAAAATAAGTACTAAATTACTAACACAAATCGCCAATCCCTGCCAAAACAGAATTTTAATGATCCTCTTTTTCCCCTTAATTCTCTTTACACTCTTGAAAAATATAGAACGAAAGTCATGACGCATATAAAGTACAAGTACGATAATCCCAATCAGTCCGCCTGCGATTGAACCTAACATAGCACCTGCACCGACTGTATATAAATCAAATCCGTGAGCAATTAGGAATAGAGATAAAAATACAATAATAGAAACACGAATCGTTTGTTCTATCACTTGCGAAACAGCTGTTGGCATCATATTATTGAATCCCTGAAAATATCCTCTTGCTACAGATAAAAACGGCATCAATATGAATGAAAATGAAATAACACGTAATAACTTATCTAAGTGTATATCACCCATGGCTGCTGCAATTGTTTCGGCACCAAAAAACAATGTAAAAAAGCCTACGAAACCAATTCCCAATAAAGACCAAAAAGATACACAGATAATTTCTTCTGCTTCTTGTTGTTTCCCTCGCTCTAATCGTTCCGCAACCATTTTTGAAATTATAATGGGGAACCCATAAGTAGCTAAAATTAAACAAAATCCATAAAACGGATAAATTTGTTGGTAAATATAAAAACCAATATCACCCGCTATATTTTGATATGGAATACGGTAAAAAGCGCTTAATACCTTTGTAACAAAACTTGCGATTGTTAATATAATAGCCCCACGCCAAAAGGCTTGATACTTCTTTGATTCCATACAAGAAAACTCCTTTTTCTATTCTCACCCCTCGTATTATATCATAAAGAAAAGGACAAGCTTCCTTGCCTACACGAGTAATAATACGTTCGCGCAACGATAGAAATGTTCAACGAAAAAAGGTAGCAAAGCGCTACCTTCATTCAATATACATATATCTCCAAATATTTGATTTCTCAAGAAGAAATATCATAATTAGGAAAGATTGCTACTTCTAAAATTCCATATAGCCTTACTGCTCCATTTGTTTCGCTAAAAAGCTTGCAGCTGTATTTACTGACTTATGCTCTACTTCACTTATAATAGCCTCTTTAGAGAAGATAACAACAGCTCCAATTGGATCCCCATTCGCAACAATCGGGCCAATTGTATAGGAACTCACTTTTTCTGTTACTCCATCAATAATTGAAATTTCGCTTTCATCTGTCATAATTACAGACTTACGCTCTTCCATTGTCTTCTCAATTAAATCGCCAACACTTTTATTTAAGTATTCTTTTTTAGATACGCCTGCTACTGCGATAATAGAATCACGATCGCATACAAGCACATTATGTCCTAAGCTATCGTATAAAGCTTCCGTATATTCCTTTGCAAAATTACCTAGTTCACTAATTGGAGAATATTTTTTCAAAATCACTTCTCCATCGCGATCAACAAATATTTCTAGTGGGTCTCCTTCTCGAATACGTAAAGTTCTACGAATTTCCTTCGGAATTACTACCCTACCTAAATCATCAATTCGACGTACGATTCCAGTTGCTTTCATTCTAATGCTGCCTCACTTTCTACTGATGATCAAAGTGGTGAATTTACCTGTTCATGTAAAAATCACCAACTGTTAGACATAGTATTTTACACATTAGTTCTTCTATGCACGCCGAATTGTATTTTTTTATCTTATATTAGGCATTTATGACTTCTTTTTTTACATCTGGCAGGCCTTTTAATAAATTTTCAGCAATTGTTAACCACTTCGATGTCTCTAAACCATTTGTTTTCATAACGATTTTCAATTGCGATCCTTCCATTCCTAGACCAATCATACGTCCAAAACTATTTCCAAGCATGAATAATTTTCCGCCATCAATATTTTGACTTGCTTGTTCTGAGAACAGAATTGTCACTTCAAATTTATTTTGCTTAATTAACTCAATTTGTTCTTTCATTGCCAATACTTTAATATTTGCAATTTGCAATAAGTAACCAACTTCTTGCGGATAATCACCAAATCTATCTATCATCTCTTCCTGCAACTCTTCAATATCCTCAATTGCAGAAACACCTCTAAACTGTTTATACATCATAATCTTTTGTTTACTATCTGAAATATAAGCATCTGGTAAATATGCATCTACTTCTAAATCAATTTCAACATTAACTGTATTTTCAACCCCATCTGTTCCTCTACGCTGTTCAATTGCATCTTTTAACATTTGAGAATATAGATCAAATCCGACAGAATCAATAAATCCATGCTGTTCGGCTCCTAACAAGTTACCTGCACCACGAATGGATAAGTCTCTCATTGCAATTTTGAAACCTGACCCAAGCTCTGTGAACTCTTTAATGGCTTGCAGACGCCTCTCTGCAACTTCTGATAACACTTTATCTCGTTTGTATGCAAAGTATGCATATGCAACACGATTAGAACGTCCAACACGACCACGAAGCTGATACAGCTGCGATAGTCCCATACGATCTGCATCAAATACAATTAACGTATTTACATTCGGAATATCTACACCCGTCTCAATAATTGTTGTACTTACAAGAACATCATGCTGCCCTTCTAAAAACGATAGCATAACAGACTCTAATTCACCTTCGTTCATTTTCCCATGCGCATAAGTTACACGCGCGTCTGGAACTAACATCGAAATTTCATCCGCTTTTCTTTCGATATCCTCCACACGATTATATAGGAAGTAAATTTGCCCACCTCTTGCAAGCTCTCGTTCTATCGCTTCTCGCATTAACGCTGGGTTATACTCTACTACATACGTTTGGACTGGGAAACGATTTTCTGGTGGTGTCTCAATAACAGATAAGTCACGCACACCAAGCATAGACATATGGAGTGTACGCGGAATCGGAGTTGCCGTTAATGTTAACACGTCAACATTTGCTTTTAATTGTTTAATTTTTTCTTTATGCGTTACACCAAACCTTTGTTCTTCATCAATAATAAGAAGACCTAAATCTTTATAAGTAACATCTTTAGATAAAATACGATGCGTTCCGATTACGATATCTACCGTACCATCTTTTAAGCCTTTAATTGTTTCATTTTGCTGTTTTCTCGTACGGAATCTACTTAATAATCCTATATTGATTGGATAATCTTGAAAACGCTCTCGAATTGTTTCATAGTGTTGTTGTGCAAGGATCGTTGTCGGCACTAAAATTGCAACTTGTTTTTCATCCATAATTGCCTTAAATGCCGCACGGATAGCTACTTCCGTCTTTCCATATCCTACATCACCACAAAGAAGCCTATCCATCGGACGTCCACGTTCCATATCTTTCTTAATCTCTTCAATAGAACGTAATTGATCCTCTGTCTCTTGATATGGGAAAGAAGATTCAAATTCTTGTTGTTCTGCCGTATCTGGTGTATATGCATAACCCTTTGAAGCTTCGCGCTCAGCATATAGTTTAATTAGGTCATCCGCAATGTCTTGTACAGATTTTTCAACTTTCGTTTTGACCTTTTTCCAATCATTTCCGCCCAATTTATAAACTTTTGGATCCTTACCTTCAGATCCTACATATTTCTGCACTTGGTCAATTTGTTCAATTGGAACGTATAACTTATCATTACCTTGATATTTAATATTCAAGTAATCTTTATGAACACCATTAATCTCTAATGTCTCGATACCTAAGAATTTACCTATACCATGATTTACATGAACTACATAATCTCCAACTTTTAATTCCGAATAACTTTTAATACGTTCAGCATTAGATAACTTCTGCTTACGTTGTGATTTTTTAACTTTCTTATGAAAAAGCTCTTTTTCAGTAATAACAACAAGCTTTTGCATCGGCATTTCAAATCCTGCATGTAAATCACCTACAGCAATTTGTAACCTTCCAGGCAATAATATGTCTGTGCCCTCTACGATATCTGCCTCAATATCATAATCACTTAAAATATGTTGTAGTTTTTTTACACGTTCATCATCTGTGCCGAGCACAACAGTCGTAAAATGCCCTTCGTTCCATCTATCAATTTCAGTTTTCAACAACTGCATCTGCCCATGGAAATCTTGCATTGTTTTACATGTCACATTCACAATGTTTTGCGGATGTGTATGTGCTATATGACGTAAGAATAACGTTAAATATACAAAACTTCTTTTTTTATGATGAAGAAATTCCTCAAACGAGTGTGAGAAAGATAAATCTTGAATAATTATTCCCTCACCAAGAAGTGATATATACCATTCCGCCTCTTCTGTTTCAAGATGTGATGCTGTTTCTTGAATACGGGAAATCTCATCTAAAACCACAATACCATCTTCTGGTAAATAATCTATAAGACTAGCAGGTTCTTTATAGAAAATAGATAAATATTTAAACATCTGTTCTATACTTTGCCCGTTTTTTAACATCTCAATTTCATGACTTACCGTTTCAAGCACTGTAGTCTTCAATTTATCATCGGAAAGTTTTTGCATCGTCTTAGTCAAGCCTTCCTCAAGATGCTCAATTCCCGACTTCAATTCTTCCTGTGAAAATAAAAACTCTGTTGCTGGACCAAATCTAACACTTTCTTTTTTATCTTGAGAGCGCTGTTCATCCACATCAAATAATCGAATAGAATCAACTTCTGTATCGAAAAATTCAATACGAAATGGTAACTCTTCAGTTAATGGGTAAATATCTAATATTCCCCCACGCAAACTGAATTCCCCAGGAGCTTCTACCATCGACTTACGCTCATAACCAATATGATGTAAAGTATGCAAGAATGTATCTAAATCAATCTCTTGCCCTAGATTGATTTCGATTTGCCTTTGCTTCCACAACTCTTTCATTGGTAAAAATCTGCGTAGTCCTGCAACTGGCGCTACAATAATCCCGTTCTCTCCTGCCGCTAAACGATTCAATACTTCAATACGTTGCGCCTTCAATTCTGGGCTTGCAACACCAATTTCTGATGCTATCAATTCATTTACTGGGTATAACCACACATCTTTTTCACCAAGTAACGCCACTAAATCTTCATGCACTTTTTGTGCTTGATATAAATTATGCGTCACAATAAGTTGTGATTTTTTTGTTTTTTTATATAAGGCCGCCATTAATAACGAACGAGAAGAGGTTGCCATACCTGATACAAGTTGTTCTTTTAAACCATCTTCTAGTCCATTAATAACCGATTGGATCTCTTCATTTTTATAAAATTGCTCTAATAAACCTATCATTTTCAAAACCCCTCTCAACATAAAGAGCAAGCCACTATATTTTATGCAAATATTTTGGAAAAAGAAAACAGAAAAATGCTTTGGACATGCCAAAGCGACAACATTTTATTGCAGAAATTTTTCATATTCATAATACTCAGGATAAGATGCGAGCGTTTCTTGACACGATTCACAAATCGTTTTTATATATATATTTCCATTCTCATGAAAATGAATCATCTCTACTACTTCTTGCTCTGTTAGTTGAAATAAAACGTCGCTATACACTTTTTCTGCAGTAACGGAGCCTACATTACTCCCGCAATGTCTGCAATAATAATAACCTTCCATACTAGCCTCCTAAAAATCCAATTACTACTAGTATGGGTAAAAATAAGACAAAATATTCCCAATCATACCCTTAACTATTGAAGGTATTCATGATTTGAAGAAAAGGTTTATTTAACCATTCTTCACATGCATCCGCTGCTTTTTCAATAGAATGACTCACATCAGGAATTTCTTCCGATGTAAAACGTCCTAATACGTAATCTACTACCTTCATGCCATTTTTCGGACGATCAATTCCCATGCGGATACGTTGAAACTCTTGTGTTCCTAAATGTGAAATTGTTGATTTCACACCATTATGTCCACCAGCACTACCTTTCATACGAAGGCGTAATTTACCTACAGGGATGTCTAAATCATCGTACAGAACAACGAAGTCTTCAACATCAATTTTATAGTAATCCATGAGTGGTCGAATACTTTCCCCAGATAAATTCATATATGTAAGTGGCTTTAATAAGATTACTTTTTCTCCATTAACAAATCCTGCACCAAATATTCCTTTAAATTTTTGTTCATTCAAAGAAATATTCCAACGCTTTGCAAGTTCATCAATCGCCATAAATCCAATATTATGCCTTGTTAATTCATATTCTCTACCCGGGTTCCCAAGTCCTACTATCAATTTCATTCTTGTACCACTACTTTCTTTTTTCGATACGAAAAGACGTAACCAATCTTGGTTACGTCTCATTCTATCCAATTAATTGAATAATACACTTACAGATTCTTCTTCGTATACACGAATGATTGCTTCTCCGATTAGTGGAGCAACTGAAAGTTCATGTACTTTGTCGATTTTCTTCTCTTCTGGTAATACGATAGAGTTCGTTACAACTAACTCTTTAATATTTGAATTTTGGATACGCTCAATTGCTGGACCAGATAATACTGGGTGTGTACAGCAAGCATATACTTCAGAAGCACCGTTCTCAACAAGAGCGTTTGCTGCTAATGTAATTGTACCAGCTGTATCAATGATGTCATCAATTAAAATTGCTGTTTTACCTTCAATATTACCGATAATGTTCATTACCTCTGATACGTTCGGACGAGGGCGACGCTTATCAATAATAGCGATTGGTGCTTTTAGACGATCTGCCATTTTTCTAGCACGAGTTACCCCACCGTGGTCAGGTGACACGATTACGATATCTTTAAGACCTTTTGTTTCAAAGTAATCTGAAAGGATCGGTACACCCATTAGGTGGTCGATTGGGATATCAAAGAACCCTTGAATTTGTGGAGCATGTAAATCTAGAGTGATTACACGAGTTGCACCTGCTGTTTCAAGCAAGTTTGCTACAAGTTTCGATGTAATTGGTTCACGAGAACGCGCTTTACGGTCTTGACGCGCATAACCATAGTAAGGAATAACAATATTAATTGTTTTTGCAGATGCACGCTTTAATGCATCGATCATAATAAGTAATTCCATGATATGTTCGTTTACTGGGAAGCTTGTAGATTGAATAATGAATACATCGCAACCACGGATACTTTCTTCAATGTTAATTTGAACTTCTCCATCACTAAAACGATCAACAGAACATTTTCCTAGTCCTACTCCAATGTGCTTTGCAATTTGCTCAGCAAGTTCCTTATTAGAGTTTAAAGAGAATACTTTCAAATTAGAATTTAGATATTGAGTCGACATCTAGATTAACCCTCCACATTATGATTTTTTCTTATTCAGCAATTGATCAACATAGTCTTCTTTGTTAACTTGACGTGCACGTGCTACAGATAATGCTTTTGATGGAACATTCTCTGTAATTGTAGAGCCTGCTGCCACATAAGCACCATCTTCAACTGTTACAGGAGCAACAAGGTTTGAATTACATCCAATAAATACCCCGTTACCAATCACAGTTTTGAATTTATTCTTACCGTCATAGTTCACCGTAATTGAACCACAACCAAGATTCACGTCTTCTCCAACTTGTGCATCCCCGATATAACTTAAGTGTGAAGCTTTACTTCTATTACCAAAAACAGTTTTTTTGATTTCCACGAAGTTTCCAACGCGTACTTCATCTCCAATAACTGAATCTGGGCGAATATGTGCAAATGGACCAACCGATACTTCTGTACCAAGTTTACTATCATGTACAGTAGATTGACGAATTGTTGTACGATCTCCAATTTCACTATCGCGAATTACTGTATGCGGTCCAATTTCACAATCAGAACCAATTACAGTATTCCCCTCAATAATTGTTCCTGGATGAAGAACTGTATCACTACCGATAATCGCATCAGCAGAAATATACGTGTTACTTGGATCAATAATTGTAACACCATTTACCATGTTCTTTCGGTTGATACGGTTTTTCATAATAATTTCCGCTTGCGATAGAGCGACTCTGTCGTTAACACCTAACGTTTCATCGAAGTGCTCTGTTTGATAAGCTGATACGATATGACCTTCATTTTTTAAAATCTCAATAACATCTGGCAGGTAATATTCACCTTGTACGTTATCATTTGAAACTTTAGAAAGTGAGGCGAATAAAGCTTTATTATCAAAACAATACGTACCTGTATTGATTTCTTTAATAGCTAATTCTTTCTCATTTGCATCCTTATGCTCAACAATCTTTTCAACATGACCATTCTCATTACGAACGATACGACCATATCCAGCAGGTTCTTCTATGTAAGCTGTTAGCACCGTTGCCATTGCCCCTGCCTCTTTATGTTGCTGAAGCAATGATTCCATCGTTTCAGCAGTTATTAGCGGCGTATCACCACAAATAACTAAAGTTGTTCCTTCTTCGTTTGCAAGTACACTTGCAGCTTGATCTACAGCATGTGCTGTACCAAGTTGTTCTGCTTGTAATGCAAACTCACTTACGTTTCCTAGCTGTTCTTGTACCATTTCAGCACCATGTCCTACGACTGTTACAAGTTTCTGCAATCCTAATTGCGTTACTTGATCGACAACATGTTGTACCATAGGTTTTCCACATACAGGATGAAGCACTTTGTATAGCTTAGACTTCATACGTGTGCCTTTGCCTGCAGCTAGAATCACTGCAAATCTGTTTGACATATAGACCCTCCATCGCAACCTATTTATCCATTAACGATATTATCCTAAATCATCATATATTTCAAGAAACACATTTTAACTATTAAATTTTACCATAATTCTTATACGATGTTTTACTCTTTAGTATCTTTTTTAAGAAATAAGCTATACTATTTAAAATGATTTTGAAAAAATTAGAAGTTTTCCTCTTCACTTTGAAGAATTCAGAATTTTCCGTGCGAAAAATAGATAAAACCACAAAAAAAACAAACCCCTGTAAATGCTTACAGGAGTTTGTTGCAAAATTATAGGGATTTCTTTAAAAAGCCCTTTTCATTCGAATTTTACGAAGCACCCGCTTCTTCAAACTCAACCTCTTCTAACTCGCCTAAACGATGATACTCTGTTAAAACCGCATCTTGAATTTTAGAGCGTGTATTAGAATTAATTGGATGTGCAATGTCACGGAATTCTCCATCTGGAGTACGTTTACTTGGCATTGCTACAAATAATCCATTATTACCATCAATTACACGAATATCATGAACAACAAATTCATGGTCTAGAGTAATAGAGGCAATTGCTCTCATGCGGCCTTCTGTGTTTACGCGGCGTAATCTTACGTCAGTCACTTCCATCTTGTGTTCACCACCCTTTTCTAAATAAGCGATATATTTGTATAAATTCCACAAATTTTCTATTTTCCCTTTAATTTTTTAAAAATTTTTAAGATAAAAATTTTTAATGTAATTGAATATAGAGATTAGTGGAGGTTATCGCTTACAAAAGATTACTTAACTAGGGCAATTACTTCGATTTCAATCGAAACATCTTTCGGTAATTTTGCTACTTGCACACAAGAACGCGCTGGCTTATGAGTAGAGAAATAAGAGCCGTATACTTCATTAACAGCATTAAAATCATCCATATCTTTTAAGAATACTGTTGTTTTTACTACTGTATCAAATGAAGCACCTGCTTCTTCTAATACCGCTTGTAAATTTTGAAATACTTGCTCTGTTTGTACTGTCACGTCTCCTGCTACAAGCTCTCCACTTGCAGTTAACGGAATTTGTCCTGAACTGTAAAACATATTATTTACAATAATCCCTTGTGAATATGGTCCAATTGCTTGTGGTGCATTGCTTGTTTGAACAACTTTCATATTTTTTCACCCTTTTATTATTTATTTTTACTCTTTAAAAATAGTGCACGAAAAGCAGTTTGTCCATCTATTTTATAATTTATAAATAGAATAAAAAAAAGATAAAGCGATCTGCTTTACCTTTTTACTCAGCCTCTACAAGCCCTTCATCAAATGGTGCCAGTGAATAATTTCCCTTTTCCACTTGAATCGCTTTTTCTTTCACATCAACTTCTGATAGACGAATTAATGATACAAAATTATTAATTAGTCGTTCTTCAATATCCGTGGATTCTACTAATACACCAATACCAACAACATTAGCCTTAAACTCTTCTAACATACTCATCATACCTTGAATTGTCCCGCCAGCTTTCATGAAGTCATCAATAATTAAAACATTTGATCCCTCTGGAAGGCTACGCTTTGCTAACGTCATTGTTTGAATTCGCTTAGAAGAACCTGATACATAGTTAATACTAACAGTTGGACCTTCTGTTACCTTATTATCTTTCCTTGCAATTACTACCGGTACATCTAAGTAATTTGCCACCGCATAAGCAAGTGGAATCCCCTTCGTTGCCACCGTCATAACCGCATCAATTGGTTGCCTAGCAAAAACAGAAGCAAACAAACGACCTGCGCCATTAATATGGCGAGGATTACTTAAAAGATCTGTCATATATAAGTAACCACCAGGCAAAATACGACCTGGATTTTCAAATAAGCTACAAAGCTCACTAATAATTAGATCTGCCTCTTCCTCACTTATATATGGTATATATTTCACTCCTCCTGCTGCTCCTGGTACCGTTTGCAATGTGCCGACCCCTTGTTGTTCAAACGTTTGCTTAATAATAACTAAATCTTCACTAATGGAAGACTTAGCTGATTGATACCTTTCAGCAAAAAAAGTGAGAGAAACTAGCTGACGAGGGTTTTGTAACAAGTAATACGTCATATCGACTAATCTTGTACTTCGTCTAATTTTCATACTCTCACCTCAAATCACGAATATTCTAAACAAATCATAACGTATTATACGTCTTTATTCAAGCGTTTCTCGCTCTCCTAATAAACGTACTGCGTATACTTGTTCACAAAATCCTTTTAATCCATTATATATACGATGCATTCGCGAATCATGGTGCACAAGACCAAATACAGTTGGGCCACTTCCACTCATTAATACGGCATCCGCCCCAAATCGCTTCATCTGTGCCTTAATACGTGCAACTTCAGGATGCATCGCAAACGTTACATCTTCTAAAACATTACCAACAGTATCACAAATCCCTTTGTAGTCCCCAGCATTTATGACGTTAACCATTTTATCTACATTTGGATGTGTAACTCGATTTAACTTTAAATTTCCATACACATCAGCAGTAGATACACCAATATGGGGTTTCGCCAAAATAACCCAACAAGAAGGCGGAGTTTTTATGTGCTCAATTTGCTCTCCTCTTCCAGTGGCAATTGCTGTCCCACCATATACACAAAACGATACATCTGATCCAATTTTTGCGCCAAGCTCTGCTAACTGATCAATTGTAAGCCCTAAATTCCATAATTTATTAAGGCCACGTAATGTCGCTGCTGCATCACTACTTCCACCTGCTAATCCAGCTGCTACTGGAATCGTTTTTTCAATAGTAATAGATACGCCTTTTTTCACATTAAACTTCTCTTTTAATAATTTCGCTGCTTGATAAGCTAAATTTCTTTGGTCGTCTGGGACATACCGATTATGGGATAAAATTTCAATACGGTCTTCTGCTAATTCCATTAGTTCTAAACGATCCGCTAAATCAATTGTTGTCATAATCATTTTCACTTCATGATATCCGTCTTGTCTTTTTCCCAGTACATCTAACGACAGATTAATCTTTGCTGGTGCTTTCACTAGTAGCTTCAATCTATTCACCCACTCTATGTACTCAATCTTTTATCGTTTATTTTACCATAAATTTATAGTAAGACGATGACACTTCCCTAATTATAACGAAAAGCATTCAGAATGAAACTACTTATGTAAAATGATGGCACCTTTTCGAGTACAAAAAGCCGAGGAATCACTCCTCGGCTACCGTAGCATAGAAAGTATCTTACAACTACTGGTTTTGTTTCATTAATTGCTGTTCTGCAATTTCTATAGCACGTTTCACCATGTTACCAGCATCTTTCGCACGAATTCCGCCCCAGCCTTCTTTCTGAACAACATCATAAAAGCCTAGCTCTTTTGCAAGCTCTTCTTTAAATTGATTTGACATGACACCTCTTCGTCTACTCAATGCAGAGTCCCTCCTTATTTTGCTACGGTATAATTAGTATGCAAAATAATATAGCTTTTCATTTGTGGGAATATATGTAACGATACATGAATTATAAAATCACTTCATTATGAGGTTCACCATAAAACGTTAACTCTACTGTCTCTGTTAAAACATCCGCATAGCTATATGATACACGTTGCAACGCATCTTCTTGCTGATCCAATTGTACAACAAAAACAGAACGGTACGTTTCTGCAAGTACACCTGATTGTTCTACTGTTTTTCTTCTCCCACTATTTGCCTTTAACATCAGTCTCTGTCCAAGATGGTGATCTAATTCGCTTTTAATTTCATCTAAACGTTTTGACATATACTTCGTTACACCTCGCTGTAATTTAGATTGAACACTTAAAACACGATATATCTATCCCAATTATTAACCGCAACTCACAGACAATATCGTTATAAAAGCATCATGCGTTCAAATAGATAGAAGAAATACTATATTGTAAAAGTATCATTATGTAGTCTGCGCGTTCTTGTCTCTTTTTATCCAAGCTGATTTAAATCCTTTCCATACAAAAAAGCAAGATACATATGTACCTTGCTTATTCTTCATAATGTTGAAAGGGTAATCCAGTTCGTAAAATCCCCTTCGTCTCAATCCCGCCAAGTCCCTTTTCGCCGGTAATCGTATTACGTACAACATCCCATACATTTACTCTTTCCATAAACGACGTAAAACTAATTTTACCAACCACATATACAGGATCTAGTGCGTGAATATTAATTCTAGATGGTGAACTAGCAAAATTAGCACCCGCTCGAATTAATGCTTCAAAGTGTGATTGGCATGCCCCGGCAAAAATAACGAGTTGATCCAATGATGGATATTTTTTTCTCACTTCTCGAACAGCCTGTACAAAATGCCTTGAATGTCTATATGCTGCTAAATCTCCCTTTACCCCTTTTGATTTTGTATATGCATCGTGCCCCGTAATAACTAAAATGTCCGGACGAAAATGATCTATTAAATCTACTACCTTTTCATGCATCTCTGTTTCTTTACAATGAATACCTTGTACAGGAACACCAATTTTATTATATAAGTCTAAGCACTTGCGCAAATATAACGGGTCCCCATCTATATGCAATACACGTCCTGGCATTTGAAAATAATTCACCTCACTTGTATATCCACCCGTTGAAGTGTGTTCATGCCTTTGTTTCATTAATACATAATCTTGTTGAAACAAACGATACGTACGCTCCATAGTTTCTTTCTCACGCTTCGCTCTTTTTTTATGCTCTCGTTGATCTATACTAATTAAATCTTCAAGTGGTGCATCTGCCACCAGTCTAATTTCCTCTCCAAATAATATAGCTATCTCGCCTTTTATTTCTATAATACGAAAAAGGATATCCCTATTATGAGAATATCGTTCCACTAATTCTCCAACATGTAAAGCCATTCTCCTACCTCCAAACTCGTTAGGCCATCTTACCTGTTTTTAAAGTATGAATGTAGGAGCGGAAAGGTGACAAAAGGGACAGTTCAAGTTGAACTGTCCCTTTTCTATTCTTATGACAATTTATGAAGAACTAATGCATTACTTAATGTTGCAAACTCCTCGATAGATAGCGTTTCGCCTCTTCGTTTTGGATCAATTCCTACTTCTGTTAAAATTCGATCCAACAACTCTTTATCTTTCGGGAAACCGTTTAAATTATTTGATAAATTATTCATTAAAGTTTTACGACGCTGTGCAAAACTTGCTCGTACTACTTCAAAGAAGAATGTCTCATCTGTTACTTCTACAACTGGTTTCGGGCGCTTTAGGAGACGAATAATCGCAGAATCAACATTTGGTTGTGGCACAAACACTGTACGTGGTACAGTCATAACTGTTTCTACCTCTGTATAATACTGAATAGCAATGGATAAAGAACCATACTCTTTCGTTCCAGGTTTAGCAGCTAAACGATCTCCAACTTCTTTTTGCATCATAACAACAAATCCACGAACCGGTAATTTCTCTTCCAGCAATTTAAATAAAATTGGCGTTGTAATATAGTACGGTAAGTTCGCTACTACCATTACATCTTGCCCTTCCTCAAATTGCTCACTAAACACCTCATGTACATCTGCCTTTAGTACGTCTTTATTTATAACTGTAACGTTGTTATATGGAGCTAACGTCTCATCTAAAATCGGTAATAATCTCTGATCAATTTCAAAAGCCACTACTTTTTTAGCACGCTTCGCTAATTGTTCTGTTAACGCACCGATACCTGGTCCAATTTCAATTGCACCACTTTCTGAACCAATTTCAGCGTGATCGACAATACGATTTAATACGTTCGTATCAATTAAAAAATTTTGTCCTAAACTTTTTTTGAATGAAAATCCATACTTTTCAACAATGTCTTTCGTACGATTTGGCGTTGCGATATCCTTCATTTTCTTTCCTCCTGTATGACTTGCTTATAAGCTTCTGCAAACGATTCTTTTGAAACTTGAAACATTTGTAAACGTTTATGTAACTGTTTTGCGTTTGTATAACCAATCTTTAATAGCTTACCCATTCTTTCTCTGCGACTCTTTGCCATTTCTCCGCCCACTAAGCCTGCATCGACTAAATCGCTCCAACTAATTTCACTTGTGTAAGCTTCCATTTCTTCATGTATATTCTCTAAAGCACGGCGAATTGATTCATTAGAAGCATGTTCAATCCCGACACCCTTTTTCCTTTTGGCAAGTGCTTCTTCCTTCGGTAAAAAGGCATGTTTACATCCAGGCACCTTATCAGAAATAATTTTTCGAATACGCTCTCCAGGATAATCCGGATCTGTGAAAATAATAACGCCCCGTTTTTGCAGCGCTAATTTAACTTGCTCAATAACATGATCACCGATTGCTGAACCGTTCGTTTCAATTGTATCCGCATCAACAGCACGCTTAATCGCAACTGTATCATCTTTACCTTCTACAACGATAATCTCTTTAATTTTCATGCTTGCCTCCACACTCGTTTCGTCTCTACTTAGTAAAACAAAAAAATGACGACTTTTCCATTATTATTTTCCCCATTCTTACATTTTAAAAAATAGAATGTCCAAAACTTTGTTCTCTCTTCTTATTGTAACACTTCCTCATTCGCCCTTATTTTTTCACAAAAATAAAAAAGAATGGGTTCTCCCACTCCTTTTTATTCAACACCAAATAAAGCTTTTGCATTTTTTGTTGTTATTTCTGCTACTTCCTCATAAGAAATTCCTTTTAAATTCGCAATTTCTTCTGCTACGAGTTTTACATAACTTGGTTCATTTCGTTTTCCTCGAAATGGATGTGGTGTTAAATATGGACAATCCGTCTCTATTAACAATTTCTCTAATGGAATCTCCATAGCAACTTCTTTCGGTTTCTTAGCATTTTTAAATGTAACTGGTCCGCCTAACGAAATTAAAAAGTTCATATCAACACATCGCTCTGCTACTTCTACGCTGCCACTAAAACAATGCATAATGCCTCCCACTTCAGCTGCATTCTCTTCTTCTAGAATATCAACAATATCTTGAGTTGCATCGCGGTTATGTATAATAATCGGCAATTTCACCTTTTTGGCTAATGCAATTTGTTTACGGAATACTTCCTTCTGTATTTCTTTTGGAGACTTATCCCAATGATAATCTAATCCCATCTCTCCAAGTGCAACGACTTTAGGATGAGAAGCAAGTTCTTCTAACCAAGCTAGATGTTCTTCTGTCATGTCAATTGCATCAACTGGATGCCATCCTACCGCAGCGTAAATAAAATCATAAGTTTCAGCTAATTCAATCGCCTTTTTTATCGTTACTTCATCAAAACCAACAACAACTGTATAGGTAACTCCCACTTCTTTCATTCGTACAATAACCTCTTGCAAATCTTCTTCAAATTGCTCTGCATTCAAATGTGAATGTGTATCAAACAACATAATACATAACTCCTTTTATATTGAAATCCAGTTTATTCTAAAAAATAAGCTCTTTACTAACTTAACGATAACAATACTATAATTTTAATGCAAAAGTAGAGAATGTAAAAAGAAAAAAGACGCTTCACACATGTTACACGTGAAACATCTCTTTTCTTGTCTTAATTACTTGATTTTCGTACCGTTTGGTAGATTTTGGTCGATTGATGCTAATGACAACACGCCATTCTCTTCACCCGCTAAAATCATACCTTGTGATAATTCACCGCGTAATTTTACAGGTTTTAAGTTTGTTACACAAATAACCTTTTTACCTTTTAGGTCTTCCGGCGAATAGAATTTTGCAATTCCTGAAACAACTTGACGCTTTTCTGTACCTAAATCCAGCTGAATTTTTAACAACTTATCTGCTTTTTTCACAGGTTCAGCTGATAGTACTTCAGCTACGCGTAATTCTACTTTAAAGAAATCATCAATTGTAATTTCTTCTGCTTTCGGTTCTTCTTCTTTTTTCTCTTCTACTTTAGGAGCAGAGCTTTTCATTTGTTCTTTAATGTAGCCTACTTCTACTTCCATTTCTAAACGAGGGAAAATCGGGTTTCCTTTTTCTACTTTTGTTCCAGCTGGAATACAGCCAATTGTAGATAGGCTTCCCCAAGATTTATGTGCCTCTTCAGTAAGTCCAAGTTGAGCAAACATCTTACTTGGTGCTACCGTTAAGAACGGCATAAGCATAATACCTGTTTGACGAAGTACTTCTGCTAAGTGAGCCATTACAGAAGCTAATTTTTCACGATCATTCTCATCTTTCGCTAATACCCACGGTTGTGTTTCATCAATATATTTATTTGCACGGCTAACCAATTGCCAAATTGAGCTTAGCGCTACAGAGAATTCCATATTCTCCATTGCCTCTTCTACTTTTTTCAATGTATCTTTTGCAAACGTTACTAACGTTTCATCGAATTCCGTTACATCTGCTTTAAATGCAGGGATTTCTCCGTTAAAGTACTTATCAATCATAGCTACTGTACGATTTAATAAGTTACCTAAGTCATTTGCTAAATCGAAATTAATGCGCTCCACAAATCCTTCTGGTGTGAATACACCATCAGATCCGAATGGAACTTCACGAAGTAAGTAATAACGTAATGCATCTAATCCGTAACGATCGATTAAAGTAACTGGATCTACTACGTTTCCTTTTGACTTACTCATCTTTCCATCCTTCATTAAAATCCAACCATGAGCAAAGATTTTTTTCGGAAGAGGTAAATCTAATGCCATTAAAATGATTGGCCAATAAATTGTATGGAAACGAACGATTTCTTTTCCAACTAAATGCACATCAGCTGGCCAGAATTTCTTATACATCTCTTCATTTTCTGTTCCATAACCTAATGCTGTAATGTAGTTAGATAATGCGTCAACCCATACGTAAATAACGTGTTTCGGGTTACCTGGAACACGAACTCCCCAGTCAAATGAAGTACGAGAAACAGCTAAATCTTCTAAGCCCGGTTTAATGAAGTTATTAATCATCTCATTCTTACGAGACTCTGGCTGAATGAAATGTGGATTATCTTCATAGAATTTTAATAGTCTTTCGACATATTTACCCATTCTAAAGAAATACGATTCTTCACGAACAAGTTCTACATCATGACCACTATCTGGGCTTTTTCCTCCAACTACTTTTTCACCTTCCATAATTGGATCTACTAATTGATGTTCTGTATAGAATGTTTCATCTTGTACAGAATACCAACCTTCATATTCATCAAGATAAATATCACCTTGATCTACTAGTTGCTTGAAGATTTTTTCAACAACATCTTTATGACGATCTTCAGTTGTACGAATAAAATCATCATAAGAGATATCCATCTTCTCCCAAAGCTCTTTGATTCCTGCAACAATGTTATCCACATATGCTTGTGGTGTAACATTTAATTCTTCTGCTTTCTTTTGGATCTTCTGTCCATGCTCATCAGTTCCTGTTAAATAATGAACATTATATCCTTGCATACGCTTATATCGTGCCATCGCATCTCCTGCTACTGTTGTATAAGCATGTCCAATGTGTAATTTTCCACTTGGATAATAAATTGGGGTAGTAATATAAAAGGATTTGTTTTCCTCTGTCATTGTTTTGGACCTCCCGGATAACCTCATATGTATTTATAAATAGTATATCAAAAACTTATATATAAAGTGAAACTTTAATCTGTGGGGGTTTTGTTCACTCCCGCGGATTATTAACCCGCACCAATCCGACTCCAACTTAACTTCTTTGCTCCAGCCAAATTTTAAATTTAGAATCTTACTGCTTGCTAATGCTTGATAAAAACGAGTTAATACTTAGTATCTTTATCATCTATTGCTCATATTTCAAGAAAATATACAGTCCTTACTTACAATCTATAAATTTTTCTGAAAATAAAGTGAAATAATAGTAGAAATTACTCTCATTCTATTATATATAAGAAGTAAGAAATCTATAAATCTTTTTAAAAAATATAGAATTAAAGAATTGACGGAAATGTAAATGATTGGTATCATATGTCCATAGGGTATTTTGTCGAAAAATGACGAATCTAGAAAATAGACTCGAAACTTATAAACTATTTCTTTAGGAGGAAAAGAATTATGAAATCTACTGGTATCGTTCGTAAAGTTGATGAATTAGGTCGTGTAGTAATTCCAATCGAATTACGCCGTACTTTAGGTATTGCAGAAAAGGATGCTCTTGAAATCTACGTTGATGACGAGAAAATCATCTTAAAAAAATATAAGCCAAACATGACTTGCCAAGTAACTGGTGAAGTATCTGATGGTAACCTATCTTTAGCTGAAGGTAAAATTATCTTAAGCAAAGAAGGCGCTGAGCAAGTCTTAAACGAACTTCAAGATTATATCGAAACAGCAAAATAAGCTTCTCAATTATGAGAAGCTTATTTTTTATCGACATGATAGATTTGATATACATCGCGTTTCGACAAATCTCGATCTTTAGCGACTGTTTTTATTGCTTCTTTTGAATTCATACCTTTTTCGTTTATATAATGTTCAATATGATCATATATCGAAATAGATTCCCACCATTGTTCTTCTGGGGCAGGTTCTTCCGTTGAACCAGCTACTAAAATACAAAACTCGCCACGAACTTCATTTTGTTTCGTCCACTCAATTGCTTCCTCAACTGTTCCACGAATAAATTCCTCGAATTTTTTCGTTAACTCTCGACATAATACAATTTCTCTATTTCCCAACACTTCTTGCATCGAGATTAAAGTATCATCTAAACGATGGGGCGCTTCATAAAACATCATTGTAGTTTGTACATAACGAAGCTTCTCTAACTCCATTTTTCTTTCTTTTTTATTTCTTTGTAAAAATCCATAGAAATAAAATTGTTTTGTTTCAAGACCTGATGCAATTAATGCTGTAAGGGCTGCATTTGCCCCAGGAAGCGGGATAACATGATACTGTTCTGCTACAGCCTCTACAACAATATCGTAACCTGGATCGGAAATACACGGCATACCAGCATCACTAACAAGTGCTACAGTCTTTCCTTCGTCTAACTTCCCTAATATTTTCTTCCCACTTACTTCCTTATTGTGCTCATGGTAACTCATAACAGGGGTTTCAATTTCGAAATAATTACAAAGTTTTTTCGTTTGTCTCGTATCTTCAGCAGCAATTAAATCAGCTTCTTTTAAAATTCGGATTGCACGAAATGTCATATCTTCTAAATTTCCAATAGGAGTTGGTACTAAATATAAAACTCCCTTTTCATTTTGTTGAAAGCTTTTTTGTTGCCACATAGCGTTCTCCTTTTTGCATATATTCTTCTTTTTGTTTTCTATTTAACTGCTTAAAATAATACTCTGCTTGCATAGCTGTACGCTTATCTTCATGAAATTCTATGTATTTTAAAACAACAGGAAGTCTAGCACGCGTATACCTAGCCCCTTTTCCACTATTATGGGTCTGAATCCGCTTCTCTACATGATTTGTATATCCAGCATAATAACTTCCGTCAGAGCACTCTACTACATAAAAACAATGCTTATTCTTCTCCATATAAAATTGAACGAATCTCCTTTGTATATTCATTATTTTCTTCATATACAAAAAGAGGGGGCAATATTTTCAAATCTGCGTTTCCATCCTTAATTCCTTCAATTAACAATGTATTCGCTTCTTTCCCTGCCTTAGGATAAACAAATCGTACACGCTTTGGTTCAATTTTGTATTTACGCATTAATGTAACAATATCTAGTAAACGACCTGGACGATGTACAAATGCTACTTTCCCACCTTGCTTTACTAATTGACTACTTGCAGATACAACATCCTCTAATGTACACATAATTTCATGACGAGCTATCGCTAAATGTTCATTCATATTTTTCTCAGAAGTTGCAGGTGTTTGAAAATAAGGGGGATTACATGTGACTACATCATATTGATGACGTCCAAGTTTCTCCGGCATATCTTTCAAATCCCCATGTATTAAGTGAATTCTTTCTTCTAACTTATTGTATTGAACGCTTCTGATTCCCATATCATATAAACGTTCTTGAATTTCTACACCTGTAATGTTTCCCTTTGTTCTTGTACTTAATAAAAGGGGGACAACTGCGTTACCTGTACACAAATCAAGTACATTACCTTTTTGAATCGGTACCCAAGCAAAGTCTGCAAGTAAAACAGCATCTAACGAGAAATTGAATACTGATGGGCTTTGTACAATCTTCATATCTTGCGCTAATAAGTAATCTAAACGTTCATCTTCATATAAATTCATATGTTACTCCTTTTCTTACACTTAACCTACCCTATTTCATCTTCTACTAATAAAAAACATATTTCATTCTACTCTCATGTATAAAAAATTACCTTTCCAATTATCATTGGAAAGGTAATTTCACTTTTTATTTAAAAATGACAGGCAGAATAAACAATCTCCCTCTTTACGTACACTTCCATAATGCAGATTACAAATATGAAAACCTTCTTGATATAGCCTTGCTAAATTATCGTAGCCTTCGCCAATATCAGTTGTCTTCGGCTTCACTTCTTTACGTTTTTGAGTTTTTTGTTTTTCTTTAATCTGCACTTCTTCAAAGCGGTGTCGCAAATTTTCATTTTCCATTTTTATATGTTGGTTCTCTTCCAACAACTCTGCAAGATGTTGTTTTAATTCTCCCAACTGTTTGTATAAATGTCCAATTTGCTCTTCCATACTAGAAACCGATGCAAAAATATCTTTTTTCTCCACAAGCACCCACCTCATTAATCTGTGGTTTGACTCGAAACGACCCCTTTATTCACTAACTCATCTAACGTATATTCTACTATCCGTTCCTTGTCTACTAGTTCCACTTGAATTAATCTTTCTAAAATATTTAATCCGATAACACGGCCAGTACCATGCGGGGTTTGTATACGTTGATCTAAATCAGGAAGTTGTTCCTTTGCTGCCTCATATTCATCATTCTCATATTTTAAGCAACACATTAAGCGACCACATAAACCAGAGATTTTTGCAGGATTTAATGATAAATTTTGATCCTTTGCCATCTTAATGGATACAGGTTCAAAATCTCCTAAAAAAGTAGAACAACAAAGCATACGACCACATGGACCAATACCACCAAGCATCTTCGCTTCATCACGAACACCAATTTGTCTTAGTTCAATTCTTGTCCTAAAAATTGCCGCTAAGTCTTTCACTAGTTCGCGGAAATCAATCCGACCATCCGCAGTAAAGTAGAAAATAATCTTATTGCGATCGAACGTATACTCTACATCTACAAGTTTCATATCAAGATTATGCTCTACTACCTTTTGCTGACAAACTTGATATGCTTCTTTCGCAGCATGTTTGTTCTCTTCAACAATGGTACGATCATTTTCATTTGCAATACGAATAACCTTTTTTAGCGGTAATACAACGTCGTTTTCATCAACTTGCTTTTTGGTAATAACTACTTTTCCGTACTCAATACCTCTTACTGTTTCTACAATTACAAACTCATTTTCAGAGATATCGAACTGATTCGGATCGAAGTAATACACCTTTCCGGCCTTCTTAAAGCGAACACCTACTACATCATACAAAACGGTCATCCCTCCTGCAACCGCAACACTAACTGTTCGAACACAAGCTGCGCATTTACATTAGCGTTGATTCTATTTTTTGCCTCTAATATATTAAAGAGAGCTGATACAATGCGCTTCTGAGCATAGGAGAAAGATTCAAACAACTCTTTCTGCTCATGAAAAACAAGACGATCTTCTTCTCCAAGTTGAACATATAATAAATCCTTATAAATAAGGAGCAACATATCTAAACCTTGCTGTAATTGTTCTTTCTCTCCAAAGTGTTTTCCCCATTTTTCTTGTACAAAAAAAATAGAGGCTTTATCCTTTTCGAGCGCTTCACATAATTTTATCACTAAAGCTCGTGCTTGTGCAAACCATTCATCACTACATAAAGCTAAAGCTTCATCAAAACTATTCGTGAGTTGCGCAGCAAGTGTCGATAAAGATGCCGTAATACCTTCATCCTGTAATCTTCTAATTAAAGATTCCGTAGGTAACGGTCTAAATGTAACAACTTGACAGCGAGATAAAATCGTATTTAAAATTTGATGACTTTGTTCAGTAAGTAAAATAGCTGTTGTATCACTACTTGGTTCTTCTAAAAATTTTAAAAGTGTATTCGCTGCATTTGCTGTCATACGATCTGCGTGCTCAATAATATATACTTTTTTATTTGCTTCTAATCCTGTTTTTGAAAACTCTTCTTGTAAATCATGAATTTGCTGCTTCTTAATAGATAATCCGTCTGGTTTTACAATATGTAAGTTAGGGTGGTTACCTGAATCAATTCGCTTACAATTTGTACATACATGACAAGGCTCTACCCCATTCCGCCCAGAACATAGGAAACTCTTTGCCATTTGAATTGCCGTTGCAAACTTTCCAGTCCCTTTCCCTCCCTCTAACAAGTAAGCGTGGGATATACGCTCTTTTGCAATGCTATTCATCAACATTTTTACACCGATGGGTTGTATAGCAGAAAGCTGCTCCCACGTCTTCGTCATAATGCATACCTCACTTATTTCATTCTTTCCTTCTATTATAACAATTTATCTTCTATAATCTGAACAACTTCTTCTATAAGTTTTTCCATTGGTTGATCAGCATTTACCAATACAATACGATCTGAGAAACGTTCTACAACTTGTAAATACCCTTCACGGACACGTTTATGGAAAGAGATATCTTCCATATCTAATCGATTCACTTCACGTCCTGCATCTTTTTCAATGCGAGCTAAACCAATCTCTGGTTCAATGTCTAGGTAAATCGTTAAACTAGGCATACAGTCCTCTGTTGCGAAACGATTTATTTCAAATACTTTATCCATACCTAACCCTCTTGCATATCCTTGATACGCTAAAGAGCTGTCTATAAAACGATCACATAATACAAGGTAGTCCTCGTTAAGTGCCGGCATAACCTTTTCCACCAAATGTTGTCTACGTGCAGCAGCATACAGAAGCGCCTCTGTACGTGCTTCCATCATCGTATATTCTTGTTTATGTAAAATTGTTCTAATATCCTCTGAAATTGCAATACCACCTGGTTCTCTCGTCGCCATTACCTTTTGTTCTTTTTGTTCAAAGTACGGCAATAAACTTTTAATTAACGTTGTTTTACCCGAACCTTCTGGACCTTCAATTGTTACAAATAATCCCTTCATTCTAAAACCTACTTTCTATATCATACACTTTCATATATTTCGTGCTACCTTGAAAACGAGCGCCTGATTGCTCTAAATACATAATTTGCTCTTTATGTTCTGAAGTAATTCTTTCCCCATACATAATTAATGGAATTCCAGGTGGGTACGGAATTACCATTTCTGCCGCTATCATCCCAACTGCTTCTTCTACAGATACTACTTTTGTTTCATATCCTTCCAGTTGTTTATATGTATACGGTAAAGGAGAAAATTCTCCTTTATAAGTATAACGAATAGATTCCTTCTTGTCTTTCACCTCATAATATTGCAATGCCCCTCGGATCATCTCTATAGCCTTCATATATTCCTTATTTACTTGCAAGGGCAAAATAAATAGGACATTATATGGATCCGCCATTTCTGTATATATACCGACCTTTTCAAATACAGACTGTAATTCGTATCCTGATAACTGACAACGTGTCTGTACAGTAACCTTTAACTCATCTTGTAATGGATACTGTAAAATAGCTATTTGTGGAATAGAACACAATTCGTCTTTAAATCCCCGTAAAAACTCGACAATTTCATCATGTCCCTTTTCTTTTATACGTGCTATTGTAAAACGTGCAATATCAAGAGAGGTCATAATTGGATACGATGGACTACTAGATTGTAGCATACTTAAATAGGTAGAAACTTTTTCTTCTTTCACTACGCGACTATTTATATGTAAATAGGATCCCATTGTCATCGCAGGTAATGTTTTATGTGCAGAATGAACTACAATATCTGCACCATATGCTAATGCTGACTTTGGAAATGCCCCTCCTAAACAAAAATGGGCTCCATGTGCTTCATCTACTAAAACGGGGATTTTATGTGCATGTGCATAAGCGATGCTTGCCTCTAGATCCATCCCCATTCCATAATAATTAGGATGCGTTAAAATGAGTGCTTTAGCATTTGGATATTTTTCAATTGCTTCCTTAATAATTTCATCATGAATTCCCACTGGTACATTATAAGCTTCATCAATCCATGGATCTAAAAAAATTGGATTTGCGCCCGCTAATTTTAAACCATTAATAATTGATTTATGACAATTTCTTTGTACAAGAACAATATCATGTTCCCCACAACAAGACAAAATCATTGCTAGATTCCCTACTGTTGAACCATTAATTAAAAAATAACTTTTTTTCACTCCATATACATCAGCTAATAACTGTTGTGCCTCATCTATACATTCAAACGGACTATGTAAATCATCTAATCCTGACAACTCAGTTACATCGATAGATAGTATATCTTTAAACTCCCCTACAGCTTCCTGAGGGAAGTTTAAACCATTTTTATGACCTGGAACATGAAAGGATAACGGCCCTCTTTCTTTAAACTCTGTTAATGCCTCATATAAAGGTATGCGATTTTGATTCATCTATATCTCTTCCTTATTATTTCATTCTCCCTCTATTATACAGAACAAAAAAAATAATAGGCATATGCCTATTTAAAAATATGATACTTCTAATTTCCGAAGCTGCTTTAAATAATATATATACTTCGGATCATTTGTCTCCGTATTCACCATATCCTTTTCACATTCATAACATATTAAATTATTATAAACATATATCCCTTCTTTTCTTTCTGTCTCACAAACAATACAAACTTCATTTTGTACTTTCATAACCTTCCCTCCCTATTCAAATGGACATATTTTATACTTCTATTCCTTAACAATTTTCAGAAAAATATACATCCATCTCTTATATAATATGATTAACCCTTGGGCAACGTGTTTGTATTACCATTACTTCTTTTTTCGTACTGTTTGAAAACAGAAAAAAACACAAGTCAAAAGACTTGTGTTTTTAATTGCTTGGCGACGTCCTACTCTCACAGGGACAAGGTCCCAACTACCATCGGCGCTAGAGAGCTTAACTTCCGTGTTCGGTATGGGAACGGGTGTGACCTCTCTGCCATCATCACCAAACTATGAAGGCATATTCCTTCAAAACTAGATAACATTTGCTACATATTATATGGTTAAGTCCTCGATCTATTAGTATTCGTCAGCTCCACATGTCACCATGCTTCCACCTCGAACCTATCAACCTGATCATCTTTCAGGGATCTTACTAGCTTACGCTATGGGAAATCTCATCTTGAGGGGGGCTTCATGCTTAGATGCTTTCAGCACTTATCCCTTCCGCACATAGCTACCCAGCTATGCCCTTGGCAGAACAACTGGTACACCAGCGGTGCGTCCATCCCGGTCCTCTCGTACTAAGGACAGCTCCTCTCAAATTTCCTACGCCCACGACGGATAGGGACCGAACTGTCTCACGACGTTCTGAACCCAGCTCGCGTACCGCTTTAATGGGCGAACAGCCCAACCCTTGGGACCGACTACAGCCCCAGGATGCGATGAGCCGACATCGAGGTGCCAAACCTCCCCGTCGATGTGGACTCTTGGGGGAGATAAGCCTGTTATCCCCGGGGTAGCTTTTATCCGTTGAGCGATGGCCCTTCCATGCGGAACCACCGGATCACTAAGCCCGACTTTCGTCCCTGCTCGACTTGTAGGTCTCGCAGTCAAGCTCCCTTATGCCTTTGCACTCTACGAATGATTTCCAACCATTCTGAGGGAACCTTTGGGCGCCTCCGTTACACTTTAGGAGGCGACCGCCCCAGTCAAACTGCCCACCTGACACTGTCTCCCGGGTCGATAAGACCCGTAGGTTAGAATTTCAATACATTCAGGGCGGTATCCCACCAGCGCCTCCACCGAAGCTAGCGCTCCGGTTTCAATGGCTCCCGCCTATCCTGTACAAAATGTACCAAAATTCAATATCAGGCTACAGTAAAGCTCCACGGGGTCTTTCCGTCCTGTCGCGGGTAACCTGCATCTTCACAGGTACTATAATTTCACCGAGTCTCTGGTTGAGACAGTGCCCAAATCGTTACACCTTTCGTGCGGGTCGGAACTTACCCGACAAGGAATTTCGCTACCTTAGGACCGTTATAGTTACGGCCGCCGTTTACTGGGGCTTCAGTTCAGAGCTTCGCTTACGCTAACCCCTCTCCTTAACCTTCCAGCACCGGGCAGGTGTCAGCCCCTATACTTCGCCTTACGGCTTCGCAGAGACCTGTGTTTTTGCTAAACAGTCGCTTGGGCCTATTCACTGCGGCTTTCCGTTAAGAAAGCACCCCTTCTCCCGAAGTTACGGGGTCATTTTGCCGAGTTCCTTAACCAGAGTTCTCTCGCACACCTTAGGATTCTCTCCTCGCCTACCTGTGTCGGTTTGCGGTACAGGCACCTTTTATCTCGCTAGAAGCTTTTCTTGGCAGCGGGGAATCAAAGACTTCGCTCCATAAGGAGCTTCCCCATCACAGCTCAGCCTTCACGATAAGCGGATTTGCCTACTTATCAGCCTAACTGCTTGGACGTGCACAACCAATCGCACGCTTCTTCTATCCTTCTGCGTCCCTCCATTGCTCAAACGATAAAGAGGTGGTACAGGAATATCAACCTGTTGTCCATCGCCTACGCCTGTCGGCCTCGGCTTAGGTCCTGACTAACCCTGAGCGGACGAGCCTTCCTCAGGAAACCTTAGGCATTCGGTGGACGGGATTCTCACCCGTCTTTCGCTACTCATACCGGCATTCTCACTTCTAAGCGCTCCACCAGTCCTTCCGGTCTGACTTCACTGCACTTAGAACGCTCCCCTACCACTGATACCATTGGTATCAATTCGCAGCTTCGGTGGTGTATTTAGCCCCGGTACATTTTCGGCGCAGAGTCACTCGACTAGTGAGCTATTACGCACTCTTTAAATGGTGGCTGCTTCTAAGCCAACATCCTAGTTGTCTAAGCAACTCCACATCCTTTTCCACTTAATACACACTTTGGGACCTTAGCTGGCGATCTGGGCTGTTTCCCTCTTGACTACGGATCTTATCACTCGCAGTCTGACTCCTAAGGATAAGTCATTGGCATTCGGAGTTTGACTGAATTCGGTAATCCGATGAGGACCCCTAGTTCAATCAGTGCTCTACCTCCAAGACTCTTACACTTAAGGCTAGCCCTAAAGCTATTTCGGGGAGAACCAGCTATCTCCAGGTTCGATTGGAATTTCTCCGCTACCCACACCTCATCCCCGCACTTTTCAACGTGCGTGGGTTCGGGCCTCCATTCAGTGTTACCTGAACTTCACCCTGGACATGGGTAGATCACCTGGTTTCGGGTCTACGACCACGTACTAAACGCCCTATTCAGACTCGCTTTCGCTGCGGCTCCGCCTCTTCAGCTTAACCTCGCACGGGATCGTAACTCGCCGG
>NZ_JAMXKE010000001.1:10000-27500 GCF_024712505.1 Bacillus sp. IBL03825 | reverse complement strand
GGCACGCCGCCAGCGTTCATCCTGAGCCAGGATCAAACTCTCCAATAAAGTTAGTTTGTCTAGCATCTAAAAATAAAAATTGACGTTTCACGTTGTTTGTTTCGTTTAGTTTTCAAAGTTCAACATCGCGTTTCAGCGACTTTTATAATTTAACATTTTGCGTTAAATCTGTCAACAACTTTTTTCTTTCGTTCCTGACGACGCTTATTAATTTACCATATTAATCATTTGTTCGTCAACACTTTTTAAAAAAATGCCAAAAAAATTTTATCTTGGCATGATATAAAGCTTAATAACCACTAATGCAGCAACACCAGGTAGACCTAATAGACTTGTAATTGTTGCTGTACCCAAGTTAATTGGAATATGAAAATCAAAATATGTTCCTACAACGTTTACGATAAAAAGTAACGCTATTCCCAAAGTAACATGAAAGAGCGCTTTTCCTATAAAACGTAACGGCTTAGAAGAAACTCCAAAAACAAGAAAAATAAAAACTAGAGCAAGAATACCAACAATAATAATTGTAGAATTCATTTTTTCCTCCTTGTGAATGACCTATACACATTTATTTGTATGGGACAAGGCGATAAAAAAGAACATTTATCATACTACTCCAGTCGCTTCATCTCATTAAATTTTATTCGACGACACTTTCTTCATATAAAACGATTCCTCACTCTTTCCAAACGAAGTAACCACGCAATGTTTAACGAATAAAATAAAAGGTTCTGCTTTTTCAGCAGAACCTTTTACCATTGTTCCATTTTTACCGGACGACGTTTTGCTTCTTTTAACAAGAAGAAATATTTCGCCTCTGCTATTTTCAAAGAACAAAGTACATCTTGAGATGGTTCCACACTTTGTTCAACCATTCTCTTCTGACGTAACCATTCATTCTTCACTTTTTCTAATAGTACAATTAGCTTATCATCATACTCTTTACGCAATTTACCCTTTTTTTGAAAGAACATTTTTGTTTCTCCTCTTATACTTCTCTACGACCTTCTAACGCTTTCGACAGTGTCACTTCATCTGCATATTCTAAATCTCCACCAACTGGCAGACCATGTGCAATACGAGTTACTTTAATACCTGTCGGCTTTAAGAGGCGGGATATATACATCGCTGTAGCTTCCCCTTCAATATTAGGGTTTGTTGCTAGTATCACTTCTTGTACCGTTTCATCATGCAGTCGCTTTAAAAGTTGCGGGATATTAATGTCTTCCGGTCCAATTCCCTCCATTGGAGAAATCGCACCACGTAACACATGATATACACCTTGATACTCTTTCATCTTTTCCATTGCGATTACATCTTTCGGTTCCTGCACAACACAAACAACCGACTGATCTCGATGCGAATCATTACAAATATAACAAGGGTCGCGGTCAGTAATATGTCCGCATACAGAACAATACGCTAAATCTCGCTTCGCATTCACAAGTGCTTTTGCAAAACCTAACACATCATCTTCTTTCATATCTAATACGAAAAATGCCAATCGAACCGCTGTTTTCGGTCCGATTCCTGGCAACTTCATAAAACTATCAATTAATTTCGATATCGGTTCTGGATAATGCATATATCAGTATCCTCCTAGAACATTCCACCTGGTAAGTTCAAGCCTTTTGTAAATTTACCCATTGTAGAGTTTGAAAGTTCATCAGCTTTTTTAAGTGCATCATTCGTTGCAGCTAACACTAAGTCTTGTAACATTTCGATATCTTCTGGATCTACAACTTCTTCTTTAACTTTCACTTCAAGAATTTGCTTATGACCATTTGCAATAACTGTGACCATACCGCCGCCAGCTGTACCTTCAACTGTTTTTTCGCCAAGCTCTTCTTGCGCCTTTGCCATATCTTTTTGCATCTTTTGCATTTGTTTCATCATATTATTCATATTTCCCATTCCGCCACGCATCATAATTAATTCCTCCTAATTATTATTACTCTTTTATTTCAATAAGTTCTTGTCCTACTAATTTTACGGCCTCTTCTATAAGAGGATCTTCTTTTTTCTCTGGGCTTTCTTCAGACTCCCCGCCTTCACGCTGTAAAAAATCTTCACGGATTTTACCCCATTCACTTTTTGGAATGGCAATCATATTTAATCTTTTACTTAGCAATTCAAATAAGGCTTGTTCCACTGTATCCATAGCTTCTCGATTTTCGCTTGCCATTTTACAGTGAATCTCATATTGAAACGCTAAAACGTAAGTATCATCCGAAGCCGCCACCGGTTCGCTATTTTCTAATAAAACAGCAAACGCTACTTTGTTGTATGCTTTGAGTCTGCCTAACAACTCACCCCACACAGCTTTTAATTGCTCTAAATCCTGGCGCTTTGCTTGTTTTAACACTTCATTTACGCGTCCGACAGGAATCTTCATACTACCTGTCCGCACTGGCTTTGGTGTTGCACGTGTCTCTCTGACTTCTTGCTGCACACCAGCCGGCACACCATTCTTTTTGACTTGTTCTAACTCTTTCTCCAATTGCTGCATCCTGTTCATAATTGCTTGTAAACGATCTGCACCGTTTGCTTGCATCATAAACTGTTGACACAGTTGTACCATAACAACTTCTAAGAAAATTCGCGGATGATTTGTCCACTTCATTTCCTGTTGTCCCTTACTAAGAGTATGAATGATTTCATAGATTACTTCCGGTTGCATTTCTTCACTTAACATCCGGAATTGCTCATCTACCATTACTCGTTCCAACATATGTTCCAGTTGTGGTGAAGTTTGATATAAAAGCATATCCCGATAATAGTAAATGAAATCCTCCATAAAACGAACTGGATCTTTCCCTTTACCCATCATCTCATCTATGATACGTAATGCTCTTGATACATCATTTTCACGTATACATTCTACTAAGTTACCTAAGTATTGCTGGGAAACAGAACCTGTCACAGCTAATACATCTTCTGTCGTAACTGTCTCATCACTATAAGATATTGCCTGATCAATAAGACTAAGCGCATCACGCATACCACCTTCAGCGGCACGTGCAACAATTTGTAACGCCTCATCTTCTACTTGCGTACCTTCATTCGTCACAACCGTCGATAATCTCTCAACAATATCATTTACTGATATTTTTCGAAATTCAAAACGCTGGCAACGTGAAATGATTGTAGGCGGAATCTTATGCGGTTCTGTTGTCGCCAAAATAAAGATGACGTGTCCTGGCGGCTCTTCTAACGTTTTTAAAAGCGCATTGAAGGCCCCCATAGAAAGCATGTGGACTTCATCAATAATGTATACTTTATATTCTACAGCACTTGGAGCATATTTTACTTTATCTCTAATATCTCGAATTTCATCTACACCGTTATTTGAAGCCGCATCAATTTCTAATACATCTGAAATAGATCCTTGTGTAATCCCCAAACAAGAAGGACATTCATTACAAGGTTCAGCTACCGGAGCATGTTCACAGTTGATTGCTTTTGCAAATACTTTTGCAATTGTCGTTTTTCCTGTTCCCCTCGGCCCAGAAAATAAATAAGCATGTGAAACTTTCTCTTGAAGAAGGGCATTTTGCAACGTTTTTGTCACGTGCTTTTGACCAACTACATCTTCAAATTTTTGCGGTCTCCATGTTCGGTATAACGCTTGGTATGACACGAAAATACGGCCTCCCTCAAAGGTTATTATCTCATTTATTATAACCCATTCTGTTTATAGATTCCAAAAGTTATTTTCTATACAAAAAACCCACCTTAGTATTAAGGTGAGTTTTGTATACATATATAACTGCCGTGCACCTTCTGTCGATTACGTACCATAAGCGTTACTCAAGCAGTTAGCTCGGTTCAGGCACTCCTGCGGCACACGAGAAGACCCGCTTATTGCTGCTTCCTTCCGGACCTGACAAGGTTCACGGGGTCCCGTTGCGCAGGACCCAAACGTCAACACCACTTACTTAAGGCAGACCTTACAGCAGCATAACCTCGAGAAGGGATTCGGCCTCGCTAGAGCGGATTGCGAGTATAGGGCACCGCTACCTCCCCGCTTAGCACGGCAAAGTTAAAACCAATATTCGGTTGCCTTCATTAAAAGGCATTATCAGTATAACTTGTTTTTTTACAAAATGCAAATACGTTAATTCTCGTTACTTTTCTCTAATTTTTTTATCGCTTTTCTTTTTTTACGAAGCTCTCTAAAAAAGTTTGTTAACAAAGTACCGCATTCTTCTTCTAATACACCAGCAACTACCTCGCATTGATGGTTAAAGCGTTCATCCGTTAAAAGATTCATCAACGTCCCTGCACATCCACCTTTCGGATCACTTGCACCATATACAACTCGCTTCACTCGTGATAAAACAATTCCACCCGCACACATCGGACAAGGCTCTAATGTTACATATAACGTCGCATCTTCTAAACGCCATGTCCCTAATTTTTTGCACGCCTCATCAATAGCTAACAACTCAGCGTGAGCTATTGATCTTTGTTCAGTTTCTCTTAAATTATGAGCAACACTAATTACTTCACCATCTAACACTATAACTGCACCAATCGGTACTTCTTGTATTGCCTCTGCTTTTTCAGCCTCTTCTATTGCTAACTGCATAAAATAAATATCTTGATCGCGTTCCATACCATAGTCCTTTCATTACAAATAAAGTACACTTATTTCCATTTACTACACATGGGATAACTTTTACAAATTCAATCCACCCTAATAAAAAAGAGAGGAGATTACATATGAAGAATACTGCCTTACTCATTATCGATATGATTAATGATTTTCAATTTTCACACGGGCCCATCTTAGCCAAAAAATGCGAAATTATAACAAACCCTATTTTACAATTAAAGAAAACAATGAAATCCTTTGGCTACCCCATAATTTATGTTAATGACCATTATCAACTTTGGAGATCTGATATTGACCAACTAATTACCCATTGTACAAATGAGTATAGCGAAAATATCATTCATAAGATTGCTCCAAATTCCGATGATTACATTTTTATTAAACCACATTACTCTGCTTTTTATGAAACACCTTTAAATTCTTTATTAGGCTATTTAAAAATAGAAAATCTAATATTAACAGGAGTCGCCGGGAATATATGTATCCTCTTTACAGCTAACGACGCTCATATGAGAAATTATACACTGTATGTACCACAGGACTGTATTGCCTCTAATCACGATCAGGATAATCTGCATGCTTTAAAAATAATGGAATCCACATTAAAAGCAAATATAGTACCTTCATCTCAAATAAAAATTAATTAATACATATATCTATTTTCTAACTTTTTATATCAAATTAACCCGCTCGCTTCCCTCTTGTGCTACAATAATTCTGTTTTGTGTTTTTAGTAGTCACGGTAAATCACTGATTGAAAGGAGGAAACAGCGTGACCGGAGTACCTTTTATCACGGTTGAAGGACCAATTGGTGTTGGAAAAACCTCGCTTGCGAAGGCAATTTCAACTCACATGCAACTCCACTTACTAAAAGAGATTGTTGATGAAAATCCTTTTTTAGGAAAATTCTATGAAGACATCGACGAATGGAGTTTTCAAACAGAGATGTTCTTTCTTTGTAATAGATACAAACAATTAGAAGATATTAACATAAAGTATTTGAATCAAAGGAAGCCAGTAGTAGCGGATTATCATATATTTAAAAATTTAATTTTCGCATCCCGTACATTAAAGAATTCTCAATACGACAAGTACATGCAAATCTATCGTATCCTTACACAAGATATGCCTGTACCAAACGTTATCGTTTATTTAACAGCTAGCTTGGAAACATTACAAACACGAATTGCGATGCGCGGAAGAGAATTCGAAAAAAATATGGATCCCAATTACTTACTACAGCTCACAAAAGATTACGAAACGGCAATGGATACTTTTAAAAAGGATCATCCAGATATCCCAGTATTGAAATTTAACGGAGACGATATGGATTTTGTAAAAAATCCTGATGATTTAAACGTCATCCTATCCGCCCTTCAAAATACTCTCTTAAAGGAGTCGAAATAACAATGAATTTAAGGCAAAAATATGATATACCAAATGACGCAGTAATCACTATTGCTGGAACAGTAGGTGTCGGAAAATCAACTATGACAACTGCATTAGCTAACACTTTAGGTTATCGCACATCATTTGAAAAGGTAGATTCGAACCCGTATTTGGACAAGTTCTATGCTGATTTCACACGCTGGAGCTTCCACTTGCAAGTGTACTTTTTAGCAGAACGATTTAAAGAACAAAAAAGAATTTTTGAATACGGTGGCGGTTTTGTTCAAGATCGCTCTATCTATGAAGACACTGGAATTTTTGCAAAGATGCATCATGAAAAAGGTACAATGACGGAAACTGATTATGAAACATACAAAGGTTTATTTGATGCTATGGTCATGACTCCTTACTTCCCTCATCCAGATTTATTAATTTACTTAGAAGGTTCTTTCGATGATATTGTTAATCGTATCCAAGAACGCGGACGTCCGATGGAACAACAAACACCAATTGAGTATTGGAAAGAGATGCATGGCCGTTACGAAAACTGGATTAACAACTTTAATGCATGCCCTGTTTTACGATTAAACATTAATGAATACGATATTTTAAAAGATGGCGATTCAATTGAACCAATCATTAAAAAAATTGGCCATTTTTTAAAACAAACACGTAAACTTGTAAAATAAAAAACCCGTGCATACGCACGGGTTTTTCTATTAAATTACTTCTTTTTTGTCGGAGCAATAATTTCACTCTCAGGTTTTCCAGCGTTAATACGCTGACGAACAGTACTTGTACTAATATCGTATGTTTCAGCAATCTCTTTAACAGTCATTTCTTTCCCGTTAATTACTGCTGTTAATACTTTACCTGTACGTTTTGGAGCTGCTTCTTTCTTTACAGCTGCTTTTTCAACTTTTTTTGGCGCCTCTACTTTTGTCGCAGTTTGCTTTACATCACAAGTGCAACCACAAAGTTTACGGAATGTATCATCGCTTATAATGCGTGACACATTTGCACCACTGTTTAAAATTCTATTGTTCTTACAGACAGGACATTGTACATAATATAAAGTTTTTCCATCTAAAGGAAACGTTTGTATAATAAGATCCATGTTGACTCCTTTCATATCTATGAAGATAATCATCGGAATATGAGTGTGTAATAAGGAGAAAATCGCCCTACACCATACTTTATGATTGGTTTTAAAATAAAAACTCGTTACGTGTTGGTAACGAGTTCTCCAATCTCCACTTATATGCGCTGTTGTCAATTATATCTGGAGGAGGTAGAGGGATTCGAACCCCCGCGCGACTCTCGCCGCCTGTCGGTTTTCAAGACCGATCCCTTCAGCCAGACTTGGGTATACCTCCATATTGACATCAAATATAATATCAAAAGAAAAACAGTTAGTCAACCCTACTAAAATAAATTATGAGGAAAGGGGAAATTTACCTTTCCCCTCCTACATTTCAGTACTGACAATGCTCATAATTACCAATCACTCATACCGATGAATGTTTACATTTACTTAATAACTGCTTTTCCTCCCATATAAGGGCGAAGAACTTCTGGAATTATAATTGTACCATCTTCTTGTTGGTAGTTCTCTAAAATAGCTGCAACCGTACGTCCAATCGCAAGACCAGATCCATTTAATGTATGAACATGTTCTGGTTTTCCGTTTGGCTCACGACGGAAACGGATATTTGCACGTCTCGCTTGGAAAGCCTCAAAATTACTACAAGAAGAAATCTCACGATATGTGCCATAGCTTGGAATCCATACTTCGATATCGTATTTCTTCGCTGCTGTAAATCCTAAATCGCCTGTGCACATGCTCATAACGCGATATGGCAACTCTAATAATTGTAACACGCGTTCTGCATCATTTGTTAGTTTTTCTAACTCTTCATAAGAATCTTCTGGTTTTACGAACTTTACAAGCTCTACTTTATTGAACTGATGCTGACGAATTAAGCCACGTGTATCACGACCAGCTGAACCTGCTTCAGAACGGAAACAAGAGCTAAATGCAGCATATCGTATAGGCAATTGATCTTTATTTAAGATTTCATCACGATGCATGTTCGTTACAGGTACTTCAGCTGTCGGAATTAAGAAGTAATCTTCACTTTCAATACGGAATGCATCTTCTTCAAATTTCGGAAGTTGTCCTGTTCCTGTCATACTTGCACGGTTTACCATATACGGAGGTAATACTTCTTCGTATCCATGCTCATCAGTATGAAGATCAAGCATAAAGCTAATTAAAGCACGCTCTAATCTCGCGCCAGCACCTTTATAGAATACGAAGCGGCTTCCCGTTACTTTCCCAGCACGCTCAAAATCTAAAATTCCTAAATCTGTAGCAAGATCCCAATGTGGTTTTGGTTCATAAGCAAATTCTTTCACTTCTCCCCAAGTACGTGCTACTACATTATCATCTTCTGTTTCACCAACTGGAGCAGATTCATGAGGAATATTTGGAATAGATAACATTAATCTTTCTAAATCTTCTTCAACTGTACGAAGTTCATTATCAAGATCTTTTACTTTTTCTCCAACTTCACGCATTTCTAGAATTAGAGCTTCTGCATCTTTCTTTTCGCGCTTCAATACAGAGATTTGTTGAGATACTTCGTTACGTTTACTTTTTAGTTCCTCTGTTTGAACAAGTAATTCTCTTCTTCTCGTATCCAGCTCTTCAAAGCGACCAAAATCAGTTAAATCTTCGCCTCTATGCTGTAACTTTGCTTTTACTTCTTCAAAATTTGTACGTAAAAATTTAATATCAAGCATTATATACTCCTCCTTTTATTTTATAAAACACAAAAAACTCCCGTCCCTATATAAAGGGACGGGAGTTAACCCGCGTTGCCACCCTAGTTGAAAGCATTACCGCCTTCCTCTCAAGTAGAAATAACGGCTCTTCACCGGGAATGTTTACTAATCATAAAGATATTCCACATTCCATTCCAGGATGGATTCACAAACTGTTTCTATCGATTTCCACCAACCATCGACTCTCTATAAGAAACGGCATTTGTTACTACTTCCTATCAACACGCTTATTTTATAAAATTGTTACCATCAATTTACTATAATCTTATACAAGTTGCAAGTTACTTAGACAACTTTTTTCGTTTTCGCTTCTTTTACCATTTCTACAAAGTATGCTGTGACACGATGATCATCCGTTAATTCCGGATGGAATGAAGCAGCTAAAAACTGATTTTGTTTTACTGCTACCATTCGGTCACCATGTGTAGAAAGTACTTCAACATCATCAGCTACATTTACAACATACGGAGCACGGATAAATACACCAATAAATTCTTCTCCTACACCTTTAATTGAAAGTGCGACTTCAAAGCTATCTTTTTGGCGTCCGAACGCATTGCGTTCTACTGTAATATCCATAGCACCAATATGTGCTTCTTCATAGCCAATAAGTGTTTTTGCAAGAAGAATCATACCTGCACATGTACCAAACATTGGTTTACCAGACTTCGCGAATGTACGAAGTGGTTCCATGAAAGCATACTTATCAATAAGACGGCGCATTGTTGTACTTTCACCGCCTGGTAAAATAAGACCATCAATCTCTTCAAGTTGCTCTATACGCTTTACAACAACAGCTTCTGCACCACTTGCTTCAACTGATTTTATATGCTCACGAACTGCACCTTGAAGACCTAGTACACCGATTTTCACCATTTTAAAGTTCTCCTTCAATTACCATCCACGCTCTTGCATGCGTTGTTCTGGTAATAATGTTGAAATTTCGATACCTTTCATTGCATTACCTAACCCTTTAGAAAGGCTTGCAATTAGTTCGTAATCCTCATAATGAGTCGTCGCTTCAACGATTGCGCGTGCAAATTTCTCTGGATTTTCTGATTTGAAGATACCAGATCCTACGAATACACCATCCGCACCAAGTTGCATCATTAACGCTGCATCTGCTGGTGTTGCTACACCACCTGCTGCGAAGTTTACAACTGGCAAACGACCAAGGCGTTTAATTTCAAGTAGTACTTCATAAGGAGCACCAGTATTTTTTGCATATGTCATTAACTCATCTTCACGTAGACTTGCAACTTGACGGATTTCTGCATTGACTTGGCGCATATGACGCACTGCCTCTACAATGTTTCCTGTTCCTGGTTCACCTTTTGTACGAAGCATAGATGCACCTTCTGCAATACGACGTGCAGCTTCTCCGATATCACGGCAACCACATACAAATGGAACTGTGTAATCACGTTTATTTAAATGGTATACTTCATCGGCAGGAGTTAACACTTCACTCTCATCGATATAGTCTACCCCTAATGATTCTAATACACGTGCTTCTACAAGGTGACCGATACGGCATTTTGCCATAACCGGAATTGACACCGCACCCATAACTTCCTCAACGATTGTTGGGTCTGCCATACGAGAAACGCCACCTGCTGCACGAATATCTGCTGGTACACGCTCTAGTGCCATAACGGCAACTGCGCCTGCCTCTTCTGCAATTTTTGCTTGTTCAGCGTTAATTACGTCCATAATAACGCCGCCTTTTTGCATTTCTGCCATTCCACGTTTTACACGTTCTGTCCCTGTTACATTTGTCATGTTACAAAAACCCCCCTAGGTGAATTGCTTTTCCCCGTTAAAGGCGAAAATTAAGAATACTCTTACATTCTACCACTAACCATCAGATGCTTGTCTACTACTTTTTCATAAAGTCGGTATGAAAAATAGGAATAAGAAAAAGCCCCTACAATGAGGAGCTTTTAAAACCAACCTTTTACTGTATCAACAGCACTATTCCATATACCACTAAAGAAAGAACCAATTCCGCGCATAGAGCGAGTAAACCAATTCGCTTCCTCTACTGCAGACGTTGTTACAAGATCTATTTGTAATGACTTACCAGATAAAAATCCAGGGTCATTCGCATCTTTTGGTGTGATTACCATTTGGCCAAGTACAGCTCCCTTTTTAATAGGTGCTTCTTGTCCCTTATTTGCTTCTTTTAATTCTGTTTTATAAACATCTTTACTTCCTTTTGGCACTGGAAGTGAAACAGCTTGTTTTGTTTGAACTGCTACATCTTTATCTTTAGCATTTTCTACTCGTACTGTTTCTTGTCCTTTTACTGAAGAATCTTTTTTATACATTTGCTTCATTTCAAAGTTAGCAAATCCATAATCATATAGCTTCTTTGTTTCATCAAAACGTGCTGTATGAGAACTTGTTTTAATAACTACAGAAATAAAACGCATACCGTTTCTTTCAACCGTACCAGTGAAGCAATCCCCGGCTTCTGGAGTCGAGCCTGTTTTCAGGCCATCTACGCCATCATATTCTTTCACTAAGCCCTTTAACATCCAGTTCCAGTTCGACATTGCAAACTTCTCTTTTTGTGGACGAAATTCTTTTTTCGGGATTTTTGCTGTATCTAACACTTTTGGGTAATCTTTAATTAAATGTTGTGCTAAAGTTGCAACATCCTTTGCAGACATTTTATTTTCTTCATCCGCTGTTGTTCCTTCAGGGTGCATTCCCTTTAAATCTTTATTCGTTAAACCTGTAGAATTGACAAATTTATAATTTTTCAACCCTAGTTCTTTCGATTTATCATTCATCATTTTTACGAAGTCTACTTCTTTACCTGCAATTGCTTCTGCTAATGCAATTGTTGCACCATTTGCAGAAAAGATTGCCATTGCTTCATATAACTCTTTTACTGTATAAATGCCGCCATTTTCTAATGCAACATTTGATAAAGAAGCATCTTGTGAAACCTTATACGCATATTCAGAAACCTTAATTTTTTGATCCCACTTAAGTTTTCCTTTATCCACTGCTTCATGAACTAAATATTCACTCATCATCTTTGTCATACTAGCAATTGATAATAATTCATCTGCATTCTTTTGATATAAAATTTTCCCAGAATTTGCTTCAACTAAAATTGCTGCACCTGCTTCAATGTTTAAAGAAGCTCCTGTTTCTGCTGATGCATTGCTATATGGTAACAACATACTACAAGCTAGTGTAAGCATTGTTACTAAAGCAATGAATCTTTTGCAAAACATACCTTTCACGTCTGTTACCCCCAATATCTATGTACTCACATAACCGTTATTCTAACATAATCAAAAAAAAATAGACAGAGATATCAAATCTCCGTCTATTTGTATATCAGACATTATAATGAGTAGTTTGGAGCCTCTTTTGTAATTTGTACGTGATGAGGGTGGCTTTCACGTAAACCAGCACCTGACATACGAATGAATTGTGCATTCTCACGTAAGAATTCTAAATTCTGCGCTCCGCAATATCCCATACCGGCACGTAATCCACCAACTAATTGATGAACTGTATCTGCTAAAGGTCCTTTATATGGTACTCGACCTTCAATACCTTCTGGAACAAGTTTTTTATTTCCTTCTTGGAAGTAACGGTCTTTACTTCCTTTTTCCATCGCTCCGACAGAACCCATACCACGATATACTTTAAATTGACGACCTTGGTAAATTTCAGTCTCTCCAGGGCTTTCAGCAACACCAGCAAACATACTACCTAGCATAACAACGTGTGCTCCTGCTGCTAAAGCTTTTACCATGTCACCAGAGTACTTAACACCACCATCAGCAATAACCGGAATACCGTGTTTACGAGCTTCTGTTGCACAATCATAAACTGCTGTTAATTGTGGTACACCCACGCCAGCTACAACGCGTGTCGTACAAATAGAGCCTGGTCCAATACCAACTTTAACTACGTTTGCACCTGCTTCAATTAATGCTTTCGTTGCTTCAGCAGTAGCAACATTTCCAGCGATAATATTTAGTGATGGATATTTCGCACGAACTTCTTTTACTTTATCAATAACACCTTGAGAATGTCCATGAGCTGTATCGAGTACGATTGCATCTACGCTAGCTTTTACTAATGCGTCGATACGAAGCATAGCATCAGCCGTTACACCAACCGCTGCTCCAACTAATAAGCGTCCTTGCTTATCCTTCGCAGAATTTGGGAATTCAATTACTTTTTCAATATCTTTTATTGTAATCAGCCCTTGTAATACACCGTTGTTATCAACGAGAGGGAGTTTTTCAATTTTGTACTTTTGTAGGATCTTTTCAGCTTCTTCCAGCGTTGTACCAACTGGAGCTGTAATTAGCTTTTCTTTTGTCATTACGTCGGAAATTTTGATTGAGTAGTCTTGGATAAAACGCATATCACGGTTTGTAATAATACCAACTAATTTTCGCTCGTCTAAATTATTTACAACCGGTACACCTGAGATACGGTATTTTCCCATAAGATGCTCTGCATCATACACTTGATGTTCTGGAGTTAAAAAGAAAGGATCTGAAATAACGCCACTTTCAGAACGTTTTACTTTATCAACTTGCTCCGCTTGTTGTTCAATAGACATGTTTTTATGAATAATTCCTAAACCGCCTTGACGAGCCATTGCAATAGCCATATCAGCTTCTGTTACTGTATCCATTCCTGCACTAATTAACGGGATATTTAACTGTAAGCTTTCAGATAAAACTGTTTTAACACTTACTTCTCTTGGTAGTACATCTGACTTTGCTGGTACAAGTAATACGTCATCAAAAGTCAAACCTTCTTTAACAAATTTAGATTCCCACATAATTGTTCCCCCCATGATACCAGAAATTATTATTAGTAGCTTATCAATTGGTTAAAATACTGTCAAGGACGTATATATATGTTAGAATTTTTAGACAATAAAAGGAGCGTAATATATGCATCAAACACATTGTACTTGGCAGCAATTAAGTTTCTTCTTTTCATCTCAAAATGTACAACGTTATCTTGCCCGTTGCTATGAAAAATCCTCCATACAAGATGCTGAAAAAAAAAGTTTCGAAAATTGTTATCCCTTTATTTATTACTTAGAACACGGGAAAAACTATTATGAATTATATAAGGTAGCCCCATTTTCCATTCAGCCAATGTTATTGTTTTATGGAATGAGCCAACTTTTTAAAGCCTGCTTACTAACTATTGATCCTAACTATCCAGAATCCACTACTGTTTTAGCTCATGGTGTTACGACTCGTAAACGAAAAAAACAGGGGTATCAATTTTTAGAAGATGAGGTGAAGGTGCAAAAAAATGGATTATTTACTCATATTGCAGAACAGCTGTTTCACATGAAACACTTAGAAGCAGAGAAGTTTAACATGTTAGATCTAATGGGAAATATTCCTGAATTACAAAATTTATTTCGCTATAGTCAAAGAGGGGCCACATTATATAAAATCGATTCAACAAATACAAATGAACTTTCCTTTTCGGTCAACATACTAGATCGACTCCATATGACTACAGAAAGATTTTCACGTTACATTGAATCAACTTGTAAACATTTATCCATACAACATGTTCCCGGGAAAACGAGCGGATCGAATTTGCTTTTTACAGCTCCTATCCAATCGTGGAATCCTATATATAGTACGCCCTTATACTACGAATATCTTGCTGATGCTTATTACTTACCAATTACAACTGACCCGAGAAATCCTAAACCAGTATTACCTGAACTTCTTGTTCATTATTTATTGCTCTACAATTTAAGTATGATTTCTAGATATGAAACAGATTGGTGGTATGATTTACTTGGGAGCTATGGTTCTGAAGATTACCCATTTATTTATCAATTTCTTACTATTTCTGCTCAAAAAATCCCTTACTATATTTCATCTTTTTTACTAACAGGACCAGGCCTATTCCATGGGAAATAAAAAAAACACAAGTCAAAAGACTTGTGTTTTTAATTGCTTGGCGACGTCCTACTCTCACAGGGACAAGGTCCCAACTACCATCGGCGCTAGAGAGCTTAACTTCCGTGTTCGGTATGGGAACGGGTGTGACCTCTCTGCCATCATCACCAAACTATGAAGGCATATTCCTTCAAAACTAGATAACATTTGCTACATATTATATGGTTAAGTCCTCGATCTATTAGTATTCGTCAGCTCCACATGTCACCATGCTTCCACCTCGAACCTATCAACCTGATCATCTTTCAGGGATCTTACTAGCTTACGCTATGGGAAATCTCATCTTGAGGGGGGCTTCATGCTTAGATGCTTTCAGCACTTATCCCTTCCGCACATAGCTACCCAGCTATGCCCTTGGCAGAACAACTGGTACACCAGCGGTGCGTCCATCCCGGTCCTCTCGTACTAAGGACAGCTCCTCTCAAATTTCCTACGCCCACGACGGATAGGGACCGAACTGTCTCACGACGTTCTGAACCCAGCTCGCGTACCGCTTTAATGGGCGAACAGCCCAACCCTTGGGACCGACTACAGCCCCAGGATGCGATGAGCCGACATCGAGGTGCCAAACCTCCCCGTCGATGTGGACTCTTGGGGGAGATAAGCCTGTTATCCCCGGGGTAGCTTTTATCCGTTGAGCGATGGCCCTTCCATGCGGAACCACCGGATCACTAAGCCCGACTTTCGTCCCTGCTCGACTTGTAGGTCTCGCAGTCAAGCTCCCTTATGCCTTTGCACTCTACGAATGATTTCCAACCATTCTGAGGGAACCTTTGGGCGCCTCCGTTACACTTTAGGAGGCGACCGCCCCAGTCAAACTGCCCACCTGACACTGTCTCCCGGGTCGATAAGACCCGTAGGTTAGAATTTCAATACATTCAGGGCGGTATCCCACCAGCGCCTCCACCGAAGCTAGCGCTCCGGTTTCAATGGCTCCCGCCTATCCTGTACAAAATGTACCAAAATTCAATATCAGGCTACAGTAAAGCTCCACGGGGTCTTTCCGTCCTGTCGCGGGTAACCTGCATCTTCACAGGTACTATAATTTCACCGAGTCTCTGGTTGAGACAGTGCCCAAATCGTTACACCTTTCGTGCGGGTCGGAACTTACCCGACAAGGAATTTCGCTACCTTAGGACCGTTATAGTTACGGCCGCCGTTTACTGGGGCTTCAGTTCAGAGCTTCGCTTACGCTAACCCCTCTCCTTAACCTTCCAGCACCGGGCAGGTGTCAGCCCCTATACTTCGCCTTACGGCTTCGCAGAGACCTGTGTTTTTGCTAAACAGTCGCTTGGGCCTATTCACTGCGGCTTTCCGTTAAGAAAGCACCCCTTCTCCCGAAGTTACGGGGTCATTTTGCCGAGTTCCTTAACCAGAGTTCTCTCGCACACCTTAGGATTCTCTCCTCGCCTACCTGTGTCGGTTTGCGGTACAGGCACCTTTTATCTCGCTAGAAGCTTTTCTTGGCAGCGGGGAATCAAAGACTTCGCTCCATAAGGAGCTTCCCCATCACAGCTCAGCCTTCACGATAAGCGGATTTGCCTACTTATCAGCCTAACTGCTTGGACGTGCACAACCAATCGCACGCTTCTTCTATCCTTCTGCGTCCCTCCATTGCTCAAACGATAAAGAGGTGGTACAGGAATATCAACCTGTTGTCCATCGCCTACGCCTGTCGGCCTCGGCTTAGGTCCTGACTAACCCTGAGCGGACGAGCCTTCCTCAGGAAACCTTAGGCATTCGGTGGACGGGATTCTCACCCGTCTTTCGCTACTCATACCGGCATTCTCACTTCTAAGCGCTCCACCAGTCCTTCCGGTCTGACTTCACTGCACTTAGAACGCTCCCCTACCACTGATACCATTGGTATCAATTCGCAGCTTCGGTGGTGTATTTAGCCCCGGTACATTTTCGGCGCAGAGTCACTCGACTAGTGAGCTATTACGCACTCTTTAAATGGTGGCTGCTTCTAAGCCAACATCCTAGTTGTCTAAGCAACTCCACATCCTTTTCCACTTAATACACACTTTGGGACCTTAGCTGGCGATCTGGGCTGTTTCCCTCTTGACTACGGATCTTATCACTCGCAGTCTGACTCCTAAGGATAAGTCATTGGCATTCGGAGTTTGACTGAATTCGGTAATCCGATGAGGACCCCTAGTTCAATCAGTGCTCTACCTCCAAGACTCTTACACTTAAGGCTAGCCCTAAAGCTATTTCGGGGAGAACCAGCTATCTCCAGGTTCGATTGGAATTTCTCCGCTACCCACACCTCATCCCCGCACTTTTCAACGTGCGTGGGTTCGGGCCTCCATTCAGTGTTACCTGAACTTCACCCTGGACATGGGTAGATCACCTGGTTTCGGGTCTACGACCACGTACTAAACGCCCTATTCAGACTCGCTTTCGCTGCGGCTCCGCCTCTTCAGCTTAACCTCGCACGGGATCGTAACTCGCCGGTTCATTCTACAAAAGGCACGCCATCACCCATTAACGGGCTCTGACTATTTGTAGGCACACGGTTTCAGGATCTCTTTCACTCCCCTTCCGGGGTGCTTTTCACCTTTCCCTCACGGTACTGGTTCACTATCGATCACTAGGGAGTATTTAGCCTTGGGAGATGGTCCTCCCAGATTCCGACGGAATTTCACGTGTTCCGCC
>NZ_JAMXKE010000001.1:0-7500 GCF_024712505.1 Bacillus sp. IBL03825 | reverse complement strand
CTCATTTGCTGACTCTGCCTATTATATAGACTTTCCCATTGCTATGCAAGTATTATTATAAAAAAATAAGAGGAGGAAAAAATCCCCCCTCTTATTCTTCAGAAGAAACCTCTTCATTAGATTCCTCTTCTTCATCTTTCTGTGCTTTTGCTACCGTCGCTACCTCTTGCTCATCCTCTAATCGAATTAGACGAACACCTTGTGTATTACGTCCCATTTGAGAGATTTGATCAACTGGCATACGAATAATAACACCTGCTGCCGTAATTAACATGATATCTTCTTCACCTGTTACAGATTTAACAGCTACTAATTTACCGTTTTTATCTGTAATATTACAAGTCTTCAGACCTTTACCACCACGGCTTTGTAAACGGTATTCATCAATAGGTGTACGTTTTCCATAACCATTTTTCGTTACGATTAGAACATTTACATCCTCTTCGACAATTTCCATGCCTACAACTTGATCTTCATCACCTAATGTAATTGCTTTTACACCAGCCGCATTACGTCCCATAGAACGCACATCTTGCTCGTTAAAGCGAATTAACATACCATTGCTTGTTCCTACAATAATATCCTTATCACCAGATGTTAAACGTACAGATATTACTTCATCCTCTTCACGAAGAGAGATGGCGATTAAACCATTCGTACGTATATTTGCAAATGATGAAAGTGGCGTTCTCTTAGAAATACCTTGTTTTGTTGTGAAGAATAAGAATTCATCATCACCAAATTCACGAATTGGAATAATGGCGTTAATCCATTCCCCCTTATCTACACCTAATAAGTTAATAATAGGTATACCTTTTGCTGTACGACTATACTCTGGGATTTCATATCCTTTCGTACGGTATACTTTCCCTTTATTAGTAAAGAATAAAATGTGATCATGCGTAGAAGTAGTTAATAAATGTTCTACGAAATCATCATCATTTGTTCCCATTCCTTGCACACCACGTCCACCACGGTTCTGTGTTTTGTACGTAGAAGCCGGTAACCTCTTAATATAACCATTATGAGTTAACGTAATAGCGATGTTTTGCTCTGGAATCAAATCTTCATCTTCAATAAATTCCATGCCACCAATTGTGATTTCCGTTCGTCTCTTATCATTGAAGCGTTCTTTTACTTCCGTTAATTCTTCACGAATAATTTCAAGAACTTTCTCTTCATCTGCTAAGATTGCTTGTAATTCAGCGATTAACTTCATTAAGTCTTGATATTCTTGCTCAATTTTTTCACGTTCTAATCCTGTTAAACGTTGCAGACGCATATCTAAAATTGCTTGTGCTTGTTTCTCACTTAAACCAAAACGTTCCATTAAGCCCTGTTTTGCAATATCTGCTGTTTTCGAACTACGAATTAACGTAATAACTTCATCTAGATGATCTAGAGCAATTCGTAATCCTTCTAAAATATGAGCACGCGCCTCTGCTTTTTCTAATTCATAAGCAGTACGTCGACGAATTACTACCTTCTGATGCTCCAAGTAATGATATAAATTTTGTTTTAAATTTAGTACTTGTGGCTCTCCATTTACAAGAGACAACATATTAATACCAAAACTCGTTTGAAGTGCTGTATGTTTATATAGATTATTTAATAGTACATTGGCATTGGCATCACGGCGTACTTCCATAACAATACGCATACCGTTTCGATCTGACTCATCACGTAAATCCGTAATACCTTCAATTTTCTTATCACGAACTAATTCTGCAATTTTTTCAATTAATCGCGCCTTATTAACTTGATAAGGTAGTTCAGTTACAAGAATAGATTGTTTACCATTTGACTTCTCTTCAATTTCAACTTTAGCTCGAAGCATAATAGAGCCTCTACCTGTTTCATACGCTCTTCGAATCCCACTTCGTCCCAAAATTAAACCTGCTGTTGGAAAATCTGGTCCTGGAATAAACTCCATTAATTCCGCAATCGTAATGTCGGGATTATGGCTTAGTGCCAATACACCATCAATTACTTCACCAAGTTGATGCGGTGGAATATTCGTTGCCATACCTACCGCAATACCCGTCGTACCATTCACTAATAAATTAGGGAAACGCGCTGGCAATACAATTGGCTCTCTTTCAGAACCATCATAGTTATCTTGATAATCAATCGTATTTTTTGAAATATCACGTATTAATTCCATAGAGATCTTAGACATTCTCGCTTCTGTATAACGCATCGCTGCTGCTGAATCACCATCAACAGAACCAAAGTTACCATGCCCATCAACAAGCATATAACGTTGACTAAAATCTTGCGCCATACGTACCATCGTCTCGTAAACAGCTGAATCACCGTGAGGGTGATACTTACCGATTACTTCACCGACAATACGCGCTGATTTCTTATATGCTTTATCAGCTGTAATTCCTAAATCATTCATCGCATATAAAACCCTACGATGCACAGGTTTTAATCCATCACGAACATCTGGTAATGCACGAGATACGATAACACTCATTGCGTAATCTAAAAACGAGGTACGCATTTCATGACTAATATTAATTTCTCGAATTCGTGCTTGTTGTTGATTGTCTGACATCAACCAGCACCTCCTCTTACATTTCCGTTACACATACATTGATTTATATGTAGAAGACAGGAATACTTAGATTCCTGTCATTACCCATTTAAATATCAAGGTTTTTCACGTATTTTGCATTTTCTTGGATAAAGTTACGACGTGGCTCTACTTTATCTCCCATCAAAATTTCAAATGTTTCATCCGCTTCAATTGCATCTTGAAGTGAAACTTGAAGTAATGAACGTACTTCTGGGTCCATTGTCGTCTCCCATAACTGAGTTGGATTCATTTCCCCTAGACCTTTATAACGCTGAATCCCCGGCTTAGGTTGGGCTGGTAATTCAGCTAAGATTTTTTCAAGTTCCTTATCGTTGTAAGCATATTGAATTTTCTTACCTTGTTGTACTTTAAACAAAGGTGGCTGTGCGATATATATATAACCGCACTCAATTATTTGACGCATATAGCGATAGAAGAACGTTAATAATAGGGTACGAATATGCGCACCATCAACATCGGCATCCGTCATAATAATAACTTTATGATAGCGTGCTTTTTCAATAGCGAAGTCTCCGCCGATATTTGTACCAATCGCCGTAATAATTGTACGAACTTCATCATTTGATAAAATTTTATCTAAGCGCGCCTTTTCAACATTAATAATTTTACCCTTCAGCGGTAAAATTGCTTGGAAATGACGATCGCGCCCTTGTTTTGCAGACCCACCCGCAGAGTCACCCTCTACGATATAGATTTCACTAATTGCTGGATCTTTAGAAGAACAGTCTGCCAATTTCCCTGGTAAACTTGAAACTTCTAAAGCACTCTTTCGGCGAGTTAACTCACGAGCCTTTTTAGCTGCTACACGCGCACGCGCTGCCATCGTCCCTTTATCTATAATTTTACGTGCAACATTGGGATTTTCCAGTAAGAACTTTTCAAATGCCTCTGAGAATACTGACTCTGTAATTGTTCTTGCTTCACTATTTCCAAGTTTTGTCTTCGTTTGTCCTTCGAATTGTGGATTTGGATGTTTAATTGACACAATCGCTGTTAAACCTTCACGAACATCTTCACCAGTTAAATTACTATCCGCATCTTTTAAAATATTATTTTTACGACCATAATCGTTGATCACACGAGTTAAGGCTGTTTTAAATCCTACCTCATGTGTACCACCTTCATACGTATGAATATTATTTGTAAATGAGTAAATATGATTTGTGTATCCTTCGTTATATTGAAGCGCAACTTCAACCTGAATACCATCTTTTGAACCTTCTACATATACAGGTTCTTCATGAATTGGCTGTTTTGAACGATTTAAATGTTCAACATATGATTTAATTCCACCTTCATAATGGAATTCTTTCTTCTGTTTATGTTCACGTTTATCTTCAATTGTTAATTTAATATTACGATTTAAAAATGCTAATTCACGCATACGAGTTGCTAACGTATCAAATTCGTATACTATTGTTTCCTGAAAAATTTCTGGATCTGGTTTAAATCGAGTTATCGTCCCTGTTTGATCTGTGTCACCAATGACTTTTAAATCCGCAACCGGAATACCTCTTTCGTATTTTTGATAATGGATTTTGCCTTCACGATGTACAAATACTTCTAGTTCTGTTGATAGAGCATTTACTACAGATGCCCCAACACCATGCAAACCACCAGAAACTTTATAACCGCCACCGCCAAACTTACCACCAGCATGAAGAACGGTCATTATAACTTCCACAGCAGGACGTCCCATTTTTTCTTGTATACCAACTGGAATACCACGTCCATTATCCGTTACAAGAATACTATTATCTTCTTCGATACTAACGTTAATTTCATCACAATACCCTGCAAGTGCTTCATCAATACTATTATCGACGATTTCCCACACAAGATGGTGAAGTCCTTTTCCACTTGTAGATCCAATATACATCCCAGGGCGTTTTCGAACCGCTTCTAATCCTTCAAGTACCTGTATCTGACTTTCATCATATGAGTTTTCTTCCATTTGCTTTTGTTCCATTGACACAAAGATCACCTACTTTTCCATTTAAATAGGGATTACGCCCTATCTATTTCACAATCTACCGTGCCGTTCGTTACATGAATTGTTTTCGCTTCTTTTAATGTTTCGTGTTCAATTCCGTCGACACTCGTCGTTGTCACAAATGTTTGCACTTTTCCTTGAATTGTATTTAACAGATGCGATTGACGATAATCATCTAATTCTGATAATACATCATCCAATAAAAGAATCGGATATTCCTTAACTTCTGAGTAAATCAATTCAATTTCAGCTAATTTTAGGGACAGTGCGGTCGTTCGTTGTTGTCCTTGCGAACCAAAGACTTGAACATTTTTACTATTAACGAAGAATTGTAAATCATCACGATGAGGACCAATTAAAGTCGTACCACGGAAAATCTCACGTTGTTTCACAGATTGAAAATTTTCATAGTATACTTCTTTTATTTTCGACAAATCCATTGATTCTGATACATCTACACTTGGTTTATAGACAATTTCTAATTCTTCTAATCCACGGCTTATACCGCGATGAATTGGAGCTGCCCATTCTTGTAGTAAATGCAAAAACTCAAACCGTTTTTGCAATATTTTTGCACCATGCTCAATAAGTTGAAGTGTAAATACATCCAACATCGTTTCCTCATTCTTACTATTCCCTTGCATCTTTTTCAGCAAGTGATTTCGTTGCGTGAGCACCTTTTGATATTGACTCAATTCATACAAATAGACTGGAGCTATTTGGCCTAATTCCATATCTAAAAAGCGTCTTCTTACTTGAGGGCTTCCTTTTACAAGATTTAAATCTTCTGGGGCAAACATGACAACATTCATCATGCCAATATATTGACTCAATTTTTGTTGTTCAAGTTGATTTAATTTTGCCTTTTTACCTTTTTTCGAAATATTTAATTCCAAAGACAAAGAACTATTTCTCTTTTGTAATTTCCCTTTAATTTGACCGAAGTCTTCATCCCAACGGATAAGCTCGCGATCATTAGAGGTTCTATGAGATTTCGCCATCGCTAAAACATAAATAGCTTCCATCAAATTCGTTTTCCCTTGTGCGTTTTCACCGATAATCACATTCACTTTATCTTCAAAGGAAAGCTCTAACTTTTCATAATTGCGATAGTTTTTTAATTGTATTTCTGAAATAAACAAAGGGCTCCCCCTTTATGACTGAACTTGGAAACTTCCGCTTCCTGGAATTTCAATAATATCGTTCGCATATAATTTGCGACCTCTTCTATTTTCAAGTTCTTGATTCACGTACACTTCATATTCTTGTAAAAACCATTTTACAGCGCCACCTGTATCAATTACATCAGCTAACTTCAAAAATTGTCCTAGTGTAATATACTCTGTTGAAATTTTAATACGTTTCATAAAATCGCTCACTTTCTGAAAGTGTTCATTCTTTCATTGTACTAAATAAACTAACATTAGGAAAGTAATACCCAAAAATCAAATAAGGGCTACTAGTATCTGAAAACTAGCAACCCTTACTTCTTACTTAGTAAGTACGAACCGGTAAAATTAATTGAATAATGGAATCATCATTTACTGTACGAATTAAGAATGGTCTCATCGCACCAGTAAAGCTAATTTTAATTTCAGTACTATCTAAAGCTTTTAATGCATCCATCATATATTTTGCACTAAAAGATATTTTTAACTCTTCCCCATCTACTTTTTCACATTGAACTTCTTCTACTACTTTCCCAATTTCTGGTGAATTCGAAGAAATTTCTAGCATTTCCTTTTCTAAAGTTGATAATTTTACAACATTATTACGACCATCCCTTGCTAATAGAGATGCACGATCAATTGCTTGTAAAAATTCTTTTGTATTTACAAAAATATCTGTTTTACTTTCGGCTGGAATTAAACGAGTTGTATCCGGATAATTACCTTCTAACAATCTTGAGAAGAATAATAAATGCTTTGTACGGAATAATACTTGATACTCCGTAATAACGATATCTACCATTTCTTCAGACTCATCTAGAATTTTGCTTAATTCATTTAAGCTTTTACCTGGAATAACAACATTCGCTTGAAATTCATCTGCGATTCCTTCGATTTTTGCTTTTCGAAGAGCTAACCTGTGACTATCTGTAGCAATGCAAGTTAATTCGCTGTTATATACTTTCCAGTTTACACCTGTCAAGATCGGTCTTGTTTCAGAAGTGGAAACTGCAAATACAGTTTGTCTGATCATATGTTTCAGTAAATCTGTTGGAATCTTAAAAACATGATGTTCTTCAATTTGTGGTAACAATGGATATTCAGCAGAATCTAAACCATTTAAATTAAACTCTGATTTTCCAGAAATTATTTTCGTCATAAAATGATTTTCCACAGAAATTTCGACAGTCTCTTTAGGTAATTTTTTTACAATCTCACTAAAATATTTTGCTTGTAAAATAATACTTCCTGATTGTGCTACTTCTACGATTTCTTTTCCATTGTCTTCAACTGGGATAAAGGATTCAATAGAAATATCAGCATCGCTTCCTGTTAACGTAACTCCTTCTTCCGTAGCGACAACTTTAATTCCTGTAAGGATCGGAATTGTTGTACGAGAAGAAACAGCCTTCATTACATCTTGTACACTTCTTACAAGATAGTCTTTTTGTATTGTAAAACGCATAAAGAAAAACCTCCGGTAAGTATAATATTTTATTTAATTAATAAAGATAAAAAATAGTAGTAATAGTAATAGGGCCTGTGGATATGTGGATAACCCCGTTAAAGGATGTAAAAACAGTCTATCTACATGTGGATAGACTGTGCGTAAAACAAGGGAAGTTATTCACACTATTCAGCTACTACTTTAAAATATCGTTAATTTCTTCAACTTGTTTTTGTAATTGCGTATCCGTTTTAAGTAGCTTAGAAATTTTTTCATGAGCATGGAT